>DASURP010000084.1:0-6749 GCA_036279975.1 Rhodanobacteraceae bacterium
CCGCCAGGATGCCCTTGAGCGGGCCCTTGGCCGCGGCGGTCATCAGCTCGTTGATCTCTTCCTTGGTGGTGGCGCGCTCGGCGGTGAAGGTGAGGTCGACCAGCGAGACGTTGATGGTCGGCACGCGCAGCGCGAAGCCATCGACCTTGCCGACCAGTTGCGGCAGCACCAGGCCGACCGCCTTGGCGGCGCCGGTCTTGGTCGGGATGATGTTGGCGGCGGCGGCGCGGGCGCGACGCAGGTCCTTGTGGCGCACGTCCACGGTGACCTGGTCGTTGGTGTAGGCGTGGATGGTGGTCATCAGGCCGTGCACGATGCCGATCTTCTCGTGCAGCACCTTGGCCAGCGGCGCGAGGCAGTTGGTGGTGCACGACGCGTTCGAGATGATGGCGTCGCCGGGCTTGATCCTGTCGTGGTTGACGCCGTACACGAAGGTGCCGTCGACGTCCTTGCCCGGTGCGGAGATGATGACCTTCTTCGCCCCGGCCGCGAGATGCGCGGCGGCCTTGTCGCGTTGCGTGAAAAGGCCCGTCGACTCGATCACGATGTCGACGCCGAGGCCCTTCCAGGGCAATTTCGACGGATCGCGCTCGGCGCATACCTTGATCCTGTCGCCGTTGACGACCAGGTCGCCACCCTCGACGCCGACCGTGCCGGGAAACTTGCCGTGCGCGGTGTCGTACTGGGTCAGGTGCGCGTTGGTCTCGGCGTCGCCGAGGTCGTTGATTGCGACGATGCGGAGCGCGCCGGTGCGATTGGATTCGTACAGCGCACGCAGGATGTTGCGACCGATGCGGCCGTAGCCGTTGATCGCGACCTTGATCGCCATGGTGTCGTCCTTTGTGTAGACAGTGTGGATAGAACCGTCATTTTACCCGGTTTGGCATGCCGCTTCATGGGCGGAGACCGTGCCGGACGTGGCAAACTGGCGCTTTCCCGCAGGCAGTTCATGGAACGGACTTTGCACACGCCATCCCGCTCCGTTGCGTTCGCGCTGGCATCGGCCACGCTGCTACTGTGCGCGACGCCGGCCTTCGCGTGGGGGCCGCGCGGCCACCACATCGTGGCCCGGCTGGCCGAGGCGCAGTTGACCCCGCAAGCCTGGGCCGCGGCGCAGGAATTGTTGGCGCTGCGCCATGCGCGGCACCTGTCCGGGGTCGCGAACTGGGCCGACGACCTGCGCGACATCGATCCGGCGCTGTTCCAGCGCACCAGGCGCATGCACTTCGTCAACTTCCATTCCCCGGATTGCAACTACTCGCCGCCGCGTGATTGCCGCGAGGGCGACTGCGCGGTGGCGGCGATCGAAAAGTATTCGGCGATCCTGGCCGACCGCTCGCAGCCGCCCGCCGAACGCGCCGAGGCGCTGGCGTTCGTGGTGCATCTCGTCGGCGACATCCACCAGCCCTTGCACGATGGCTACCGCCGCGATGCCGGCGGCAATGATTTCCAGGTGCGCTGGCGGGTGCAGGGGCAGGATCGCGGCACCAACCTGCACAGGGTCTGGGATTCGCTGATGCTGGACTCGACCCGCTTGTCCGCGGCGCAATACGCGCGCAAGCTTGCGGCCGCGCGCACCCCGATCGCGACCGGCGGCACGCCGGCCGACTGGGCCGAGGAGTCTTGCCGGATCGATCGTGACGGAGGCGTGTACCCGGACTCGCGTTTCATTGGTGACGCGTATGTTGAACGCGAATTGCCAATCGCGGAGCGGCGCCTGCGGCAGGCGGGGGCAAGGCTGGCGGCGCTGCTCAATCGTGATCTCGCCAATGGGTAGGAAATGGTGTCAGGGACAAATTCAGGCCTCATTTGGAATGCTGACCGGCGTTGTCGCGCGAAATTGTCCCTGACGCCATTTCAATACGCGATCCCGAATCTGCGCATGAGTTTTCCCATCAGCCACGCCGGCCCGATCAGCAATTGCACGATGTTGGTGAAGAACGCGGGCCGCCGGCCTTCGATGGCGTGGCCGATGAATTGGCCGATCCATGCCAGCACGAACAACACTGCCGCCAGGACCAGCAAGCCGTGCGGGCCGAGTGCGCCGTACAACGCCCATGCGATCGCGCCGCTCACGATGAACACCAGCGCCATGGCATAGCCGAGTTTGCGCGACAGGCGGTGGTAGAACAGGAACGCGAGGAACATCGCGACCACCGCCCACAGGCCGGGCCGGAACCAGCGCGGCAGGACGGGTGGAATCGTCCACAGCGCCGCAATCACCGCCCACATGATCACCGGCACGCACACCCAGTGGATGGCCCGGTTGGTCGGGTCCTGGTGGTCGGCAGCATAGCTGCCGAACCATTGGTGGATATCGCGCATGGTGGTGTTGGTTGTCGACGGTTCGAATCTACGCCTCTGGCGCACAGCTTGCCACGCCAGCGATCAAGTCAACGCAATGCCGGCGAGCTTCTTCAACGCCTCGGCGTATTTCGCCGCGGTGCCCTCGATCACCGCGCGCGGCAGCTTCGGGCCGGGCGCGGTCTTGCCCCAGTCCAGGGTTTCGAGGTAATCGCGCACGAACTGCTTGTCGTAGGACGGCGGGCTGATGCCGACCCGGTACTGGTCGGCCGGCCAGAAACGCGAGGAATCCGGGGTGAGCATTTCGTCCATCACGTACAGCTTGCCGGCGGCGTCGGTGCCGAACTCGAACTTGGTGTCGGCGATGAGGATGCCGCGCTCGGCCGCGTAGGCCGCCGCGAACTTGTAGATCGCCAGCGTGGCGTCGCGTATCTGCTGCGCGGGGTCGGCGCCGACCAGCTTGACGACCGCGTCGAAGCCGATGTTCTCGTCGTGGCTGCCCTTGGGCGCCTTGGTGGAAGGCGTGAAGATCGGCTCGGGCAATTGCTGCGCCTGTTGGAGGCCGGCCGGCAGGTCGATCCCGCACAACGCGCCGGATTTCTGGTAATCCTTCCAGCCCGAGCCGATCAGGTAGCCGCGCGCGATCGCCTCGATCGGCACGGCCTTCAGGCGCCTCACCACCACCGCGCGCCTGGCGTACAGTTTCGCGTCCACGCCTTCCGGCAACACCGAGGCAACGTCGATACCGGTCAAATGGTTCGGCACCAGGTGCGCGGTCTTGCCGAACCAGAAGTTCGAAATCTGCGTCAACATCTCGCCCTTGCCGGGGATCGGGTCGGGCAGCACCACGTCGAACGCCGACAGGCGATCACTCGCCACGATCAACAAGCGGTCCCCCGGCAATGCATATACGTCGCGCACCTTGCCGCGGTGCAGGAGTTCGAGGCCGGGCAGATCGGATTCGAGCAGGGTGGTCGGCACGGCGTGGCTCCGCGAGCGGCAAACGCGCATTGTAGCGAGGCGGCTGGAAGCCCGCGGGGCCGCTGCCACCACTGATAAACTTGGCGGATGCACAAACCGCCCTGGATCGTCCCGCTGCTCGCGCTGGCGCCCCTCGTGGCCGCGCAGGCAGCCCCGGAGCCGCCGAACCCGCCCGCGCAGCTCGGCCTGTGCGCGGCCTGCCACGGCGAGGACGGGCACGCGCGCATTCCGGGTGCGCCCAACCTGGCGGGACAACCGTACGCGTACCTGTTGCAGGCATTGCATGAATACCGCAACGGCGAACGCAAGGTGGCGGTGATGCGCGCGGCGGCCGGCCCGCTGACCGAGCAGGACATGCAGGCGCTGGCGCGCTGGTTCGCGGCGCAATCCCCGTGCAAGCCGGCCCTGGCGGACAAGTGATGAGAGTCCGCCCATGAGGATCTGGGGCAAGCTGATCGGCTTCGTGATCGGCTTGTGGGTGACGCGGGATTTCGGCGGCGCCTTGATCGGGCTGGTGATCGGACACCTGGTGCTCGACAGCGGCTGGCTGACCGGGCTCACCCACACCGGCGGAAAGAACGGCTATGTCGAGCCGCTGTTCGCGCTGATGGGCGCGCTGGCCAAGAGTGACGGACGGGTATCCGAGGCCGAGGTCGCGATCGCCGAGAAAATGATGACGCGGCTGGAACTGGACGCACTGTGGCGCCGCCGCGCCATCGACGCCTTCAACAAGGGCAAGGCGCCGGGATTCGATCTGGCGCAGGCGCTGGTCGACCTGCGTGCATGGTGCATGCCGCGGCGCAGCTCGGTGATGCCGTTCCTGGACATGCTGTGCGACGTGGCGCTGGCGGACGGTCCGCTGACCAGCGACAAGCTGCAGGTGTTGAAGCGCGTGGCGTTTTCGCTGCGCGTCGGCGAAATCCAGCTGGTCGCGCTGCTGGCGATGAAGGGTTTTGCATGGCAGGCCCGCCCGGATGCAAGCGACTGGGCGCAAGCCGGCGCATACTCGCAGCAGGGTTATCGCCCGGCTCCCCGCAGTAGCGGCCCCGACCCGTACGCGGTACTGGGCGTGGCGCACGACGCCGACGAACGCACCACCAAGCGCGCCTACCGCAAGCTGATCAGCCAGTTCCACCCCGACCGGCTGGGCAGCATGCCCGAAGACATGCGCCGGCGCGCCGAGGCGCGCGCCAAGGAAATCAATGCGGCGTGGGAGCGCATACAATCCGAGCGGGGGTTCAGGTAGGAGCGCGCCTGCGCGCGGACCGGCTTGTCGCCCCATCCATCCAGGTCGCCGGCAGGCCGGCTCCTACAAGGGAAACCCATGGCCAAGCAGCCCTGCATCATCGCCCCTTCGATCCTGTCGGCGGATTTCGCGAAGCTCGGTGCCGAAGTGGACGCCGTGATCGACGCCGGCGCCGACTGGGTCCATTTCGACGTCATGGACAACCACTACGTGCCCAACCTCACCATCGGGCCGATGGTGCTGAAGGCCCTGCGCGACTATGGCATTACCGCGCCGCTGGACGTGCACCTGATGGTGGAACCGGTGGATCGCATCGTGCCGGACTTCGCCAGGGCCGGCGCGAGCTCGATCAGCTTCCACCCGGAAGCCACCCGGCACGTCGACCGCACGCTGGCGCTGATCCGCGAGCATGGCTGCAAGGCCGGGCTGGTGTTCAACCCGGCGACGCCGCTGGACTGGCTGGAATACGTGCTGGACAAGCTGGACATCGTGCTGGTGATGTCGGTCAACCCCGGCTTCGGCGGCCAGTTGTTCATCCCGTCGGCGCTGGAAAAATTGAAGCGCGCGCGGGAAATCATCGACTGCAGCGGACGGCCGATCCATCTGGAAGTCGATGGCGGCGTGAAGACCGACAACATCGGCGAAATCGCCCGTGTCGGCGCGGACGCCTTCGTGGCGGGTTCCGCGATCTTCGGCAGCAGCGATTACGGGAAAACCATTGCAGCCATGCGCAAAGCGGCCGGTTGAGTCCTGCCGGACAGCAGCACAGTCCGCGAATAAACGCGAAAAAACGCAAATCCGGGCCTCGGGATCGCGTGCTCTGGATGTACGGGCGAAGCGGCTGCTGTGAAAAGTCAGGACATGGATGTCCGTTCTGGTCTTTCAGAGCCCGGTCCGCTTCAAGTTGCGTATTGGCCGAACGAGGCAGCGTTCATGGACGATCGCGCCAAAAAGCCAACGGCCCCGGTATTCGAGCACCGGGGCCGCGGCCGACCAGGAGAGGAAACGAAACCGAAGAGAGGTTTTCCGAAACTGCAAGTGGTGGTCCACGCGCTGGACGCCTTCCGGTGTCAGGACCGGCGCGTCTCTGGCGCCAGCGCGGGGTGTTCCACAGTCGACATCCACGGCAGGAGTACCGACGGGTTTCATTTGGCATCCAGCACGCGCCGGCCGGGGGGCGGGTCAAGGGCGACACGCGGGCGATTTGTGGCAAAACGCGGGCAAGGCGCCCGGCCGGGCTTGCACGTCGCGCCGACATGACGCAGGCTCGCCCTGGGCGGCCCGAAAACCGGACCGTGGCAACAGGAGATCCGCATGGCCCGTGCCATCGCCATCGTCGAGGATGAACCTTCCATCCGCGCCAACTACGTCGAAGCGCTCTCGCGCATCGGTTACGACGTGCGCGGTTTCGCTTCGCGCGGCGAGGCTTCGGGCGCTTTCGCCAGCCGCATGCCGGAACTGGTGATCATCGACATCGGCCTCGGCGACGAGCCGGAAGGCGGCTTCGACCTGTGCCGTGAGCTGCGCGCCAAATCGGCCACCCTGCCGATCATCTTCCTGACCGCGCGCGATTCCGATTTCGACGTGATCTCCGGCCTGCGTCTTGGCGCCGACGATTACCTGTCCAAGGACATCAGCTTCCACCAGCTGGCCGCGCGCATCGGCGCACTGTTCCGGCGCGCGGAATCGCAGAAGGCGCCGGCCGCGACCGAAACCGTGGTCGAACACGGCCCGCTGAAGCTCGAAGCCGAACGCATGCGCATCACCTGGAACGACGTCGAAGTGCCGCTCACCGTGACCGAATTCTGGATGGTGCACACGCTGGTGCGGTTCCCCGGCCACGTGAAGAACCGCGACCAGTTGATGCGCGATGCCGAGCTGGTGGTGGACGACGCCACCATCACCTCGCACATCAAGCGCATCCGGAAGAAGTTCCTTGCCGTCGATCCCGCGTTCGATGCGATCGAGACGGTGCACGGGGTGGGGTACCGCTGGAAGCCATAGGTGTGCGTTCGTCCATGAACGCTGTGTACCGTGACCGGACTGTCGCGTGGCGGACATTGCGATCGGCTGCACCAGAACGGCCATCCATGGCCTGACTTTCAACAACAGCTGCTTCGAGCGTATGTCGGTGCAGCCGGGATCGGGCAGGCTTGGGCTAAGCTGTCCCGGTTTTCCCATCCCGGTTTCGCATGACCCTCCGCCGCAAACTGATGCT
>DASURP010000085.1:0-5787 GCA_036279975.1 Rhodanobacteraceae bacterium
GGCGCAGGCCGGGACCCAGCTTTTCTCGCAAGCACGTCAACCTTTCTACGGGTTTTGCTCGCCGCGGCGGCGAGCGTGATCGCGCGCAGGCGCGCTCCTACGACAGCCGCCTGGCGGGAGCCGGTTTGCCGGCGACCGCCAAAACCATTGCGCCGGGCATGACGGCCTCGCCGACATCCGGTCGGCTCGACTACCCTCGGTGCTCGCCGAGGGCAGCCGCGCCGAACTACCCGCCACATCCCTGTGGCTCGCCCCTCGCTGGCGCTCAGGGCCGTCTTCGGCGTTCAAATCGGCAGGAACTGCCGATTTAGTCGCACCTCCATGTGTTCACACATCCGGCGCTTACTCTGCCGTTCGACTGCGCTTCTCGACGTCATGCAAAGGCGCGGGAGAAGCCCTGCTCCGTTGCCGGCCAGCCATGGCCTCGCGCAAAGCCAGACTCAATAGTCCGCTTCGTCCGTCACGCGCACAGGACGCGCGCAGGCGGAGCCCCTCGATCGCGGCGAGCGGATGCCGGAAATGCCCGAAGGGTGGTGCACAGGAAGTGCGCCAGTTCGCCGCAGGCACAAGGATGTGCCGTCGGCGAACCCCGGCGGCCGCGAACGAGCCCGCAGCGCAGGGATGCGCGGAGGGCGTGTTCGCGGGGGCGCCGGTGAATTGAACTGGCGTTCAATTCACCAAGCTGACCGGCAGGGATGCCGGTCCCGCGCATCGCGCCAGGGACGACTGCTTGCGTCCAAGGTGATCAAAGCGAGGGTCATGCAAGAGAAAGTTGCCCGCGCCCCCGGGGAGGCGCGGAAAAAGACAGGGATGTCGTCAGCGTGGGTTTCGCCTGGAGCGAGCGAGATCGTTGCGGGGAACGCCCGATAACCAGCGCGCGGTGTCAGGCCGTCGCCGCTTCGACGGCATCGATCGCGACCTCGACCAGCAAATCAATATCGTCTTCATCGATGCAGTAGGGCGGCATGAAATACACCGTGTCGCCGAGCGGGCGCAACAGCACGCCGCGCGCCAGTGCGTGCCGGTAGAAGCGCAGGCCGCGGCGCTCGGCGCCGGGCCAGGGCTGGTGCGAGGCCTTGTCCCTGACCAGGTCGAAGGCCGTGATCCAGCCGCTCCGGCGCAGCCCCGTGACGTGCGGGTGTCCGCGCAACGGGTCGATGCGTTGCGCAAGGTGTGCGGCCAGCGTGCGATTGCGTTCCAGCACGGGCTCTTCCCGGAAGATCGCCAGCGCGGCCAGCGCCGCCGCGCAGGCGATCGGGTTGCCGCTGAAGGTGTGCGAGTGCAGGAAAGCGTTGTTGGCGGCGTAGTCGCCCAGGAAAGCCTGGTATACCGCCTCGGTGGTCAGCACCGTCGAGAGCGGCAGGGCGCCGCCGGTCAGGCCCTTGGACAGGCACAGGAAGTCGGGCGTGATGCCGGCCTGTTCGCAGGCGAACAGGCTGCCGGTGCGGCCGAATCCCACCGCGATCTCGTCGGCGATCAGGTGCACGCCGAACTCGTCACACAGGGTGCGCAAGCCCGCCAGGTACGACGCGGCATGCATCCGCATCCCGCCCGAGCACTGCACCAGCGGTTCCACGATGACCGCGCAGGTCTCCCCGGCGTGGCGCTCCAGCAGTGCGCGCATGTCGGCGAGCCGCCGCTGCGCGATGCCGTCGGCGTCCTCGCCGGGCTGTGCGTCCAGCCAGTCGGGCGAGGGCGCCACGATCGGGTCGAACAACAACGGGCCGTACACCGCGCGGTACAGCGGCAGGTCGCTGACGCTGAGCGCGCCCAGGGTTTCACCGTGGTAGGCATGGGCCAGCGCGATGAAGCGCTTTCGTTGCGGCTGCCCGGCGTTGCGCCAATGGTGGAAGCTCATCTTCAGCGCGATTTCCACCGCGCTGGCGCCATCGCTGGCATAGGACACGCGGGTCAGGCCGGGCGGCGCGATGCGCACCAGTTCCTCGGCCAGTTGCAACGCGGGCTCGTGGGTGAACCCGGCCAGCATCACGTGGTTGAGTTTGGCGGACTGTTCGGCGATCGCGGCGGCGATGCGCGGGTTGGCGTGCCCGAACAGGCAACTCCACCATGAACTGATGCCGTCGAGATAGCGCCTGCCGTCGGCGTCGACCAGCCAGGCGCCGTCGCCGCGCACGACCGGGACCAGCGGCAGCGCGCCCGCATGTTCACGCATCTGGGTACAGGGATGCCACACATGCGCAAGGTCGCGCGCAACGAGTTCGGCGTTGCGGGAGGGCGTGTCGTTCATCGCGCCATGATCGTGGCCGCGGCGGACCGGCTCAAGCGCGGGTAAGCTGGCGGGCATGGGCGGAACCCCCGATGCAGCGTTTCTCGAGCATGCGCTGGATGTCGCGCTTGCAGCCGCGCGCGCCGCGGGCGAGCGCATCGTGCAGCATTTCTCCCGGGGCGTGGCGGTTGAAACCAAGCCCGACACGACGCCGGTGACCATCGCCGACCGCGAAGCCGAGGACATCATCCGTGCGGTCCTGCTGGCGGCGTTCCCGGATCATGCGATCTTCGGCGAAGAACGCGGACGCACCGGCACGGGCGAATTCCTGTGGCTGGTCGATCCGCTGGATGGCACCAAGAGCTTCGTGCGCGGCACGCCATTCTTCTCGACCCAAATCGCGCTGATGCATGCGGGCGAACTGCTGCTGGGCGTGTCGCACGCGCCGGCGTACGGCGAGACCATGTGGGCACGGCGCGGGGGCGGCGCATTCATGGATGGCGCGCGGGTGCAGGCTTCCGGAACCGGTGGCCTGAAGGACGCGGCCTTGTCGCTGGGCAACATCACTTCGCTGGCACGGGACGCGCGCCGCTGGCAGGCGCTGGGCGGACTCGTCGGCGAGGTCAACCGCGTGCGCGGCTACGGTGATTTCTGCCATTACCACCTGCTGGCGCGCGGTGCGCTGGACGTGGTGGTCGAATCCGACGTCAACATCCTGGATATCGCGGCGCTGGCCGTGATCGTGCGGGAATCGGGCGGGGTGTTCAGCGACCTGGCCGGCCGGCCGCCATCCCTGGATACGCGCAGCGTGCTGGCGGCCGTTCCCGGGCTGCATCCCGGGCTGCTGCTCAGGTTTCGAGCCTGATTTCGGCCTTTGCCGGGCTCAATGCTTGACAAAAGCGTGAAATATGTCACGGTTGGCGACATACCGCGAGTCGAACCATCAATTTCCCGGCGCCACAAAGGAGAATTGGCATGTCCGTCACCAAGGTCATCGAGTTGAGTGCGTCTTCCTCGAAAGGGATCGAGGATGCGGTGCATCACGGATTGCAGCGGGCCGGCAAGACGGTCAAGAACATCAAGGGTGCGTGGATCAATGACATCAAGGTCGCGACGGACAACGACGGCAACGTGCGGGAGTGGCGCGTGAACATGCGCATCAATTTCGAGGTCGATTGACGCAGGTTAAGGCATCGGCTGCACACATGGGTGATTATTGGTGTATGGATTCAGCAGGGTGAGGGGGTCATGCGGTTGAAGGGGACACGAGTACGACGATGAGTGCAGTGACTTGGACGGTCGGTTGCGTCGAGGACGATGCGGACCAGGCCGAGCTTTTGCGCCTGTGGCTGGAACATGCCGGTTACGGGTGCGCGTTGTTCAGGACGGCAAGCGAGTTCCGGCGGCGTCTCGGCAGCGAGGCGGTGGACTTGGTCCTGCTGGATCGCAGCCTGCCCGATGCGAAGGGGCTGGATGTACTCGGCTGGATCCGGCAATCCCCGAACGCGGGATTGCCGGTGATATTCCTGACCGCCAGCGGCGACGAATCCGACATTGTGGAGGGTCTCGCCGCGGGCGCCGACGACTACGTGGTAAAGCCGCCCAAGCAGGCTGAGCTGCTGGCGCGGGTCGCGGCGGTGCTGCGCCGTCGCGGTGGCGACAGCGACGGCAGCGACGTGCTGGAACTGCCGCCCTATCGCGTCGATCCCCAGCGCCGCCAGATCACCGTCCACGGCGAAGCGGTGGAACTGACCCAACGCGAATACGAACTGGCCTGTTACCTGTTCCGGCGCCAGGGGCGCATCGTCAGCCGCGACGCGTTGCTGGAGAACGTCTGGAACCTCGCCGGCGACGTCAGTACCCGCACCGTCGATACCCATATCAGCCGATTGCGCAAGAAGCTCGGCCTGTCGGGCGAGAATGGCTGGCGGCTGACGGCGGTGTACCAGCACGGGTATCGCATCGAACAAGGCTAACCCGCTGAATGACCTGCTGCGCTTGGCAGCTTGCGTGCCGGCGGTGCTCGCCATGCTCCCGTACTGGCGGGTACGCTCCGCTGGCTGCGCTCCGGCGTCCCGCAATCTGCCTTCGCTCGCGACGGTTCTTCAACGGGTTTGTGGATGACGCGTAGCGCCTGTACTGCATGGAACGCGTAAGCTTGTGGCTTGTCGACAGATCCATCAACCACGCGATGCTGAATCCGACGATTCTTGAAACCTTGCAACGCCTGCACGCGGCGGCGCTCGCCAGCGGCGATCCCGAACCGAACGCGATGGCCGTCGCCACCGCCGGTCCGGACGGACGCGTGCACGCGCGCATGGTGCTGTTCAAGACGCTCGGCGCAGACGGGCTGACGTTCTTCACGCATTACGCCAGCGACAAGGGCGCACAGCTCGCGGCCAATCCACACGTTGCGTTGTGCCTGTACTGGAAGCGGCTCGACCCGCCGGTGCAGGTGCGCATCGAGGGTCGCGCGGAGAAGCTGCCGGCGGCGGAATCGGATGCCTATTTCGCCACCCGTGAGCGCATGAGCCAGCTCGGCGCCTGGGCGTCGCTGCAGTCGCAGACCCTGTCCGATCGCGCGGAACTCGAGACGCGCATCCACGAGTTCGAACGCAAGTTCGCCGGCCGCGACGTGCCGCGTCCCGTCGAATGGGGCGGCTACCGGATCGTGCCCGACATGGTGGAGTTCTGGTACGCCGGCGCGCATCGCTGGAACGAGCGCGAGCGCTGGGAACTGCAGGCGGGCGAATGGCGGCACCGATTGCTGTATCCGTGAAAACAGGTCCACAACGTATCGTTTGTCTGACTGAAGAGCCGACCGAGGTGTTGTACGCCCTCGGCGAGCAGGACCGCATCGTCGGCATTTCAGGATTCACGGTGCGTCCGCCGCGCGCGCGCAGGGAAAAACCCAGGGTCTCGGCATTCACCAGCGCGAAGATCGACAAGATCCTGGCCTTGCGCCCCGACATGGCAATCGGCTTTTCCGACATCCAGGCCGAAATTGCGCGGGAATTGATCAAGGCCGGCGTCGAGGTCTGGATCAGCAACCACCGTTCGGTGGCGGGGATCCTTGCCTACGTGCGCCGCCTCGGCGCACTGGTGGGCGCGCCGGACAAGGCCGAGGCGTATGTGGCCGGATTGGAGGCCCACGTCGAAGACGTGCGCGCCGCGGGTGCGGCACTGCCACGCCACCCGCAGGTGTACTTCGAGGAGTGGGACGAACCGCCCATCACCGGCATCCGCTGGGTCGCGGAACTGATCCGCATCGCGGGCGGCGAGGATGTCTTTCCGGAATTGGCGGAAGAATCGCTGGCGAAGAACCGCATCCTCGCCGATCCCATGGAGGTCGTGCGGCGCCAGCCGGACATGATCCTCGCATCATGGTGCGGCAAGAAATTCCAGCCCGGCAAGGTGCAGGCGCGTCCCGGCTGGGATGCCGTTCCCGCGGTGCGCGACGGCGAGCTGCACGAAATCAAGTCGTCCATCATCCTGCAGCCCGGTCCCGCCGCGCTCACCGACGGCCTCGATGCGCTGCACGCGGCGATCGCCCGCTGGGC
>DASURP010000086.1:0-3372 GCA_036279975.1 Rhodanobacteraceae bacterium
TGCAGGATCGGCACCAGCACCACGTCCTTTTCGACGCCCAGCACGCCTTCGGAAAGTTCGGAAAACTTCTTCGCGATCGCCTTGAAGATCTCCCAGTCGCTCTTCGATTCAAATACCGGATCGACCGCCGCGGACAACGGATGGATGAAGGGGTGCATGTCGGTGGTGTTGAGATCGTTCTTCTCGTACCACGAGGCAGTCGGCAGCACCACGTCGGAATACAGGCACGAGGTGGACATCCGGAAGTCCAGCGTCACCACGAGGTCGAGCTTGCCTTCCGGCGCCGGGTCGCGCCATGCGACTTCCTCCGGCTTCACGCCGCCGTCCTCGCCGAGGTCCTTGCCCTGCAACCCGCAACGGGTGCCGAGGAAGTGCTTCAGGAAATATTCGTGGCCCTTGCCGGACGAGCCGAACAGGTTGGAGCGCCAGATGAACAGGTTGCGCGGGAAGTTCACCGGATTGTCCGGATCCTCGCAGGCCATCTGGATGTCGCCCGACTTCAGCGCCGCCGCGACGTAATCCTTCGCGTCCTTGCCGGCGGCCGCGGCGTCGCGGGCCACGTCCAGCGGATTGCGGTTCAACTGCGGCGAGGACGGCAGCCAGCCCATCCGTTCGGCGCGCACGTTGCAGTCGATCAGGGTACGGCCGTAGCGGGTGGCGTCCGCCAGCGGCGAAAGTTGTTCGGCGGTCTTCAGCGTCTCGTAGCGCCACTGATCGGAATGCGCATAGAAGAACGAGGTGCCGCACATGTGCCGCGGCGGCCGCACCCAGTCGAGTGCAAAGGCCAGCACCGTCCAGCCGGTCTGCGGGCGCAGCTTTTCCTGGCCGACATAATGCGACCAGCCGCCGCCGGACACGCCCACCGTGCCGCACAGCATCAGGAAGTTGATGATGCTGCGGTAGTTCATGTCCTGGTGGTACCAGTGGTTCATGCCGGCGCCGATGATCACCATCGAACGGCCGCGGGTCTTCTCGGCGTTGTGCGCGAAGCCGCGCGCCACTTCGATGACCTTGGCGGCCGGCGTGCCGGTGATGGCTTCCTGCCACGCCGGCGTGTAGGCGACGTTGTCGTCGTAACTCTTGGCGCATTCGCCGCCGAGCCCGCGATCGAGCCCGTAATGCGCGCACAGCAGATCGAAGGCCGTGGCCACCATGGTTTCGCCATTCTTCGTGGCGAATTTGCGCACCGGCACGCGGCGTATGAGCAAACCATCGGTGCCTTGAGCGTTGGCGGTGAAATGCGGATTGGTGACGCCGCCGAAATACGGGAACGCCACGTCGGCGACATCGTCACGCCGTTCCAGTTGCGTCAGTTGCAGCGTGATGTCGCGGCCGTCGCCGGCTTTTTCCTCGAGATTCCACTTGCCGTGGTCGGGGCTGTCGCCTTTCGGCCAACGGAAGCCGATGGAACCGGTGGGCACCACCGGCTGGCCGTCCTGGTCGAGGCCCACCGTCTTCCAGTCGGCGTTGCCGGGCGAACCCAATGCGCCCTCGAAATCGCTGGCGCGCAGATACCTGTCGGCCACCCAGCGCGCGCCGTCGCGGCGCAGCGTCACCAGCAGCGGCAGGTCGGTGTACTTGCGGCAATAGTCCTGGAAATAGGGCACCTGCCGGTCGACGAAGAATTCCTTCAGGATCACGTGGCCCATCGCCATCGCGGCGGCGGCGTCGGTGCCTTGTTTCGGGTGCAGCCACAGGTCGGAAAGCTTGGCGACTTCCGAATAGTCCGGCGTCACCGCCACCACCTGGGTACCGTTGTAGCGCGCCTCGACGAAGAAATGCGCGTCGGGCGTGCGCGTCTGCGGCACGTTGGAACCCCAGGCGATGATGTAGCTGGAGTTGTACCAGTCGGCCGACTCCGGCACGTCGGTCTGTTCGCCCCAGGTTTGCGGGCTGGATGGCGGCAGGTCGCAGTACCAGTCGTAGAACGACAGCAACGAGCCGCCGATAAGGTTGAGGTAGCGCGAGCCCGAGGCGAATGACACCATCGACATCGCCGGGATCGGCGAGAAACCCGCGACGCGGTCGGGGCCATGGTGGCGGATGGTGTATACGTTGGCCGCGGCGACGATTTCCAGCACCTCGTTCCATTTCGCGCGCACGAAGCCGCCGAGGCCGCGCGCGGCCTTGTAGTCCTTCGCTGCCGGATCGTTCATCAGCGCGGTCCACGCTTCGACCGGCTGCAGCTTCCTGCGCGCCTCGCGCCAGCGCGACAGCAGGCGGCCGCGCACCATCGGGTACTTCAGCCGATTGGCGCTGTACAGGTACCACGAATACGACGCGCCGCGTGAACAGCCGCGTGGTTCGTGGTTGGGCATGTCCGGGCGCGTGCGCGGATAGTCGGTCTGCTGGGTTTCCCAGGTGACCACGCCCTGCTTGACGTGGATGCGCCAACTGCAGCCACCGGTGCAATTCACGCCGTGGGTCGAACGTACCACCTTGTCGTGCGACCAGCGGTTGCGGTAGCCGTCTTCCCACTGGCGCGCTTCGATGCGCAGTTCGCCCCAGCCGTCCGAGAACGGTTGGCGGGGCCGCTTGAAGTAGCGGAGGCGTTCCAGGAATTGACCCATGGCGAGTTCCTCGGTTCTAGGCGTTTTCAGGTTTCGGCGCGGGGTGCAGGCCGTGGCTGCCCGGATAGTCCACGCGCCTGACCTCGGTGAAGTAGATCAGGATCAAGGACACCCACACGATGCCGTACAGCAGCATGAAGGCGCTGGAGCGGATGCCGAGCAGGTCCAGGATGCCGCCCCAGAGGATCGGCAGCAGGAAACCGCCGAGGCCGCCCGCAAGGCCGACGATGCCGGTGACGACGCCAAGATTGTCGGGGAAGTCGTCACCGAGGTACTTGAAGGTGGAGGCCATGCCGAACGCCAGCGAGACGCCCAGCGCGAACAGCAGCGGCACGAACATCCACAGGTTCAGGCCGATGTGGAAGTTCGCCGGCCCGCGGATGGTGTGGACGATCATTTCGGTCTGCGGGTAGGACAGCAGGAACAGCGCGATCCAGGCCACCCACAACACCCACCACGTCGTCGCGTGCGCGCCGAAGCGGTCGGACAACGCGCCGCCGAGCGCGCGCAGCGCGCCGGCCGGCAGCGAGAATGCGGCGGCCAGTGCCGCCGCCGCGGCGATCGCGACGCCGTATTCGCCGATGAAGTATTGCGGCATCCACAGCGTCAGCGCGGTGAAGCCGCCGAACATCAGCGAGTAGTACTGGCAGTATTTCCACACGCGCGGGTCACGCAGCACGCGCAGTTGCGCGCCGAAACCGGGCGCCTTGCGCGCCGGGTCGACGCCGGGGTCGGGCGCCGACAGCAACAGGAACACGGCCGCGGTGACCAGCAGCGCCACCGCATACACGCGCGGCACCAT
>DASURP010000087.1:0-16932 GCA_036279975.1 Rhodanobacteraceae bacterium
ACCCAGCGCCCGATGTTCATGTACCACGCGTGGGGCTCGCAGAACCGCTGGCTGCGCCAGATCGCCGCGCGCAACGTGTTGTACGCGCATCCCGAAACGCTCGCCGGGCATGCGCTCGGCGATGGCGACTGGGCCTGGATCGCGTCGAGGCGCGGCAGGATCCGCGTCGAAGTGCGCGCGCACGCGGGCTGCGCGCCGGGCACGGTGTGGACCTGGAACGCAGTCGGCAAGCAACGCGGCGCCTGGAAACTGGCCGGGCGCGCGCCGGAATTCGTGGACGGCTTCCTGCTGAACCACCTGATCGGCGAGCGTGCCCCCGTCCCTGCCTACGGCAATGGCGATCCGGTCACCGGACAGGCCGCGTGGTTCGACCTGAAGGTGCGGCTGGAGCACGATCCCGAGCCACGCGTCCCGGGGCACCGGGTCGAGCTGGCGGGCGCCTGAACGAATTTTTTGCGGGGGCGTGGCAAGCTGCACCCGTCGCCGCCGCACCCGCGCCTGACCGCCCGCATTTCGCCGGCGTGGAAACCGCGGCACAATCGACCAGGCGGCGCCAGACCGCCAGCAGCGCAAACAGGTTCCAACCGGGGAGCATCCAGGTGTCCGAGCGGTCCTTCAAGACTGGACGTCGTCCATGACCTGGCAGGCATGGGCCACCGCCGCGATCATCCTGATTGCGATGGCGTTGTTCGCCAGCGAGAAGATCCGCGTGGACCTGGTCGCGCTGATCACGCTGGGCCTGCTGGTCGCGCTCGGCATCGTCAGTCCGGAACAGGCGCTGTCCGGCTTCAGCAACGAAGCGACGGTGACGGTGGCGGCGATGTTCGCGCTGGCGCTGGGCATCGAACGCTCCGGGGCGCTGGAACCGATCATCAACCTGCTCTCGCGCATCCGCAGCCCGTGGCTGCTGTCACTGGGCATGATGCTGGCGATCGCGCCGCTGGGCGCGTTCATCAAGAACACCGCACTGGTCGCGACCTTCCTGCCGCTGGCGCTGCGCGTGTGCCAGCGCACCAACACCTCGCCCGCCCGGGTCTTGATGCCGATGGCGTTCGCCGCGCAGATGGGCGGCGTGTGCACCCTGATTGGAACCTCGTCGAACCTGCTGGTCGACTCACTGGCGCAGAAACAGGGGCTGCAACCGTTCGGGATCTTCGAATTCACCCACCTCGGCGTGCTGCTGGCGATCGCGGGCATCGTCTACCTGATGGTGATCGGGCGCTGGCTGTTGCCCAGCCACCTCGACAACGAAATATCCGGCCCGCTGCAGGTCGGCAAGTACGTCACCGAACTCAAGGTGATGTCGGATTCTGCGCTGGTCGGGCAAACCATCGCCGAAGCCAGGCTGGGCGACCAGGGCGTGTATCCGCTGGAACTGTTGCGCGGCGACGAGCACATGTGGTCGCCGCGCACCCAGAAGCTCGCCGCCGGCGACGTGCTGCTGGTGCGCGGCGAATGGGACAAGCTGGAGACCTTCCGCAAGCACGCGGGACTGGAAATCAACCCCGAGTTCACCCACGTCGAGAACGGCGACCGGGCCAACGTGCTGGTCGAGGCCATGGTCGCGCCGGCCAGCGCGGCCGAGGACCGCACCCTGCGCGACCTCGACCTGCAACCCGGCTACAGCGCCACCGTGCTGGGCATCCACCGGCGCGGACACCTGCTGCGCGACAAGATCCGCGACGTCGCCTTCCAGACCGGCGACGTACTGATGATGCTGCTGCCGGCCGATGCCGTGAAGCGACTGCGCCGCGACGACCGTTTCGTGGTGCTGAACGAACGCGACGACGCGCGCCGGCCGCCGTACAAGGCGTTCATCGCGACCGGCATCATGGCTGCGGTGGTGGTGGTCTCGGCGTTGCGCTGGCTGCCGATCCCGATCGCCGCGATCTGCGGCGTGGCCGCGATGGCGCTGACGCGCTGCTTCGGGCGCAAGGACGTGTACCAGGGCATGGACTGGAAGATCAT
Source organism: Rhodanobacteraceae bacterium (assembly GCA_036279975.1). Taxonomy (GTDB): domain Bacteria; phylum Pseudomonadota; class Gammaproteobacteria; order Xanthomonadales; family Rhodanobacteraceae; genus 66-474. Next base: position 1,969 of record DASURP010000087.1, read on the forward strand.
CATCCTGCTCGGTGCGATCCTGCCGCTCGGCATCGCGATGGAAACCACCGGGCTCGCCAACGTGGTCGTGCAGGGTGCGCTCGACATCGTCGGCAACCACGGTCCGCTCGCGGCGCTGCTGATGGTGTACGTGCTGACCGCGCTGCTGACCGAATTGATGGGGCACAATCCGTCGGTGGTGCTGATGGTCGGCATCGCCGTCAGCGTCGCCCACGCGGTGCACGCCGATCCGCGTCCATTCGTGGTGGCGGTCGCGTTCGCCGCCGCGACTTCGTTCGCGACGCCGGTCGGGTATCCGACCAACACGATGGTGTATTACGCTGGCGGTTATCGCTTCCTCGACTTCACCAAGGTCGGCGTGCCGCTGATTGCGCTGTTCTGCGCGCTGTCGATGCTCCTGATTCCAAGAATCTGGCCGTTTTGATTTCGTGCGTTTGCCTACTTCGACATCCCTGTCTTGGCGCGCACGCAACGTGTGCAGGACGGTCGCGGCATGACCAGCCTCCCCGCGCCAGCGAAGAAGAAGCTCGGGTTGGTGATCGACCTCGACATCTGCGTCGGCTGCCACGCCTGCGCGGTCGCCTGCAAAGAATGGAATGACGGTGGCGACTTCGGGCCGCTGCCCGACGACGATCCGTACGGGGCGGAACCCCACGGAGTGTGGTTCAACCGGGTGCATACGTACGAAGTGACGGGACCGGGGACAAAGGACCAGCGACCGAGAAGCTCCGACGAGCTGCGTGGCGACCCGGTCCCCGGTCCCCGGTCTCCGGTCCCGCAGATGGTCCACTTCCCGCGCTCGTGCCTGCATTGCGAGACGCCGGATTGCGTGACGGTGTGCCCGACCGGTGCCAGCTACAAGCGCGCCGAGGATGGCATCGTGCTGGTGGACGAAGACAAGTGCATCGGTTGCCAGTTGTGCGCGTGGGCATGTCCGTACGGCGCACGCGAGATCGCGCTGCCGCACCCGAAGGCGCCGGCATCGGACAAGGGCCGCAAGGATTCCAAGCGCGGCACGATGCAGAAATGCACGCTGTGCGTGGACCGCATCTACAACAAAACGCTGGACGAGCGCGATCGCCAGCCGGCCTGCGTGATGGCGTGTCCGACCCGGGCGCGGATGTTCGGCGATCTCGGCGATCCCGATTCCGACGTGTCGAAGGTGGTCGCCGAACGCGAAGGCTTCGCGTTGATGCCGGAGTTCGGCTACCAGCCAGTCAACCGCTATCTGCCGCCTCGGCCACGGCAGGATGGCTACGCCGCGGCGACCGCGCCGGTTCCTGCGGAAGAAACCCTCGACACCGCGCAGCTTCCGCCTTTGTTGCGCTGGCTGGACAAGGCGCTGTCGCGATGAAGCCCGCCCTCTCGGTGATCTTCTTCACGGTGATGGGCGGCGCGGGCTACGGCATGTGGTGCCTGCTCGGACTTGCCCTGGCCGCGGGCGTTTACCCGCTCGCGGGAACAGGCGTGATGGCGCCCCTGGGGTTCGGGTTCGTGCTGGTAACCGCGGGCTTGCTGGCGTCCACGTTGCACCTCGGCCGTCCCGAGCGCGCCTGGCGCGCGTTGAGCCAATGGCGTTCGTCGTGGTTGTCGCGCGAGGGCATCGCTTCGCTTGCGACGTACCTGCCGACGCTCGCCGTGGCGTGGCTGGCGTTCAGCGGCCACGCCGGCATCGGCCTGCGCATGGCGGGCGCCATGCTGGCGCTGGGTGCACTGGCAACGATCCTGTGCACCGCCAACATCTATCGTTCGCTGAAGACCATCGCCGCCTGGCGCACGCGGCAGGTGCTGCCGCTGTATTTCATGTTTGCGCTGCTGTCCGGCGGATTGTGGTTGTGGGCGTGGCTGGCGCTGGCTGCCGACCACGCCATCGGGGTGGCGTTTCCGCTGGCGCTGCTGGCGCTGGCGGTGATCGGGGCCGTGATCAAGACCGATTACTGGCGCGGCATCGACGCGCTGCCGGCGAACACCGCAGGCCACGCGACCGGGCTCGAAATGCTCGGCAAGGTGCGCGCGTTCGAAGGTCCGGCCAGCGAGGAAAGCTACCTCACCCGCGAAATGGCGTTCGTGCTTGCGAGAAAACACGGCGCGCGCCTGCGGCGAATTGCGGTGGCGCTGTTCGGACTGGCGCCGGCGTTGGGCATCGCGGTGGCGCTGGCTGCGGACGCGGCATGGCTCGCGCCCATGGCGGCGCTCGCCGCCCTCGCCGGGCTGTTCGTGGAGCGCTGGCTGTTCTTCGCCGAAGCGCGGCACGCGGTGGCGGCGTTTTTCCCGCAGTCGCGGGCTTGAAAAATCCGGTCCAGGCCCTACCCTTCCAGCACACAAGTTCAACAGCGATTCAGTGCCCGGGCTCCAGCCTCCAAGGTTTCGCTGCATACATCAGGAGTCGTGGATGAAACCCTCCCGCATCGCCGCGTTCGCGGCGATTTCCATGTTGTGCCTGCCGGTCTTCGCCCTCGCCGACGCGCCCGCCGACTCGACCTCCGGCTGGAGCGGCAGCGGTGAATTCGGCCTCGCCAACGCCACCGGCAACACCAAGTCGTTGAACATCGATGCCAAGCTGAAACTTGCCTACGAGAACGACACCTGGAAGGACGCCTTCTTCCTCGATGCCAACCGCGCCAAGAGCAACGTCAAGACGCCGGTGTTCGTCAACGGCGTCCAGACCGGCACCGTCGAGACCTACGAAACCACCGCCAACCATTTCGACGTGGGCGGGTCACTGGGCTACAAGTTCAATCCGCGCGCCTACCTGGTCGGCGCCGCGCGCTACGACCGCGACGATTTCGCGCCGAACCGCTGGCAGCAGGTCGCGTCGATCGGTTTCGGCTACATCCTGCTCAAGGACGTCCGCAACGAACTGTCGTTCGAGGTCGGCCCCGGCTTCAAGCGCTACCAGCCGCAGACCTACACCGTGGTCGATGCAACGGTGACGCCGCCGCTGGCCACCACGGTGAAGCCGCCCGTGCAGGACGAGGCGATCGGCCGCGCGCTGGTCAACTACAAGCTCGCGATCACCGACAGCACCAGCCTGCAGGAAACCTTCCTCGCCGAGGTCGGCAGCCAGAACAAGTACTACCAGAACGACATCGGCGTCGCGGTGGCGATGACCCGGACGCTGGCGCTGAAGGTGGCCTACGGGAACCGCTACAACTCGAGCATCGTGCCGGGCACCAAGCACATGGACTCGCTGTTCACCACCAACCTGGTGTACAGCTTCGGCGGGGCGAAATAGATCCGGGACCAGGGATCAGAGGAAAGCGCAATGCGCTTACCCCCTTCCGAAGGAAGGGGGTCGCGCCGCAGGCGCGGGGGTGCCCCCGTAGCGCGCGCCGTCAACCCGCCAGCTTCGCCTTCACCCGTTGCGACAGCACGCCCATGTCGGCGCGCCCAGCCGCGCGTTCCTTCAGCAGCGCCATCACCTTGCCCATGTCGCGTGGGGAGGTGGCGCCCGCCTCGGCAATGCATTGCGCGACCAGCGCGCCGAGTTCGGCGTCGCCGAGCTGCGCAGGCAGGTAGGCCTCGATCACGCCGATTTCGTAGCGTTCCTGCGCGGCCAGGTCCTCGCGCCGGGCGGCCTCGTACTGCGCGACCGAGTCGCGCCGCTGCTTCAGCATCTTTTCCAGCACCTGCAGCACCTGCGGGTCGTCCAGCTCGATTCGCTCATCGACTTCGCGCTGCTTGAGCGCGGCAAGGATCAGCCGGATCGCGCCGAGGCGCGGCTTGTCGCCGCCCTTCATTGCGGTTTTCATGTCCTCGGTGATGCGCTGCTTCAAATCGTTCATGGCAAGCCTCGAACTCTATCGCACAAACGCAAAAAGCCGGTGCCGCGGGGCAGCACCGGCTGGTAGATCGCAGGCGACGCGACCTGTATCAGTACAGGCGCTTGCGGCGCGTGACTTCGCGCGAGACCCGGCGCAGGTGGCGCTTGACCGCCGCAGCGCGCTTGCGCTTGCGTTCCTGGGTCGGCTTCTCGTAAAACTCGCGCTTGCGCGTTTCGGCGAGCACGCCGGCCTTCTCGCAGGTGCGCTTGAAGCGGCGCAGGGCGATTTCGAAGGGCTCGTTCTCGCGGACTTTGACGCTGGGCATGGACGCTCCACTTGCTAAAATAACCCGCCTCGGCGCGGGTGAGCCGTGAATTATAGCGTGACTTCCATGACCGATTCAAAGGGGCCGGTGACCGGCCCGGTACTGGGCATCGAGAGCTCCTGCGACGAGACCGGGGTAGCGGTCTATCAGGCGGGCCGCGGGCTGCTGGCGCACGCCCTGTATTCGCAGATCGCGCTGCACGCCGAGTACGGCGGGGTGGTCCCGGAACTGGCCAGCCGCGACCACGTCCGCAAGCTGCTTCCCCTTTTGCGCCAGACGCTTGCGGACGCTGACCTGAAGATTTCCAAGCTTTCGGCCGTGGCCTATACGGCCGGTCCGGGTCTGATCGGCGCGCTGCTGGTCGGGGCCTCGGTGGCGCGCTCGCTGGCGTGGGCGCTGGAGGTGCCGGCGATCGCAGTCCACCACATGGAAGGGCACCTGCTGGCCCCCCTGCTCGAAGAACCCGCGCCCGGCACGGAGCCGCTGGCGCCGCCGTTCGTGGCGCTGCTGGTTTCGGGCGGGCATTCGATGCTGGTCGGGGTCGAGAAGATCGGCAGCTACACGATCCTGGGCGACACCCTCGACGACGCCGCCGGCGAGGCCTTCGACAAGACCGCCAAGCTGATGGGACTGCCGTACCCGGGCGGCCCGGCACTGGCGAAGCTGGCCGAGACGGGCAATCCGGAAGCATTCAGGTTTTCACGTCCGATGACCGACCGGCCAGGACTCGATTTCAGTTTTTCCGGGCTCAAGACCCAGGTGTTGCTGGCCTGGCGCGACAGCGACCAATCCGGCACGACCCGGTCCGACATTGCGCGCGGTTTCGAGGAAGCCATCGTGGAGACACTGGCGATCAAGTGCCGGCGCGCGCTGGCCGAGACCGGCTACACGCGGCTGGTGGTCTCCGGCGGGGTCGGCGCCAACCAGCGCCTGCGCGCGCAACTGGCCGCAGCCGGACAGCGCGAAGGCTTCCGGACCTACTTCCCGCGCTTGTCGTTCTGCACCGACAATGGCGCGATGATCGCGCTGGCCGGCTCGATCCGGCTGGCCGCGGGCCAGGCCACCGGTCCGGAGATCCGCGTGCTGCCGCGCTGGAATCTTGAGTCGCTGCCGGAGGTCGCCTGATCCATGGATACTGTTTTCATCGAAGCGCTGGAAGTCGAAACCGTCATCGGCATCTACGACTGGGAACGCAAGATCCGCCAGAAGGTGGTGCTGGACCTCGAAATGGCTTTCGACAATGCGCGCGCGGCCGCCAGCGACACGATCGGGGACACGATCGATTACAAGGCGGTCGCCAAGCGCCTGATCGCCTTCATCGAGGGCTCCAGTTTCCAGTTGGTGGAAACCCTGGCCGAACGCTGCGCTGCAATTGTCCGCGACGAATTCGGCGTGGCGTGGCTGCGGCTGAGGCTGGCCAAGCCCGGCGCGGTCACGGGCGCGAAGGCCGTGGGCGTGGTCATAGAGCGCGGCAGCAAAGCATGACGGCATGGCGCGCGCGTACCTGAGCCTCGGTTCCAACGTCGATCCCGAACGGCATCTCGCCGACGCGGTGCAGGCCTTGCGCGAACGCTTCGGCGCACTGGTGGTGTCGCCGACCTACCGCAGCGCCGCGGTCGGCTTCACGGGCGCGGCGTTCCTGAACGGCGCGGCGGCCTTCGACTGCGATACCACGCGCACGGCCCTGCGCGACTGGCTGCACGCACTGGAGGACGCCGGCGGGCGCGACCGCAACCTGCCCCGCTACGCCGATCGCACGCTGGACCTCGACATCGCGCTGTGGTGCGAAGGCGATGCCTGCAGCAGCGACCTCTCGCGCGCTGAATTCGAACGCGCGCACGTGCTGGCGCCGTTGGCCGACATCGCACCCGGCCTGCGCGAGCCGTTCACGGGAACGCCCCTGCGCGAACGCTGGCAGCGACTCGCGCCGACGCTGCCGGCACTCGAAAGATTGCGCGACGACGCGCCCGGTTGACGGACCGCTTTACAACCCCGCCTCGCGCGCGTCCTGTGCGCGATCGCGCAGCACCCGTTGCGCGGGAACTTCGATGCTGCGGTCGGCGGGGATGAACTCGACCTCGCGCGAAAACATCGAAATCGCGGTGCGCGCAACCTGGCGGGTGTCGTACCAGGCGTAGGCGCCGACCCCCAGCGCGCCGGCCACCGGCAGCATGCGCGCCAGCGAACTGCCCAGCGCGCGTTCGGACAACTTGATGCCGATGCGTTCGGCGATGCCCCGGATCGCGTGCGCGGTGGCGGCGTGCACCACCCAGCGCTGCCCGGCGCGCACCGCGAGATCGCGCACCGCCTGCGAGGCCGCGTGCCGGAACAGGCAGTACAGCATCTGCTCGCGCGTCAGCGTGCTGCGCCGGCCGCAGGCGGCGGCGATGTCCGCCACCATCTGCGCCTGGATCTTCCATATCGCGACCAGCTCCGGCAGTACCGTCAACCAGCCCAGCGGGCCGGGCGGCAATGCCAGCGACGACGAGGCCAGGAAAGCCTTGCGCCGCGCCGCCAGCGCGATGGCCCCGGCGCGTGCCCGCGGATGTTCGCGCGGATGTTCGCGACTGTCCGGGATATGCGAAAGGAAATCGAGGATCTGCTGCGCGATCCGCTGCGAGGGTTGCCCACGGGTGGCATGCGCGGCGGGAACGGAAGCGGCCATCGGCGTCCTGGACAGTACGGGTACGTGTTCAACATGCCTTCGCCACGCGCACTCTGCAAGTCGTGCCGGCCCGCGCTTCAGCCGCCGCTCATGCGCCGAGGATGCGGCCGCCATCCACGCGCAGGGTCTGGCCGGTCACGTAGGCGGCATCGCGGACCAGCCACAGGACTGCGCCGGCGATGTCCTCCGGCGCGCCCTGCCGCCTGAGCGCCGCCTGTTCGTTCAAGGCCAGTTGCCGCGCCACGTCGTCATCGCCTTCCGGCGGCAGCATGTTGCCGGGCGCCACTGCATTCACCCGCACCCCGGGGCCAAGTTCCTGCGCCAGCGCGAAGGTCGCCATCCTGAGCGCGGCCTTGCTCATGCAATAGACCGCATGCCCGCGCAGCGGGCGTTCGGCGTAAATGTCGGTGATGTTGACGATGCAGCCACGCTGCCGGCCGAGGTGCGGCGCGGCGGCCTGCGCCAGCAGCAGCGGCGCACGCGCATTGGCGGCGAACAGCCCATCCCATTGCGCCGGCGTCACCGAGCCCAACGGCGTCGGGCGGAACGTCGAAGCGTTGTTGACCAGCGCATCGAGGCGGCCAAAGCGCGCAACCACGGCATCGACCAGGCCCGGCAAGCTTTCGGCATCGGCGAGGTCGGCCTGCACGACCAGCGTCGAGCCCGCGCGCGCAGCTTCGAGTTCCGCAGCCAGCGTTTCCAGCTCGGCGCGCGAATGGCGGTAGTGCAGCGCCAGGTCGTAGCCCGCCGCGTGCAGGCTGCGCGCGATCGCCGCGCCGATCCGGCGCGCGGCGCCGGTGATCAGGGCGACCGGTCGAGGGTTGGTCTGGGCGTGCATGCGGACTCCATCCCGCTATGCTGCACGATTCCCGTACCTGCGGCAAACCCGCGCGCCACCCGCTTGGACACTTCCCTGCCCGAACCCTCCGTCGAGGAAATCGCGCATGCCGCGCGCCTGGCCGACGTGATCCGCCAGGAAATCGCGGCGACCGGGCCGGTTTCGTTCGCGCGCTTCATGGAGCGCTGCCTGTACACCCCGGGGCTGGGCTACTACAGCGCGGGAAGATTGAAGTTCGGCAAGGCCGGCGATTTCGTCACGGCGCCGGAACTGGGGCCGCTGTTCGCGCGCTGCGTCGCGCGCGCCACCGCGCCCGCGCTGCGCGCCTGCGGCGAGGAGGCGGTGTGGTTCGAACTCGGCGGCGGCAGCGGCGCATTCGCGCGCGATTGCCTGTTCGAATTGCAGGCGCTGGACGCATTGCCGGGGCATTACTGGCTGCTGGAACCTTCCGCCGACCTGCGCGAGCGCCAGCGCGAAACCCTGCACGCGACCTTGCCGGCGCCATTGTTCGCGCGCTGCGCCTGGCTGGAGCGCCCGCCGCAGCACGCGTGGACGGGGGTGCTGTTCGCCAACGAGGTGCTGGACGCGTTGCCGGTCACGCGCTTCACGGTGCAGGGCGGCGAGGTGTTCGAGGAACACGTCGCCGCCAACGGCAATGGCGCCTTCGTGCGCGCGGACCGCCCGGCCGACCCGCTGGTCGCGGGGGCGGTGCGGCACCTGCAAAGGCGGCTCGGCCGCGAGTTCGAGGGCAGCTATCGCTCGGAGGTGCTGCCGCAATTGCCGTGGTGGCTGGAGGCGATCGCGGGCGAGCAGACCCGCGGCGCGGCCTTGTTCGTCGATTACGGCTACGTGCGCCGCGAGTTCTACCTGCCCGAGCGCCGCGACGGCACCCTGCTCTGCCACTACCGCCACCGCGCGCACGCCGATCCGTTCGTCCTGCCGGGCCTGCAGGACATCACCGCCTCGGTGGATTTCACCGCGCTGGCCGAAGCCGGAATCGGCGCCGGTTTCGAACTGGTCGCGTACGCCTTGCAGTGGGAATTCCTGGTTGCCGCGGGGCTGGAAGCGGTCTTCGCCGACGCCCGCGACGCCGCCGTGGACGAAGCCGCGCGCTACGCGCTGGCGCAACAGGTCAAGCGCCTGACCCTGCCGGGCGAAATGGGCGAGCGCTTCCAGGCCATGCTGTTCGCGCGCGACCTCGACCCCGAGGAAACCTTCGCGCCCCTGCTCGCGATCGACCGCAGCACCCGCCTCTGACGCGCTCGACGAAACCTCGCTGAAAGGCAAGCGGAGGATGCTGTGCCGGGGCCGACGCGTGCCAGCGCGAAACGCGGGGCGATCGTCGGAGGCGAGGCTGGCGGTGGCAACGGGTCGATCCATGGTCAGGCAAACGGATTTCCTGCTGCGCGGCGGGCGCGCCGGGGTGCTGCTGATCCATGACCTGACCGGCACGCCCGCGGACATGCGTTCGGTCGGCAAGGGCTTGAACCGCGCCGGCTTCAGCGTGTACGGGATGCAGCTTGCGGGACACTGCGGCAGCGAGGCGGACCTGCTCGGGACCGGGTGGCGCGACTGGGCGCGCAGCGTCGCGAGCGCGGCCGAACGGCTGCGCCACGAAGTCGATCACCTGTTCGTCGCGGGGGCGTCGATGGGTTCGGTGCTGGCGCTGAACCTCGCGATCGAACGCCCGCAGTGGGTGAGCGGGCTCGGCCTGTACGGCAGCACGTTCATCCAGGACGGCTGGAGCGTCCCGCGCCTGACGCGACTGTCGTGCCTGCTGCCGCTGGCTTGCGGCCTGGGCCTGTTCAGGCGGCGTCGGTTCCCGGCACGCTTTCCGTTCGGGATCAAGGACGAGCGCGTGCGGATGCGCATCGCCGGCGCGCTGTCGAACGGCCACGGTCATGGCGTCGGCCTGCAAGGCGAGCCATGGCCGTCGCTGGCGGAATTCCGCAAGCTGGTCTGGCACGTGCGGCCGCGGCTGCGGGACGTCCGCTCGCCAGCGCTGATCATGCACGCCGCCGATGACGACATCGCCAGCGTGCGCAACGTGCGCATGCTCGAACGCCGCGTCACCGGACCCACCGAAACCGTGCTGCTGAACAACAGCTACCACCGGATCACGCTCGACGGCGAACGCGACAAGGTGATCGCGCGCTCGGTCGATTTCTTTTCGCGCATCCTCAGCGAGAGCCCCGTACGAATCCCGCGCGCGCGCGTATTCGCGGCGCGCTCGGTGGCCTGAGCGGACGGGGCTGCGGGCTCCACGACCACTGCCATCCTGCCGCCATCCGGCGGCGCGCGCACGATCGTGCCGCACGGGTTCCGCGATGGGTGACGAAATAGAAAAAAACCGTGCTTGCGATCATCGCCCGGGAAACCGCGCTCGACACGGACAAGCTGACTTCCGATGCGACCCTCAAGGCCCCGAATATCCATTCACCGGGCGCGCTCCAGGTCATTGCACGCTCGGGGACCCTCCAGGATCCAGGCCTCCGGCCGCGATCCCGGTTTCGATACCGGCTCGCTGCAGGGGCTGGTGCATGCGGCCGGGAAACGGCTGGCTGCGAAGCCGGACCCGCCCCGAAACGCCGCCCGCGGCCTGATGTGGATCCGCCGCCCAGGCGCCGTGGCCCACGGCGTACCGCTTTCCGTCAAGCCACCTGCCGCGCGGGATGCGCTGCTTCCGGAAACGCACGCGCAAGCCAGTCCGGCACCGCGATTCCCTTGCTGCGCAGGAACGCCGGGTTGAACAGCTTCTTCGAATAGCGCGTGCCGGCGTCGGCCAGCACCGTGACGATCACGTGGCCAGGCCCGAGCTCGCGCGCCAGCCGGATCGCGCCGGCAAGGTTGACGCCGGACGAACCGCCCAGGCACAGCCCTTCCTCGCTCAGCAGCGCGTGCAGCAGCGGCACCGATTCGGCATCGGGGATGCTGTACGCGCTGTCGATCCGCGCAGCCTCGAAGTTGGCGGTGATGCGGCTGGAACCGATGCCCTCGGTGATGGAATTGCCCTCGGCCACGAGTTCGCCGCGGTTGATGAAATTGGCCAGCGCTGAACCCGCCGGGTCGGCGAGCGCGATCCGCACGCCCGGCTTGCGCGATTTCAATCCCCGCGCGACGCCCGCCAGCGTGCCGCCGGTGCCCGCCGAGCACACGAAGCCGTCCACCGCACCGCCGGTTTCGTTCCAGATCTCGACCGCCGTGGTGCGTTCGTGGAAGTCGCGGTTGGCGGTGTTGTCGAACTGGTTGGCGAACCAGGCGCTGCCGGGCGCCCTGGCGTTCAACGCATCCGCCAGCGCGCTGGCGATGTGCACGTAGTGCTTGGGGTCGGCGAACTTCGCCGCCGGCACCAGCCGCACCTCGGCCCCGGTCAACCGCAATGCGTCGATTTTTTCGGCGCTCTGGGTTTCCGGCATCACGATGATGCTGCGATAGCCGCGGCTGGCGCCGAGCAGCGCCAACCCGATCCCGGTGTTGCCCGCGGTGCCTTCCACCAGCGTGCCGCCGGGACGGATGAGGCCGCGTCGTTCGGCGTCGTCGAGCAGGCCCAGCGCGGTGCGATCCTTGATCGAGCCGCCCGGGTTCAGCCACTCCGCCTTGCCGAGGATTTCGCAACCGGTGGCCGCGGACGCACGCCGCAGGCGGATCAGCGGCGTGTGCCCGACGGCCGCCGCGAAGTCGGCGCGTGCGTGGATCATGCGACCTTCGTCTTCGCCTGCGCGGGCTTGGCGAAACGCAGGTACGGCTTGACCTTGCGCACGCCTTCGAACTGCCGGTCCGCGTCGGCGTCGGAAAGCTTCGGCGAAACCACGATGTCGTCGCCCGGCCGCCAGTCCACCGGGGTCGAAACGGGTTGGCTGTCGGTGAGCTGCAACGCATCGATGGCGCGCAGGATTTCATCGATGTTGCGGCCCACGCTGGGCGGATAGGTCAGGATGATGCGCACCTTGCGCTGCGGGTCGATGATGAACACCGAGCGCACCGTCACTTTCGGGTCGGCCTCGGGGTGGAACATGCCATACCGTTTCGCGACCTCGAGCTCGGGATCGGCGAGGATCGGGTAGTTGACCTCGGCGCCGCCGACCTCGGCGACGTCGCGCGACCACTTGCGATGCTCCTCCACCGGGTCGACCGACAAACCCAGCAGCTTGGCGCCGCGCCGGTCGAATTCGCCCTTGCGGCGGGCGAACGCGCCCAGCTCGGTGGTGCAGATGGGCGTGAAATCCTTGGGGTGCGAGAAGAACACGACCCAGTGGTCGCGCGCATAGGCGCTGAAATGCAGCGGTCCCTGGGTGGAATCGAGGGTGAAATCGGGGGCGATCTGGCCCAGTTGCAAACTCATGGTGGTGTCCTCGGGTTGGAAAACGGTGCTCGGAAGCCGTTGCACACGGCACGTTTGATTGAGACAACTCCGTCGCGACATCGTTCTGCCCACCGCACGCAGCGCCTCACGTCGATCCCGCGCGACGGGTGGCCAGGCCGCGGACGCCTATACAGTCTGGATCCGTGCATCCGCATCCGGAAATACATTTCGCAGCGTCCCTTATGCGTTTGTGTTATATGTCGATATGGATGGATGGACGTCCGCGGGCCGGCTTCGCGCAGCGTGCCGTGCCACGCTTCGATCGCCACGCCTGCAACCGCACGGAAACCCCGGATGACCCTCAACCAGCTTCGCTACCTCGTCGCGATCGCGGATGCCGGCCTCAACATCACGCTCGCCGCGGATCGCGTCCACGCCACCCAGCCGGGCCTGTCACGCCAGATCAAGCAGCTGGAGGACGAGCTGGGCTTCCTGTTGTTCATCCGCAAGGGGCGCAGCCTCGCCGCGCTGACGCAAGCCGGCGAACAAGTGCTGGTGCACGCGCGGCGCATGCTCGAAGAGGCCGGCAACATCCGCGTGCTCGCCGCCAACCAGCGTGGCGAGCGCAAGGGCCGGCTGACGCTGGTCACCACCCACACCCAGGCGCGGCATGTGTTGCCCGCCGCCATCGCCGCGACGCGCCGCGAATTCCCCGCGGTCAGCATCCGCCTGCAGCCCTCCGATGAAAGCGAGATCCTGACGCGACTCGCGCGCGGCGGCGACGAGCTGGCCGTGATCAGCACCAGCGGGGCGGTGCCCGGCGCGGGCATCGCGGTGCCGCTGTTCCGCTGGCGGCGGGTGGTGCTGGTGCCGTCGCAACACGCGCTGGCGCGGCGCCGCCGGCCCGTGCGCCTGCGCGAATTGTCGGCGCTGCCGCTGGTCAGCTACGAATCCTCACGCCGGCCGGAATCCTCGCTTCGGCGCGCTTTCGACGCCGCGGGGTTACCGATGCAATTGGCGATGACCGCGCACGACGCCGACCTCATCAAGACCTACGTGCGCACCGGCCTCGGGGTTGGCATCCTCGCGGAGATGGCGGTGTCCGCGGACGACGCCGACCTGCGCGTGCTGGCGGCGCCGCAGGCGCTGCCGGAGTGCATCACCTGGGCGGTGTTGCCGCGCGGGCGGGTGCTGCGCGACTTCACGCTGAGGTTGCTGCACGAACTCGCCCCGCAGATCGATCCCATCGACATACGCCGGGCGGTCGCCGGCAACGCCGAACCCGCGTGGCCCGCGCCGCCGGCGTGGACCGGGTTGCCGCGCACGACTGCGTAATCAGCGGGTGCTGCCGCTGGCCGGCGGAAATCCCTGCAACGGCACCAGCGACATGAGCTTGCCCATGTCGAGGTACTGCAACAAGGCGCCCATGCCCTGGGCGACATGCGGCTCGCCCACGAGTCCGGTGACGGCCCAGCGGCCCCACGCCTCGAAAGCCGATTCGATCGCCGGCGGACCCTCGAACATCAGGGCCTGCCGTACCGGCTGGCTGCAGGACTGCGCCAGCAGATCGGTCACCAGCGCGCCGGCCTGGCGGTTGAGCGCATCGCGCTGCGCGGGCGTGATCGCCGCCAGCGACGCAACATCCGGATCGAGCGCCATGGTCGCGAACACCCAGCGCAAGGCGATCTTGCGGTCGGCCTGCGTGGTCGAGTGGATCAGGCACTGCGACAGCGTGTCCGCGTAGGTCTCGGCGCGCGCTGGCGCGGGGCAGGCGCAGGCCAGGCCCAGTGCGGCCATCCATACCCAGGTGCGATGCATGGCTCATCCTCGTTCGCAGCGACCCGATTGGGACCACCCCGGAACGCCGCGGTTCAAACCGCCACCCCGGGGCATGGGCCATTGTCCCTACCCGCACCATGGAAACGCCATGGGAAGGCGCGATTCCTGATCCCGCAACGAATTGCACCGCCGTCGCGGCGTCATGGCATCCTATCCGGCCATGCCCGGCCTGATCCCCGAACGCTTCATCGACGAACTGCTGGCCCGCATCGACATCGTCGACGTGGTGCAACCGCGCGTGCCGCTGAAGCGCGCCGGGCGCGAGTGGACCGCGTGCTGCCCGTTCCACGATGAGCGCACGCCGTCGTTCTACGTCAGCCCGGCCAAGCAGTTCTTCCACTGCTTCGGCTGCGGCGTGCACGGCAGCGCGATCAAGTTCCTGATGGACTACGACCGGCTGGAGTTCCCCGACGCGGTGGAGGAACTGGCGCAGTCCGTGGGCCTCACCGTACCGCGCGAAGGCGGCCGCGACGAGCGCCCGCGCGAGGACAAGACCGATCTCTACGCCCTGCTCGACGCCAGCGCCAGCTGGTACCAGCAGCAGCTGCCGGGCAGCGTCGAGGCGAAGGCGTATTGCACGAAGCGTGGCCTTGACGCCGATACCATCGCGCGCTTCCGCCTCGGCTGGGCGCCGGCCGGCTACGACGGCGTGAGCAAGGCGCTGGGCAGCAGCCCGCGCCGCATGGAACTGCTCGAGGAGGCCGGCATGGTTTCCACCGGCGAACGCGGCAGCAAGTACGACCGCTTCCGCGAACGGCTGATGTTCCCGATCCTCGACCGGCGCGGGCGCGTGATCGCCTTCGGCGGGAGGGTGCTCAGCTCGGAGCAATCCCCCAAGTACCTCAATTCGCCGGAGACCACGCTGTTCCACAAGGGCCGCGAGCTGTTCGCGCTGTGGCAGGTGAAGCAGGCCAACACGAACCTGACCCGCATCGTGGTGGTCGAGGGCTACATGGACGTGATCGCGCTGCACCAGGCCGGCCTGCCGATCGCGGTGGCCACGCTGGGCACGGCGACCACGCCCGAGCACACCGAATTGCTGTTCCGCGCCGCGCCCGACGTGGTGTTCTGCTTCGATGGCGACCGCGCCGGCCGCGCCGCGGCGTGGAAGGCGCTGGAATCCGCGCTGCCGCGGCTGCGCGACGGCCGCCAGGCGTATTTCCTGTTTCTGCCCGACGGCGAGGACCCCGATTCGCTGGTGCGCAAGGAAGGCAAGGCCGGCTTCGAACG
>DASURP010000088.1:0-29544 GCA_036279975.1 Rhodanobacteraceae bacterium
GCGAAGGCGCCGCCGGCGACCGCGCCCATCACGAATTGCGGCGTGACGATGCCGCCGTAGAAACCAGAGCCCAGCGTGACCGCGACCAGCAGGGCCTTCCAGAAGAACCCGAGGTACGGCATTGCGTCGCCGTGCAGCGCGCGGTCCATCATCGGCAGGCTGAGGCCGAGGTACTCGTTCGGGATCGCGAGGATCAACAGCGCCAGCAGCACCCCGCCCAGCAGCGGCAGCAGCGGCGGCCACAACGCGTAACGACGCTTGAGCCAGCCGAACAGTTGTTGCGACTGCCGCAACAATTCTACGAAGATCCACGCGACCGCCCCGCACAGGATCCCGATCACCACGGTCTTCAGGAACAACAACTCGGTGAAATCGCCCACAAACGCGATGTGGTAGACCGGATACGGCACACCGAGCCAGCGCGAGACCTCGAATGCGGTCACCCCGGCGATGATGCCTGGAAACAGGAAATCGTGGCGGATGCGCCCGATCGCCAGCATCTCGACGCCATAGATCGCGCCCGCGATCGGGGTGCCGAACACGCTGGAAAAGCCCGCGCTGACGCCGCACGCCAAGAGGCGCTTGCGCATTTCGGGGTTGAGGTGCAGCACACGGCCGACGCCGGCGGCAAGGCTGGCGCCGATATGCGAGCATGGCCCTTCCTTGCCCGCGGAACCGCCGCAGCCCAGCGTGATCAATGCCGCCAGCGGCTTGATCCAGAACGTGCGGAACGGCATCCGCCCGTGCTGCTCGTTGACCGCGACGATCGCGTTGTCCCGGTAACCGCTGCGGCTCAACTTGTAGCCGTAATGCAGCAACAGGCCATTGGCGAGGCCACCCAGCGGCAACAGGGTCATCTGCAGCCACAGCGGCGCAGCGTACGCGCGCCCGGCAGTCGCGAACAGCGCCCGCAGGAAGATCGTGCAACCGACACCGACCAGCGCACCGGTCGTGATCGAAAGCACCAGCCACTGCACCACGGTCGCGAGCATCACCAGCGGTTCCGCCAGATTGAAGCGTCGCATGGGCCGGCTCGCACACCGCGTGGGGCAACACCCGGATTATATCGACCTCCTGCCGGCGGACCCCGCGACAGGCGGCACCCGCCATCGATTCATGCAGCGACCGGCCCCGTGCGCGTGGCTGGATGCATGTGCAAGCGACCGCCACTTGCCCGGTTGCGCCGGCCATGTGGCGCGGCGTCGGCAACCGTCCCGAACCTGCCGCCGCCTCGCTTTACATACCCCTAGGGGTTTATGCTAGAGTCGAACTGCCCATCGGTTGCATTACGCGATGCGGCAATGTTTGCGGTCCGACCCGGAGGGGCTGTTTGGCCACGAAACATCGAGCGCCGTTCCAGCCTTGCATGCGTGCCAGCGATTCCGCGCGCGCGGCACCGTGCGACGTTCCCGCCTCGCCCCGGCCATCATCGGCACGACCCAGGGCGGCCACCCGCGCGTCCCACGGCAAGCCGTGAACACCCGATTCCCACCCCGCGCCGACACACGCCGCGCCGCGGATCCGGATTGGTTCGAGCGGCAAGCCACGGAGAATCCCGATGCCCGCATCCCCTGCGCCCGCGATCAAGCGGCACGGCAAGCACATGTTCGCCGCGATCGAGTACGCCGGCCTGTTGCTGGTGCTGATCGCAACGGTGGTGGCGACCGTGCAGGAAGTACGCTTGATGATCGATGCCAGGAGCGTCTCGGTGACCGACCTCCTGCTGCTGTTCATCTATCTCGAAATCGTGACCATGAGCAGCGTTTATTGGCGCACCGGGCGGTTGCCGGTGCGGATGCCGCTGTACGTGGCGATCGTCGCGCTGGCGCGGCACATGATGCTGGACTCCACCGAACTGAGTTCGCTGGGGATCCTGGCCGAGGCCGGCGCGATCCTGCTGCTTGGCCTCTCGGTGTTGATCGTGCGGTTCGGCCACACGCGCTATCCCTACCTCGACGAGGACGGGAATTCGCGCACCCTGAGTTGAGCGCCGCCACGCGCCCGTGATCCCGCAGGACGGAGGGCCCTCGCCGCGCTCCATCCGCACCAACCCTTCCACCTGATTCCGAGGAGATCCAACCATGCATCGCATCCACCCGCTCGCGTCCCTCGGGGTGCTCGCATTCGGCCTGCTCGTTGGCGCCACGGCCTTCGCGGCCAGCAACACCGTGGCCGTCGACAACGCCAGTGCAGCCGCGTGGCAGACCGGCGTCATCACCAGCGGCGGCCGCATCCACCCGGTGCCCAGGGGTGCCAAATACATGCCCGATCCGGCTGCGACCTACAAGGTGGTATTCGCGGTCACGCGCGGCAGCGACGATCCCGGCAAGATCAGCCCGGGCCTCGAACGCGTGGCGCGCGCGGTGAACCTGTTCACCAGCGCCGGCGTGCCGCTGGACCACCTGCAGTTCGTCGCGATCGTCTATGGCGCGGCGACGCCGCTCTCGCTCGACGACAAGCACTACGAGGACGAATTCCTCGTGCACAACCCCAACCTGCCCGTGATCCGTGAACTGCGCAAGGCCGGTGTCGACATCGTGGTGTGTGGCCAGGCGGTCGCCGAGTACAAGTACCAATTCGAATGGATGGACAAGGACGTGCCGGTAGCGCTCGCGGGCGTCACCACGGTCACCGAACTGCAGCTCAAGGGATACGCCTTGATGCAGCTCTGAACGGGCACGGCGACGATCGCAAGTTGCGTGATGCGCTACGCTGCTCCGGGCACGACGCTCCAGCCCACCACGGCGAGGCGGACATGATGGGAATCCAACGCTGGCTGCTCGCGACGATCTGGCTCGCGCTGGCCACTGGTGCGGCGGGCGCGGCCACCCCCGATGCCGCGCAGATCGTGGCCGCCGGCAACGGGCGTGGCGCCCTGCCCTGCGCGAGTTGCCATGGCGCCGACGGCGCCGGCCAGGCCGCCGCAGGCTTCCCGCGCCTGGCCGGACTCGACGCGGCGTACCTGCAACACCAGCTCGACAGCTTCGCCGATGGCACGCGCACCAATGCAACGATGGCGCCCGTCGCCAATGCGCTCGATGCAGCCGAGCGCCATGCCCTTGCGGCGTATTACGCCGGCCTGCCGGTGCCGGCGGCACCGCCCGCGCCCGCCACCGACGGCGACCGCGCACTTGGCGGGCAACTCGCACTCCGCGGACTCTGGGACAAGCAGGTTCCCGGCTGCGTGCAATGCCATGGACCGCGCGGCGTCGGCGTCGGCGCGCACTTCCCGCCGCTCACCGGCCAATCGGCCACCTACATCGCCAGCCAGCTGCGCGACTGGCAGCAAGGCAAGCGCAAGAACGATCCGCTGGGCCTGATGCAACACGTGGCGTCGGCCCTGGACGAAGCCGACATCAAGGCCGTGTCCGCATGGTTCGCGGCGCAACCGGCCGCGGCCACGGGAGGCCAGCCATGACACCCGCATCCCGCATCGCCGCCATCGTGCTGGCCGCCGCGGCACTGCCGCTGGCGGCGTGTTCGGGCGGGCACGAATCGGCTGCAAGCCCTGCATCGGACAAGTCACCGTCTGCAATGTCGGTGACTCCGGCGACGTCGGCGACGGCCGGTGTGCCGCGTGCGGCGGACACTGCCGGAGCCCATGCGCTGCCCGTGTTCACACCGCCGCCCGAGTCCGCGATCCCCGACGACCCATTCGGCGACCTGGTGCGCAAGGGCCGCGACATCTTCATGTACACGCCGCGCTACGCGAAGGAGTACGTCGGCAACGGCCTCAGCTGCCAGAACTGCCATCTCGATGCCGGGCGCCTGCCCAATTCGGCGCCGATGTGGGCCGCCTATGTACGCTACCCGCGCTACCGGGCCAAGAACGACAAGGTCAACAGCTTCACCGAGCGGCTGCAGGGCTGTTTCCGCTTCAGCATGAACGGCAAGGCGCCGGCGCCCGACAGCGAAGTGATCCAGGCCTTGACCGCATACTCGTACTGGCTGGCGACCGGCGCGCCGACCGGCAAGGACCTGGCCGGCTTCGGCTACCCGACGCAAGGCTTCGAGCCGCCGCAGGCGCCCAGCCGTGCACGCGGGCAGCAGGTTTTCGCAAGCCAGTGCGCGTTGTGCCACGGCAGCGACGGCCAGGGCCAGAAAGTCGCAGGCGAATTCGTGTTCCCGCCGCTGTGGGGCCCGGAGTCGTTCAACTGGGGCGCCGGCATGGGCAACGTCAACAACGCGGCGGCATTCATCAAGGCCAACATGCCCTTCAGCCGCGGCGGCACGCTGACCGACCAGCAGGCCTGGGACGTGGCCATGTACATGGACAGCCACGAGCGTCCGCAGGACCCACGCTTCGACGGCAATGTCGCATCGACCCGCAAGCAGCACCATGACAGCAAGTGGTCGCTGTACGGCGTCGAAGTCGATGGCCACCTGCTGGGAACCGGCACGCCCGCACACGAGCCCTGACGCCGCGTCGTCCGCGGCGCACCAACCATTCGCACGGCCGGCAGCGGCACCGCGCCGCAACCCCGCCGGCGACCGGCGCCGGCGGGACGGGTGCGGCCGCAGCCACCGTGGCTACAGTTTCCAGGCGTACTGGATGCCCAGCGAATCCTCGTGCATCGAGATGGTCTCGGTGCCGGCCGGCATGCCGCCCATGAACACCGGCAGGATCGACGCGCCGGACACGCTGTGCTTGAACGCATGCATGTACGCCATGCTCAGCTCGCCGCCCGAGGCCAGCTTGCGGGTGAAGCCGAGTGTGAGGTGGTCCGTGACGACGCCGGGCGCGAGGATGTTGAACGTGACGTCACTCGGCGAGATCGGGTTGTCGCTGCGGTTGTACCCGGCGCGCCAGGTCCAGCGATCCGAGCTTGCCCACTCCACGCCGAGTTTCCAGACGTTGACGTCGCGCCAGCCGAAGCCGGGGCCGTTGTCCGAGCCGAGTTGCGTCGGCCGCAGGCTGGAATCCCCGACCGATGGCACCTCGCCGTAATTGATTCGCGTGTAGTCGAGCGCCAGGATCAGCCCGTCGGCAGGCGTCCAGGCGAAACCGACGCCATAGTTGCTGGGGATGTCGAAGCGGCCGCGTTCCGCGAACAGGCCCGCATAACTGGAAAAGCGGCTCATGCGCGCCTTCATGGAATAGGTCGCCCCGATCGCGAAGCTGTCGGTCACGCGTGCGTAGTAGCCGATCCGCAGGCCGAAACCGGTCGAACTGTCGTGATCGTTGTTGGTGACCCTGGCCGGATCGACCGACAACCCCGGGGTTCCCGCGAACGCCTGCAACCCGTACGCCGAGAAACGCTGGTACACCAGCAACGGCGCTACGCCGATCGACTGCCGGGGCGTGAAGGCATAGGCAAGGGTCGGCGCGACGATCAGTTGCATGAGGTCCACGCCCAGGTTGCCCTGGCCGCACAACATGTTCGCGGCCCCCATGCCGCAATTGAACGAACCGCCTGGATAGTCGGTGTCCATGCCGCCGTTGCCGTACACGGTCAGGCCCAGCGCGAGGCGGTCGTTGAGCATGTGGTTGTAGCCGAACTCGGGGATCCCGAACCACTCGCGGTTGCTGCTCGAGCTGCCGTCCAGCCCCGGGCCGAGGCCGGTGCGCGAAGCGGAACGGCGCGGGCTGAACGCGCTCAGGCCGAGTTCGAGGCGGTTGCCGGCGAACGCCATGGTCGCCGGGTTGTTGGCGCCGCCGAACGCGTCGTCCGTGAATGCGACGGAAGCCCCGCCGCGGCCCTGGGCCTTCATGCCGTAGCCATGGGTGAAGTACCCGTCGGTCGCATAGGCGCATGAAGCCACCCCCAGCAAGGCGACAAACAGCGTGGTTCGACGGAGAACCGCGCTGCGTGCTGCCGACCTGAAACGCGAATGGTGTTGCTTGGTCATGGTGTTGTCCCCTACGTGGTGGTCAGGAACCTGCCCTGGAATGATTGATCGACAGGTTCCCGGATTCCCGGAACCGATCGGCCTGATTGGCTGGCGGTGCTGCGCACATCATCACGGGCTCGGGACGGCCAGCCACGCCGCCACCCCCGGTTCCCCCGGCGTCGGCCATGGCGTCGGCATGCCCGTTGGCGGACCATGGCCCGCGCGTGCGACAATGCAGCCAAGGCCGGCTTCCGCGGGACGCGATTCAGCCGTCCAGACTGAAGCCGGAGAACCCCATGCAAGACACCCACGATGGCCGCAAGAAGATCGCTACGCGCCTGGCGCGCGTCGAGGGCCAGCTGCGCGGCATCAAGGCGCTGGTCGAGAACGGCGCCGAGTGCGAAGACGTCGCGATGCAGATGACCGCGGCGCGGCGCGCGCTGGACCGTGCCTTCTACGAAATGCTGGCGTGCAGCCTGATGAACGAGCTGGAAGAAGACTCGGCCATCGCGGACGTGCGCGAATCCACCGACGAATTGATGCGGCTGCTGGTGAAATTCGCCTGACCGGTTCATGGGCCGCCCTGCTTCAGCCATTCCTGCTCCATCTGCAGGTACGTCGAATAGGCATTCAGGCGATTGGCGGGATGGAAGGTCGGCACGTCCTTGAAACGTGACCAGTCGGTCCTGGCGTAGGCCTCGTCGAAACTCTCCCAGTTGCGCACGGCCTCGCCCATCCGCTGGCGCAGGAACTCGATGTAGCCGCGCGTGAATTGCGCGTCCTTCCGCGGGTCGTGCGACGCCGGTCCATGGCCCGGCACCATCACGCGCGGATGCAGCGCCAGCACCTCGCTGATCGCGGCCAGCCAGTGCCGGGTGTCGGAATCCGGGCCGATGAAGGGCGCCCGGCCGGCGTAGATCACGTCCCCGGAAAACAACACGCCATCGGGTTCCACCAGCATGCCGAGGTCCTCGGGCGAATGCGCCGGCCCGAAGCGGTACAGCGACAGCGTGACCTCGCCCATGTGGAAAGTCTGGTCGTGGTCGATCCAGCGGTCCGGCAAAGGCAATTTGAAATCCGGGCCGAGGTATTTGCCGATCAGCGCGCGCCGTTCGGCGAGGCGCTGCCGGGCGGCTTCCGAATCGAGGTAGGCCTTGGCGCGCACGTCCGCCCACACCTTGGCGCCCGCGGCGCGCAGCGCCGGGATGCCGTAGAAATGGTCGGCGTGGTAATGGCTGATCACGACCAGCCTGACCGGCTGCGTGGTGCGCTTGCGGATCTCGGCGAGCAGGCGGTCGGCCAGCGCCGGCGAACCCAGCGCATCGAACACGATCACGCCGTCGCCGGTCACGACGAAGCCGGCATTGGCGATGAAGCCTTGGTTGGCCCTGGTCGCTTCGTCCAGCCGGCCTTCCACGTAATAGCTGTGCGGCCCGACCTGGTGGACCGGCATGTCGATGTGGCTCGGCGCCCACGTCGCCGCGCGCGCCGGTGCCATCGGTCCGACCAGCATGCCGACCCACCACGCCGCCAGCCAGCCGAAGGCGCGGCGCGTCATGTCGCCACGATTCCCGGGTTGCCCGCTTCGCCGACGAGGCGTGGCTGCTCGACCCTCGGCGCGGCCAGCGTGCGGTGCGCGGCCAGGTATTGCTCGACGACTTCCCATACCGGCGCGCCGGCCGGATCGGTGGCGACCGGCGCCCAGCCGGCCACCTTGTATTTCCGGTCCGCCTGCAGCGGCGCCCCGCCGATGCGCATGTCGCTGATGCGGTGGCCGCTCTTCGCCCCCGGTTCGCACGCGTAGGCCATCCCGCCCACGCGCACCATGTCGCCACCCTGCTGGTAGTACGGATCCGGATTGAACAGGTTGTCGCAGACATCCTCGAGGATGGCCTTCAGCTCGGCGCCGGTGTACTCGTTGAGGGTCGCGGTCGGATAGGTGATGGCGGTCTGGTCCAGCAGCGACTCGCGCGTGATCGCCTCGCCGGGCAGCAGCGTGGTGCCCCAGCGAAAGCCCGGTGACAACGCGATCTCGGCGCCCTGCACTTCGCGCAGGGCATCCAGCAGCAGCTGGTCGAAGCTGCCGTTGAAGTTGCCGCGGCGATACAGCAGCCCCTCGCTGACGGCCAGTTTCTCTTCCAGCCTGGCGCGGTGCGGCGCGCGGTGCCGATCGATCAGCTCCTGCATCGCGGCATCGGGTTCGAGCAGGTTGGCGAACACCGGCAACAGGCGATAGCGCCAGTCGCGGACCTTGCCGCCGCGCACGTCGAAGTCGAGCACGCCGAGGAACTTGCCGTTGCTGCCCGCGTTGGTGACCAGCGTCTGGCCACCCGCGTTTTTCACCGCCACCGGGCGCGGCACGCCATCGTGGGTGTGTCCACCGAGGATCGCGTCCAGTCCCTGCAATTTCGAGGCGAGCTTCAGGTCGACGTCCATGCCGTTGTGCGACAGCAGCACCACCACCGCGGCGCCGTCCTTGCGCAGCTTGTCGATCGTGCGCTGCAGCCGCTCGTCCTGGAGCCCGAAGGTCAGGCCGTCGACGAAGCGTCGCGGGTGCGCGATGGGAACGTACGGGAACGCCTGGCCGATCACCGCGACACTGACGCCGTTCACTTCGCGCAGGGCGTAGTCGGGGAACACCGGGTCGCCGAAATCGGCGGTGCGGATGTTCTGGGCGACGAATTCGATCTTGTCCTTGAACGGGCCGGCCACGACTTCGCGCACGCGGTCGGCGCCGTAGGTGAACTCCCAGTGGCCGGTCATGATGTCCACGCCCAGCGCGAGCTGCGCGTCGATCATGTCCTGGCCGCGGGTCCACAGCGACAGCGCCGAACCCTGCCAGGTGTCGCCGCCATCCAGCAGCAACGCGCCCGGGCGCTCGGCGCGCAGGCGTTTGACCAGCGTCGCGAGGTGCGCGAAGCCGCCCAGCTTGCCGTAACGCCTGGCGGCGGCGACGAAATCGACGCAGCTGAGCGCGTAGGCTTCCGGCGTGCCCGCCGGGATGCCGTAGTACTTCAGCAGGTGCTCGCCGACCAGGTGCGGCGGCTGGCCGCGCGCGGCGCCGACGCCGATGTTCTGCGAGGGTTCGCGGAAGTACACGGGCTGCAGCTGCGCGTGCACGTCGGTGAAGTGCAACAGGCCGACGTTGCCGAATTTCGGCACGTCGTACAGCGACTTCGCATCGCGGCCGGCCGCGAAGGCCGCCCGCGCCAGCGGCATGCCCGCCGCCGCCGCGATCGCCAGCACGCGCAGGAACTCGCGGCGCGACAGGTTCATGCCGCGCGGTCAGCTGATCGTGGCTTCGTCGGTACGGCTCTCGCCGGCCGAGTCGTGCCAGGTGACCGTGATCTTGTCGCCCTGCTTGCCCCCCTTGAAACGCAGCGTCAGGAAGGGGTTCTTGGAAACCGCCGGGCCCCAGTCGCCGGACAGGACGTTGCGGCCGTTGCAGGCCACGGTGACGGTCTTGATGTAGTGCGGCGTGCCGGTCAGCTTCAGCTTGCCCGCACTGTCGGTGGCCAGGCCGGTCGCCTCGGGGTGCGACATCAGCATCTTCACTTCCACCACGTCGCCGTTGACGGTGGCTCGAATCTTGGTCGGATCTGGCATGACGCGATTCCTCTTGGATGTCCCAGGCTCAGCCGCCGCAGCCGCCGAGCGTGACCTTGACCATGCGGTCGGTATAGAAGAAGCCCTGGTCGGTCTGCACCAGGGCAGTCACCTTGGCGGTCTCGGCGAGCTTCATGCGCATGGAAATGTACGGCTCGGTGCCGTCGGGCAGGTGGAACGCGGCGGTCAACGCGTTGGGGTTGTTCTCGCACACCACCGCGATCATCCTGGTGTTCGGCAGCTTGCTCTGGATTTCGATCGGCACCACCGCACCGTTCTCCGCGATCTCGGGCGCGGAGAGGTCGATGTGGGTGGATGCCTGCGCGCCGGTGCCGCCAAGCGCCTTGACCAGTTCGTCCAGCGTGTGCGCCTCGAACTCCTTGCGATCGTCACCCGGCGCCAGCGCGTGCAGCGGCGCGTCCACTGCCCAGGCGAGGCGCGGCAGCAATCCGCTGCCGGCCAGCAGCGCCAGCGCGCTGCCGCCACCGGCCAGTTTCAGAAAATTCCTCCTGTCTACCTTCATTGCAATGTCCTCGACTTGTGATGGATCCACCGGTGGCAACGGCCGGCTGCCCCGGCAACGGCCGCACTCCTGCGGCACTACTGCTCCGGTGCGCCCGCCAGGACCCACCGGATGATCGCGGCAAGCTCGGCATCCGACGGGCCGTCCTGCGGCGGCATCGGAATGCTGCCCCACACGCCGGAACCTCCGGACCGGACCTTCTTCTCCAGCCGCTGTTCGGCGCCGGGGTCGCTTTTGTACTTGTCCGCGACACTGCGGAACGCCGGGCCCACGATCGTCTTGTCGATGCCATGGCAGCCCGCGCAGCCGAACTGCTGGATCAGTGCCTGCGGCGCGACGTCCGCCTTGCCCTGCAGCGCCTCGCCGGCGGGCGGCGCCTGGTCGTTCATGGTGGCGAGGCCACGGAAGTTGTCGCGGATGTCGCCGTACATCGATTCGACGAAACCCGCCGGGATCGAGCCCGTGATCGCCACGTCCTTCGCGCAATCGCGCATGCACGCGGTGTTGTGCGTGTCGGGCTTGCCGTGCACCTGCATCAGGCCGGGGAATTCGTAGAAGCCGTCGCGGTTCGGCATCTTCACCTGCGGCAGCGTCGCGCGGCTGGCCACGAAATCCGCCGGCACGATGTCGTTGAGGTTCAGCACGTAGGCGGATACGGCGTAGACCTCGTCCGCAGTCAGCGACTTCGAGCGCGGGAACGGCATCGCGCGGTTGATGTAGTCGAACAGCGTGGTCGCGAAGTTGAGCCGGCTGCCGACGGTGCTGAGCGGCGCGTCGCTCTTGAGCGAACCGACCCCGCCCGCCAGCACCATGTACTTGTTGCTCTCGCCGAAGGTGCCGTGGCACACCGCGCAGTTGGCGTCGAAGACCTTCTCGCCCTGCGCGACCGAGCCCTGGCCCGGCGGCAAGCCCTGCCCGTCCGGGCGCACGTCGATGTTCCAGCCGGCAATCTGCTGCGGCGTCGCGGCATCGCCGAGGTGGTAATCCTGCGCGCCCGCCGCGTACACCCATCCGGCCGCGCCGAGGCCGGCAAGGCACGCGAGCGCGATGAGCCTAGACCCGGACATTGTGGACCCTGCCTTCGGTATCGACCTGCCAGGTCTGGATCGCGTTGTTGTGGTACGGCGAGCGCGTGCCGCGCACGGCCTGCAACTGCGCCATGGTCGGCTGCACGAAACCGGTTTCGTCGATGCAGCGGCTTTGCAGCAGCGCCGGGCTGCCGTCCCAGTGCCAGTCGATCCGGAAACGCGTCAGCGCCTTGCCGAGGATCGGCGTCTGCAGCGCGGCCGTGCGCCAGTTGCGGCCGCCGTCGGTGGAAACGTCCACGCGCCGGATCTTGCCGCGCCCGGACCAGGCAAGGCCCGTGATCTGGTAGTAGCCACCCTTGTCCAGCAGGTGTTGTCCGCCGGACGGCGAGGTGATCACCGACTTGGCTTCCTGGATCCAGGTGTATTGGCGGGTGCGGCCGTCCGGCATCAGGTCGCTGTATTGCAGCGATTCCTCGCGCGTGTTCCACGGTTGGTCGCCCACCTTGAGGCGGCGCAGCCACTTCACGTTCGAGACGCCCTGCACGCCCGGCACCAGCAGGCGCAACGGATAACCCTGCTCGCGGCGCAGCATCTCGCCGTTCTGGCCGTAGGCGACCAGCACGTCGTCGAGCGCGAAATCGATCGGGATGGTGCGCGTGAGGCCCGAGGCGTCGGCGCCCTCGGCGAGGATGAACTTCGCCCGCTTGCGGTCGAAACCGACGTCGTCGAGCAACGTCGATAGCGGCACGCCCGTCCATTCGGCGCAGCTCAGCATGCCGTGGGTGTACTGCACCGTCGGCACCGCCGGCGTGGTCCACTCCATGCCGGTGTTGGCGCCGCATTCGATGAAGTGGATGCGCGACACCGACGGGAAGCGCAGCAGGTCCTCCATCGTGTAGATCTTCGCCTCGCGCACCAGCCCGTGGACCATCAGCCGGTGTTCGTACGGATTGATGTCGGCGCGCCCGTTGTGGTCGCGCTCGAAGTGCAGGCCGTTCGGCGTGATGATGCCGAACTGGTTTTGCAGCGGCGTGAACGCCACCGACGACTGCGTGGTGGTGGTCAGCCCCGGGCTGAGCCGCCGGATGTTGGTGCGCTCGTACGGGGACGGCACGCCGTACGGGTCCGCGCCCACCGGCTTGCCGAGGTCCTGCGACCACGGCGGTACGTTCGGCGGCAGGTCCTTCGGATTGGCCTGGTACCCCTTCGCGATCGCGGCGGGCAGGCCGGCAGCGGCGGCGGCCGCCCCCGCGCCCACCACGAGGCGGCGCAGCGCTTCGCGGCGCGAACGCCCCACCGCAGACAGGAAGTTCTCCGGGGCCTGGATCAGCCGCCCCTGCAAGGGCTTGCGCGGGTCCATCGGCGACTCCGCCGCGGCGGGGGCGGGCGGTACGGCCGGTGGCGTGTCGCGTCGACTCACGGCAACCCCACGACCGGGCGCTTCTCGGTCGTCCATTCGTACATCGATCCGTCGTAGACGGCCACGTCCGGATTCTTCATGATCTCGCTGAGCACGAACCACGCGCCCGACGCGAGGTGGCCGGTGTTGCAGTAGGTGATCGTCGCCTTGTGCGGATTGATGTCGAGGTGCCCGAACACCGCGGCATATTGCGGCGCGGTGAGGAAGCGCACGCTGCCGTCAACCTTGTTGGAACGCACGTCGGGCGGGAAATTCACCGCACCGCCGATGTGCCCGGAGGCCAGCACGACGGCCTTGCGTTCGAAGCCCAGGTAAAACGGCAGCGGCCGCGCATCGACCAGTTGCTTGCCGGCGGCGACGGCCTTGGCGACATCGTTGCTGTCCGCGAACAACTTGCGATTCCCGGGACCGGCCGTCCAGTTGCCGCCGCCGGGGCTGGCGGCCACGGTGCTCACCGGATAACCGGCTTCCAGCCACGCGGTGGTGCCGCCATTGAGGATCGCGAGTCGGGTATCGCCGTACACCTTCATCGACCAGTACACGCGTGCGGCCATGTCGAGGTCGCCCCCGCCGGCGCCATCGGAGACGATGACGGTGGGGCGCCCGGCCTGCACGCCGGTGGCGCGCATCAACGCCTGGAACGTGGCGCGATCCGGCAGCATCCACTGCAGTTCCCGGCCATCGACGGTACGGGTCGTCCGGACCTTGGCGAAGTCGAGCAGGAGCGCGCCGGGGATGTGCCCGCCGAACGCGGCCAGCGACTTCTTGCCGCCGTCGGTCGCGAACTTCGGCGCCTTGGTGAAGGAAGCGACGTCCTCGCGGACATCGATGATGTTGACCTCCGCGCGATGCTGCTGCAGCCACACGGCCGTCACCAGCGGACCGGGTAGTTCCACGGCCGACGCCGTGCCCGCGACCATCGCGATCGCGGCGAGAAACAATGTTGCAAGAACCCTGCGAAACATGGGAAACCTCCAGTCGAACCGAATCACCGAACCACGCTGTCCAGCGCCGCCATCTGCTCGCCCAGCGACACCGGGCACTCGCTCAGCACGTACATGCGGTGGTCCTCGAGGACGCGCGCACCTCCGTGCGCCGCCACGCGCCGGTCACGGTGCCGCAGCAACAGCGCGATCTGCGGGAAGAAGACCGCCACCATCCCGCGCAACCAGCGCTCGCAGGGCGTCGCGAGGCGCCGACGCGCCGCGACGATCCGCGCGAGCGCCGCGACGCCGTCGCGCGCGTCGCGCCAGCATTCGTTGGTGACCCACCGATTGGTGGTGAACAGGCGCTGCGGCAGGCCGCGGGCATCCACCCCGATGCCGACGAGGTGCGCATAGCGTGGCGGCACGTCCGCACTGCGGCTTGCCAGGCACCGGAAGACATGGAAGTGGCCGTGCTCGGGATGCGGGTCACGCGCATGCGAGTGGTAATAGAAGAAAAGTTCACCCGCGCGTTGCATGCGGATGTCATCCAGTGCGAATTGCTGCCACGCCTGCGGGGTATCCGCGCCGACGGTGTCCGCGAGTGGCGTCACGCCGCGCGCGACGAACTCACCCAGCAGGTCGACCAGTCCGCGCGCGGTGGCGCGCATGTGCCGCAACCGGCCCGCGCCGAGCGCGCACAGGCTGCGCTCCAGCGCCTGGCGCGACATCTGCACGCGCGCTGGCCGGGAGGCGGGTGGCGTGCCCGGTTTCATCTGTCACACTTGGGCCTGGGGGCACAGGGATTGGCCGGAGCGCTGCTCTTGCAGTCGCTGGCCTTCGTCCCGGACGCGGTCCTGGCCGCCGCCGGCGCGCATGGATTGGTCGCGGCCTTGGTCGCGGGGGCGCATGGATTGGCGGCCCTTCCGGGCGCGCACGGATTGGCGGGGGCGGCTTCGGCCTTCGGCGTCTTGCCGGCCTCGGGCGTGGCGGGGCCGCTGCATGCGGCGAGCGTGCCCAACGACAACAAGGTGGCCGACAGGGCCACTGCGAGCGATGCGGGTCTGGCTTTTTTCATCGGATCAATTCCTGGTCACGGTCAATCGGCGCAGCTGATCGATTTGGAAGTGGGCGCGCGGCGGCTGAGCCAGCCGACCAGCACCGCGCCGGCGATCAACAGGACCAGCACCAGCCCGTTCGGGATGTGCAGCAGGTCGCCCAGGGTCTGGGCCTGCGGGCCGGCCGCCGCATTCAGGAGCGGCTGCAGGCCAGGGAACATGCCGGCAAACACGACCACGCCCAGCACCAGCCCGATGAAAAACACGATGCCATCGATGCGCCCCGCCGCGGCCCCGACGACCGAGGTGCCCGGGCAATAGCCGCCAACGCCCATCCCGGCGCCCACCAGCGCGCCGCCAAGCAGCGTGGCCCACAGGTACGTGGTCGGCACGTACAACTCGGACCATGAAACCAGGCCCGCGAACTGCAGTATGTACAAGCCGCCCGCGGCGACGATGATCGCCGTGAACATCACGTTGAAGACCGTCCAGTCCTTGAGCCGCAGTTGCGCGCTCAGGCGACAGCCGTTGCCCAGGCCACCACGCTGCAGCACGAAACCAAACAGGATTCCGAACACCAGCCCCGACAACGGGGTAATCCAGCCTGCGGGCAGAATCATTGCCAGAACCTCCGCGTGAAGAAGCCGGTCACCATGCCGAACAGGAAGAAGCCGATCAGGAACACGAAGCCGGCCGTCGCAAGCACCGCGCCGCCGGACAAGCCAAGCCCGCTGGTGCAGCCGGCCGAAACGCGCGCGCCGAAACCCGACAGCACGCCGCCCAACAGGGCGAAGCCGATGCGCCCGGCCGTTTTGAGGTTGGTTGGTCCTTCGATGCGCCAGCGGATGCGGCCGGCCCACCACGCGGCGATCAGCGCCCCGATGCCCATGCCGAGGACTTCCCAGACGATCCAGGCATCCATCGGATGCGCGCCACCGGACACCATCGGCCCCAGATAGCCGTTGCTGGCGGTGGCCGTCGGTGCAACGGCCTGCGACGCCGCCGCGGCGATCGCGGTCGGGGTGCCCGACGCGCCAAGCCCGTGCCCGGTGGCGAGGAACGTCCCGAGCAACACCAGGCCAAGCGCGACACCGGCTACGTGCGCGTTCCAGATTGGACGAGTTTTCATCATTGCGCGACCCACCCTCACGAATGAACACATACCCTGCGGGGTATGCAAGCCGCCACTGTAAACGACACCCGGGTGCGCATGCACGCTGCGGTGCAGCAGACCCCGACCGGCAAGCCCCGCGCGTGCTCCGCCACTGGTGCAAGGGGCGCGGTCCGCACTCCGCCCGCGCGCCGCCAGCGCCATCGAACGAGGCCTTCGCGTCCGCGCGTTTCGATACCGCAGGGAGTATGCTGTCCGGCAAACGGGCAGTTTCCTGAAGCCATCGTGATCGCACGAGGGGATCACCGACAGCACATCGGCAACGGCCGGCCATCCACGCTTGCAGCAGCGGATCCGTCGGTCACCCAACGCGCGCACGACCGCCGATCCAGTTTCCAGCGAGGAGGCCAAGCCATGACCGACCAAGTCAATCGTCGACGCTTCTTGAAGTTGAGCGGTACCGTGTTGGCGGCAGGACCCGTGGTGCTCGCCGCTGGGCCGGCGGCCCTGGCGGCCGGCGCGCAGCCATCGGGGAATGCAACGAAAGCCGCGCCGTTCGTGTCCACGCATCGCACCCTCGGCCTGCCCAAGCCCAAGGGGCCGCGCCTGGTGATCATCGGCGGCGGCACCTCCGGGCTCACCATTGCCAAGTACGCGAAGAAGGAATACCCGCAGTTTGACGTCGTGCTGGTCGAAAAGCGCTGCATGTATTCCTCGTGCTTCGCCAGCAACCTGTGGTATCCCGGCATCATCGACCTCGAGTTCCTGGCCGACCACAGCTTCCTCGACGCAGCCCACAACGGCGGCTACATCCACGTCAATGCGACCTGCATCGGGCTCGACCGCGCCAGCCGTACCGTGGCCACCAATGAAGGCGACATCAAGTACGACTTCCTGGTCGTGGCGCCCGGGATCTCCTACGACTACGACAAGATCGGCGTGCATGACGTTGGCGAACAGATCGCCCTGCACCAGGCGTATCCCGCGGGCTTCAAGTACCCGACCGAGCACGTCACCATCCACCGCAAGGTGCGTGAATTCGAGGGCGGCGTGTTCATCCAGACGGTGCCCAGCGGCAACTACCGCTGCCTGCCCGCGCCTTACGAGCGCGCCTGCCTGATCGCCTCGGTGATCAAGCACAACAAGCTCAAGGGCAAGGTGGTGATCCTCGACGCCAACCCCGAGATCACCATCAAGGCGCCGGGCTTCCACGCCGCGTTCGACGAGCTGTACAAGGGCATCCTCGAGTGGCACCCGACGTCGGCGGTCACCGGCGTGGACGTCGCCAACCGCACCGTCAAGACCGAGTTCGACAATTACAAGTTCGACGATGCGGCGATCTATCCCAATATCCGCGCCGCGACCCTGATCGAGGAACTGGGCCTGATGGCACCGCCCACCAAGAGCAACCAGAAGGAAGCCGACATCGACATCCGCTTCTACAACCTGGTCGGCGACGAGCGGGTGTACGTGTCCGGCGACTCGCGGCCGATGCCGTACTCCAAGAGCGGCAACACCTCCAACAGCGAGGGCCACTACGTCGCGAAGGTGCTGGCCGCGCGTGCGCAGGACAAGGACATCACCTGGACCTCGCCGCAGACGCTGTGCTACTCGATGGTGGACGCCTTCCCGAAGCAGGCCATCTGGGTCGATACCTACTACGGCTACGATGCCGCGAAAGATGCGATCACCGGCTTCAAGGACACCAAGGTCGACAATACCCGCAGCGAAGCCAACGGCACCGCCTACCTGGAATGGGCGCGCGGCTTGTACCGCGACATGTTCAAGGCATGATGACCGGGGCCGCCACGCTGCCTGCGGGCAGCGTGGCCTGGCAAGGCAGCCATGGATCGTCGTGAATTCGTGAGGCTGTGCGCCGGCACCGCGGTGGCGGCTGCCTGCTGGCGGGGCGCGCCGGCGTTCGCCGAAGCGGCCGCCGACTTCGCGCCCGCGCGGCTGGTCAAAGCGGACGGTACGCCGCTCCAGGCCGCCGAGGTCGGCACCGCCGAGGCGATGGTATTCGCCTATCCGTATCGCGGCATCCCGTGCTTCCTCGTCAACCTCGGCAAGCGGATGGCGCGACCGGTCGCGCTCACCTCGCCCGACGACGGCGACTACACCAGTCCGCCCGGCGTCGGGCCGCACGCAAACCTCGTCGCCTTCGTCGCGATCTGCACGCACCAGCTGAGCTATCCGAAACCGGCGGACAGCATGATCCGCTACGCGGCCGCCGGCAGCCCAACCGCTGGCGCGCCGGGCCGGATCGTGTGCTGCACGCATGGCAGCGTGTTCGACCCGGCCGCTGGCGGCGTGAGGATTTCGGGCCCGGCGCCCAACCCGCTGCTGCCGGTGCGGCTGGCCCACGATGCCGCCACGAACGGCCTCACCGCCACCGGCAGCGTGGGCGACCAGTTCTTCGAGCGTTTCTTCCGCACCTACAAGCCGGACCTGATCGACCGCTTCGGACCCGGCGGCTACCGGCAACCCGTTGGCGATACCACCCCGGCGGTACCGCTCGGCGAATATTCCGCGCTGGTGCCAGCCTGCTGAGGTCGCACGCGCAGCGCGTGCAACGGACTCATTGCGCGGGCGGCTGGAACCCGTACTTGTGGTAGATGGCGCGCGCTGCCGGACTGGCCATGAACTTCAGGAAATCCCGCGCAGCCTGCGCATGCGGCGCCGCCTGCATGACCGCGGCCGTGTAGGTGGCCACGCTGTTCTGCGCGTCCGGAATCGCGACGGTCTCGACCGGATGGTGCAGGATCTGCTGCTGGAACCACGCCTCGGTCGACCACACCGGAGCCGCATCGGCCTCGCCCTGCAGGATGCGCAGCGGCGACTGGCGATGGTGGATGCGGGTCAGGAACGTGCTGCCGGCCGCGACCTTGGTCTGCATCACGGCTGCGACCAGCGCCTCGCCGTCCGCCTTGCGGTAACTCGCTTCGATCTGGCGCGCGATGCCCTCCCACTTCGGGTTGGGCATGCTGACGCGCACGTCAGGGCGGCCGAGGTCGGCGAGGCCATGGACGTGCTTCGGATTGCCCGCCGGCACCAGGATCGCCAAGCCGTTGCGTGCGTAATCGAGGGTCTCCGCGAACCAGCCGTGCTCGTCCTGCAGGCGTGCAATAGCGCCCTTGCCGGCCGTGAAGACGTCGGGCGCAAGTTCGATCCTGAGGTTGCCCATCACCAGCGAGCCGGTCTGGACCTGCTGCGCCAGGATCCCGGGTGGCAGGGTTTCCACGTAGATCCGCTGGTAGCGTGGATGGGCGCGCTTGAATGCTGCCACCAGATCGTGCACCACCATGAACTGGTTGCCCGCGAAGAACACCACGAGTTGCGGATCGACGATGTCGCCGTGCAGGTCGGCGATCGCGTCCACCGGCGGCACCTGGAAATGCACGCCGCCTGCGGGCGGCGGGTTCCACGGCGGCAGGAAATCCTGCGCCGGCGCCTGCGCGGCCGCGGCCGTCGCACCAAGCACGAACGCCGCGACCGCCAGCAGCTTGCCCATCACACTGCGCGCGGCGCCTGGCACCGGATGCCGCATCCCGCACCTCACTTGATCGACCGCCCGACCCGCCGCGCGCATCAAAGCGGCATCAACGCATAACCCTTTTGTTGCAGCTCGGTGATGGTGGTCAGCGCCGACAGCGCCACCGGCACGGCGTGGTCCACCCACTCGAAACGGAAGTGGTGTTCCATCACCGCCTGTCCGCACACCACGACCTCGATGCCGTCCTTGCGCAACTCGCGGATCACCGGCAGGTTAGGGTTGTCGACGTGGTAAAGCTGCCGGTAATGCGCATCGTCGAGCGCCAGCGCCGTCGCCGGACCGTAGGCGACCGCGACGAACTTCAGGTGGTCGAGGTGCACGCCGGCGCTCGCGTACAGGTTGACGGTGCGCGCGACGCGTTCCAGCGCCGGACTCACCCTGGCCGGATCGTCGCCGGCATGCGCCAGCGCGAACACCACTTTGTAGGTGGCGGTGCGGTCCGGCATGAACGCCGCATCCGCGGGGACCGGATGGATTGGGCCGGCACTGGCAACGACCCCCGGGTGCCAGCCGGCGTCGCTGGCGGACGCCGCCGCAGCCGTTCCCGCGAGCGCGAGTCCCAGTCCAGCCAGCGCAATCGACACGAGCGTGTGATTGATGCGATGCATGGCGCTCCCTCCACGATGCACAAACCAGCAGGTTGGCCGGCGGGCGCGGCCGCGACATCGAATGGTGGCAGCCGTCCCGCGGTCCACCCCGCCGCCGGCACCGAAACGCTACCCGCCAATATACGACATCTCGATCTGCTTGCGGCCAGGGATGTCGTGCGTGGCCTGGCTGCGCAATTCGGAATGGCGGTCGTTGCGCCGGCCCCACGCCCCGGCGATCCTTGCGCGCAGCGTATCGTCGTCGGCGCCGGCGCGCAGCGGCTCCCTGAGGTCCGCGCCCAGCGCCGCGAACAGGCAGGTGTAGAGCACGCCTTCGGCCGACATCCGTGCGCGCGTGCAGCCGCCACAAAACGGCTGGGTGACCGATGCGATCACGCCGATCTCGCCCGCGCCATCGCGATAGCGCCAGCGGTTGGCGACTTCACCGGGGTAATTGGGCGGCACGCGCTCGATCGGCCAGCGCGCGTCGACGCGCGCGAGGATCTCGCTGGCCGGCACCACGTCCTGCATACGCCAGCCATTGGTGGTGCCGACATCCATGAACTCGATGAACCGGAGGATGCAACCGGTGCCGCGGAAGTGCTCCGCCATCGCCTCGATGCACTGCTCGTTGGCGCCGCGCTTGACCACCATGTTGACCTTGACCGGCGCGAGGCCCGCCGCGACCGCGTTGTCGATCGCGCCCAGCACCCGCTCGACCGGGAAGCCCACGCCGTTCATCGCCTTGAAGGTCGGGTTGTCGAGCGCATCAAGGCTGATGGTGATGCGCTTCAGGCCCGCCGCCTGCAAGCGCCGCGCCTTGTCCGCCGTCAACAGCGAACCGTTGCTGGTGAGGCCGATGTCGGTGATGCCGGGCGTGGGCGCCAGCATCTCGACCAGGCGTTCGATGTCCTTGCGCACCAGCGGTTCGCCGCCGGTCAGGCGCAGCTTGCTGACGCCGAGTTCGGCAAACAACCGTGCCAGCCGCGCGATTTCCTCGAAGGTCAGCAGGCTGGCGCGCGGCAGGAACGCGTGGTCGGCGCCAAACAATTCCTTTGGCATGCAATACGTGCAACGGAAATTGCAGCGGTCGGTCACCGAGATGCGCAAGTCGCGCATCAATCGTTCCAGCATGTCCCGTGTTTCCATGCAACGCGCCGCCTGTCCGCAATCGCGCGAGCGTAGTCCATCGCGCCGGACAGTGGCGTGACCTGCGACAGCCCGCATGCACGATGGACACGCTGCGCGGCGGCCAAGCCGGGCGCGCGATTCCCGGACGACGCCGGATGCGGTACCGGACGCCGGTCCGCGCAACGAGCGCGGGCTGCGTGGGCCATACACATCCTTGACAACAGGCACATGCTCGCTACACTGCCCGGCTCTCCGGGCGTCCCCGTCGCCAGGCGAGCCAACCCGGCCCGCCGGGCGCTGCGCGCACGACGCCGGGGGCCACCGCCAGTACACTTGCACGATGGCTAGGTAGCTCAGCTGGTCAGAGCGCGGCACTCATAATGCTGAGGTCGGCGGTTCGAGCCCGCCCCTAGCCACCATCTCCCTGTTCGCGGGTCCGCCTGGCCGTTCCGGTCCACCCCGAGGTGCGGCAGCGAACCCGCGGCGCGACGACCGCGCCGCCTTGGCCAGCGTCTTCCCATCTTCGCGGCACGCTCCGCCGGAGGGCCAGCGGCCGTTTTTCGCTGCGGTACAACATGGCGTTTTTCGCAGCATTGCAAACGTAATATATTGTTTACAAAGCACGTTCATGAACGGTCCCTGACGCATAAAAAATAAATGTTGCACTGCAGCAATGACTACGCTAGAGTAGTTGCCAGTCCCACCACCCCTGCAAAGAGGGAGCACACCATGTACAGCCAATTCCAGAAGCAGTCGCTCGACCTCGGCAAGCAGTTCGCCGAGCAGGCCTACAAGGCGCAGGTCGCCGCGCTGAAGGGCATCGCCGAAATCCAGAGCCTGCAGGTCAAGGCGCTGGAGTCGCAGGCCAAGTCGAACCTGGCGTTCGTCGCCGATTCGATGGAGGCCCGTGAAGTCCAGGACGTGACCGCGCTGTGGCCGAAGGGCATCGACTTCGCGCGCGACAGCGCCGAAGCCGCCTACGCGGCCGGCCAGGAGATCCTCACCATCGCGCAGAAGACCGCCGAGCAGTTCGGCGACCTGACCCGCAACAGCCTGAAGGCGGCCAATGACGCCGCTGCCGCGCCCGCCAAGAAGGCGCGCTGATACCGGGAGGTATCAAGGAAAGTACGCGCGGCGGAGATCCCCCTCCCTCCTGCGGCGCGACTCCGACCGGACGGCGCAAGCCGTCCGGTTTTTTTTGTCGGGCGGCCTCAGAACCGCCCGGCCTGGTAATCCTGCATCGCCTGCACGATCTGCTCGGGGGTGTTCATCACGAACGGGCCGTAACGCGCGACGGATTCGTTGAGCGGGCGACCGGCGACCAGCAGCACGCGCGCGGCCTTCGCATCGGCGGGCACCGCCAGATCGACCGTGTCACCTTTCGACAGCACGCCGAGTTCACGCAAGCCCAACGTTTCGGCGCCGACCCGCGCCGCGTCGCCTTCGAACACGTACGCGAATGCGCTGTGGCCTTCCGGCAGCGGCACCGACAACCGGGCGCCCTGTTCCAGCGCGACGTCGAGGTACACGGGTTCGATCGCGATGCCGTCCACCGGCCCGCGCACGCCGAACAGGTCGCCCGCGACCACCCGCACCTTCACGCCCGGCGCGGGTTCGACGGTCGGGATCTTGTCCGGGGCGATGTCCTGGTAGCGCGGATCCGTCATCTTGTCCCTGGCGGCCAGGTTCACCCACAGCTGGAAGCCGCGCATCAGCCCGTGCTCCTGCTCGGGCATTTCCGAATGCACGATGCCGCGTCCGGCGGTCATCCACTGCACGCTGCCGGATTCCAGCAGGCCGGAATTGCCGTGGTTGTCGCGGTGGCGCATGCGGCCATCGAGCATGTAGGTGACGGTCTCGAAGCCACGGTGTGGATGGTCGGGAAAACCGGCGATGTAGTCGGTGGCCGCATCCGAACCGAACTCGTCCAGCAACAGGAACGGATCCAGCGAGTCGAGCTTG
Organism: Rhodanobacteraceae bacterium; assembly: GCA_036279975.1. Classification (GTDB taxonomy): domain Bacteria; phylum Pseudomonadota; class Gammaproteobacteria; order Xanthomonadales; family Rhodanobacteraceae; genus 66-474. The sequence continues at coordinate 22,735 of DASURP010000088.1, forward strand.
GGCTGGCCGATCACGCGGGTCAGCTTGACGCCGGCGCCGTCGGACGTCGGGATGCCGCGCACGCGGCGGGTGATGGTGCGGGAAGACATGGCAACCTCCTTGGGTCCGGGATGCTCCCAAGATGCGCCCGCGCGCCGCCGGAAACAATGCTTGTCGCGGAAACACTGCGTTCGCCGCGCGCCAACGCCGTCAATCCAGCCAGCGGAACGCGCGCCGCAATTCGGCTTCGGCATTCCGTTCGAAGCAACGGCCATGCGCGAGGATCACCCTCTGCGGGCGCCAGGCCATGATTTTTTCGAAACACGCGCGCGCCAGCCGCTTGCGGCCCGTCATGGTCAAGCGGAAATCGAGCGGTATCTTGCCGTCCGGGTCGAGCACGCCGCCCAGTCGCGCCAGCCAACGCATGCCACGGGTGAGTTTTTCGCGTTCGAAATTTTCGATCAGGTCGGCCAGGACAAGCGTGGCGCTGGCGCGGTGGAAGAACACGAATTCCTCGAGCACGCGACTGCCGCGAAAGCGCAACTGGTCGATGTCCGTTACCCACACCTGCGGTGGCGTGTCGGCGAGATCCGCGTCAAAAGCGACCTCGATGTGTTGCGAGGCCGCGCGCTTGCGCACGCCGGGCGACGCCCATGCGGTCGCCTCCGGGTAGCGCCGTTTCCACGCCGCGATGAAGGCGTAATGCAACATGTTCGGCGACACCAGCTGCCGCACCGGACCCAGTGCATCGATCGCGGCGAACAAACCGGCATCGGGCGCGGTCGGCGAGTGGCACCAGATCGTTGCATCACGCAAACGCACCACGGTCATGCGCGTGGTCACCGGGAAACCGCCGATCGGCGTCGCCATCCGCACCACCGGACCATCGACGATCCAGACATCCGCCGCGACCGGCTTCAGGATGTTGATCGGTTCGTAAAGCCCGGTATCGGCCATGAGTGGCGTCAGGCGCTGCTGTGCTGCTTCAACCGGCGCACCTGTTGAAGCGGCTGTTGGTGAAAAATCAGGCCACGGAGCTCTTGGCCATGGATGGCGGCCTTGATGGCCGTGCTGGTGTGTGCGGTTCACGAAACTGCGAAGAGGCGATACCGCTCAACGAAGCCGCGACCAGGGACGATCGCAAGGACTCTTGGAAAGTCAGGGCGTGGGTGCCCGTTCCGGTCTCGATGACCCCGTTGCGCCTTCGCTGGCAAGCCTGCAACGAAGCCGCGTTCACGGACGATCGCAAAAACTAGTGCACCCAGCGCCCGCCACGCCTGGCCGGCGCGTTGGCGAAGGCATTGGAGGATGCGCCGCCGCCCGCGGTGCGTTCGCGCTCGGTCGGCGGGCGCACGCGCCAGTAATGCGCGACGGCTTCCACCGCGTCCGGAATCCGCGCGAGGCAGGCTTCGTATTCGTTGTCATCGAGTTTCGCGATCGGCACGTCGGCGGCGAGCACACCCTCGTCGACCGCCAGCGCCATGATCGGGCTCAGCATCTCCAGTAGTTCGCTGTCCTCGGCCAGGCGCGACTCCCAGATCGACGCGCGCAGGTCGATGCCGCGGCTGAAACCTTCGCACCAGCCGGCCGCACTCAAGTCACTGGTCACGGCCTGCTCGGGCGCCACCTCGCCCAGCACGGGCTCGTAGACCTCGCCCTCGAGCTCGGCGGGGATCGAATCATTGAGCTTGGCCAGCAGGCCCAGCACGGCCGCGCCCTGCTCGGGGTCCTCGAACGGCGCGTGCAGGATTTCGGGCAGCCACTCCTCGGGCAGCGCCGGATCGGGCCCGATCGCGAGCGCGGTCAGCATGCCGTGCACGCCGTCCAGCAACAGCGTCTCGTCGGAATCGCCCGCGTGTCCGCGCAGCCAGCGGTCGAGCACCTCGAGCTCGGCGTCGTCGATGGTGTCGCGGGTGACGGGGGCCTCGTCCATGGCCTGCATGATCAGGGCGCGCCGCTCAGTTCGCAAGCTCCAGGATCACCGGCGCGTGGTCCGACGGGCGTTCCCAGGTGCGCGGCGCGCGGTCGATCGAAGCCGTGGCCAGGCGCCCGCGCAGCGCCTCGCTCGCGAGGATCAGGTCGATGCGCAGACCGTGGTTGCGCCGGAACGCACCCTGCCGGTAATCCCACCAGCTGAAATGTCCCGCGTCCTTGACGAAGACCCGGAACGAATCGGTGAAACCCAGCGCGAGCATGTCGCGCAGCGCCGCGCGTTCGGGTTCCGAACACAGGATCTGGTCGCGCCACGCCTCCGGATCGTGCACGTCGCGGTCGTCCGGCGCGATGTTGAAGTCGCCCAGCACGACGACCTGGTCGTGGCGTTGCAACTCCGCGCGCAGGTACTCCGTGACGGCGGCCAGCCATTGCAATTTCCACGCGTATTTTTCGCTGCCCACGCTCTGGCCGTTGATCACGTACAGATCGACGATACGCACGCCAGCCACCGTGGCCGCCAGCACGCGCCGTTGCGGATCCTCGAACCCCGGCACGCCCGCGACGACGTCCTCGAGCGGCGCGCGCGCAAGGATCGCGACCCCGTTGTAGGTTTTCTGGCCGGAGCACGCGACGTGGTAGCCCAGCGCTTCGATCGCTGCGCGCGGGAACTTGTCGTCGGCGAGCTTGGTTTCCTGCAGCGCCAGCACGTCGGGCTGCGCATCGCGGCACCACTGTTCGACGTGCGGCAGCCGCACGTTCAGCGAATTGACATTCCAGGAAGCGATGCGCATCGCACCATTGTAAACAGACCCGGAGGGCCGCGCCGGGCCTCGATCACGGCCTGGCCGGCGCGATCGTGATGGAACTGGCCCTGCACGTGATCGCCGAACTCGATGACGCCGGCGCCGCCGGCGCGAACGCGATGGCACAGCTGGTGGCACGGGCGGAGACGGCCGCCACCAGCGCCGCGACCACGGCCGCCCGCACCGCCAGCAGCGTCGCCTGCAGCTGATTGCATTGCGCGTGCCGCCGCGAAAGCGGGCGCCTCAAGCGCGTGCGTAGCGTTGCCGCAGGAACGCGTGGAAGGCGCGCAGCGATTGCGCATCGCCGCCGCGCGGGCGTCCCGGCCGTTCGGCATCGTTCCACGCGTACACGTCGACGTGCAGCCACGCAACGCTGGCCGGCACGAAATTCTGCAAGTACAACGCGGCGGTGATCGCGCCGGCATGGCGCGAGGCGCCGGTGTTGCAGGTATCGGCCAGCGAGGACGCCAGCAGCGTGCGGTAGGGTTGCCACAACGGCAGGCGCCACACGGGATCGTGCTGCGCGCGCGACGCTTCGAGCAGCGCGTCCGCCACGTCGTCGCGATTGCCGAACAGCGCCGGCAGGTCCGGCCCCAGCGCGACCCGCGCCGCGCCGGTCAGGGTTGCGAAATCGATCAGCAGGTCGGGCTTGCCCTCGACCGCCAGCGCCAGCGCATCGCACAGGATCAGGCGCCCCTCCGCATCGGTGTTGTCCACTTCCACCGTGGTGCCGGCGCGGGTGCGGATCACGTCACCCGGCCGCATGGCATCGCCGGCGACCACGTTGTCCACGGTCGGGACCACCAGCTGCAAATGCACCGGCAATCGCGACGCCATCACCAGCTCGGCCAACGCCAGCGCGTGCGCCGCGCCGCCCATGTCCTTCTTCATCCAGCGCATGCCGTCGCCGGTCTTGAGGTTCAGGCCACCGGTATCGAAGCACACGCCCTTGCCGACGATGGCCAGCCGCGGGTGTTTCGGGCTGCCCCAGCGCAGTTCGATCACGCGCGGCGCGCGCGGACTGGCGCGTCCGACCGCATGCACGGTGGGAAAGCCAGCCTGCAGCAACCCCTCGCCGCTCCATTCGCGGCACTTCGCGCCATGGCTTGCGGCGACCGTGCGCACCGCCGCGCAGACTTCGGCGGGGCCGAGATCCTGCGCCGGCGTGTTGATGAGGTCACGCACCCGGGTGACGGCTGCGACGGTCGGCGCGATGTCGGCCAGCACGCCACGTGGCAGCAACAGGCGTGCGGGTTCCGCCTGCGGCGTGCGGTAACGCGCAAAACGGTAGCTGCCCAGCGCCCAGCCGAGCGCGGCTGCGTGCGGCGCCAGCGCATCGCCATCGAGGCGGTAGTCGTCGGCCGGCAGGCGGTACGGCAGGCCGCCCAACGCGAACGGCGGCGAGGCGGGATCGATGCCGCACACGACGCGCGCGGTCGCCCCGCGCGCATCCGGCAACAGGCAAAAGGCGCCCGGTTGACCGGTGAAACCGCTGGCCCCCGCCCAACGCTGCTGGCGCGCGCCGAGTGTGCGCGCAAACCGTGACCACGCCGCCTGGCCCACCGGCGTCAGCGGCACCGCCTTGCGCCCGCGCCGGTCGGCGCTCAGGCCCAGCACGGGCAGGTCCCTTGCTTCAAAACGCGAGCATCAGAGCGACGACACCCTCAACACCTGTCCCACCTGCAGCAGGTCGCCGTGCAGGTCGTTCCATTTGCGCAGGTCCTTGACGCTGACCGAAAGCCTGTTCGCGATCTTGGAAAGCGTGTCGCCACTGACCACGGTGTAGGTGGCGGACGCGGCTGGCTCGGGCGGCTCGGCCTGCGGCGACGGGTCCACGCCGGCCGCCTGGGCGACCGCGATGCGCTGCTCGTTGTCCTTGCCCACCTGGCGGGCGGCGACCTGCTGCAAGCGCATGCTGTGCGCCAGGTCCGGATACTGCTGGGCCAGGCGCGCGAACTCGTTGCCGGGCGCGTACGCGGCCGGCAGGCCCTCCGCGACCATGCGCGCGCCGACGGCGTTGATGCGATCCAGTTCGGTCCTGGAGTTCAGCACCACGGCCTGCGCGTAGGGCAGCAACTCGTGGCCGCGCAGGATCCCGGACGCACGGCTGCCGCCAAGGAACGCCAGGAATTGCTGGATCGTGTCGGCCTTGGGACTGTCGGCGCGGTGGGCCAGGTAGATCTTCAGCGGCAGCGGGTAGGTTGCATTCTCCAGCGTGGCCAGGCTCGGCCGCACGCCCTCGATCCGTATGATCTTGATGCCGTCCTGGCGGCGCGCGTGCACCATCGTCGACAACGCCAGCGCCTTGCGATCCAGTGACACTTCCTGTTGCAGCGAATCGATGTTGATGAACAGGCGCGGCACCGCGACCGGGTTGTCGCCGTTGCCGAACATCAGGCGCCTGAAACTGAATTGCACCCCATCCAGCGGCGAGGCGATGCCGTCGAGATCGATCGGCTCGTCGCGGCCGCCGACCTGCGACCAGTTCCTGATCTTGCCGTAATAGATTTGGTGCACCTGTTTCAAGGTGAGGTTGTGCACCGGGTTGGACGCGTTGACGATCAGCACCAGCGCATCCCACGCGACCGGCGTGAAGGTGAGCCGGCTTTCCTGGGTGCGCTTGGGATACGCGGGCCGCGCACTGGCGGCAAGGTCGACCCTGCCCGCCAGGGCCTGGTCGATGCCGTCGATGGTGTTGAACGGCGTGACCTCGAGGCGCCCGTCGCCGGTCTCGGCGAAGGCGTTCGCCACCGCGCTGACCAGGCCCTCGGTGCTGACCTGGTCGCCACGCACGATCAGCGCGGTGCCGGAGGATCCATGATGACGGGAATGTTTGGGCGACGGCGCCGCGCTGGCCGCGAACACGAAGGCAAGCGGGAGCGCGGCGGCGAGCAGACTCAATGGGCGTGCGGACATGAACTGGGCACCATTCGGCTACCGGGGAAAGGCGGTTTGATTATGCAGCAACGCCACTGACCGCAACGTTGCCGTTCAGCAACGCATGCCTGATTTTGCGGATGCCGTTCACATTTTTTCACATTCCTCAAAGCTGGATCTGCACCAGTTGTCCGTCCCGCACCAGTGTCAGCAGCAAGACGCGGGGATGCAGGGCGAATTGGCGGCGCAGTTGCGCCAGGTTGGGCGTCGCCACGTTGTTGACGCCGACCAGTACGTCGCCGCTGGCAAGGCCGCTGCGCGCCGCGCGACTGCCGGGCGCCACCTCCGTCACGTCCACGCCTTCGACCCCAGCGGTGTTGCTGCCCTCACTGAATGTCGCGCCGGCCAATCGCGCATCGAGTGACGCGCCTGCGACCTGCCCGCCCAGCGCCGTCAGCTTCGCATCGACCACCAGTTGCTTGCCGCCGCGATCGACCGCGAGCTTGAGCGTGCTGCCGACCGGGGCGAGGCCCTGCGCATTGCGCAGGTCCTGGGCATCGGCGACCGGCGTGCCGTTGACGGCGGTGACGAGGTCGCCTGGTTTCAGGCCCGCCTGCGCAGCCGGCGAATCGGGCAGCACGTTGGTGATCAGGGCGCCGCTGGATGCCTTGATGCCGAGTGCCGCGGCCACGCGCGGCGACAGATCCTGCACGTCGACACCCAGGCTGCCGCGCTCGACGCGCCCGTGCGCGATCAGTTGCTTCATCACCTCGACGGCAAGGTTGGACGGGATCGCGAAGCCCAGCCCCGCGCTCGCGCCGGAGGGCGAATAGATCATCGAATTGATGCCGACCAGCTGGCCGGCGAGATCGACCAGGGCGCCGCCCGAGTTGCCGGGGTTGATCGACGCGTCGGTCTGGATGTAGTTCTGCACGCCGCTGCGGCGCAGGTCCTGGCGCTGCAATCCGGACACGATGCCCGAGGTCGCCGACTGCCCGAGCCCGAACGGGTCGCCGATCGCCACCACGAAATCGCCCACGCGCAATTTCGAGGAATCCGCGATCGGCAACGCGACCAGGTCCGGGGCGCGGATCTGGATCACCGCGAGATCGGTCTGCGCATCGGCGCCGATGACCTTGGCCTTGTACGCCTTGCCGTCGGTCAGCGTCACCTTGATGTCGTCGGCGCCCGCGATCACGTGGTTGTTGGTGAGGAT
>DASURP010000089.1:0-9705 GCA_036279975.1 Rhodanobacteraceae bacterium
GACGGTGCGCGCCAGCGCGAACGAATTGGGCGGGATGATGCAGCAGTCGCCCTTGAAGTCCACGAAGTTGCGGGAATCGAAATCCTTGGGGTCGACGATGGTCGAGTTGATGTTGGTGAAGATCTTGAACTCGTCCGCGCAGCGCACGTCGTAGCCGTAGGACGAAGTGCCATAGGACACGATCCGGCCGCCCCCGTTCTGCTTGACCTGCCCCGCCTCGAACGGCTCGATCATGCCGTGATCCTCCGCCATGCGGCGGATCCAGTTGTCGCTCTTGATGCTCATGGGCTCACATGCTGCGGTACGGGTGGGAGAGCATAACCGTGCACATCCCCTTCCTGCGGAAGGGGCAGGAACCGCCGTCAATCATCGACGACGCGGATATTCGGCACCCCGGTCATGTCGCGCTCGGCCTGCAGCGACAGGCGCGCCGCGGTGTTGCGCGCGATTTCGCGATAACGCAATGCGAGATCGGATTCCGGGTCGGCCGCCACGGTGGGATTGCCGCCGTCGGCCTGTTCGCGGATGCGGATGTCCAGCGGCAGCGAGCCCAGCAGCGGCACGCCGTATTGCGCGGCCATCTTCCCGCCGCCACCGGCGCCGAAGATGTGTTCCTCGTGCCCGCAGTTCGAGCACACGTGGGTGGCCATGTTCTCGATGATGCCGAGCACCGGCACGTTCACCTTCTCGAACGCCTTCAGGCCCTTCTTCGCGTCCAGCAACGCGATGTCCTGCGGCGTGGTGACGATCACCGCGCCCGCTACCGGCACCCGCTGGGTCAGGGTCAACTGGATGTCGCCGGTGCCGGGCGGCATGTCCACGATCAGGTAATCGATGTCCTTCCAGCGCGTGGAATGCAGCAACTGGGTGAGCGCCTGGGTCACCATCGGCCCGCGCCACACCATCGGCGTGTCCTCGCCCACCAAAAACCCGATCGACATCACCTGCAGGCCGTGGTTGGTCATCGGGATGATGGTCTTGCCGTCCGGCGACTCCGGCCGGCCCTCGATGCCCAGCATCAGCGGCTGGCTGGGACCGTAGATGTCGGCGTCCAGCACCCCGGTTTCGGCGCCTTCGGCGGCCAGCGCCAGCGCGAGGTTCACGGCCACCGTCGATTTGCCGACCCCACCCTTCCCGGATGCCACCGCGATGATGTTCTTGACGCCGGGCAGCGGCATCAGGTTGCCCTGTACCTTGTGCGTCGCGATCCGTGAAGTGACTGAAACCGTGGCCTGCGCGATCGTCGGGTCGCTTTCCAGTGCGCTCTTGATTTGCGTGGCGAAGTCCTTGCGCCAGCCGCTGGCCGGATAACCCAGCGCGACCTCGACCGCCACCCGGTCCCCGTCCACGCCGATGGCATGGATCCCGCCGCTGTCGGCCAATGACGCACCGGTGTGCGGATCGACGATGCCGGCGAGGATTTCGCGGACGCGGGTTTCGTTGGCGGCAGGCATGTCGGTCCGTTGTGGCAAAACGCAACCCGGAAGTATGCCAGAGACCCGTACGTACGCCCTGACGGCGATCATCTGAACGGACGGCCGCCCGGGAGTTGACGCGCACGTGGCCATCGCGCAGGCTAGGCGCACCATCCGTGGAGAATTGCCATGCGCACTACCCTCCGTTCCGCCCTGATCGTCCTCGCCCTGCTGCTGGCGACGGGCGCGTACGCCGCCGCCAACGACACGCCGGTCGGCACCTGGACCCAGGTGGACGACGCCACCGGCAAGCCCAAATCGATCATCGAGATCACCGAGCAACCGGATGGCACCCTGCAGGCCGTGGTCAAGCAGGTACTGTTCTCCGACCAGGGCCCGCATCCGATCTGCGACAAGTGCGAGGGTGAACGCCACAACCAGCCGGTCGAAGGCATGACCATCATGTGGGGCGTGAAGAAGGACGGCGATGTCTGGGACGGCGGCCAGATCCTCGATCCTGCCAAGGGCAAGACCTACAAGGTCAAGCTGGCGCTGAAGGACAACGGGGGAAAACTCAACGTGCGTGGCTACATCGGCATGCCGATGCTGGGACGCACGCAAACCTGGATCCGCAAGAATGCGGCCGATTCGCAACCGGCCCCAGCGGGATCGGATGACAACGGCTGAACCAGCGGGAGGACTTGCCGCAGGGCGGGAGTAGCGCAACAGGTCCTGCCATTGTGCGGCGCCAACGCGGGTTGCCAGCCGCCCTGCTTCATGTGCCCTCCCGATGGCTTCGAGTCCGCGAAGGGAACTTGGGGTCGGCACTTCACCTGCCCGCCATGCTGAAGCGATGCGGGAACCGCGCCGCCCGATCGTCCAACCTTCCTGATGCGTCGCGCTTCACCGCGCGACGCGCTCATTTTCGCGCTAAGGTTGCGCGATTGCAGGGTCACGGAGGGGTAGCCGATGTCGTTGCGTCTCAATCAGGTTCAGCACGGCTGCGCGGGTGTGTTGCTCGCGGGGCTTCTTGCAGCGGCATTCGGTGCGAGCGCAGCAGCGCTTGCCGAAACGGCCACGTCACCGGCATGGCAGACGCCGGTCGCGAAAACCGGTGCCGAATACGCGCGGCTGCAAAAGGAAGCGCAAGCCGTCACGATCACCCGCGACGACTGGGGCATCCCGCACATCCACGGCAAGACCGATGCCGATGCCGTGTTCGGGATGAGCTACGCGCAATGCGAGGACGATTTCAACCGCGTCGAGATGAATTACCTCACCGCGCTGGGCTGGACGGCCCGGGCCGAGGGCGAGTCCGCGACCTGGCACGACCTGCGCTACCAGCTGTTCATCGACCCGGCCGTGCTGAAACAGGACTACGCGAAAAGCCCCGCGTGGCTGAAGAAGTTGATGAATGCCTGGGCCGACGGCATGAACTGGTACCTCGCGACGCATACGGACGTGCATCCCGCGGTCATCGAGCATTACGAGCCGTGGATGGCGCTTTCCTTCACCGAGGGCAGCATCGGCGGCGACATCGAGCGCGTGGACCTGGCGAAACTTGCCAGGTTCTACGGCGCCGACCCCGCCGCCAGTGTCGCGCTCGCACAGGCCCATCCGGCGACCTGGCGCGACCCGACCGGCTCGAACGGCATCGCGATCGCGCCGAAACTCACCGCCGACGGCCACGCGCTGCTGTTGATCAATCCGCACGTCACCTTCAACTTCCGCACCGAGTCGCAGATGTCGAGCGACGCAGGGCTGGATGCGTATGGCGCCTCGACCTGGGGGCAGTTCTTCATCTACCAGGGCTTCAACCGCCACATCGGCTGGATGCACACATCGACCGGCGTGGATGCAGTCGATGAATTCGCCGAGACCGTCCGCAAGCAGGGAAACGGCTACGAGTACCGCTTCGGCAACAAGTGGCTGCCGGTGAAGACGCGTGATATCACGATCCACTACCGCGCCGAAGACGGCTCGATGAAGGCGCGCAACTTCACCGCGTACTTCACCCGGCACGGGCCGATCGTCGCCAACGAACACGGCAAGTGGATCGCCGAAGCCCTGATGAACCGCCCGATTCCCGCGCTGGAACAGAGCTGGTTGCGCACCAAGGCGACGGACCTCGCCAGCTACATGAAGGTGGCCGAACTCAAGGCCAACTCTTCCAACAACACCATCTTCGCCGACGACAAGGGCGAGATCGCGTTCCTGGCTCCGCAGTTCATTCCGAAGCGCGACAATGCCTTCGACTACCTGAAACCGGTGGATGGCAGCAACCCGGCCACCGCGTGGCAGGGCATGACGCCGCTCGAGGACATGCCGAACGTGATCAACCCGCCCAACGGCTGGGTGATGAACACCAACGACTGGCCCTACTCCGCAGCCGGCAGGTACAGCCCGAAGCGCGAAGACTTTCCGCAATACATGGACTCGTTCGGCGAGAACGCACGCGGCAAGCATGCGACCGACATGCTGACCGGCGCCGGGGATTTCACCAAGGCCAAGCTGATCACTGACGCGTTCGACTCCCATCTCCCCGCGTTCGCAAGGCTGATCCCGATCCTGGTCAAGGACTACGACGCCCTGCCCGCGAACGACCCCCTGAAAACGAAGCTGGCCGGCCCGATCGGCGTGCTGCGGCACTGGGATTACCGTTGGGGCACCGCTTCGATCCCGACCACGCTCGCGGTCACCTGGGGCGATGCAATGTGGAACGAGGTCGCGGCCAGGGCCGAGGCCAGCGGCCTCGACGCGCACACCACCGATTTGCGCGAGATCGACTACATCGCGGAGAAGGCCACGCCGGCACTGCGCCTGGATACGTTGGCCAGGGCCGTCGATACCCTCACGCATGATTTCGGCTACTGGGGCGTGCCGTGGGGCCAGGTCAACCGTTACCAGCGCCTCGACGACTCGATCGAGCCGCATTTCGACGATGCGAAGCCGAGCCTTGCGGTGCCGTTCACCGCGTCGCGCTGGGGTTCGCTGGCCGCCTCCAACGGCCACCGTTGGCCGAACACGAAAAAGTATTACGGCCGCAGCGGCAACAGCTTCGTCGCGGTGATCGAATTCGGACCCCGGGTCGTGGCGCGCGCGATCCACGTGGGCGGGCAGTCGGGCCATCCGGATTCAGCGCACTTCCGCGACCAGGCCGAACGCTGGGCCAGTGGCGACCTGCGCACGGTGTACTTCTGGCCGGAGCAACTCAAGGCCCACACCGAGCGGACCTACCATCCGGGTATGTAGGGCGGGACGGCCGGATCCCGTCAGGCGCCCTACTGCCGTCGCAAGGACCAGAACGGGATGTCGCGGCGCAGGCGATAACCGAGTCGTTCGTACAGCGCTTTTGCTTGCCGGTTTTCGTAACTGACGTGCAGGAACGGCGTGCGCCCCCGCGCAAACGTGTCGTTGCTCAGGAACGCGGTCAGGCGACTGGCGTAACCACGGCCGGTGAAATCAGGGTGCGTGCAGATCGCACTCATCTCGGTGTGGGTACCCGTGCCGAGGCGTTCGCCGATCATCGCGGCCAGGCGGACGCCACCGCCCCTGTCCGGCATGCAGATCCCGAAGTAACGCCCCAGCTCCATCGCGCGCGGCCGGAAATAGTGCGGGTACACCAGCGCCGTCAGCGCCAGCACGTCGGCACGCCGGGACTCCTGCAATTCGATGATCTCCGGGCCATCGGCAACCTGGATCGGCGCCTCGCAAACCATCTGCGCGAGCGTTTCCAGAGGCTCGAGGCGCCATCCGGGTCCGAGCTCCGGCGCCACGCCCAGCAGCAGCACGGTTTCGTCCTGGCCCACCAGCGTAACCAGTGCGTCATCGGCGTCCACGTCCGCGCCGGCCACGCCCAGGAAAGGGGCGTACTCCGCCGGGTAGCGCGCAACCGCGCCCGACACCCGCGCAAGATGCCGGTGCCGCGTTTGCAGCGACGAGAAGAACGGATTGTCGAGCCCGGGATCAGCCATCCGGGGATGCTACCCCCTGCCACGAGGGCCCGCCATCCGCCTTTTGCCATCCCGCTATACACTCGACACTCGCCGGCCAGCACGCCCCCGCCATGTCCAAAGGCACCCACGACTACACGCCCGATCCACGCAATGCCTCGATCAAGGTCAGCCTGAACGGCGAGCTGGTGCCACGCGACGAGGCGCGGGTTTCCGTGTTCGATGCCGGTTACGTGCTGGGCGACGGCGTGTGGGAAGGGTTGCGCCTGCACGACGGCGGCCTGCCTTTTCTCGACATGCACCTCAACCGTTTGTACGAAGGCGCCAAGGCCATCGACCTCGACATCGGGCTGACCCGCGAAGCACTGACACAACGCATCCTGGAAGTGTTGCGCGCCAACGGCATGCACGACCACGTGCACATACGGTTGATGGTGACGCGCGGCATCAAGGCCACGCCGCACCAGGACCCGCGCTTCGTGATCGGGCCTGCGACGATCGTGATCGTGCCCGAATACAAGGAACCCCTGCCCGACACGGTCGAGAACGGCATCCGCCTGTTCACGGTACACGTGCGCCGCGGCGCACCGGACGTGCAGGACCCCAAGCTCAACAGCCATTCCAAACTCAACTGCATCCTTGCCTGCATCCAGGCCGCGAAAGCGGGTTGCGACGAGGCGCTGATGCTGGATCCGCACGGCTTCATCGCCACCTGCAACTCCACCCACTTCTTCATCGCGCGCAAGGGCGAGGTGTGGACGTCCACCGGCAAGTACTGCCTCGGCGGCATCACCCGCGCCAACGTGGTGCGGCTGTGCCGCGACCACGGCATCCCGGTGTTCGAGAAGGATTTCAGCCTGACCGACGTGTACGGCGCCGATGAGGCCTTCGTCACCGGCACCTTCGCGGGCCTCACCCCGGTGCGCGAAATCGACGGACGCGTGATCGGCGATGGCACACGCGGACCGCTTTGCGCGCACCTGCAGACCCTGTACATGCAACTGGTCGAACGCGAAAGCCGCGCGGGCGTGCAGGTGTGAACATGCGCGAACCGCTACGCATCGCGATGTGGTCGGGGCCGCGCAACATCTCCACGGCGATGATGCGTGCGTGGGAGAACCGCGGCGACACCGCGGTGACCGATGAACCCTTCTACGCGCACTACCTCGTCGAAACCGGGGTGGAACATCCCGGCCGCGACGACGTGATCGCGATGCAGGAAACCGACGACGCCAAGGTCGCGGCGATGCTGACCGGACAGGTCCCGGACGGCAAGCCCATCTGGTACCAGAAGCACATGACCCAGCACATGTTGCCGGAGATGCCGCTGGACTGGCTGGACCACGTGACCAACTGCTTCCTGATCCGCGATCCGGAACGCGTCGTCGCATCGTTCACGGTCCAGCGCCCCGATGCAGAAGCGTGGGAACTCGGCTTCGAGCAGCAGGCACGGCTGTTCGACCACGTCTGCGACCACCTGGGCCATGCGCCACCGGTCATCGACGCCGCCGACGTGCTGAAGGATCCGCGCGCGACGCTGGCGGCGCTGTGCGCGACGCTGGGAATCGAATTCACCGAGCGCATGCTGCGCTGGCCGGAAGGCAAGCGCGCCTCGGACGGCGTGTGGGCGCCGCACTGGTACGCCACGGTGGAACGCTCCACCGGGTTTGCGCCGTACCGGTCGCGCGAAACCGGGCTCAGCGATTTCCAGCAGGACCTTGCCGACGCTTGCCGGCCTTGCTACGAGAAGCTCGCGGCCCACCGATTGAAAGCGGATGCGCGCCGCCGGCGAAGCAGTGACCGGCAGTTGCCGTGATCACAGCCGGATCGCCACCTCGCCATCGATTTCAACCGGGACTCCGAACGGCAGTTCGGCCATGCCGACCGCGCTGCGCGCGTGTGCGCCGGCTGCGTCACCCCACAATTGCAGGATCAAATCCGAGCACCCGTTGATCACCGCCGGCTGCCGGTCGAAACCCGGCGCGGAATTGACCATGCCGAACACCCGCACCCACTGCGTGACGCGGTCGAGCTCGCCAAGCTCGCGTTGCAGGCTGCCGAGGATCGACAGTGCGGCCAGCCGCGCGGCCGTGTAGCCCTGCTCCAGCGTCAACTCGCGGCCCACCTTGCCGAATGGTCCGGCGATCGAGCCATCGGCCGCCTGCGGGCTGTGGCCCGAAATCAGCGCACGGTCGCCGAGCACGCGCACGAAGCGGAACGGCAGCACCACGCCCGGCAGCGGTTTCACGGCGGGCGGCAGCGCCAGGCCGAGTTCCGCGAGCCGGGCTTCGATACGGGCCATTTTGGGTTCCTCGATCAGATCGACGCGACGATGCGCCCGACTTCCGCCAGCACCGTCTTGCGGCTGGCAGGCTCCGTGGTGTCATTCATGTAATACGCGGCCACCAGGATCGGCTTTCGCCTCGGCGGCCAGACGATCGCGATGTCGTTGTTGGCGCCGGTTCCGTTTCCGTCCCACTGACCGGTCTTGTCGCCTGTCCGCCAATCCTTCGGCATTCCCGCGCGCAACGATTGAAGCCCGGTCTGGCAGGCGACCATCCAGCGAATCAGCATCTCACGCGATGGCCGGGAAAGACGGTCGCCCAGCAACAGTTGCTGCATGTCGTCGAGCATAGACTCCGGCGTCGTCGTGTCGATGGGGTTCAACGCAGGCTCATAGCGATCCAGCAGCGTGGATTCGTCCCCCAGGCTGCGCGCATACGCCGTGACCGCCTGCGGGCCACCGATGGCCTTCAGCAACACATTGGCCGCGGTGTTATCGCTCAGCGTGATCGCAGCCGCGCACAATTCCGACACGGTCATGCCGGGCGGCCCGACGTGTTGCCTGGAGATCGGCGCATAATCGAGCAGCGTGTCCTCGCCAAACACGATGCGATGGTCCAGCTTCTCTTCGCCACGATCCACGCGCTCCAGCACCGCCGCCGCCAGCAGCAGCTTGAACGTGCTGCACATCAGGCAGCGCTCGTCGCCGCGATGCGCGGCGCGGCGACCGCTGCCGGTATCGTGGATGGCCACGCCCAGCCGGCCGCCATGTCTTCGCTCCAACCGGGCCAGGTACGCCTCCACGTCATCGTTCTTCGCGACCGCCCGCGCCGGGCGCGCCAGCGCCACCGCCGCGCCTGTCAAGACCAGGCCCTTCAACACGTCGCGACGCTGCATGGCTTTTCCTCAACCAGGGTACGAAGCGGGTGCCGAGTATGCACAGGAATCGCGCGCCGCGACAGCCCGGCGAAGGGCAACCGCGCGGCCGTGATCGTGCATGGAACCGTGCGAAGCGCGGCCCCGGGCACGGCGCCCACCTTGAGGCCCATCCGCAGCGCCTCCATCTCACCGGGACCCCCTTCAGTCGATCCGTCCCTGCGACGCGGAGCACGCCATGTCCGATTACCGCAAGACACCCGAAGCACTCGCGCGCCTGAGCCCGCTGCAGTATCGCGTCACCCAGGAAGCAGCCACCGAGCGGCCGTTCGACAACGAATTCAACGGACACCGCGAACCCGGCCTGTACGTCGACATCGTTTCCGGCGAACCGCTGTTCACCTCGCTCGACAAGTTCCAGAGCCACTGCGGCTGGCCGAGTTTCAGCAAGCCTGCTGAAGCGGCCAACGTGGTCGAGAAGCACGATGCCAGCCACGGCATGGTCCGTACGGAAGTGCGCTCGAAACATGGCGACAGCCACCTCGGCCACGTGTTCGACGATGGCCCGCGCGAACTTGGCGGGCTGCGCTACTGCATCAACTCGGCATCACTGCGCTTCGTCCCGCTGGCCGATCTGGAAAAGGAAGGCTACGGGGAGTACCGTGAACTGTTTGAACACGCCTGATCGCCCCTGACTCGAATCGAGGAACCAAGACCATGACCACCCAACGCGCCATCCTCGCCGGCGGCTGTTTCTGGGGCATGCAGGATCTGATCCGCAAGCAACCCGGCGTGGTGTCCACGCGCGTCGGTTATTCCGGCGGCGACGTCCCGAATGCCACCTACCGCAACCACGGCAGCCACGCCGAATCCATCGAGATCGTGTTCGATCCGGCCCGGATGAGCTATCGCAAGCTGCTGGAATTCTTCTTCCAGATCCACGACCCGACCACGACGAACCGGCAAGGCAACGACCTTGGCACCAGCTACCGTTCGGCGATCTTCTACACCTGCGACGAACAAAAACTGATCGCCGAGGACACCATCGCGGACGTCGAAGCTTCCGGGCTCTGGCCCGGCAAGGTCGTCACCGAGGTCGTTCCGGCCGGCGATTTCTGGGAAGCCGAACCGGAGCACCAGGATTACCTGGAACGCATCCCGAACGGCTACACCTGCCA
>DASURP010000090.1:0-29222 GCA_036279975.1 Rhodanobacteraceae bacterium
GCGACCAACATCGCCGAGAACATCTGGTTCGTGGTGCGCGGCGAAACGCTCAACGAACCGCGTACCCGGCGCGACCGGACGGCCGCTCCCTGACCCGCAGGCCCGTGTGCCCGTCGCCGGGCGGTCATCCAGCGGTGGCAATGGCCTGATTCGTCTAGTGCTTGGCGTACGTGCCGGGTTGCGGTAGAACGGGGCTTTCAGATCGCGAGGCCAGCGTGAAAACCGTTCCTGATGATGCATTGTTGTGCCGGGGTGCCGAACGGGTGGCCGAGACCCTGGGCGCGGGTGGCGCGATGCTGGCGACGGCCGAATCGTGCACCGGCGGCTGGATCGCCAAGTTGCTGACCGACATCCCGGGCAGTTCGGCGTGGTTCCAGGGTGGGGCGGTAACCTACAGCAATGGCCTCAAGCAGGCGCTGCTGGGCGTGACCGCGGCCACGCTTGAGCGCCACGGGGCGGTCAGTCGCGAATGCGCACTGGAAATGGTGGCCGGCGCACTG
The DNA here is from genome assembly GCA_036279975.1 of Rhodanobacteraceae bacterium. GTDB lineage: Bacteria > Pseudomonadota > Gammaproteobacteria > Xanthomonadales > Rhodanobacteraceae > 66-474. Next base: position 501 of record DASURP010000090.1, read on the forward strand.
GTCCGGCTCGATGCGTCGATCGCGGTCGCGGTCACCGGTGTTGCTGGTCCCATGGGCGGCACGCCCGACAAGCCGGTCGGGACGGTCTGGATTGCGTGGCAACGGCGCGGCGGCGCCGCACGAGTCGAGGCATTCCATTTCGACGGCGACCGCGATGCGGTACGGCGGCGGGCCGTCGCGGCGGCGCTGGAAGGAATCAGGAAAATCCTTACACATTGAATCGGCGTTCGCCGCTGTCCGGGACGATGGGGTGTGGAATAATGGCCGCATCATCCGGGGTCGTGGTCTCAACCCGTGAGAAGCATCCCGGCGACACTTCAGTCAGCACGATCAACCGAGGGTTCCGCAATGGACGACAACAAGCGCCGCGCACTGGCTTCCGCACTTGGCCAGATCGAGAAACAGTTCGGCAAGGGCGCGGTGATGCGCATGGGCGACCGCAGCAACGAGGCGATCGACGTGGTTTCGACCGGTTCGTTGGGACTCGACGTGGCGCTGGGCGTCGGCGGCCTGCCGCGCGGCCGCGTGGTGGAGGTCTACGGGCCGGAATCCTCGGGCAAGACCACGCTCACCCTGCAGGTAATCGCCAATTGCCAGAAGAATGGCGGTACCGCGGCGTTCGTCGATGCCGAACACGCGCTCGACCCGAGCTACGCCGAGAAGCTGGGCGTCAACGTGGACGATTTGCTGGTGTCGCAGCCCGACACCGGCGAGCAGGCGCTGGAAATCGCCGACATGCTGGTGCGTTCCAATGCGGTGGACGTGGTGGTGATCGACTCGGTCGCGGCGCTGACGCCCAAGGCCGAAATCGAGGGCGAGATGGGCGATTCGCACGTCGGCCTGCACGCGCGCCTGATGAGCCAGGCGCTGCGCAAGCTCACCGCCAACATCAAGCGTTCCAACACACTGGTGATCTTCATCAACCAGATCCGCATGAAGATCGGCGTGATGTTCGGCAACCCCGAGACCACCACCGGCGGCAACGCGCTGAAATTCTATTCCTCGGTGCGCCTCGACATCCGGCGCATCGGTGCGGTCAAGAAGGGCGAGGAGGTGATCGGCTCGCAGACCCGCGTGAAAGTGGTCAAGAACAAGGTGGCGCCGCCGTTCCGGCAGGCCGAGTTCGAAATCCTGTACGGCGAGGGCACTTCGTTCGAGGGTGAACTGATCGAACTGGGCGTCGCCCACGATCTGGTCGAGAAATCCGGCGCCTGGTACAGCTACGGCGGCGAGCGGATCGGGCAGGGCAAGGAAAACGCCCGTCAGTACTTCAAGGACAACCCGGCCGCCGCGAAGCAACTCGACGAAGCCCTGCGCGCCAAGTTGCTGACTGGCACGCCGCAGAAGGGCGGCGTTGCGGCAACCGAAGATGCCGAAGAAGTCGAGGCCTGATTTTGAGCCCCTCACCCTCCGGGAGAGGGGTTGGGGTGAGGGTTCGGGATAGTGACAAGATGGGCCATCTGATGGCTGTTCGATGAGCCGGACCCTCACCCGGCGCTGCGCGCCACCCTCTCCCGGAGGGAGAGGGGCTCAGTACGTCAATGAATTCGCGCGATAAAAACCGCAGCGCCTATGACCGCGCGCTCGGCATGTTGGCGCGCCGGGAGTATTCGCAACGCGAACTGCGCACGCGGCTCGAGCATGCCGGCTGCGACGAGGGCGAATCAACCGTCGCGCTCAGGCGACTGCGCGAACAGGACTATCAGGATGACCGGCGCTTCGGCGAGATGATCGTGCGGGCGCGGGTGGGGCAGGGCTATGGGCCGTCCAGGATCAGGGCCGAATTGCGCTCGCATGGACTGGCCGACCCCGCGATCCGCGCCCTGCTGGACGCAGCGGATGCCGACTGGATGGTGATGGCGGCCGCGCAGCTGCGCAAGAAATACGGGATGAAGCCCGCCGCCGACCATGCCGCACGCGGCAAGCGCGCGGCGTTCCTCTTGCGCCGCGGCTTTGCCGCCGCCACAGTTAGGGCCGTTACCCACGCGGAAATCGCGGACCCGAACGACTGAACCGGCTTGCCGGCGTGCATGCGGGCAGGCGGGTCGTGTGCAATCGTCCTCAAGTCATGTTCACAACTACATGAAAACTGCAGAAATTCGCGCACGCTTCCTCGAGTTCTTCAAGGATCGCGGCCACACCATCGTGCCGTCCGCGCCGCTGGTGCCGGCCAACGATCCGACCCTCTTGTTCACCAATTCGGGGATGGTGCAGTTCAAGAACGTGTTCCTGGGCAGCGAAAAGCTGCCCTACGTGCGCGCGGCCGATGTCCAGCGTTGCCTGCGCGCCGGCGGCAAGCACAACGACCTCGATTCGGTGGGTTACACCGCGCGCCACCACACCTTCTTCGAGATGCTGGGCAACTGGTCGTTCGGCGATTACTTCAAGAAGGAAGCGATCGAGTGGGCATGGGAGCTGCTGACGCGTACCTTCGGATTGCCGGCCGGGAAACTGTGGGTGACCGTCTATCACACGGACGACGAGGCCTACGGGATCTGGAAGGACGTGGTTGGCGTGCCGCCCGAACGCATCGTCAGGATCGGTGACAACAAGGGCACGCCGTTCGCCTCGGACAATTTCTGGCAGATGGCCGACACGGGCCCGTGCGGTCCGTGCAGCGAGATCTTCTACGACCACGGCCCCGGGATCGCAGGCGGCCCGCCGGGTTCGGAAGACGGGGACGGCGACCGCTACATCGAAATCTGGAACCTGGTGTTCATGCAGTTCGACCGCGCCGAGGACGGAACGCTGTCACCGCTGCCGGCGCCGTGCGTGGATACCGGCATGGGCCTGGAGCGCCTGGCCGCGGTGTTGCAGGGCGTGCATTCCAATTACGAAATCGACCTGTTCCAGCGCCTGGTCGTGGCCGCGCAAAAACTGACCGGCTGCAAGGACCACGAAAACAAATCGCTGCGGGTGATCGCCGACCACATCCGCGCCTGCGCGTTCCTGATCGTGGACGGTGTGTTGCCGTCGAACGAAGGCCGCGGCTACGTGTTGCGCCGGATCATCCGCCGCGCGCTGCGGAACGGCTGGATGCTGGGCGTGCGCGGCGATTTCTTCTGGAAGATGGTCGCGCCGCTGGTCGCCGAAATGGGCAAGGCGTATCCCGAACTCGCGAACAAACAGGCGTTCGTCGAGGAAGCGCTGCGTGCCGAGGAGCAGCGCTTCGGCGAGACGCTGGAACACGGCATGAAGGTGTTCGACGAGGTTGCGGCGAAGTCGGAAAGGACGATTCCCGGTGACGACGCATTCCGCCTGTACGACACCTATGGTTTTCCGGTGGACCTCACCGCAGACATCGCGCGCGAACGCGGGCTGACGGTGGACATGGCCGGGTTCGAGCGCGCGATGGAAGCGCAACGCGCGCGCGCCCGCGCCGCCAGCAAGTTCGAAAGCAAGGCGGCATTGCCGGCCGAGGTCGCCAGCAGGCTGGCTCCTACGGTATTCCTGGGCTATGCAACGCTGGAGGCGAAGGATTGCATGGTGCTGGCGATCCTGCGCGATGGCCGCGCGGTGGATGCGCTCGCACCTGGCGAATCTGCCGCGATCATCCTGGATCGCACGCCGTTCTATGCGGAATCGGGCGGGCAGGTCGGCGACACGGGTGCGCTGGAGCATGCGAACGGTCGCTTCATCGTTGCCGACACGCAGAAATTCGGCGGGCAGTTCCATGGCCACGTCGGCGAATGGAAAGGCAACGCGCCGTTGCGTGTTGGCGAAAAGGTGTTCGCGCGCGTCGATGCCGCGCGCCGGCAAGCCACGGTGCTGAACCACTCGGCGACCCACCTGCTGCACGCCGCCTTGCGTGAAACCCTGGGCGAACACGTCACGCAGAAGGGTTCGCTGGTCGCACCCGATCGCCTGCGCTTCGATTTCTCGCACTTCCAGCCGGTGAAACCGGACGAACTGCGTCGCATCGAGGATCGGGTGAACGAACAGATTCGCCGCAATGACACCGCCGAAGTCCGGCACATGGCCTACGACGATGCGATCGCATTCGGCGCAATGGCGTTGTTTGGCGAAAAATACGGCGACGAAGTCCGCGTGCTGAAGATGGGCGATTTTTCCACCGAGCTGTGCGGTGGTACGCACGTGTCGCGTACCGGCGACATCGGTCTGTTCAAGATCGTGTCGGAATCCGGCGTCGCGGCCGGCATCCGCCGCATCGAAGCGTTGACCGGCGCCGGCGCAATGGCGCACGTCGTCGACGAGGAACGGCGGCTGGCCGAGGTGGCGGGCTTGCTCTCGTCGAACCCCGCTGAGGTGGCGGACAAGTTGCGCCAAGCGCTTGATCGCCAGAAGAAACTGGAGCGTGAACTGGATTCGTTCAAGGCCCGGGCGGCAGGCGCCGCGACGGGCGACCTGGCCGCGCATGCGCGGGATGTCCGCGGTACCAAGCTGGTTGCCGCGCGCGTGGACGGTATGGACGCCAGGGCCTTGCGCGATGCGGTCGATTCGCTCAAGCAAAAGCTGGGCGATTGCGTGGTTTTGCTGGCGTCCGGTCGCGACGGCAAGGCCGCGCTGGTGGCAGGCGTGCATGGCGCGGCATTGGCCAGGATCAAGGCTGGCGATGTAGTCGCACATGTCGCGAAGCAAATCGGCGGCAAGGGCGGCGGGCGGCCGGACATGGCCCAGGGCGGGGGCAGCGATTCGCCAGCGTTGGACGGGATCCTCGGTGGCCTGCCCGACTGGCTTGAACAAAACCTGGGGTAGGCACGGACCCTGCCGGAAGTCATGCCCACTTTATTGCGCGGGCATACCCGCTCGGATAGTATCCGCAGGGCATCGATCGCCCCTGCACCGGTCTAGTGCGGGTGATGGAGGAACCTGAACGTCGGCGGCCTGCCCCCGCTTGTTCGCGATCGCCCTGTAACGCAACGTAGCGCGGTCCGGAGGGGAACGCGCGCGTCTGTTTCGGGTCAAAGTTGCCCGAGTACACGGAGTTCTGTCATGTTGATTCTGACCCGCCGCGTGGGGGAAACCCTGATGATCGGCGACCAGGTAACGGTCACGGTATTGGGCGTCAAGGGGAATCAGGTGCGCATCGGCATCACTGCGCCCAAGGATGTTGCGGTTCATCGTGAAGAAATTTACCAGCGCATCCAGCAGGAACAAGCGTCCGGAGCGGGCGGCGAGCCCGACGATCCGGTCAAGCACGAAGCCACCAACGGCTGACGCCGGGTTTCGGCGGCTTTACCAAACCGGGATACCCATTTATCCTGACTGGCCTGTTTGCGCGCGGTCGTGGGGTTCGTGTCGCCGTGAGCCGGCGTCGCCCTTTTCAATGCACCACCCGCGTGGAGCGTTGCCCGCAGGAACGGCACGATGGATGGTGTGTGTCGCGACAACCAAGAACGGAGAGATGCCCGAGAGGTCGAGATGCGAGCGCTTGCGCGATGCCGGGGGCATCGCGCGCGAGCGGCGAGGAGGCGGCAGGGATGCCGACTGGGAGGCGCACCAGGGATGGTTCGCAGTGACACACAAATCAAACCCCGGAGAGATGCCCGAGAGGTCGAGCGGAGGCGTTTGCGAAAGTCCGGTGGACTTTCGCGCCGAACGCGAGGAGGAGGCAGGGATGCCGACTGGGGGGCGCACCAGGGATGGTTCGCAGTGACACACAAATCAAACCCCGGAGAGATGCCCGAGAGGCCGAAGGGGCTCCCCTGCTAAGGGAGTATCGGGTCAAAAGCCTGATCGAGGGTTCGAATCCCTCTCTCTCCGCCAGTTTTACGTTGACGCGCTTCCCGCGAGATCGGATAATTCGCGGCTAGTTTCAGCGTTTCAATGCGCCCGTAGCTCAGCTGGATAGAGTACCAGGCTACGAACTTGGTGGTCGGGAGTTCGAATCTCTCCGGGCGCGCCATGCAACGACGAAGCCGACGGGATCCCCGCCGGCTTCGTCGTTTCCGGGTTGCGGTGTGGTTTGCCGGCATGGACGGCGATCGGCGCCGCGTTGACCCGCGTGATTGCGCGACCGTACCATTGCGCGTCTGCCGCAAGGCTTGCGTGCCGGCAGTCCATCGGGGTATAGCTCAGTCTGGTAGAGCGCCAGCTTTGGGAGCTGGATGTCGGGGGTTCGAATCCCTCTGCCCCGACCACCGTTTGTGCCGTCGCGCCCAGGACGGTTCCTTGCGAGAATGCACGGCAACGCGCCTGTAGCTCAATTGGATAGAGCACCGGCCTTCTAAGCCGACGGTTGCTGGTTCGATCCCAGTCAGGCGCGCCACTTTGCCGCCATGCGAAACGTGCATCGGCCGACGCTGGAGTCTCGATCAACAGGCCTGATGTCCTGCACCCGTCGCCGGCGCACGGCACTGCCCTGGCTTTCGCGCAGGCCGTGCCCGGCATGGGTTTGTATCGCGGTCACGGGCCGCGTTCCTTCGATTACTGGATACCGGCCTGCGCCGGCATGACGAGCAGAATCAGGTCTAGCCTGCGACCACCCGCAATGATTGTGTTCCCGCAGCGGTGTAGCATGCGCTGTTCCGGTGCTTGCCGAATACCAGGAGGCCGTCATGCGATTCATCTACGCGCTGATTTTCTGGATCGTCGTCGCGATCATCGCTTTCTTCGCATTCGCCTTCAGCGGGATGTACCAGGTGGGCGCGGATGTACCGCACTGGTCCATTACGCGGCATGCGATCGGCATGGTGCGCGAAAACGCCATCGAGCGGCGGGTCGCGGACATCAAGCCGCCGCCGCTGGACGACCCGGCGCTGGTCAAGCTGGGCGCCGAGCACTATTCCGAAATGTGCACGGGCTGCCACCTCGCGCCCGGCATGGGCCACTCGGACCTGCGTGACGGGCTGAACCCCACGCCACCGAATCTGACGCGCTTCGCACCCGATTCCGCGGAGGCGTTCTGGGTCATCAAGCACGGCCTGAAGATGACGGCGATGCCGGCGTGGGGCAAAACCCACGATGACCACGCCATCTGGGCAATGGTCGCCTACCTGCAGAAGCAGCCACGGATGAGTGCGGCGGAGTATCACATGTTGACCGCCGGGGCAGGGGCCGTGGAACACGGGCACATGACGCCGGCGACAGGCGAACCGGAGCCGGCGGCAACGGCTGGCGGGCCGGTTCCGGCTGCAGGTACCGCCGTGCCGGCCCCGGCTGCCACCACGCACTGATCCGGTCCGGCCGGCCGCGGGACCGGGGGCTGCGGTCCGGACGGTCTTCGCGAAGCCGTACCCTTGACTCTGGACCATGGTCAAGGGTTTAGGATAGGCGCATGGACACCCCAGCCGCCCCGCATCTCAGCATCGGCGCCGTTGCGAAACGGGCCGGCGTCGGTATCGACACCATCCGCTACTACGAACGCGAGGGCCTGTTGCCGCCCCCGCACCGGCGCGCATCGGGTTACCGCGACTACGGCATGGGCGTGGTCGAACGCCTGCGCTTCATCCGGCGCGCCAAGGACCTCGGCTTCACCCTGGAGGAAATCCGCGAACTGCTGGCGCTTTCCACCGACCGCGAGCGCGGCGTGAAAAGCGTCAAGCAGCGCGCCGAAGCGCGCCTGGGCGAGGTCGAGCAACGCATTCGCGAACTGCAACGCATGAAGCGCGGCCTGAAGCAACTCATCGATGCGTGTCCCGGACACGGCCCGCTCGAACATTGCCCGATCCTGCGCGCCCTGGGCGAGGAGGCGGAGGCATGAGCATGCACGGAGGCCACGAACACCCGCCGTCAATGGACGCCGGCAAACATTCCGGGTCGCCGCATCCCGGGGCGGCGGTGCAGGGCGCGATCGATCCGGTTTGCGGCATGACGGTGGATCCGGAGACTTCGAAACACCGGGCTGTCCACGCCGGCCACACGTACCACTTTTGCTCGGCACGCTGCCGCGAAAAATTCGTGGCGGATCCGGACCGGTATCTTGCCGGCGACGCCCACGCCCACGTCCACGACGACGTGCCGGCCGGCACGATCTACACCTGCCCGATGCACCCCGAGGTACAGCAGGTCGGTCCCGGGCATTGCCCGATCTGCGGCATGGCGCTGGAACCGATGTTGCCGGTCGCGGGTGACGACGGCGACGGCGACGTGCGCGCGATGGCATGGCGGTTCTGGGTCCTCGTCGCGCTCACCATTCCGGTCGTGGCGGTGGCGATGGGCCCGCACCTGTTCGGCTGGCGCTTGCCCGCGCCGTGGGGTGACGTCTCGCGTTGGATCGAGGCGGCGCTCGCGACGGTCGTGGTGTTGTGGGGCGGCGCGTCGTTTTTTGCACGAGGGTGGCGTTCGCTGAAGCCGTGGAACCCCAACATGTACACGTTGATCGCACTGGGCACCGGGGTGGCCTGGGCCTACAGCGTGGTCGCATTCCTGTTGCCTGGTTTGTTTCCCGCCGGGTTCCGGGACGCGCAGGGCGCGGTTGCGGTTTACTTCGAATCGGCGGCGGTGATCGTCACGCTGGTGATGATGGGCGACTTCCTGGAACTTCGCGCCCGGCGGCGCACCGGCTCGGCGTTGCGCGCCTTGCTCGATCTGGCGCCGCGGACGGCACGGCGGATCGCCGCGGACGGCAGCGAAATCGACGTCCCGCTCGACGACGTGCATCCGGGCGACGTGCTGCGCGTACGACCCGGCGAAAAGGTTCCCGTCGACGGTGTCGTGATCGACGGTACCAGCCACGTCGACGAATCCATGTTGACCGGCGAGGCGATGCCGGTTGCAAAGACGCAGGGCGACCGCCTGACCGGTGCCACCGTCAACCAGGATGGCGCGCTGACGATGCGCGCCGACAAGGTTGGCGCCGAGACGATGTTGTCGCAGATCGTCGCGCTGGTGGCGAAGGCGCAGCGCAGCAAGGCGCCCCTGCAGCGGGTTGCCGACCGCGTCTCGTGGTGGTTCGTGCCGACCGTGGTCGTGATTGCGGTGCTGGCGTTCGCGGTGTGGGTCGCCATCGGGCCGGATCCGAAATTGGCGCATGCGTTGATCGCCGCGGTGTCGGTGTTGATCATCGCCTGTCCGTGTGCGCTGGGCCTGGCCACCCCGATTTCGATCATGGTCGCCAGCGGCCGCGGTGCGCAGGCTGGCGTGCTGTTCCGCGATGCCGCGGCGATCGAGGCCCTGCGTGATGTCGATACGCTGGTGGTGGACAAGACCGGCACGCTCACCGAAGGCAAGCCGTCGTTGCGTGGACTGGAAGCGCTCGGTGGGATCGATGCGCAGCAGGCACTGGCGCTGGCCGCAGCGCTGGAGCGACCCAGCGAACACCCGTTGGCGCAGGCGATCGTCGCGGCGGCGCAGGAGCGTGGCATTGCGGTTCCCGCCGTGGAGGATTTCGAGACCGTGACCGGGCAGGGCGTGCGCGGACGCGTGGACGGGCACGCCGTCGCGCTCGGCAACGCGGCCCTGATGCGTGGGGCTCGCGTCGAACCGGATCGCGAAATCGAAGCGCGCGCCGATGCGTTGCGTGGCGAAGGGGCGACGGTGATGCTGCTCGCGGTCGATGGCGCGGCGGCGGCGTTGCTGGCCGTGGCGGACCCGGTCAAGGCCGATACCCCGGATGCCTTGGCTAACCTGCGTGTGGAAGGCCTCCGGATCGTGATGCTGACCGGCGACAACCGGACCACGGCGCAGGCGATCGCCCGCAAGCTTGGCATCGACGAGGTGCACGCGGACGTCTCGCCGGCCGACAAGGCCGCCGTGGTCGACGCATTGCAACGCGAAGGCCGCAAGGTCGCGATGGCGGGCGACGGCATCAACGACGCCCCGGCGCTGGCCGCGGCCGACGTCGGCATCGCGATGGGCACCGGGACCGATATTGCAATGGAAAGCGCACAGGTGACGCTGGTGCGTGGCGAGTTGTCCGCCATCGCCCGGGCCCGCGCGTTGTCCCAGGCCACCGTACGCAACATCCACGAGAACCTGTTCTTCGCGTTCGTGTACAACTCGATCGGCGTCCCGATCGCCGCCGGCGTCCTGTATCCGTGGTTAGGGATCACCCTGTCGCCGATGATCGCGGCGTTGGCGATGAGCCTGTCCTCGGTATCTGTGGTTTCCAATGCCTTGCGTTTGCGCACGGCGCGACTCGACCACGCGCCGTGACGGGCTATGATCGGGGGCCACCGAGGAGGAGCCGAATCATGCCCAGGTTTTTGACCGGTTTTGCACTTGCCAGCGTTGCGGCGCTCGCTGTCGCAGCCACCCCGGCGCTGCCTGTCCACAAGGCGCCCGCCGATGCGCGCGCGTACATCATCAGCCCGGCCGACGGCGCCACGGTCGGCCGCGATGTCACGGTGCGCTTCGGGCTGGCGGGCATGGGCGTGGCACCTGCGGGCGTCGAGAAAAAGGACACCGGACACCATCACCTGCTGATCGATGTCGCGACGCTGCCAGCGGCGGGCCAACCCATTCCGAGCGACAAGCAGCACAGGCATTTCGGCGGCGGGCAGACCGAGACGGTGCTGCACCTCGCGCCCGGCACGCACACCCTGCAACTCGAACTGGGCGACGCCAACCACGTGCCGTTCGATCCGCCGGTGGTGTCGAAGCGGATCACCATCCACGTGAAATGAGAAACCGCGCGGATTGCTCCGCGCGGTTTCGGGGTCGTGGCCGTGGTGACGCGTCAGCGCGCAAACAGCGGTTTGTTGAGTGTCGCCATGATGCGTCCGCGCCGCGACGCCGTGGGCGCCGCGGCGGTTTCCCGCCCGGCGGATGCGGCTTCGAGGCGGCCGGCCGCATGGCTTGCGTTCATGTAATCGACCACGTCCTCGTACGGCATGCCCGAGGCCGCCGCGATCTCGTCGACGGTCGCTGCCTCCTTCAGCATCGCCTTGGCAATGCGGAAGTGTTTGGGGAACTCGCGTTCGGTCTCCGGCCAGCCCGTGAGCTTGTAGCGTTCGCCACGGTCCAGCCTGCGGCCGAGGATGCCTGGGGTCGCGACCAGTCCCGCGAACCAGTGCAGGCGCTCGAGCGGTTGCGCGGGGTCGGCTGCGCGTGCGGCGTTCAAGGCCTCGGAATAAACCGGCTCCCAACGCTTCGGGGGCTGCTGCAGGATCGCAAGCAACGGCTTCAGCAAAGTGGATTCGAAGTGGTAGGCATTGTGCTCGGGGTCGATGATCAGTTCCGCGCCATCCGGTCCCGTCAGCTTCCGGGGTGTGGTGGCCATTCCCAGTGCCAGGGCCTCGGCGGCGTTGACCGGCCCGATCACCCCGGGTTCGGCGAGCGGTTCCATGGGCACCACGGCTTCCGGAGCCTTGACCGGCGCGGACGTATCTTCGGCCGACCCGGCGTGCGCGCCCGACAACCATGCCTCCAGGCCAGCCGCGGTGGTGCGGGTGCCGGATGCAAAACCCCGTTCGGAATCGAGTGTCATGTCTTGGTTACCTTGCACGGCGGCGTCCTCCATGAATCCAGCGACCGTTGCGCCGACCGGAGTCAATGTGCCCTTGAAGCGATCTTTGCAACACGTGTGCCAGTGTACGCAGCAGGGCGCGCCAATTCGCGTGTCCCGAGGTAAACATTGGTTACGGCTTGCGCGGGCAGCCAGCCAGGGATGGCGGCTCCAAGCCCGCTGGCCCGGGCCGGTCTTGCCCGGCAAAAAAGCACGGTGCCGCAGCGATCAGGGACTTATCGCACGCTGCGCGGTCAGGCGGGGACGGGCTCCAGCGGTTGCCTGGCCTGCAGGGCCCAGAGGGCGGCGTAGCGGCCGCCGCGCGCGAGCAGTTCGGCATGGGTGCCGCGTTCGACGACATGGCCGCGATCCAGCACCAGGATCTGGTCGGCATCGACGATGGTGGAAAGCCGGTGCGCCACGATCAGGGTGGTGCGCCCGCGCGCGATCTCGGCGAGCTCGGCCTGGATGATCTTCTCGGTACGGGTGTCGAGCGCCGAGGTTGCCTCGTCGAACACCAGGATCGCCGGGCCCTTCAGCAAGGCGCGTGCGATCGCGACGCGCTGCTTTTCGCCGCCCGAGAGTTTCAGCCCGCGTTCGCCCACGGTGGTTTCATAGCCTTGCGGCAAGGACAGGACGAAGTCGTGGATGTGCGCGGCGCGCGCCGCGGTTTCCACTTCCTCGCGACTGGCCCCGGTGCGGCCGTAAGCGATGTTGTAGTAGATGGTGTCGTTGAACAGCACGGTGTCCTGCGGCACGATCCCGATCGCGGCACGCAATGATTCCTGGGTTACCGCACGGATGTCCTGCCCGTCGATCGTGATGCGTCCGCCGCTGACGTCGTAGAAGCGGAACAGCAGGCGTGACAGGGTCGACTTGCCGGCGCCGGTTTCACCCACCACTGCCAGGGTCTGGCCGGGCGGGATCGTGAAATCGATATCGTCGAGGATCGCGCGATCGGGGTTGTAGCGGAACGAAACGTGCTCGAAGCGCACCTCGCCGCCGCGGGTCACCAGCGGTTTGGCGTGCGCACCGTCCTGCACCTCGGCGTGCTCGTCCAGCAGCGCGAACATGTGTTCCATGTCGATCACGCCCTGCTTGATCTGCCGCCAGGTGAAGCCAAGCATGTTGAGCGGGATCGCCAGCTGCAGCAGCCAGCCGTTGACCATCACGATGTCGCCGACCGACAAGCTGCGCGCGACCACGCCTTCCGCCGCCATCGCCATCAGCAGGGTCACGCCGATCGCGATCACCAGCGCCTGTGCGCCGTTCAGGACCGCCAGCGAGGATTCGGTCTTGACCGCCGCGTCTTCGTAACGGCGCAGGTCGGCATCGTAACGGCGCGCCTCGAATTCCTCGTTGCCGAAATACTTGACCGTTTCGTAGTTGAGCAGGCTGTCGATCGCGCGCGCGTTGGCGAGGCTCTCGACCTCGTTCATCACCCGCACCCCGGCGGTGCGCCATTCGGTGATCCAGATGGTGACGGCGATATAGACCGCCATCGTGACCAGCGTGACGACCGCGTAGCGCCAGTCCAGCTGGCGCAGCATGAAGGCGATCACCACTGCGATCTCGAAGATCGTCGGCACGATGTTGAACACCACCCAGCCGAGCAGGTTGTACACGCCGCGGGTGCCGCGCGAGATGTCGCGGCCGACGCCGCCGGTGTGGCGGTCGAGGTGGAAGCGCAGCGAGAGCCGGTGCAGATGCCGGAACGCATCCAGCCCCGATGCGCGCATCGCGCGCTGGCTGACCCGTTCGAACACGGTGTCGCGAAGCTGCCCGAACAGCGATCCGATCAGGCGCAACACGCCATACAGCGCGATCAGCGCGATCGGCACGGTAAGTGCGGCGATGCGCGGATCGAGGTGATCGACGATGCCCTTGAATGCGTAGGGCACGTACACGGTCGCCATCTTGGCGACCACCAGCAGCGCCGCGGCGATCGCCATGCGTACCGGGAACCCGCGGAGGTACGGCCACAACATGCCCAGTACCCGCAGCGCGCCGCTGCGGGATCGCGATTTGCCGAGCGCGGCCGCTTGCGCGGCGGGGGTTTCCGTGGTCGCGCCCGCACCCTCGTTGCGCGGCGCGGCGGTTGCGTGCGGGGTTGCCGCCGGTTCCGGCTTGGTGGCGTTCGGACCGGACGGCTGCTGTTCGGGCTGTTGCGGATCGGCCATGCGGGGATCATGGGGGCGCGACGGCCGGGCTTCCAGCCCGATCCGTTAAACTTCCGCGTTTCCACGGCACCCGTTTCGGCATGACCCTCCGCACCCGCTTTGCCCCCAGCCCCACCGGATTCCTGCACATCGGGGGCGCGCGTACCGCGCTGTACTGCTGGCTGGAGGCGCGCCACCGCGGCGGCCAGTTCATCCTGCGCATCGAGGATACCGACCGCGAGCGTTCCACCGACGCGGCGGTGCAGGCTATCCTGGACGGCATGCACTGGCTGGGCCTCGATCCCGACGAGGGCCCGTTCTACCAGACGCAACGGATGGATCGTTACCGCGAAGTCGCACAGCAGCTGCACGATGCGGGCAAGGCGTACTGGGCCTACGAGTCGAAGGAAGAACTGGATGCAATGCGCGCCGCGTTGAAGGCGCGCGGCGAAAAGCCGCGTTACGACGGCCGCGCGCGCGACGCCAACCTAGGGTACCGCGACGATCCCAACCGCGTGCTGCGCTTCCGGAATCCGCAGTCGGGCTCCGTCGTGTTCGAGGACAAGATCAAGGGCCGCGTCGAATGGGCCAATGCCGAGCTCGACGATTTCGTGATGCTGCGCCCGGATGGTTTCCCCACCTACAACTTCGCAGTGGTGGTGGATGACGTCGACATGGGCATCACCGAGGTCATCCGCGGCGACGACCACGTCAACAACACGCCGCGCCAGATCAACCTGTACGCAGCCCTCGGCAAGCCCGAGCCGACGTTCGCGCACCTGCCGATGATCCTCGGCCCGGATGGACAAAAGCTTTCCAAGCGCCACGGCGCGGTCGGCGTGATGCAGTACCGCGAGGACGGTTACCTGCCGCACGCGCTGCTGAATTACCTGGTGCGCCTCGGCTGGTCGCACGGCGACCAGGAAATCTTTTCCATCGAGGAAATGATCGACCTGTTCGACATCGCCAATGTCAACCGCTCGGCCGCGCGTTTCGATTTCGCCAAGCTCGGCTGGCTCAACCAGCATTACCTGAAGGAAGGCGATCCGCAGGCGATCGGGCGCGAACTCGCCTGGCACCTGCGGCGCCTGGGCCTCGAGCTCGGCAAGGGTCCCGATCCGGCCGAGGTGGTGGTGGCGTTGCGCGAGCGCGTGCAAACCCTGAAGGCGATGGCCGAGCAGGCGCGCATCTGGTATGCGCCGATCGAAAAGTGGGACGACAAGGCGGTGGCGAAGCACTTGCGTGCGGACGGCGCGGCCGACGTGCTGCGTGCGATGCAGGCCAAACTGGCGGCGCTCACGCCGTGGCAGCCCGACGCCATCCACGCGCTGGTCGCCGAAGTCGCCGCCGAACGCGGCATCGGCATGGGCAAGGTTGCGCAACCCTTGCGGGTGGCAATGACCGGCAGTGCGGTGTCGCCCTCGATCGAGGACACGGTTTATCTCGCCGGTCGCGAGGTCGCGTTGCGGCGCATCGATGACGCGATCGCGCGGGCCGATGAAGCGCTTCCCCCTTCGCTTGCGAAGGGCGGAACGGAGTGAACGCGCGCGCAGCGCGAAAGGGGATGGCTTTGGTGTCGCCTCGTGCGACGGCATCCCCCCGTCGCCCGTGGCGGCGACCCCCTGCCTGCGGAAGGGGGTGACAGCATGAATGATCTGCTGCAAAAACTCCTGCAAGGCGTCGACCCCGATGCGCCTGGCGCGTTCTGGCGGATCCTGGAAAACATGCTGGCCCTGGTTCCCTGGTGGCCGCTGGTCTGGTTCACCATCGCTTGTGCAGTCGTGGGCGCCGCGATCGGCTGGTGGCGCGGGCGGATCGTGCTTGGCGTGGCGCTCGGGCTGGTGGTCGGGCCGATTGCGTGGGCGGCGCTGTGGGCGTTTCCGCCTGGCCGCCATGGGCCGGCGCGGCGACGGCTGGACCGCCGTCGGGGAATGCCGCGCGGGCCCGCGTGACAGGCCCGCGCATGCGGTTCTGGCTTGCAATCGGCGGGTCCCGTCCCGATATGGACAGGGTCCGTGGATCCGGTACGGGCGCTAGAATGCAGCCATGGCCACCGCACCGAAAGTCGCGCACCACCATCACCACGATCCAGCCGGCATCGTGCGCGAGGTCGAGCTCGAGTGCAACGCGCGCGGCCTGCGCCTGACGCCGCTCAGGCGCGAAGTACTGGTGCTGGTGGCGAAGGCGCGCAAACCGGTCAAGGCCTACGACCTGCTGGAATCCCTGCGCGACAGCCATGCCGGCGCCGCACCGCCGACCGTGTACCGCGCGCTCGATTTCCTGCTCGAGAATGGCTTCATCCACAAGCTGGAGTCCATCAACGCATTCGTGTTCTGCCAGCACCCGGCCGAAGCACATCAGGTTCCGTTCCTGATCTGCGACGTGTGCGAAGGGGCCACCGAAGTTTGCGACGAGGGTGCGATCGCACGCCTGATCGAGCGGCAGGCCCACGGGTTCGGCTTCCGCGCCAAGGCCCAGACCCTCGAAGTCCACGGCGTCTGCAAGGCCTGCCATCCAGCCTGATTGCGCCTTCGTCGACTGGAATCATTCTCCATTTGTCGCGCAAGTCATTGATGTGGAACGCTGGTTCTGCGGCAACGGGCTGGCGCGGCCCGGATACGCCGGTTTCGGGCCGGTGTTGGGTTTTGGCGCGTGTGATGTTATAATGTATCGAACCGGGAAGTACGATCCCGCCTGCACGCATCCACCGAGGTGCTCGGCCCAATGGATGGCTCATCGCAAGTGGACATGCCCCTCGTCGAACCCGCCCCGGCAGCGATGCCGACGCCAGTCACACCGCATCGCATCGCTACGACGGTCGATCGCGTGGGCGCGACGGCTTCGCTGCTGTGCGCGGTGCACTGCGCGCTGCTGCCGTTCGTGCTGGCGCTGCTGCCGTTGGTCGGGCTGGGGTTTCTGGCCGGGCACACTTTCGAGCGGATTTTCGTGGCTTGCGCAGCTGCATTGGCCAGTGCCAGCATCCTGACCGCCTACCGGCGACATCGTCGCCCGCATGCCCTGTTCCTGATGGCGCCCGGGGTCGTGCTGCTGCTGTGTGGCGTCGCCGTCGATATCGATGTGCACTTGGCGCTGCATACGGTCGCCGTGGTATGCGGCGGTGTGCTGGTGGCCAGCGCGCATCTTGTCAACCTCGTGCTTGCACATCGCCACCATCACGCGGTTTGTGCATCCGCAATCTAGGTTACGGCTGTCGTGCAAGGTCAGGCCGGGGAAGGCCGTTCTGGTGCCTGCGCGCCTGACGATGCGACCGCTGAAACATCCGCTGATGCCGCGATCGTGGACGACCGCATGGCGATGGTGATTGTGTAACGCGGGGCTTCTGCCTAGCCTTGCGCGCATGGCGCACGCGCCCTCCCACGCTCACGCTCCTCCAGTTGGCAACCATGGCCGGCTGGCGTTCGCGTTTGCACTGACCTGCGCGATGCTGGTCGTCGAGGCCGCCGGTGGCTGGTGGTCGGGCTCGCTTGCGCTGCTTGCCGACGCTGCGCACATGCTGGTGGATGCCGGTGCGCTGGCGCTGGCGTGGGCGGCGGCGGTGTTCGCACTCAAGCCCGCGGACGCGCGCCGCAGCTTCGGCTACGCGCGCATGGAAGTCCTGGCGGGTTTCGTCAACGCCCTGGTGCAGGTCGCGCTGGTCGCCGGGATCGCGTACGAGGCGGTCAGGCGGTTGCTGGCGCTCGATTCCATCCACATCCAGTCCGGCGTGATGCTGGTCGTGGCGGTGGCCGGTCTCGTGGTGAACGCCATCGTGCTGCGCATCCTGCATGGCCACGACCACGATGACCTCAACACCGCCGGTGCGCGCCTGCACGTGTTCGGTGACCTGCTCGGATCGGTCGGAACGGTGCTGGCCGCGCTGCTGGTGCGCTACCTCGATTGGGCGTGGGCCGATCCGGCGTTGTCGCTGCTGGTGTCGCTGCTGGTGCTGCGCAGTGCGTTCGTGCTGCTGCGGCGTTCCACGCACATCCTGCTGGAAGGCGTGCCGGAGGGGCTGGCGACAGAAGACGTCCGCGCTGCGTTGGCGGCCGCGGATCAGTCCATCGCCGGGGTGCACCACCTGCACGTCTGGCAGATCGCGCCCGGGTCGCGGATGGCGACGCTGCACGCGCGCCTGCGCGAGAATGGCGATGCCCAGCAAGCCTTGCGGGCGATCCAGCGGGTGCTGCGCGAACGTTTTTCGATCAGCCACGTGACGGTACAGATCGAGTCCAGCGAGTGCCTCGATTCCGAGGCGGATTGCGCCGACCACGCGCACGGCCAGCATCCGCCGTGACGTCCCGTTGCACGGCTGCGGCTTGCTGTTACCATGCCGGCAACCGCGCGCAGTGCGTGCAATCCACACGACCAACAGCAGGAGCCGACATGGGCAAGGGCGACAAGAAGACACGCAAGGGCAAGATCTATGCCGGAAGCCACGGCAATACCCGCCTGCATTCGCCAAGATCGAAGTCGACGGTGAAAACGACGGTGGCCAAGGCGGCCCTGCGCCCCGCGGCCAGGCCGGTGGCCAGGCCGGTGGCCAGGCCAGCGGCCAAGCCGGCGGCGAAGGCGCCTGCCAAGAAGACCGCAGCGAAGAAGGCGGCGCCGAAGAAATCCGCGTAGGCGTTCGCTTGCCTGCGCGCGCTGCAAGGCCCCTCGACGGGGCCTTTCTTTTCGATCGTCAGACGGTGATTTCGCTGCCGCCCGCGAATACGCGGTCCGCGAGCGCGCCACCGATCCAGTAGGCAAGCTCGGCCGGCGCATGCGCGTCCCACACCACCACGTCCGCGCGTTGTCCGGTGGCCAGCGTGCCGCGCTCGGCAAGCCCGAGTGCACGCGCGGCATTGACGGTTGCGCCGCGCAGTGCTTCTTCCGGTGTCAGCCGGAACAGGGTGCAGGCCATCGACATCACCAGGCGCAACGAGCGCAGCGGCGAAGTGCCGGGATTGAGGTCGGTCGCGACCGCCATCGGCACGCCGCGTTCCCGGAATGCCGCGATCGGTGGCGTGCGCGTTTCACGCAGTGCGTAATAACTGCCCGGCAACAGCACCGCCACCGTGCCGGTACGCGCCATCGCGTCCACGCCGGCTTCGTCCGTGCATTCCAGGTGGTCGGCCGACAGGCCGTCGAAAGACGCGGCGATGGCTGCACCGCCGAGGTTCGACAACTGGTCGGCGTGCAGTTTGGCGCGCAATCCCTGTTTGCGCGCGGCAGCGAAATAACGCCGCACCTCGTCCGGGGTGAACGCAATTCCCTCGCAGAACGCGTCCACGGCGCCGGCCAGCCGTTCCTTCGCGACGGCCGGGAGCCATTCGTCGCAAACCATGGACACATACTCGTCGCGGCGTTCGCGGAATACCGGTGGCAACGCGTGCAAGCCAAGGAACGTCGTGCGCACCGTGACGCCGAGTGCCTGGCCGATCCGGCGTGCGACGCGCAACATTTTCATCTCGGTGTCGAGGTCCAGCCCGTAACCGGACTTGATCTCGACAGTGGTCACACCGTCCCGCAGCAGCGCGCATGCGCGCGACATGGATTGTTCGAAAAGTTCGTCTTCCGACGCGGCGCGGGTGGCGTGCACCGTGGAAAGAATCCCGCCGCCGGCGCGCGCGATGGCTTCGTAGCTTTCGCCGTTCAGGCGCATCTCGAACTCGTTGGCGCGCTCGCCTGCGAACACCAGGTGCGTGTGGCAGTCGACGAGACCCGGCGTCACCAGTGCGCCGGCGACCGATTCGACGCGAGTCGCCCGCGTGTCCGGCCGATCCGGCAGCCCCCGCATCGGCCCGGCGAAGGTGATGCTGCCGTCGCGCCAGCCGATCGCGCCATCCTCTATCAGCCCATAACCCGCATCGCCCGCCAGTGTCGCCAGCGTGCAGTCCAGCAACAGGTGGTCCCAGCCTTCACTCATGGCTTGTTCTCGGGGTTGCGGGTCCAGCGTGGCTCGTACAGGTCGAAACGGCGGTCCTTGAGGTTCCGGACCGCGCCGGCGTTGCGGGCGCGGGCGAGATCGTCGAGCCGCAGGTCGGCGAACAGGACCGTCTCGATGTTCGGGGTGGAGTCGGCCGCGATGCCGTCGCGTGCAAACAGGAAGTCGCTCGGGGTGAGGATGCAGCTCTGGCCATACTGGATGTCGAAGTTGTTGACGCCGGGCAGGTTGCCGACGTTGCCCGACATCACCACGTAGCACTGGTTTTCGATCGCGCGCGCCTGCGCGCAATAGCGCACGCGCAGGTAGCCTTCGCGCACGTCGGTGCAGAACGGCACGAACAGCAACAGCGCGCCCTGGTCGGCCAGGTGCCGGGCGACCTCGGGGAACTCCGCGTCGTAGCAGATCATCACCCCGATCGGCCCGCAGTCGGTGGCGATGGTGGCCGCGCTCTCGCCGCCGGTGATGTGCCAGGTGTTGCGTTCGCTGGGCGTGACGTGCAGTTTTTCGCGCTCGTGGAGCGAGCCGTCACGCAGGCATGCGTAGCAGACGTTGTGGATGTCGCCGTTGGCCTGCTCGGTGGGATGCGACCCGGCGATGATGTTGATGTTGTAGCGCACCGCCAGCCCGCTGAAGAGTTGCTTCACCTGCGGCGTGTATTGGCTCAGCTTGCGGATCGCTGCGACCGGTGACAGTTCCTCGTTCTCGATCGACAGCAGTTGCAGCGTGATCAGTTCAGGGAAGACCACGAAGTCGGCGTTGTAGTCGGCGGCGATGTCGGTGAAGTACTCCACCTGGGTCGCGAATTCCCCGAATGAATGGATGCGCCGCTGGAAGTACTGCACCGAGGCCACGCGCACCCAGTCGGGTATGCGCGTGGGCGACGCTATCGCGGGAATGTCGGGCTGGTCGATCAGGCCCGGGTTGCGCCATGCCAGGTGCACGGCCCAGCCCAGCGACTCATGGTCGGAAGGCACGTATTCACGCAGCAGCCCGATCACCTCGAAGCCGTTGGCCAGCTGGAAGCTCAGGGTCGGATCGCGGCGGCGACCGTCCACCACCGCCTGCACGTAGGCCTCGGCGCTGCCGTAGCGGGCAAGGTGTCGCGCCAGCCCCGGCAGGCGGCCCCCGAACACGATGCCGCGCAACTTGAGGTCGGTGCACAGGCGTTTGCGCGCCTGGTACAGGCGGCGCCCGATGCGGATGTTGCGGTGGCCCGGGTGGACCACGACCTCCATGCCGTACAGCCAGTCGCCATCCGGGTTGTGGCGCGAGGCCATGCCGCTGCCGGTGATCTGCATCCAGGTATGCGGGGCCAGCGCGGTGGCTTCGTCGATGCGGAAGGTCGCGCAATAGCCGATCACTTCGCCTTCGTATTCGGCCACGAACTGGCCCTCCGGGAAGTGGGTCTGCTGCGATTGCAGCATCTCCGCGGAGTGGCCCCATTCGGGGGTGTAAACGCGTGCGGTCAGCTCGACCAGTGCGGGCACGTCCGACAACCTGGCCTGGCGGACGATCAGCTTGGCGGTGCGTTCGCCATTCTTCTTTGGCATGCGGTCATTATGCCGCAGGGTCCGCGTGCCCGCCGCGCCCCACGACGCTACACTCGACGGCCGCAACGGGAGCTTGCAATGGGTGAGGGCGCGGCATCGGAAAACACGATGGCGGGGCTGCTGTGGACGCCACGGGGATGGCAGGCGGCGCCGCGGGGCGTCGCCGCGCGCTTTGCGCTGCCCGGCATGCCCAACCTGCATTCGCACGCGTTCCAGCGCGCGATGGCGGGGCTGGCGGAGCGCCGCGGGCCGAGCGACGATTCGTTCTGGACCTGGCGCGAGGCGATGTACGCGTTCGCCTCGCGCATCGATCCGGATCAATTGCGCGCGATCGCGGCGCAACTGTATGTCGAGATGCTGGGGGCGGGCTACACCCACGTCTGCGAGTTCCACTACCTGCACAATGCTGCGGACGGCAGTGCGTATGCCGACCCCGCCGCGATGTCGCGCGCGATCATCGAGGCCGCGCAGGAAGCCGGGATCGGACTGACGCTGCTGCCGGTGCTGTACATGACCGGCGGTTTCGACGGTCGCCCGCTGTCGCCGCGCCAGCGGCGGTTCGGATTGTCCGTCGAGGCGTACCTGCGCCTGCTGGAGTCACTGGCGGCGCTGGAGTCGCCGCGGCTGCGCGTCGGCATCGCCCTGCATTCGCTGCGCGCGGTGCCCGAGGCCGCAATGCGCGAAGTGCTGGCGTCGCCGCTGGCACGCGGTCGCGTGGTGCATGTCCATATCGCCGAACAGATCGGCGAAGTGCAGGATTGCCTTGCCGTACGCGATGCGCGCCCGGTGCGGTGGCTGTTCGATCACGCCGACGTGGATACGCGCTGGTGCCTGGTGCACGCGACGCACCTCGACGACGCGGAAATGCGCGCCATCGCGAATTCCGGTGCCGTCGCGGGATTGTGTCCCACCACCGAAGCCAACCTCGGGGATGGATTGTTCCCGTTGGCCGGCTATCTCGATGCGGAGGGCGTGCTCGGCATCGGCTCCGATTCGCATGTTTCGGTGTCGCCGGTCGAAGAGTTGCGCTGGCTGGAATACGGCCAGCGGCTCGCCACGCGGCATCGCAACATCGCCGCACGATCGGGCGGTGCGAGCGTGGGCGAGGCCTTGTGGAGCGCGGCCTTGCGCGGCGGCCTGCAGGCCGCCGGGCTGTCCAGCGATGAGTGTGCGGATGTCATCGCGCTGGACGACACCTCGCCGTTGCTCGCGGCACGCGATGGTCGAAGCGTGCTCGACAGCTTCCTGTTCGCCGGCAATACGCCGCTGGTGCGCGATGTCCTGGCCGGTGGCGAATGGGTGGTGCGCAACGCCCGGCATCGTGACGGGGAGCGTATCGCTGCCCGCTACCGCGCGGTGGTCGAGACTCTGGTCAACGGGTGAAGCGGAACGTCTGCAGGACATCCTGCATTTGCCTGAACGCTTGCGCGTCGCTGAACGGTGGCGTGGCCGGCGGATCGTAAACCTCGGGGTCCGCGCCGAACACCAGCAGGTCGATGGCATAGCACGCGCCGTCGTGGACGCTGCGGTAGGCGCGTACGTGCAGGTGGTGGCTCATTGCTGCGTCGCGGGCGTCGAACGTGGCGAAGGTGGCCCCGTTGATGGGCTGCGTCGCGGTGCTTCCGGCACGCGCGGCGGACGGTGGCGTGGTGCAGTGGCGCACCTCGTTCGCGGCGCGGCTCGCCCCGATCCTGATCTCGGCGTCGCTGATCCGGTTGGAACCCGGCATGACCAACGACAGCACCGGCTTGCCCTGCGAATCGGATCCGGCAAAGGTTTTCCAGGCGGCGTTGGCAAGATAGCTGGGGTGGAAGCCGTGCCGTACGGCCCAGCCGGCCGGTACGCCGATGCTGAAACCCCAGTCAGCGCTCGTGATGGAACGTCCGGCTGCCGGCCGTGCCGCCGACCCCGGGCTGTCGGGTGAAGCCTCGGCGGACGCGGCTGGGGAACGCCCCGCGCCGCCCGATGAACAGGCCGCAAGGAGCATGCATGGAATCAGCAACGGTGCCGTGCGGACGCCTGCGCGCCACCGGCGTCCGCCCGGTGCCATCCACGACGCCATGCAGGAATCAATCGGCCGTGGAGGCCGCAGCAGGCGCCTGCATGGACCGTTTCTGCATGCGCGACTCCCGCCACTGCTTCATCTTCGTCTCGCGTTGCTCGCGCAGGTTGGCCAGTTGCGTACGTTGCGCCGGCGTCAGCAGGTCGTGGATCTTTGCGCGCAGGTCGGCTTCGCGAAGTACGCGCGCGTGCGCGGCGCTGGATTCGGCTTCGGCGAGCTCGTTCGCCGCGGCCTGGTAACCGGCACTGCCGGGCACCGCTTTCTCGAAAGCCATGCGCTTCTCGTGCAGGGCCTGCATCCCGGAGTGTGCCTGCTCGAAACTCTGTTGCATCAACTGGTGGACGCTCGCGCGTTGGGTGTCGGTCAGGTCGAGCTGGCGGAGGAGTCCCATCTCGTGCATGCCATGGTGCATGCCTTGCCGCATGCCTTCGTGCATGCCTTGCCGCATGCCTTCATGCATGCCTTGGTGCATGCCTTCATGCATGCCTTGGTGCATGCGGTAGGGTTTTTGCTGGGTGGCGGCAGCGCCGGAACTTGCGTTTGGGGCAGGCGGAGCGGTAGCTGCAAGGGCCAGCGCCGAACAACCGAGCAGCGCGGCCAGTACGGTTGAATGGATCAGCGGGTTGCGCATGGGAAGCGTCCTTGTGTCGGGTCAGGGCGGCATGCTGCCGGTTGTGGGACGCGCGCGCCCCGGTTTGCGTGGTGGCGGGAGGGCAGCATGGCCGCGCGTCGGTTTTTTGACCTTCGTACCGACGCATGGTTCCCTTGCCGTGGGTCCTTGCCCGGCCAGCCGATGCGCTGCCTTGGAGAACCGACGAACACCGAAGCCAGGGCGGCATCTGGCGGCGGCCAGGCGATTCCCGGCCTGCGTCGGGCGGTTACCATGCCTGCATGGACGCATCCCCGGTGTTGCAGACTCGAAGCGAATCGCCCACCGCATTCGTCCACCACGGCACGCCAGCCTTCCGCCGGGTCAACCTCGCGCTGTTTGCGGCCGGGTTCGCCACCTTCGGCCTGTTGTATTGCGTGCAGCCGCTGCTGCCGGCATTCAGCCTGGACTATGGCGTGAGCGAGGCCGTCAGTGCGCTGTCGCTGTCGTTGACGACGGGCGTGCTGGCTTTCGGGATGCTGTTCGCGGGCGTGTTGTCCGACGCCTGGGGTCGCAAGCCGGTCATGCTCGGTTCGTTGTTGTCCTCGGCCTTGCTGGTGCTGGCCTCGGTGCTGACGCCGGACTGGACGTCGTTCCTGTTCGTGCGCGCGCTGCTCGGCCTTGCCTTGAGTGGCCTGCCCGCGGTGGCGATGACGTATCTCGCCGAGGAAATGGATGTCGCCTCGATCGGGCTCGGCATGGGCCTTTACATCAGCGGCAACGCGATCGGCGGGATGGGTGGGCGGCTGATCACCGGCGTGCTCAGCGACTTCGTGGATTGGCGCATCGGTGTCGCCGTGGTGGCGGTAATCGGGATCGGCTGTGCGGTGGCGTTCTGGCGGCTGCTGCCGCCGTCGCGGCATTTCAAACCGCAGCCGCTGCGCCGGGGTGCCCTGGCTGCGCGCTTAGGCGTGATCTTCCATGACCGCGGACTGCCGTGGCTGTTCGCGGAAGGGTTCCTGCTGCTCGGTGCCTTCGTCACGATCTACAACTACATCGGCTATCGGTTGCTGGCGCCGCCGTACAACCTGAGCCAGGCGGCCGTCGGATTGATTTTCGCGATCTACCTGATCGGTACCTTCAGTTCGCCATGGGTGGGGCACCTTGCCGGGAAACTCGGGCGGCGCAAGGTGTTGTGGACGATGCTGGCGTTGATGCTGGCCGGCACGTTGCTGACCGCGATGGCATCGTTATGGGCGATCCTGCTTGGCGTGGTGGCGCTGACCTTCGGTTTCTTCGGCGGCCATTCGGTGGTCAGCAGCTGGGTGGGGCGCCGCGCCGGCGCAGCCAAGGCGCACGCGTCGTCGTTGTACCTGTTCTGCTACTACATGGGCTCCAGCATCGCGGGCGCCTGCGGCGGCCTGTTCTACGCCGCGCACGGCTGGACCGGCGTCGCCGGCTTCGTCGCCGCGCTGGCGCTGGCCGGGCTGGCGATCGCGCTGGGCCTGTATCGCCTGCCACCGTTGCCGCAGGACACGGTCACGCCACCCACGCCGATGAGCCGGGGCGCGATGCCATGAATGCTTCGATCGAGATCACGGCGCTGGATCACCTGGTACTGACGGTCGCCGACATCGACGCTACCTGCGCCTTCTACGAGCGCGTGCTGGGGATGCGTACGCTGACCTTCAGAGACGGCCGCAAGGCACTGGCATTCGGTGCGCAGAAGTTCAACCTGCACGAACACCGGCACGAGTTCGAACCGAAGGCGCTGCGGCCGACACCGGGTTCGGTGGATGTGTGCCTGATCGCCGCGACGCCCATCGAGCGGGTCGTCGCGCACCTCGCGGCCTGCGGTGTCGCGATCGAGGCGGGTCCCGTGCCGCGCACCGGTGCGCGTGGCCCGATGATTTCCGTGTACTTCCGTGATCCGGACCGGAACCTGATCGAGATCGGCAACTACCGGGCGGCGTGAGCGCCTGCGTGCTTCGGCGCGCGGCAGCCCGGGGCGTGCTGGCCCTCGATGCTCCACGCCGTCACCTTGCCGTCCGGTAGATGCACCGCGTCGATGCGGTTGCCGTTGCCTTCGGCCACCAGCAACACATCCGGTGACAACACCGCGACCGCGAGCGGGCGGTCGAGCAGGGCCGCCACGGTGGTGACGGTGTGGGTCGCAAGGTCGAGCTTGCGCAGCGCGTTGTTGAAGGTGTCCGCGATGTACAGGTCGCCCGCGTTCCACGCGATGCCTTCGGCATGCTGCAGCAGGGCGCTCCTGGCCGTGCCGTCGCGCATTCCGAAGTCGAACAGTCCGCGCCCGACCAGGGTGGCGACCGGCCCGTCCGGCAACGTGATCGCGCGCACCGAGGACGATTCGGGATCGACGTCGTACAAGGTGTTGCCGTGCACGCTCAATCCGCTCGGCTGTGCGAATTCAGCTTCCCCGGGCGCGCCGTCCTCCAGGCCTTCCCGGCCGGTGCCGGCCCACGGCCCGATGGTCTTGCTGGCCGGATCGTAGCGCCAGATCTGGTGGTCGCCCGCCATCGATACGTACAGTTTCCCGTCCGCCCAGGCGAGGTCCCACGGTGAGTTCAACACGGCGCCACGCGCCGGGAACGAGCCCGCGGCCGCGAAGCCGCGCTGGCCCGAGCCTGCGATCGTGGTGACCGTGTGTGCGGCAAGGTCGATGCGCCGGATCGACTGGTTGTCGGTGTCGGCGACATACAGAGCGCCGTCGCGGAAGGCCAATCCGTGCGGGCGATCGAATTCGGCGTGTGCGTAATCGCCATCCGCACGGCCCGGGCAGCCGCTGCCGATCACCGCCAGCAACTTGCCGTCGTGGTCGGCCAGCACGATCCGGTCGTGGCCGGTGTCGGCGATCGCGACGCGCGTGGGCGACACCGCGATCCCGCCGGGCGTGGCCAGGCCGCGCGCCTGCAGCGCAAGCGGACGCAGCGGCAGCTTCGACAGTGACGTGGCAGGCGGCGCCTTCGCCAGTGCGGCCTCGATCGGGCCCGCGAGTTGTTCCAGCGACTGTTCGCCGATGAAGGTTTGCCGCAGACTGCCGTCGGGGCCGAGCAGGATCAGCGTCGGCCACGCCTGCACGCCGTAGGCGTTCCACAGGCCCATCTCCGGATCGAGCACGATGGGATGGCGCAGGTCGTAACGCTGGATGAAGGATTCCAGGCCTGTGCGTGTCTTCGAAGCCGTGAACTTGGGCGAGTCGATGCCGACCACGACCAGCCGCTGGCCGAAGCGCTGCTCCAGTTGCTTCTCGACCGGCAGCATGTGGATGCAGTTGATGCAACCGGGGGTAAAAAAGTCGAGCAGTACCGCGCGCCCCTCGAGATCGGCGAGCGTGAGCGGTCGCGCAACGTTGAACCATGCCAATCCCTCCGGGAAGCCGACGGCGCGTTCGGCCCGGGCGTGTGGCAGGCCCATCGTCAGCAGCCCACCCGCCACGACGATGGCAGCGAAGACGGTGAGCAGTATGCGTTTCATCGAACGGTCCGGTGCATGGTCAGCGTGGCTTCCGCGTGACCGCGTACACCGCCGTGTCCAACGCGGTTACGCCCTGTTCGAGGAAGCGCGGCTGCGAGGCCAGGATGTCGCGGCGTTCGATGGGTTCGACCTTCCATTGCGGGTCGAACAGCCGGTGCACCTCGGCATCGTCCACGCTGAAAGGCGGGCCTTCCATTTCGCCCGCCGGATAATCCAGCGTGATCAGTAGACCGCGTGCACCCGCCGGAAGTTTCGCGTAAACGCCGCGTACGAGGCGTTCGCGCTGCGCCGCGGGCAGCGCGATCGTCGCGGCCCGGTCGTAAAACGCATTGCAACCGGCCAGCGTGGCCGGTTCGACCGCGAACACGTCGCCGTTGATGATTTCGATCGCGCCGCCCGGTGGCGGGTTCGTGACCTCGTAATGCGTGCCGTCGGTGCCGTCGCGCTTGCGGGTCTCCAGCCGGTTTTCGGCAAGAAACGATGCGACCGCGAGCGGCGATACTTCCACGCCCAGCACCCGCAGGCCTTGCCGCGCCAGCCACGGCATGTCCAGCGACTTGCCGCACAATGGCACCAGCACGCGCGCGCCGCGCACAACCTGCAATGCCGGCCAGTGCCGTTCCAGCAACGGCATCACGTCTTCGTGGTGCCAGCCGGTGCGGCCCTCGCGCCAGCGCTGTTTCCAGTATTCCGCATCCATAGTGAGCATCCTGTGTGTCGAAGCTTTGAACGGGTTGACTATAATCCTTCGATTGTTCGAATTGGAGTTTGCGATGAACGCTCCCACCCGCATCGACACCACGCGCGTGATCCATCCGCCGCGCGGCACCGCACTCACGTGCAAGAACTGGCTGATCGAGGCGCCGTACCGGATGATCCAGCACAACCTCGATCCCGAGGTGGCGGAAAACCCGGCGGAACTGGTGGTGTACGGCGGCATCGGCCGCGCCGCGCGCAACTGGGAATGCTTCGATGCGATCCTGCGCTCGCTGCGCGAATTGAATCCGGACGAGACCCTGCTGGTGCAATCCGGCAAGCCGGTCGGCGTGTTCAGGACGCACGAAGACGCGCCGCGCGTGCTGATCGCCAATTCCAACCTGGTGCCGCACTGGGCGACGTGGGAACACTTCCACGAACTCGACCGGAAGGGCCTCATGATGTTCGGGCAAATGACGGCCGGTTCGTGGATCTACATCGGCAGCCAGGGCATCGTGCAAGGCACCTACGAAACCTTTGTCGAGATGGGCCGCCAGAGTTACGGCGGCAATCTGAAAGGCAAGTGGATCCTTACTGCGGGCCTCGGCGGCATGGGCGGCGCGCAGCCGCTGGCGGCGGTGATGGCGGGCGCGTGCATGCTGGCGGTGGAGTGCCAGCAATCGCGCATCGACTTCCGCCTGAAGACGGGCTACGTCGATGAACAGGCGAAGGACCTGGACGATGCGCTGGCGCGCATCGAGAAATACACCAAGGCGGGCGAAGCGAAATCCATCGCGCTGCTCGGCAATGCAGCCGACGTGCTGCCGGAGCTGGTGAAGCGCGGCGTGAAACCCGATGCGGTCACCGACCAGACCTCCGCGCACGATCCGGT
>DASURP010000091.1:0-15319 GCA_036279975.1 Rhodanobacteraceae bacterium
CGCCCAGCGCCAACAGCGCCTCGTGCATTTCGTCGGCGTCGCGTGGCGCGGGCCATGCCTCTTCGCGCACCGCTGCGATCGCGTCCGCGTCCAGCTTGCCCAGGTCTTCGGCGCTTTGCGCATCGACGGAACCTCGCGGCGACACGGCCTGGGTACGGCGATTCTGCACCTCGCCTTCGCCGTCAAGGAACGCATACGGCCGCGCGCCAAGTATTTCGGCGGCGAGCTGCGAGGGGGCGGTCAGGTCGCGTGCCACGATCCTGGCTTCTCCGCTTTCGAGCCGCTTCAGCAACGCGGTGAGGCCCTCCAGGTCCATCGCGTCGTACAGGCAGTCGCGCAGGGTCTGCGCGACCAGTGGGTGATCGGGGATCCTGCGGTCGCCCACGATGTTCTCGAGGCAGGCGACCTGGTCGGGGAACACCGTCGCCAACAGGTCTTCCGATTTCATGCGCTGGATCTGCGGCGGCACTTTCGATCCACCCGCGAAGCGTGGCAGCGCCAGCGCCGCGCTGGCGTTCCAGCGGAAACGCAGCGCGAACATTGGCGCGTCCAGCAGCGCCTGGGTCAGCACGCCGGAGACCGAGTTGGAGTGCAAATAGCGCGCGACTTCGTCCAGCGGAAAGCTGTGGCTGGTCGAGAGCGACAGCACGATCGCATCCTCGGTCGCGGCCGCCTGCAGCTCGAAGTTGAAGCTGCGGCAGAAGCGTTTGCGCAGGGCCAGGCCCCAGGCGCGGTTCAGCCGGCTGCCGAGCGGCGAGTGGATCACCAGCTGCATGCCGCCGGATTCGTCGAAGAAGCGTTCCATCGCCAGTGTCGACTGCGTGGGCAGCAGACCCAGTTCGGTGCGCGCGGTGGCGAGATAGTCAACGACTTGCCGCGCGGCGGAGTCTCCGAGGTCGACGTCGTCGCGAAGCCAAGCCAATGCAGATCCTTCTCCCCTTGGGAGAAGGTGGCGCGAAGCGCCGGATGAGGGTTCGGCAGCCTCAGATCGTTCGTCGTCAACCGAACCCTCACCTGCCCTTTCAGGGCACCAGGGAGTTTCATCGCCAAGGATGGCGGCTCTCCCGGAGGGAGAGGGGAAACCCAGCCGCCCAGCAATCTCTTCGCGCAACCGCGACACCGCGCACGACAGCTCGTCGCTGCGCCCGGGGGCTTCGCCCAGCCAGAACGGAATCGACGGCGGCGCGCCCTGTGCATCCGCCACGCGCACCCGCCCGCGTTCGATTCCCAGGATGCGATAGGATTGGTTGCCGAGCTGGAAAATGTCGCCCGCGATCGACTCGACCGCGAAGTCCTCGTTGACGCTGCCGACGCGCAAGGATTGCGGCTCCAGTACCACGTCGTAATCGGCGGTGTCGGGGATCGCACCGCCCGAGGTGAGCGCGGTCATGCGTGCGCCGCGCCGCGCGCGCAGCTTGCCGTTGACCGCGTCGCGATGCAGGTACGCCGCGCGGTTGCCGCGACGCGTGTTGTAGCCTTCGGCCAGCATCCGGACCACGTCGGTGAAGGCATCGCGCGAAAGATCGTGATACGGGTACGCGTGGCGGAGAATCCCGAACAGCTCCGCCTCGTCGCGCTCGCCGCAGGCGACCTCGGCCACGATCTGCTGGGCCAGCACGTCCAGCGGCGCGGGCGGGATGCGCAAGGTGTCCAGTTCGCCGCGACGCACCGCGTCCAGCAGTGCCGCGCACTCGACCAGGTCGTCCCGCGAGGTCGGGAACAGGCGTGCCTTCGAAATGCCATCGACGGCGTGGCCCGCGCGCCCGGCGCGTTGCAGGAAGGCCGCGATCGAACGCGGCGAGGCAATTTGGCAGACCAGATCCACTTCGCCGATGTCGATGCCGAGTTCCAGCGAGGCGGTGGCGACCAATGCACGCAGCGTGCCGGACTTCAGACGCTGTTCGGCATCGAGGCGCTTTTCCTTCGACAGGCTGCCGTGGTGCGCGGCCACTGCATCCTTGCCCAGCCGTTCGGCCAGGTGGCGCGAGGTGCGTTCCACGCCACGCCGGGTGTTGGTGAAGACCAGGGTGGTGCGGTGCTGTTCGATCAGTTCCGCGAGACGGTCGAACACCAGGCCCCAGGCGTCGTTGCTCATCACCGGTTGCAACGGCACCTTGGTCAGTTCGATGGCCAGATCGCGTGCACGCTGGTGGCCGGTATCGATGATGGTGCAGTGCTTTGAACCTCTCTTCCCGTGGGAGAGGCGGCGCATAGCGCCGAGCGCGCAGCGCTGGGGTGAGGGTCCGGGTCCTGCGTATGGTTCGATTGAACCCGGACCCTCTTCCGTCATGCCACTTGCGTTTGCAAGCGGCATGACACCTTTTCCCGGAGGGAGAAGGGAAGAAGGTACGCCGACCAGGAAGTCGGCGACGGTTCCGATGGGCTTTTGCGTCGCCGACAAGCCGATCCGCATGCAGCGCCGCCCGCACAATGCGTCGAGGCGTTCCAGTGAGAGCGCGAGGTGGCTGCCGCGCTTGCTCTGCACCAGCGCATGGATCTCATCGACGATCACCGTACGCGTGGTCTGCAACACGCGTCGGCCGGATTCCGAACCCAGCAGGATGTACAGCGACTCCGGGGTGGTCACCACGATCTGCGGTGGCCGCTTGCACATCGCGTTGCGTTCGGCCTGGGGGGTGTCGCCAGTGCGCACCGCGGTGCGGATTTCGACATCGGGCAAGCCGAGCTGTGCGAGTTGCGCGCGGATGCCCTTGATCGGAACTTCCAGATTGATGCGCACGTCGTTGGACAACGCCTTCAATGGCGACACGTACACGACGGAAGTTTCGTCGGTCAACTCCCCCGCCGCGCCTTGCCGGACCAGTGCGTCGATCGCGGCCAGGAACGCCGCCAGCGTCTTGCCCGAGCCGGTGGGCGCCGCGATCAGGACGTTCTCGCCGCGCTGGATCGACGGCCACGCCTCGCGCTGGGCGGGGGTCGGCTGCGCGAAGGCCGCTTCGAACCAGGCGGCGGTGGCGGGGTGGAAGGAATTCAATGGCACGACTCTGACCAGGTTGCGAACACTTTCAATTCCATCGCCCCGGCGCAGGCCGGGCCCAGTGGTGTGATCGCATGTTCAATCACCAGCGCCACTGGATTCCGGCCTTCGCCGGAATGACGGGAGGTGAGGTTACGTCGAACCGGGTAAAGATTCCGCAATCGGAGGGAGAGCCGCCGCCGCTTCGCGCAGGCGGTCGGCCAAGCCGGTCATGCGCAGCGTACGCCTTCCGATGCCGGTCCGCAGGGTGCCGGGGGTCGCGTACAAGGTGATGCCGGAACGCGCGCGCGTGACACCGGTGTACAGCAATTCCCGCGTCAGCACCGTCGAATCCGGACCGGTCACCAGCGCGGCGCGTTCGAATTCCGAGCCCTGCGCCTTGTGCACGGTCAGCGCGAAGGCGCCTTCGTGCGGCGGCAGTGCCGCCGGGGCGAGTGCGCGCGGCTTGCCGTCGCTATCTTCGAACCAGACCCAGGGCGCGCCGTCGGCATCCGGCCAGGCCACGCCGGTGTCGCCGTTGAACAGTTTCAGCTCGGGGCGATTCGCGGTGACGAGGATCAGTCGCCCGTGCCACCAGCGCTCGTCCACCCGCACACCCAGCCTGCGCTGCAGGCCCGCGGCAATGGCGCGGTCGATCGCGATGCAGCCGGAAGGCCCCTGCCTGAGAGCGGTCAGCACGCGGAAACCGCGGGCGGCGCGAAGTGCTTCCCCGGGGTCGCGGGCGTCGGCGACTGCGCGGAACGCCGCGACGGCGTCATCGAAAAACCGCGCCACGCGCGGCGCATCGGCGATGGCCACCGTGGCATCGCGCGCGCAGGCGTGGAGCGCCGCATCCACGTCGCCCAGTGCGATGGCGCGCGCCAGCGCACCCAGTGCCGAATCGGTCCCGAAACGGTGGTTGCGCGTCAGCGCGACGTGGCAGTCGGCAAGCGGCCCCTCCCGGGCCGCCTGCACCAGCGCGCCCAGCACGTTGCCCGCTTCGACCGCGGACAACTGGTCCGGGTCGCCCAGCAGGATCAGGCGCGCGGTTCCGGGCACCGCATCCACCAGCTTCGCCATCAGCGGCAGATCGACCATCGACACCTCGTCGACCACCACGACGTCGAAGGGCAGCGGCATGGCGTGATGGAACTTCGGCGTCGCGCGCCACGGCGACACCCCGAGCAGGCTGTGCACGGTTTGCGCGTCGCGCGGGATTTGCCGCGCGACCGCTTCGGGCAGGGCGAGTCCTGCAAGTTGCGCACGCAGCGATTCGCCGAGGCGGGCGGCGGCCTTGCCGGTCGGGGCCGCCAGGGCGATCCGCAACGGTTTGTCCGGCACGTGCTGCGCAAGCGCGGCGAGGATCCGCACCACGCCGTGGGTCTTGCCGGTGCCGGGCCCGCCGGTGACCAGCATGAAACGGTGCGCAAGCGCGACCTCGATCGCGCGTTGTTGTTCGGGGTCGATGTCGGTGTCACGGGGCCCGGGACCCGGGATTCGGGATTCGGTGTGCGGGTCTGTCGCGCGTGTGATCAGGGCGCTTGCGAGTTGCAGCTCATACTGGAAGTAGCGGCGGAGATAAACGCGGCGCTGCGCATCCAGTACCAGTGGCCCCACGTCGGGCGACACCGATCCGGCGTGCGCGTGGACCGCCGGGGAAGCGCGCAGGATTTCGTGCCACGCCGCCGCGTCCGGCAGTGTCGCCGGCTTGCCGTCGCCGGCGATCCCGTCCAGCCACGCCTGCGCCTGGTCCAGCGCCAACGCGCTGTGGCCGTCCGCGACCGCGCGCGCGGCGAGCGCCGCAGCCAGCGCTACTTCGGGGGCGGCATCGGGGAACGCGCGCGCGACCCATTCGCCGAGCGCCGCGTCGACGCGGCGCAGGCGGGGCGAACGCACCTGTGCGGCCGCCGACGTGCTCATGCGGCCTCCCGGCGCGGCGAGGGAAACAAGTCGTCGAGTGCGTCGATCAGTGCGCGCGGCGGCCGGTCCGCGTACACGCCGTGGCCGTCCTGCATCCCGCGTACGAACAGGTAGTACACCCCGCCGAAATCGCGCTCGTAATCGTAGTCGGCAAGGGTCGCGCCCAGCCAGCGGTGCAACGCCAGCGTGTAGACGAGCCACTGCAGGTCGTAATCGTGGCGCGCGATCTCGTCCTGCAGCGACGCCGGGTCGTACGGCGGGCAACGGTTGGTCTTCCAGTCCACGATCCAGTAGCGGTCGGCGTGCCGGAACGTCAGGTCGATCTTGCCGGTAAGCAGGCCATGCAGCATGTGCGGTGTCACACCATTGCGATGGCGCTGGTAACCATGCGCGTGCAGCAGTGCAAAGAGGTCGGCCGAACGCGCGGGTCCGAGGGCCAGGTGGAACTCGATTTCAGCCTTGCGCGCGGCCGGCACGACGTCGCACAGCCGGGCCTTGCAGGGCAGCGTCGCGTTCAAGGCGTCGCGGAGGCACGCGCCGACCACGTCGATCGCGCGCCGCATCGCTGCGTCGCCTTCGGCGAGGCCTTGCGCGCGCAAGGCCCGTTCGATGGCATCGCGTTCGCCGTCGGGAACGTCCGTGGCGTCGCGCCAGGCCGCGAAGTCCGCGTGTTCGAAGGCCGCGTGCACCGCGGTGCCGAAACGCGCGCCGGCGAGACCCGGTTCGGACGTGGCGGATCCGGACTCGACGGAGGGCGCATCGGCATCGCCGCTGCCGGGCAGGGGATCGCCCGCGGCGGCGTTGCTGTTGCCGCGCACCAGCCGCGAGAACGACCATGTCTGCCAGTCGCGTTCGAGGTCGGTGCGTGCGAATTCGCGCGCACGCAACGGGGTCGGGCGCGCCCCGGATTGCCGACGGGGCGGTGCGGCAATCGCAGTCATCGCGACGATCGCGGCGGCGCCGCGCGCCGCCTCGCACAGCTCGTGCAACGCCTGCGCGCAACCTTCAACCGTGGCAGGCAAGGGCAGCGCGCGTCCGGCTTCGTGCAGCAGGTGGAACAGCGCACCGAACGGCGTGCAGGTGACCTGGCCCCAAGGCAACACGCACAGCGCGCGCGCCCGGGTCACGGCCACGTACAGTTTGCGGACTGCCTCCGCGCGGATTTCGGTGGTCGCGCGCTGGATGTCCGCCGGGCCGGAACCCTCGCCGATCGCGACGCGGGCCTGGTTGTCGGCGGCGTGGTGCCAGTACAGCGGCACCGGCTCCCTGTGTGCAGCCGGGTCGCGCGCCAGTACCGCGTAGGGCACCAGCACCACGTCGTACTCGAGGCCCTTGGCCGCGTGCAGGGTGGATACCGTGACCGCATCGGCGTCGGTGTCGAGGCGCAGGCGAGCGGCGTCGGCTTCGTCGTTGGCCTCGACGCGCGCGCGCGCGAACCGCGCCGCGAGGTTGCCCAGTCCGAAACTTTGCGCGTGCAGCGCCTGCAACAGTTCGGCCAGTTGCAGGTAGTTGGCAAGGCGGCGTTCGCCATCCGCCAGCGCGCGCAGGCGGGGACCGGCCGCGGCAACGAGATCGTGCAGCCACGCCAGCGGGCCGCGGCCCGCGGCGTCGGCTGCCCAGCCAGTGCTGCGTTCCAGCAGCGCGGCCTGCGCGTCGGGACCATCGACGGTGGCGGCGATCGCGTTCGCGTCGAAACCGGCCAGCACGCTTGCCATCGCCGCGCGTGCACGACGCGGATCGTCGGGCGCCGCAAGGGTGCCCAGCAACAGTGCGAGGTCGCCGGCTTCGTCGCTCGCGTACACGCTGGCACGCAGGTTGCTCGACGCCGGCACCCCGGCGCGACCGAGCGCGGCCTGCATCGCATGGGCCTGGCGGTTGTCGTTCACCAGCACCGCGATGTGCCGGGCCTGCAGCGGCCGTGCATCGCCGCGGGCGTCGCGCAGGCGAACGTCCGGCGCCGCCAGCATGCCCGCGATCCACGCCACGCAGGCGGCCTGGATGCCGGCTTCCGCACGCTCCTTGCTGGCGGGCTTGCCTTCGGGTTGGCCGACATCGACGGGTGCGAAAGACCACAGTTGCAAGGCGGGCAGGGCCTGGCCGTCGCGCAGCACGGCGCGTTGCTGCACGCGCTCGGCCGAGGCCACGGACGTGTAGTCGAAGCCGTCTTCGACGAACGCGACGGGGACGTCGAACAGCGCATTGATCGCCGTGCTCATGCCACGGCCCGCGCGGTAGCTGGTGGCGAGTTGCAGCGTGGGCGCATGCGCCCGGCTGACCGCGTCGCGCCACGCGTACACGTCGCCGCCGCGGAATCCGTAGATCGCCTGCTTGGGATCGCCGACCAGCGCCAGCGTGCGCTTGCCGAACAGGGTCCGCACCACCTGCCACTGCAGGCTGTCGGTGTCCTGGAACTCGTCGACCAGCGCGGCCTTCCAGCGCTGCTGGATCGCGGCGACGGCAGCCGGGTTGGCGAGCGCCGCGGCCAGCCGCTCGACCGCCTGGTCGTGGCTCATCAGGTTGCGCGCGGCAAGCCGGGTGCCGCGTTCGGCGACGAACCAGGCACGCGCTTCGCACAACAGCGAGGCGGCAGGCAAGCCGGCCACGGCCTTGCGGGCAGGCAGCAGTTCGGCGAACAGCGCGGCGAGTGTGTGCACATCGTCGAACAGCGGGCCTTCCGGCTGCGCCACGAACGACGCCTTGCTGCTGCATTCGGCAGGATCGAAGCGGCAAACCTCCACGTTCACCGCGACATCCGCCGCCTCGTCGGGATCGGCCCGCGCCCAGTCACGCAGGGTGCGCAAAGCCGTGCTGCGCGGCTTGCGCGCAGACCCGTGGCTGAAGGCGCGCCCAATCGACTGGTCGGCGTCCACGAGCCCGGCATCGCTCCAGTTGGCGATCGCCGCCCGCGATGCGGCGAGGCGTGCCTCCAGCGCAGCCGTGTCCGGGCGCGCGGGTTGCGGGATCGATCCGGCCGGAAGATTGCCCCAGCGCGCCGCGCACACCTGCGCGGCGAGCGCTTCGGGTGAACCCCAGGTGTCGGCGAGCAGGCCCGCGCGTGCGGCGTCTGCGCTGCCGCGACGCCAGAAATCGCGCACCACTTCCAGTTCCAGCGCGCGCACGTCCTCGATCAGCTCCGGTTGCGACAGCACCTGCCCGGCAGCGAAGCCGAACTCCGACAGCGCGCGGAAACAGAAGCCATGCAAGGTGCCGATCAGCGCGGTGTCCTGCATGGTACGGGCCTCGCGCACGCGCTTGTGCAGGTCGGCGGACGACACGCCTTGCTGCAATGCCTGCGCGAAGGTACGGCGGATTTCGGCCGGGGCGCCATCCTCGCCGGGGCGTGGCGCTGCGGGGTCGTCATCGCGCAGCAATTGCGCGGCCAGCTCGAGCCGTGCGCGCAGCCGGCCGGACAGTTCCGCGGCGGCGGCGCGGGTGAAGGTCGCGACCACGATCTCGTCCGGGCGCAGGCCGCGCTCGACGATCAGGCGCAGGTACAGGGTCGCGATCGCGAAGGTCTTGCCGGTGCCGGCGCTGGCCTCGGCAACGCGGGTGCCGTCCAGCGGCAGCAGCAGGGGATCGGTCACGCTGATCATGTGCGCCTGTGTCCCGGTTTCGGCAGCGGCTGCAGCTCGGGAAACACGCAACAGGCGGTGGTGTACCACGTATCCGGCAAGGCTTGCGTGAAGTCGCGGCCGCGCCAGGCCAGCGCGGTGGCGGGGTCACGGAAATCGCCGCGCGCACCGGACTCGGCTTCGTCGGAGTCGGCCGCTCCCGCCCGCAACAGTGCCTCGAATTCATCCCGGTCGGTCTTGCCTTTGCGGCGCCAGCGCTTGAGCGCGTCCCAAGAGAGCTGCGGCAGCAGCGGCAGCGGGGCTTGCAGGCCGGCCTGCAGCCCGCGCACCAGTTCGTCCAGCGTGGCGCGCGCGACGCCGGGATCGACCGCGGCGATGTCGCGCGCTTCCACGTGCAGCTGGTCGCCGCTGCCACCCAGCCACAACAGCCGGCAGCCGACCGGCTTGCCGCCGACCGCCGCGGCGAACAGGGTGTCGAGCCAGGCATCGGCCGCGCGCCTGCCGTTGAGCTTGCCGG
Organism: Rhodanobacteraceae bacterium; assembly: GCA_036279975.1. GTDB lineage: Bacteria > Pseudomonadota > Gammaproteobacteria > Xanthomonadales > Rhodanobacteraceae > 66-474. The sequence continues at coordinate 8,987 of DASURP010000091.1, forward strand.
GGTCGGCGCGCAGCAGCCCGGCTGGATAGATGCCGTCGATGCTGCCGGAGAGCGCAACGCCGTTGTCGAGCGCGACGCGACCCGCCGCCGTACCCGCTGCCGCGTCGGCACGGAAGGCGCGCGCATCCGCTTCCAGAAGTCGTGCGCGCGTGCGCGCGATCGCCAGCGCGGTATCGGCGAACTCGCCCGGCGGCAGGCTGCCCTCGGCGCGCAGTTGCCCTGCCAGGCGCACGGCGTCCGGTTCGCCGCGTTCGAGCAGCGCACGGGTGAGTCGGTAGCGCAACAACGCATTGTTCGGATCCAGCGGTTCCAGATCGGCATCGCGCTCCGGTTCGCGCGGCAGGCGCAACGCCAGCGCCTGTTCGAGCAGGCCGTGCGCGGGTTTGCGGTAAAACCGCTTCAGCGCCTCCAGGCCGATCTCGGCTGCCGGGGCTTGCGCCGGCAGTTTTGCGATGAAAGGCGCCAGGGATTCGCTGCCGCGGTTCGCACGCGCCGCCGCGATCCATTCGGCGTGGTACGAACGCGGCGCCGCGCCGTCGCCGCCGAACAGGCCTGCCGCGAACGGGTGCAGGGGTTCGACCCGCGGCAACAGGGCATCCCGGGCCTGTTCACCTGCCACGTCGCTCGCCGGCGAAAGGTAGTCCCGTTTCAGCACGTCGATCAATTCGGCGACCACCGCGGACGGCGGCTGTTCCTTGTTGGTGTGCGCATCGCGCCCGACCCAACTCACGTAGAACACATCGCGCGCCGCCGCCAGCAGCTGCAGGAACAACAGGCGGTCGTCGGCGCGCAGGTCGCGGTCGCCCGGCTGGGCACTGCCCGCGCGGCGGTCGGCCAGCAGCGGATCGAGCGTACCCGCGTCCCGGCGTGGAAACGCGGCCTCGTCCATCCCGAGCAGGCAGATCACCCGGAACGGCACCACGCGCAACGGTACCATCCCGCAGAAGGTGACGCCGCCGGTGAACAGGTATTGCCGTGGATCGGGATCGGCGAGTTGCTCGCGCAGGAACGCGCGCAACTCGGCCCAGGTCAACAGTGGGGCGGGGTCGACGACCCGCGCGCTGTCGTTTGCGAGCTGCGCCAACACGCCGCGGATGCGTTCCAGCGCGCGGGTTTCGGCGAGGTCGCGGCGATCGGGCTGGTACAGGCTGTCGAGGGTTTCATTGAGCATTCGTTGCCACGCCACGGCCGTGCATGCGCGTCGCGATTCGCCGCGCAGGCGCCGCCAGGTCTCGGTGACCGCGAGCGCGGCGTCGAGGTGCGCGAACGCCGCGCCCTCGATGCCTGCGAGCGGCGCCGTGTTGCCGACCAGCCTGCTGCCGATCAGCGTGTCGTCGAGGTCGCCGCAGGCGAAGCCCGCCAGCAGGCGGTCGATGCCGAAAGCCCAACTGAATTCGCGGTAGTCGCCGCAACCGGCGCGCGCCTGTTCGTCTTCGCCCCAGCACACGCCGGCATCGCGCAGGTGTCTCGACAGGCGTTCCAGCGCGTCGGGATCGAGGTCGAAGCGGCGCATCACCCCGGGCACGGACAGCACGTCGACCAGTTCGTCGACCTCCCAGCGCGAAGCCGGCGCGTCCAGCAATTTCAGGAACAGGTCGACCACCGGATGCAGCGCGGCCGCGCCGGCGTCACCGAGATTGTGCGGGATGAAACGGTCGTCGCCACGCGCGATGCCGCCGAATACCGCTTCGATCGCAGGCGTATAGGCGGCGATATTGGGCATCATCACCGCGACGTCGCGCGGCTGCAGGCCGGGATGCCTTTCGAACATCGCCAGCAGCGCGTCGTGCAGGGTCTGCACTTCGCGCAGCGGCGTATGGCAGGCGTGGAACTGCAACGAGTCGTCCGGCAGCACATCGCGCGTCGGGGCGTCGGGCGCGGCGTGGTGCAGGATGTCGTTGCGCACGCGGGAGAGCAGGGTGTCGCCGAAGATCGCGTCGTCGAACTCGTCGATTTCCGCGTCCGGGCGCACGTGTTGGTAGCCGTACAGCAGTTCGATGAACTCCACGGCGGCGCCGCCCAGCGAGGTGACCAGCGGGTTGTCGCCGTCGCCTTCCAGCAGGCGTTCGCGTACCTGCTTGCGGGTACGCGGCGCGTCGCCCAGGTATTCGCGCGACGGCAGCGGCAGGAAAAAATCCACCTCGCAATGCAGGCCGGCGATCGCCAGCATACGCAGCACGTCGGGCGACACGTTGGCGCAGGCGAAACAGGCGAAGCGATCCGGCAGTCCCGGCGGCGCCGGCTTTTCGGAGTACCCGCCGGGCGGGAACTCGGGATCGAAATCGCGCAGCCATGCCTCGACCCGCGCGGCGCGCGAGGTGCCCCCGCTGCGCTCGAGCAGCCGGCGCCACAGCCCGGCCTGCCAGTCGTCGGTGCCTGCGCCGCGCTCCCACGCCCGCAGTTTTTCGCGCCGATAGCCCTGCATGCGCTCGTACACGCGCGCCAGTTCGAGGCTCAATGCGTAGCGGCGCAGCGGGTCGCCGTCGGCGGCAAGGTAATCGCGCAACGGCGCCAGGGCGGCGCCATCGAGGCGTTCGCCCAACAAGCCGTGCAGGTGCCAGCGCAACACCTCCACGTCGAACGGCGAGCGTTCCGGCAGGTCGGGGCGCGCCGCGCGCAGCAGCTCCCAGGCGAATTGCGCGGGTGGCGTGAACTCGATGTTGGCGATCACGCCCAGCCTTTCGGCCAGGTGCACCTGCAGCCAGCGCTTGAGGCCCGACCGCGGCACCAGCACGCGCACCGGCACCAGCGGGTTCTCGCGCACCGCGCGCAACCGTTCACCGAGCGTGGCGGCGAGCCTGGCGACGTCGTTGGACGTGTGCAGTCGAAACATCCCCGGGCGATCCCTCCTTGTCGACCTGCAAGTATGCATGCCGTGGTCTCAGCGCGCGCGACAACGGATCCGCCCGCGCCCACGACGGCGTTGACAGGCCCTAAGATGCTCGCATGCACGATTTCCCTGCGCGGGTCGACGCCGCCACGCCGCATGTCGTTGCCGTGGCGGGCGCCGGCCTGGTGGCGCTGGCGGTGGCGATGGGCATCGGCCGTTTCGCGTTCACCCCGATCCTGCCGATGATGGAAGCCGATGCCGGGTTGACCTTGCGCGCTGCCGGCTGGCTGGCCGCCGCCAATTACCTGGGTTATCTCCTGGGCGCGCTGTGCGCCGCGCGGCTGCCGCGCGCATGGGCCATCCGCGGCAGCCTGCTGCTGATCGCGGTGGTCACGTTCGCGATGGGCGTGACCCGGGTGTTCGCGCTGCAACTGTTGTTGCGGTTCGTGGCCGGCGTCGCCAGTGCGTGGGTGCTGGTGCACGTGTCGGTGTGGTCGCTGGAACATCTGCACGCGCATGGCCGCGGCGATGCCAGCGGCGTGGTGTACGCCGGGGTCGGGGTCGGCATTGCGGGCGCGGGCCTGTTGTGCATGGGGCTGATGGCAGGGCGCGTCGATTCGATGCACAGCTGGCAGGTGTTCGGCGTGGTGTCGCTGCTGTCCACCGCCGCGATCTGGCTGGCGTTTCGCGGTGATGCGCGGCAGGCGCAAGCCGCACGCCCTGCGACACGGGGCGTGCGCTGGAACCGGGACCGCGTGCGCGTTGCCTTGTGCTACGCCGCGCTGGGTTTCGGTTACATCATCCCCGCCACGTTCCTGCCCGCGATGGCGCATCGCTACATCACCGATCCGTTCGTGTTCGGGCTGGCCTGGCCAGTGTTCGGCGCGGCAGCCGCGTTGTCCACGTGGATTGCCGCGCGCTGGCTGCGCACGGTGGACAACCGCAGGCTGTGGGCTGGCGCCTACGTGCTGATGGCGATCGGCGTCGGCTTGCCGGCGGTCTGGCCGGGCCTGCCCGCAATCCTGGCCGCGGCTTTGCTGGTCGGCGGCACCTTCATGGTGGTGACCATGGCGGGCTTGCGCGAGGCGCGCGCCGTGGCCCCGGAAGCGTCGACGGCATTCATTGCCGCGGTCACCGCCGCGTTCGCGTTCACGCAGGTGCTGGGTCCCGTGGCGGTCAGCGCCGTGGTGCACCTGCGCCACGGTTTCGCCGCTGCGCTGCTGGCCGCGACGCTGGTGCTGTTGCTGGCGGCAGCGTCGTTGTGGCGGTCCGCAGGCCACGCCGGCGGCTGAGATCCAGGACGCATCGGTCGTTGGGGTTCAGCCTTCGCTGCGCTTGCGCACCTCGGCGAACGACCAGTCGCGGAGTCGTTCGCCGTTCTCCCACACGGTTCCCATTGCGTCTTCCCAGCCTTGGCCCAGTGCCTGCGCATCGGCCGCGATGGCATTGTCGGGCAGCGTGAGGGTCTTGAAGGTGCCGTAGCCGCGATGGCGCGCCAACGTCAGCCGTCCGCGCTTCGACGCCTTGGCGTGGTCGGTGACGGGGTCCTTGAACACGTCCATCCATTTGCCGCCGATGCGCGCGGCCGAGCACTTCAACGCGAACTTCTGGGTGTCGCGATTGAGTTTCTGCAACAACGCCCCGCCCATCCCGAACGCGATGTTGTCGGTGGAGTAGCCGGCATGGGTGATGCGTTCGAGGATCAGGCGGATCGAGTCGGGATTCACGCCGTCGCCCTGGATCACGCGCACGTGGTTCAACACGCGATAGCCCTTCCCATTGACCGTGCTGCCGAAAGCCGCGTTCAGCATCTTCAGCGTCTGGTGCACGATGTCGGCCGGGTCGCCGGAATCGGGGCGGATCACCACCGTCGCGCCGCTTGCGATCACTTCGTCGCGCAGGGCCTTGCCCCAAAGTTCCTGCACCGCGTGGAACAGGTCGTAGCTGTCGGACACGCACGCCACCATCGTGCCCGGCCTGGCGAACTGCCGCAGCATGTTGCGGTAGGCGTCCAGCTCGCGATCCTTGCCCCACGCGGTAATGGTGCTGTGCTCGGCCGCGGGAATCGAATAACCCGCCATCGCCTCGCCGTAATACTCGCGCGCGGCCAGCACCCCCAGCACTGTGTCGGTGCCCTTGAAGTTCACGAGGTGCGCCATCCCGCCCAGCGCCGCCGATTCCGCGCTGGACACGCCGCGCGAACCGAAATCGTGCAGCTTGAACGGAAGCTGCGCGGCCGCATCGTCGCTGGTCCGGTCGAGGTATTCGCGGATCGTCTGCTTGACGTGCCAACTGATGGTCGCGACCGTGATCGGGTACCACACCCGCATCAGCAGCGTTTCGACATACGACGGCACCCAGAAGCAATCGGGGCAGGTGCTCTCGACCGTCACCAGCGCCTGGTGGGTCGGCACCACCGTGCCCTCCGGCACCGCACGGATTCGCAGCGGAAGTTTTCCGCCGTGCGCTGCGACGATGTGCTGCCAGCCGGCTTCGTTGAACGGCTCGCCGTGCGCGGCGAAAAATGCCTGCGCTTCGTCGATCATCGTCTTCGTCACCGGCCGCGACAGGTATTCCTTCAGGATCGACTGCAATCCGAAAAACAGCGTGCGCTCGTACTCGCCGCCACGGCTTTCCAGATAGAAGAACGTGGCATCGACGCCCGGCGGATACTGCAGCCAGTGACTGGCCTTGTAACTGTCGGTGTTGAGGATGAGGTTGGAGGTGAGATTCATGAGCCCACCAGGACCCGGGCCTGGCACCAAGGGATTATGAGTTTGCCAGCAAATCAATAACTTGCTGAAATCCAAGCGAAACCGCTGTCAGCCCATGTTTCGTGGTATTTCCTCGCCTCGACCAAGCGCGCTTCGCTCATCCCTCGACCGTCGTCCTTTACGAGAACCCGTGGAGCCTGGCCGGCCCACATGAAGTCGACCCAGATGTTTCGGGCTCGCGCAGAGATGCTGTTGTCTGTGAGATCTGCGATCGCAGTCGAAACGTCATAGCCGAATGCGCGCAGTGACTCGAAGAGCCGCGATGAACGCGGATTCGCAATGTCATGTTCGAGGCCCATCGCCCTTGGCCGGCTGCTGCCGGATCCCCTGCCGTATGCCAAGCCAGCAGTGTACCGGTTTGGCACCGGTACCCCTTCAGCTGCCAAACCATCGTCCAAGGCGCGGCAAACCCAACAAAGGCCGTTTTCGGAACCGCCATGCGCGGCCAGACCATGGTTTCCCGCACACTCAGCGAATGCCCGGTTGCGGTGATGGCCCACCAGCAATCCAATAGATTGCCTAAGCCGCTGATCTCAAAAAAATGTGAATCTGGATCAAAAATGCGTGACTCACGATCCGACTCACATCAGTACGATCACCCCCGGAGTGACGTGATGCCAAAAAAACGATGACACCGACCGAGGTGGTACCGGACCGTTTTGATTCTTGAGATTCACTGCAATGCACGTCGGGATCTTGAGTAAGCTTCACTTGACAGCCTGTCTCCTA
>DASURP010000092.1:0-8560 GCA_036279975.1 Rhodanobacteraceae bacterium
GCGGATATCCACGAACACCGGCACCGCGCCGCGCAGCACGAAGGCATTGGCGGTGGATACGAAGGTAAACGAAGGCATGATCACTTCGTCGCCGGGCGCGAGGTCCAGCAGGATTGCCGCCATTTCCAGCGCCGCGGTGCACGAGTGCGTGAGCAGCGCCTTGTCGCAGCCTGTCCGGGTCTCGAGCCAGGCATGGCAGCGCCTGGTGAAATCGCCGTCACCGGACAGGTGCCCCTTGGCGTGTGCCTCGCCGATCAACGCCAGCTCATTGCCGGTCATGTAGGGCTTGTTGAACGGAATCTTCATTGCCGGTGCCTCAAAGGTTGTAAACGATGACGCCTGCCACGATCAGTCCCAGGCCGGCGAAATGGCTGGTTGCGAGGTGTTCGCCGAAAAAGCGGCGAGCGGCCAGTGGTGTGAGCACGTAAGTCAGGGCCGCGCCCACGTACACGCGCCCGATGCCCAACTCGCGCACCGCCAGGTAGGTACAAGGCACGGCGAGGCAGAAGAGCGCGATGGCCGCGATGATGAACCTGCGCCTGTGGCCGCGGAAATATTGCTTGAAGGCCAGTTGCGCAGCGACCGTCACCGCGATCGTGCCCGCGAGAAAGATCCATCCGCTCATCACGGCGACCCGTCCGCGGGCGACCGCGGGGCACGCAGCAGCACCACCACGCCGACGGTCACCAGGCAGGCGCCCAGCACTTGCGCCGTCGAGACGTGCTCGCCGAAGGCGGCTGCGACCGCCACCAGGCACGGAAAGAACAACGCCGTGGTGGGGTACACCAGGCTCACCGGGAACCGCTTGTGCATCGCGCCCCAGACCAGGAAACGGCCGAGGCTGAACACGCCGACCAGCGCGAGGATGCCGACGATCAGCCACGCCTGCAGTGCGGTGAGGCCGGTTGCGTATTTGATCAGGGAGGCGTTGGCCAGCTGCAGGGCAATGTTGAGGGCGACAAGCGCCAACAGCAGCCCTATGGGTTGCCGGATCGACATGGGGGCGGAGTCTGGTTGTCGAGGCATGGCGCGGCGTAAGCGGCCCGCTTCACGCGTTGCCGCCGAAGAGTTCCTCGGCCTTGCCGTAGAACGCGTCGATGTTCCTGGCCTGGGACGGGTCGAATTCGCCGAAGTTCAGGCCGGTGAGCGCTTCGACCTGAAGCACCAGGTCCATGGCATCCAGGGAATCCAGCCCGACGTTGGCGAAATCTTCATCGTTTCCGATATCGACCGTGTCGATGTCCTTGACCCGCTTGATGCCTTCGATGACGGCTGCGCGGAACTCGTCTTTGCTGATCATGGAGTCTCCCTGGAATGGCAATGCGTACGGCGGCTGCGCGAGGCACTTTTGATCCGCCATTATTGCTGCTTTGTCGCCTCCAGCACCATGGTGGCCCACGAAAGACCGACGCCGAAGCCGCTCATCAGGATGCGCGGCGGGCGGGCCTCGAGGCGTGACCGGAGCAGCAGTGGCAAGGAAGAAGATACGGTGTTGCCGGTGTGGCTGGCCTCGAACGGCACCTTGTCCGCGGGAAGCCGCATTTTCCTGGCCAGGTTCTCGACAATGAAGCGGCTGCCCTGGTGGAACAGGAATACGTCGATATCGTCCACGGACAGGGCTTCACGCTGCAGGTAACGCTGGATCTGGTCAGGCACCGTCGTCATGCTGAACTTGAAGACATTGCTGCCCAGCATGGACAGCGTGCCACCGGCCTGTGCAACCTGGATGGAGTGGCCCATGGAACCATCGGTGCCGAACATGGCCGGCCGGCACCGGTAGACTGGTGCGGCGCCCAGCCAGGTGCAGCTGGCGGCGTCGCCGAACAGCAGTTCGGTGTCCCAGTTTTCGGGGTCCAGGATGCGTGAGTACGGGTCGGCGGTGAACAGCAGGCCGTTGTGCAGGTCGTTGGCCTGCATGAAGGCCTGCAGCACGGACAAACCGTACACGTAGCCCGAGCAACCCAGGGAAATGTCGAAGCAGGCCACGTCGTGGCCGAGGCCAAGCTTGCCGTGCACCACGGCGGATGTGTGCGGCAGCCCGTGTGCATCCGGGTTTTGGGTACACACGATGAGGCAATCGATGTCCCCGGTGGCAATGCGTGCGTGTCCGCGCAGGTCCTCGAACGCCGCGACGCACATGTCCGAGGTCTGGACCCCATGGGGGAGGCGCGCCACGCTTTCGAATCCGATCTTGTCGCTGATGAATGCCTTGTCCTTGCCGGCACGGCCAGCGCGTTCCAGATTGGAGATGGTATCGGGCGCGACGTAACACCCGATGGACCGTATGCCGATCATGCCCATTCCCCGAAAAACACCTGTCCCGCCAGGCGGCCGTCGGCAAGGATGTCGCCCTGGAAAAAGTCACCGATGTCGCGGGTGTAGCGCACCTGCATCGCGCCTTCGGGAAGGCGTTCGAGGCGGACGCGTACGAAAACGTACTGCTTGTCCGTCGGTCTTGTTTCCTGCATCAGCCGCTTGAACCCGGCGATGATGGCTTCGATCCGGGAAAAGCCGGGCGTGGCTTCGGGGACGAACACGGTCTTGCCATCGATCCAGAGCATGCGGGCCAGGGTCGGCTCGTCGTAGGGCTCGGTGTCGGCAATGGGTTCTTCGCGTGCGACGACGTACAGCTTGCCCCGTGCGTCCCACCATTCGGCCACCGGTTCCCGCCCTGCCGGCAGCCGGTCCGTGTAACTGACCTGTTGGGCGGTTCGTTGGTGGAATTTCAGGTCGATGTGCGTGGCATCGGCGCCGCGGATTTTCAGGATATCGTCGAACAAGGACGCACTGTGCAAGTAGTCGCGGCGGCCGCGGAAGCGGAATGTGCGGTCGAGTTTCACGATGGCGCTCCTTTCAGGAAGCGGCGCATGTTCCGGGCGTGGTCCTCTGCAAAGTTGCCGGAGACATCCGCCCCGGCCGGCACGTCACGGACAACCACGGCGCCCAGACGAACCCGGGCGCCAGCCCCGACGCTGATCGCGTTGGAAATGGTGGCCGAGGCTCCGATCCACGCGTGGGCGCCAATGCGTGCGCGACCCGCGATGACGCAATGGCTGGACAGTACGGCCGCTTCGCCGATGACGGCGCCATGACCAATGTTCGCGGCGACGCCAATGTGTGCATCCGCGTCGATGCGGGTGGCTTCGCCGAGAATGGCGGAGCGCACGATGACGGCGTTCGCATGGATGTAAACGCGAGGGCCGATGTCGACGCCGCCGAAATGCGGGATGTGTTGGCGGCGGCCGAATATTTCCTTCGCGTACAGGCCCTCGCAACCGATGACGACACCGGCCTCGATGCGGGTGTCGCGTGCGATCCGGGCCGGTCCGCACACGGTGACGTGCGGGCCGATGTGCACGCCGGGGCCAATGTCGACATCGCCGCGCAGCACGGCGGACGGATCCACGTGCGCCGTGGCATCGATATCCGGGGCGCCCGCCGTGCTTTCCGTCCGCTGCAAGGTGTGCAGGTGCAGGTAAAGTTCCTCGGCCCGCTGGCAGACGATGAGGGCCTTGCCTTCCGGCACCGCGCCGCGGGCCGCGTGCGGGGGGGCGATGATCACGCGAACCTTGTCGTTGTCGCAGGCGCGCGTGAAATACTGGTGGTTGGCTGCCTGGCACACAACGCCATCGCGCCGGGTCCACACGAAACCGGTCTGGCGCGCCTCCGCGAGAAGCTCCGGATGGTGGATGCTGGTTATGCCGAAATCGTTTCCGGAACGGTGCAGGATTTCGCTGAGCTCAACTTGCCAGCCGGACATGCCTGATCCTGTGGTTGCGGGATTGCGGTTTCATTCGGACCCGTCGCTTTCGATTTTCCGGCGTACCACGTAGCGCGGCTGGCCGCGGCTCTCGCCGAGGATGCGCAACAGGTACTCCCCGGCCACGCCCACGGAAAGCAGTCCCAGCCCTGCGTAGAAATTGACTGCCAGGAACAGGCTGGTCCATCCGGGAACGGGGTTGCTGCCGACCAGGCGTACCAGCACGTAGGCCAGGCCCAGCACGAAACTCAACAATGACACGCACACGCCGATGATGGAAATGGCCTGCAGCGGCAGCGAGCTGAAACTGAGAACGTTGTCCAGGGTGGCCCGCACGAGCTTGATCAGGCTGTAATTGGATTTGCCGTATTTGCGTGCGTCGTGCCGGACCGTCACGTTCTCGATCCTGCGCGTGCTGCTGAGGATCAGCGCACCGATGACGGGATAGTGCGTGCGGTTGGCCAGCAGTGTGTCCACCAGCGGACGGCTCAGGCAGCGGAACGAGGACATCACCAGGCCGGGTGGTTTGTGGAAGATCCAGGTGTTGACCGCACGCAAGAGCACGCTGCCGAGATTGCGTCCGGCAGGGTGCTGCTTCTTCTCGTAAGCAGCGAATACCGCATCCAGGCGTGGGTGACCGCGCAGGTATCCGTAAAGCTTGGCGATTTCCTCGGGCGGGTGCTGCAGGTCGTCGTCCATCGTGACCACGTAACGCCCCCGTGCGTAGGCCAGTCCGCACATCAGTGCCCGGAATTGCCCGGTGTTGTACATCAGTTCTACATAGCGTACGTGGGGGTGCCGCGGAAGTTCCTTTTCGACGGCGGCGTCAAGGCCGTCGCCAGCACAGTCATCCACCAGTATGACTTCGTGGGAAACTCCCAACGCCGCCAGGGCAGTACCCAACCGGCCCAGCAGCTCGGGCAGGGCCTTCGCTGCGCCGTAACAGGGAACGACGACCGACAGCTCGACCTCCTCTCCCGGGAAGGGCTGCTTGATCGAGCCTTCGAGCGCGTCGGTACGCACCGGGATCGTCATTTCGAGTGGCCTCGCTCCACCGGGTTCACTTTTGCGACCCTGGGCGTTGCTCCGACCGGCCGTGCGGGCCGTTGCCGAGCAATCTTGTCGCAGCGTGCGGGATGGCGTGCAAGGTTGCCAGGCACAAGGCAGGGAAATTGCAGCATGCGATTGCGGATCGCGTATCCATGGACAATATGCGACTTCGCATTCGAAGTCCCTAACTGGCTTCCCGAAGCGCGACCCGGGCCAGGCTGGTGTACTCTCCCAGTGCCCCCGGATTCGCCAACGCATCGGTGTTCTTGACGGCCTCGCCATGGATCACCGCACGCACGGCAAGTTCAGAGATCTTGCCGGAGATGGTGCGCGGGATGTCGGCGACCTGCAGGATTTTCGCGGGCACATGGCGCGGGGTGGTGTTGGCGCGGATCTGTTTCCGGATCTTTTCGCGCAGCGCATCGTCGAGCGTGATGCCTTCGCGCAGGCGCACGAACAGCACGATGCGCTCGTCGCCCTGCCAGTGCTGGCCGACCGCCACTGATTCCAGGACTTCCGGCAACTGTTCGACCTGGCGGTAGATTTCGGCGGTACCGATGCGCACGCCGCCGGGGTTGAGGGTGGCGTCGGAACGGCCATGGATGATGATGCCGTCGTGCGCGGTGAGTTCGGCGCGATCGCCATGGCACCACACGCCCGGCACCTTGGAAAAATAGGCGGCGCGGTATTTCTCGCCATCGGGGTCGTTCCAGAAATATACCGGCATCGACGGGAACGGCGCGGCGCAAGCCAGTTCGCCGGGTTGTTCGCGCACCGGCTGGCCGGCTTCGTCCAGAATTTCGACTTTCATGCCGAGCCCGCGGCTTTGCAATTCGCCGCGCCAGACTGGCAGCACCGGGTTGCCGAGTGCGAAGCACGAAATGATGTCGGTACCGCCCGAGATCGATGCGAGCAGCACGCGCTCCTTCACGTCGCGATAGACGTAGTCGAAACTTTCCGGTGCGAGCGGCGAGCCGGTGGAGAGAATCGTTTTCAGGCGCGTGAGCCTGTGCGTCTCGCGCGGTTTCACGCCCATCTTGGCAGTGGCGTCGATCCACTTGGCGCTGGTGCCGAAGATGCTGATGCCGACCTCGTCGGCGAGGTTCCACAGCGCGTTGCCGTCCGGCCAGGTGGGCGAGCCGTCGTACAGCACCACGGTCGCGCCGACCGCAAGCGACGATACCAGCCAGTTCCACATCATCCAGCCGCAGGTGGTGTGGTAGAAGATGTGGTCCTCCCGTTTCAGATCGGTGTGCAGCACCAGTTCCTTCAGGTGCTGCAGCAGGGTGCCACCGGCGCCGTGCACGATGCACTTGGGCTTGCCGGTGGTGCCCGAGGAATACATGATGTACAGCGGGTGCTCGAACGGCGTGGCCACGAATTCCAGCGGGTGGCCCTTGTCGCCGGCGAAGTCGTCCCACGCGACGGCGCCACGCAGGCCTTCCAGGTCCAGGGGTTGCCCGGAATACGGGATCACCACGCAGCGTTCGATCGAAGGGATCGCATCCAGCACCGCGCGGACCTTGCCGAGGCAGTCGTGGCGCTTGCCGCCGTAGGCGTAGGCATCGGCGCAGAACAGCACCTTTGGTTCGATCTGGCCGAAGCGGTCGACGATGCCGTTGACGCCGAAATCCGGCGATGCCGACGACCAGGCCGCGCCCAGCGAGGTCGTGGCCAGCATCGCGATGACGGTCTCGGGAAGGTTCGGCAGGTAGCCCGCGACCCGGTCACCCTGGACGACACCGGCGGCTTTCAGCGCATGGGCGACGCGCCCGACGGCGGCGTGCAGCTGCGCATAGGTGAACTCGCGCCGGTGGCCCCATTCGTTGCGGAACATCAACGCCGGCCTGTCATCCCTGAAGCGCAGCAGGTTCTGTGCGAAATTGAGCTTGGCGTTGGGGAACCAGTGCGCGCCCGGCATCCTGTCGCCATCGACCAGCGCCGGCTCGAACTCGCCGGTCGAGCGGATGCCGCAGAACTCCCACACCAGCGGCCAGAACTTTTCCGGATGCCGGATCGAAAAGTCGTACAGCGGCGCGTAGCTGCCGATGTCGGCGTTGCCGGTGGCGTTGCGGACGAAACGCACGAAACGGTGCAGGTTGGTTGCCTCCCTGCGTTCGGGACTGGGGGTCCACAACGGTGCGTCGTTCGACATGCCGGGTCCGGTCCGGGGAAACCGCAGGATTGTAGCGGATCGTCCCCCCCGCCCGGATGCACCCGGCCGGCATCGACCCGGATCCGGAATGTCGCGCACGCCACGCAATCGTTGTGACCGTGGCCGCGCTTTCGGCCGGCAAGCCCCAACCGCACCTGAATTGTGCGCCCAACCGCAGCCTGGCGGCGTCAACTTGCTGGTATAAAGGCACACTCCACCGTTTGTGCTCCCGGAAAACCACCATGCCCCGATCCACGCTTCGAGGCTTCGGCAAGGCGCTGGCCTTGTCGTTGCTGTTCGGCGCCTTCCCCGCCATGGCGGCCACCCAGCCCACCCTGTTTTCGATCGACGCCGGAACGCCCAGGGTGCTCGCGCAGGGCGCGCAGAAATCCTGGCCGGTCAAGATCAGCGAAGACAAGGCATTCGCTGCAGTATTCGAGGGCGGCATGTGGTTGCCGAATCCGGCCGGTGGCCGGATTCATGCCAAATACCAGCGCCACATCGTCCACGCCAACGGCACCTGGAGCTGGATCGGTACGGTCTCGACCGTGCACGGCGACCAGCCGGTGGTGCTGACCTTCGGCAAGGATGCGGTGTACGGACTGGTCCCGCAGGCCTCGGGCTACCCGCTGCGCATCGTCACCCGCAAGGGCGAAACGCGCGTGGTCGCGACCTCCGCGCAGGCCATGGCGCGCTCACCCGAACAGTTGCGCCTGCGGGCCCGGCCGGACTACGCGATTCCACCGCGCTCGCGCGCGGAAGCCGCGCAAGGCGCCGCGTCGCCGCCGGTTGCGGCGGACGCGCCCGTGCAGGCGGCCGCAGCCGGTCCCGTCATCATCGACGTCATGGTCGCCTACACGCCCGGGTTCGTGTCCGAAACGGGTGGACAGAGCCAGGCCCTGACCCGCATCCAGAACCTCGTTGATGTTACCAACCAGGCCTACAGCGCGAGCGGCGTCAACCAGCAGATCCGGCTGGTGCATACCGTGGCGGTCGATTACCCCGACAATACCTCCAACCAGAGCGCGCTGGACGATATCACCGGGATCAACGAGAGCGGCGGCACGGTGACGATCCCGGCGTCCCTGCGGGGCATTGCCTCGTTGCGTACCCAGTACGGCGCCGACCTGGTGACACTGATCCGCAGTTTCGACAATGCCGCGCAGGGCAACTGCGGTACCGGCTGGCTGATCGGCGGCAACCAGACGGCCATCGTTCCATCGCAGTCGAACGCCTACGGCTACTCGGTGGTGAGTGACGGCGAGAGCAGCGGCTACCACTGCCTCGACACCACTTTTGCGCACGAGCTTGGCCACAACATGGGCGACGCGCACGATCGCGCCAATGCCAGCAATCCGGGCGCCTATTCGTACTCGTATGGCTACGTGGGCACCGGCACCAGCGGGTTCTCGACCGTCATGGCCTACGGCACCGAGACCGACGCGCCACTCGCCGTATTTTCCAATCCCAACATTTCCATTTGCCAGAACACGCCGTGCGGTGTTGCGGACAGCTCGGCCAGCTCGGCCGACAACGTCCACAGCATGAACAACACGGCCGGGTTGATCGCGCAATTCGAGCCGACCAAGGTGGGG
>DASURP010000093.1:0-13908 GCA_036279975.1 Rhodanobacteraceae bacterium
GTCATCATGATGTGCGAGGTGCCGTCCAACGCGCTGCTGGCCGAGGAATTCCTCGACATCTTCGATGGCTTCTCGATCGGCTCGAACGACCTGACGCAATTGACGCTGGGCCTGGATCGCGATTCCTCGATCGTCGCGGGCCTGTTCGACGAGCGCAATCCGGCGGTGAAGAAACTGCTGTCGATGGCGATCCAGACCGCACGCGCCAAGGGCAAGTACGTCGGCATCTGCGGCCAGGGCCCGAGCGACCACGCCGATCTCGCCGAATGGCTGATGGACCAGGGCATCGAATCGGTGTCGCTGAACCCCGACACCGTCGTCGATACCTGGTTGCGGCTGGCGAAACACAAGGGCTGAATCGCGCCTCCGGACAAACCTGCTGCGTTGCCCGCCACATCCCTGTCCGCGCCCTTCGCCCGCAGGGGGAATCCGATATTTCCCGCCAGCCTTCGACGAGCCTCGGGTCAAGCCGGCTTCCGCCCAGTTGCAGATGCAATTCGGGCGGCGCCCGCCAGCAGCCAGCCCTGACCGGTCGTGGCGCCGCGGCGCCTCCATGCAGGCTTCCGCAGCCAACGGCAAGCCGGAAGTGCAACGCAACCCCGCAAGGGTGTACGATCCCGACGCGGATGGGAGCGCCGCAGCGGCCGGGGGCCACGACCGTGATGTATTCGACGGCCGCCCCGTCCACACTCGAACACCACGGGTTTGTCCGGAACTCCGGCTGTCGCCGGGCCTCGCAACGAGCAGGTTGATCCGATGACTCCGATCCCGGCCGGCACCGCACTTTCCCAGGATTTCGACGAAGACGCCTGGGACGACCTGCTCAATTTCATCGAAGAGCACCGCGTCATCCCGATCATCGGGCCGGAATTGCTGCGCGTGCAGACCGAACGCGGCCTGCAGCCGCTGTACGAGTGGATCGCGGAAAGGCTGGCGACGCGATTGTCGGTAGACGCCGGCGGGCTGCCGCAGCCGCTGACGATCAACGACGTGATCTGCGCCTACCTCGGCCAGCGCGGCCGCCGCGAGGAAGCCTACACGCGGGTGCGTTCGATCATGCGCGATGTGCAGTTCGAGCCGCCACAGGCACTGCGCCAGCTCGCCCAGATCACCGACTTCGACCTGTTCGTCACCACCACCTTCGACCCGCTGCTGGAACAGGCCATCAACGTCGAGCGTTATGGCGGGCAGCCCACCACCGAGGTGATCACCTACGCCCCCAACCGCGTGGCCGACCTGCCCGCCGAACGCGGCCAGTTGCAGCGTGCCGTGGTCTACCACCTGCTTGGGCGGCTGTCGGCCTCGCCCACGTACGTGCTGTCCGACGAAGACATGCTGGAATTCGTCTGCGCCCTGCAGTCCGAACACCTGACGCCGGAAAAACTGTTCCACGAACTGGAGCACAACCACCTGCTGCTGATCGGCAGCGACTTCTCCAACTGGCTGGCGCGGCTGTTCCTGCGCATGGCCAAGGGCCATCGGTTGTCCGACCCGCGCGACGTCGGCGAAGTGGTGGCCGACGACAGCGCACTCAAGGACGAACGGCTGGTGCTGTTCCTGCAGCAAGTCAGCGTGCGTACCCGGATGTTCAGCGGCGCCGCGGCGTTCGTGGCCGAGCTGCATTCGCGCTGGCTGGCGCGCCAGGGCGGGCGCGCAGCCGAACCGGGCGCGGCCGCCGCGCCGCAGCGCTTCCTGCCGCCCGCCAGCGAAATGCCGCCCAACGCCGTCTTCATAAGCTATGCGCGCGAGGACCTCGCCGCCGTGCAACGGCTCAAGGCGGGCCTGGACGCCGCCGGCCTGACGGTGTGGTTCGACATGGACCGGCTCGAAAGTGGCGACGACTACGACCGCAAGATCCGCGCCAACATCGCGCGCTGCAGTTACTTCGTGCCGATCGTTTCCGCCAACACCCAGCGGCGGCCCGAAGCCTACTTCCGCCGCGAATGGAGCTACGCGGTGGACCGCGCCCGCAACATGGCCGACGGCGCGGTGTTCGTGCTGCCGGTATGCATCGACGACACGCCCGAGGCCACGGCGCTGGTGCCGGACAGCTTCAAGGCCCTGCACATCGTGCGCCTGCCCGGCGGCGAACCGACCCCCGAATTCGTGCGCCGCCTGCAACAACTGGGCCATGGGGGGCGGCCATGAACGACTCGGCCCCCGCCGCGACCGTCAGTCTCGATCCCGAAAATCCCTGGCTCGGCCTCGATTCCTACACCGAGGCCACCCGCGCGTATTTCCACGGCCGCGACGAGGAAACCGCGGAACTTGCGCGCCGCGTGCAGGGCAAGAACCTCACGATCCTGTTCGGCCAGTCGGGCCTCGGCAAGACGTCCTTGCTGCGCGCCGGCGTGGTGCCGCGCCTGCGCCCGGAAGGTTACTGCCCGGTGTACGTGCGCATCGACTACGCCCCCGGCTCCCCCGCGCCCGCCGAACAGATCAAGCGGGCCATCTTCCGCGCCACCGAAGCCGCCGGCGTGTGGGCCCGTCCCGGCTCCGCGGTCGAAGGCGAATCGCTGTGGGAGTTCCTGCACCACCGCGGCGACCTGCTGCGCGATGCGGATGGCAAGCCGTTGCTGCCGCTGCTGATCTTCGACCAGTTCGAGGAAATCTTCACCCTCGGCCAGGCCGACGACGCGGGGCGCGAACGCGCCAAGGAGTTCCTGGCCGAACTGGCCGACCTGGTGGAAAACCGCGCGCCGCAGCCACTGGAACAGCGGCTCGAAACCGATGATTCCATCGTCGACAACTTCGATTTCGCGCGCGCCGATTACCGGGTGCTGATCGCGCTGCGCGAGGATTACCTGGCGCACCTGGAAAGCCTCAAGGGCACCATGCCCTCGATCACCCAGAACCGGATGCGGCTGGCACGGATGACCGGCGCGCAGGCGCTGGCGGCGGTGCTCCAGTCCGGTGGCAAGCTGGTGACCCGCGAAGTCGCCGAGGCGATCGTGCGCTTCGTCGCGGGCGGTTCGGAACTCGCCAACGCCGAGATCGAACCGTCGCTGCTCAGCCTGGTCTGCCGCGAACTCAACAACGCGCGCATCGCGCAGGGGCGTGGCGAGATATCGGCCGACTTGCTGGCCGGTTCGCGCAACACCATCCTGTCCGAGTTCTACGAACGCGCGCTGGCCGACCAGCCGGACGGCGTGCGCCGCGTGATCGAGGACGAGTTGCTGACCGAGTCGGGCTACCGCGAGAGCCTCGCCGAAGAGCGCGTGCTGAAGGCGCTCGCCGAGGCCGGGGCGGCGCCGGATGCACTGGCGATGCTGGTCAACCGCCGCCTGCTCAGGATCGAGGAACGCCTCGACATGCGCCGGGTGGAACTGACCCACGACGTGCTGTGCAGCGTGGTGCTGGCCAGCCGCGAGCAACGCCACGCACGGGAAATGCGCGAACAGGCCAAGCGCCAATTGGCCGAACAACAGGCGCGCGAGCAGGCGGCGCACCGCGCGCTACTGCGCGCACGCCTGATTGCCGCGGTCTGCCTGGCGCTGATGCTGGTCGCCATCGCCGGCGCCCTGTTCGGTTGGTACAGCTTCAACCGGGCGCAAGCCGCCGAAGCCCAGGCCCAGAAATCCCGCAGCGACGCCGAGAACCTCGTCAGCTTCATGATCGAGGATTTCTACAACCAGCTGGCGCCCACCGGACGCCTGGAAACCCTCGGTGCACTGGCCGCGAAAACCGTTGCCTACTACGACACCCTGCCGCCCGGCCTCGTCACCCGGCGGACCAGGATCAACCGCGCCATGGCGTTGACACGGGAGGGCTCGGCGCAACAGGACAGCGGCAAATTCGACGACGCCGACAAGAGTCTTGGCCAAGCCCAGGCCGTGTTCAAGCAGATGTACGACTCGGGCGACCACGGCGAGGCGGTGACCTACGGTCTCGCGCTGGCGCTGCAAAGCCAGGGCGGCAGCATCATCACCGGCGGCCGCGGCACGCCAGCCCAGGTGCGACGGGCGGCCGACCTGCTACGACCGCTGGTGTATGGAAAGGATCCATCACGGCGCGTCAGGCAGTTGTACGGCGACACCCTGAATGTCCTCAGCCACACCCAGCCCCTCGAACAGGGCGTCAAGACCTGCGAGGAGGCCCGCAAGGTCCTGGCCGGGCTGGGTGCGATCGACCTGTCCGACCTCGACGCCGCCTCCTCGTACGCCGACACCGCCGATTCCGAATCGCGCGAGCTGCTTGCACTGGGCCGGATCGACGAAGCGTGGAAGCTGCAGCACCAGGTTTACGACATCGCCGAGAAGCTGCTCGCGCGACGGCCGGGGGACCTGCACGCACGCCTGGACCGTTTCCTCGCGGCCGAACTGCTCGGACAGCTCGCCTTCCTCCGGCACGACCCGGCGGCCGCAGCGGACTACGCCCAGCGCGCCGCGCAGGCCGGCGAGGAACTGGTGCGTTTCAACCCGTCCAACCTCGATTCATGGCGGAACTGGGCATTGGGCCTCGATGCGGTCGCATACTTCCAGGCCGAACGGGGCGATCTGGAACAGGCCATCGCAACCCGCGAGTCCCTGCAGGCGCTGGAACGGGACCCGCGCCGGCCTTCCAGCCTTGGCCCGACGCTCGTGGGCTTCTGGACCGGCCTTGCAGTGCTCCAGGCGCAAACAGGCGACTCGGCCGGAGCTGCGCGCTCGTTGCAGGGTTTCGAGCGAGACGCCGGTGAAGCCGACGCGCAAATGGCGCCCGATGACCCCAGGCTGCCGGTGCTGGTCGGCGCGATCAAGGGTCCCGAGGCCGTCGTGCAACTGCTGGAAGGCAACGCGCATGCGGCTCTGGCGACCGCCACGACGGTGCTGCACAACCTCGATGCGATCGATACGCCCGCCGGATCGCGCAGCCCACCCATCAAGGACGCGATCCTGGGCAACATGCTCGGTATCGCGGCCGAAGCCAGCATCCTGACCGGGGACTACGCGCGGGCGGAATCCTTCGCGCGGCGCTTGCGGGCGCTGCCGCCCAACAATCGGTCGGAAAGTGATCCCCGATCGCGGACAGCACGGGCGTCGGTCGTCTTGGCGGATGCCGTCGCCAGGCAGGGCCGCAGCGCCGAGGCGGAAAAAATACTGCAACCGGCGCTGGACTGGTACCGCGGACAACAGCAGGCCGGCGCCGCGGGCGTGACGTTCCGGCAGGATTTCGCGTATGCGCTGTACGTCGAGGCACTGGCCGGCGGCGACGGCCGCAGCCGGCGCAACACCGACCTCGCCGAAGCGGCGACGCTGATCGATACCGCTCCCGGCGAAGCCCGCAATACCGTGCGCATGCGCCAGCTTGCCGGCTGGATCGCCGCGGCGCGGAAATCCGCGAAATAGCCGGGTGGCTGGACGCAACCATTGATGGCGCTCCCGGACCTGCCGCCGATGCTGCAGGCGGCGGCCACGGAACGACGATGGTGTATGGTTGCGCGGGTCGATCGCCCGAATGAAGCAGGTACGTCCCCGATGCCGCCATGCCCGTGAGCGCGACCCTCCCTTCGCGCAGGTTCGCCCGTTCCGACTGGATCATCGTCGGCGGCAGCGTCGCACTGATCGCGGCTGCGGGGGCGACGCGCTTCGCGGGCGCCGGGGCCGTTCCAGCGTTCCTCTGCTCGGGCCTCGCGGTGGCGCTGCTGGCGGCGCTGGTCGGGCGTTCGGTGGAACAACTCGGCGACCGTTTCGGCGCCGGCGCGACCGGCGTGCTGCAATCCGCGCTCGGCAACCTGCCGGAACTGTTCATCGCGTTGTTCGCGCTGAAGGCCGGCCTGTTGATGGTGGTGCAGGCGGCCCTGATCGGCTCGATCCTCGCCAACCTGCTGCTGGTGCTGGGCCTCGCCTTCACGGTCGGCGGCTTGCGCCACGGCACCCAGCGGATCGATTCGCAACGTGCGCGCACCACCACGGTGCTGATGCTGCTGGCGGTTGCCGCAATGGTGGCGCCCTCGCTGGCGAGCTACGTGCATACGCCGGCCGCGCCGCACGAGGACACACTGGCGCTGGTGGTCGCCATCATCCTGCTCATGCTGTTCGCGATCACGCTGCCTGCTGCACTGAGAAGCAAACCCGGCAACGATGCCGCCGAGCACCACGCACCACCGCGCTGGCCATTGGCGCTGGCGTTGGCGATGCTGGCCGGCGCCTCCATTGCCGCTGCGTTCGTGTCGGAATGGTTCGTGCACGCACTGGAACCGGCGATGCGCACCCTGCACATCTCGGATGCGTTCGCGGGCCTGGTGATCGTCGCGATTGCCGGCAACGCGGTCGAGAACGTGGTCGGCATCCAGCTTGCGGCGAAGAACCGTTCCGAATACGCGTTCTCGGTCGTCATCAATTCCCCGCTGCAGATCGCGCTGGTACTCGCGCCGGCGCTGGTGATCCTGTCGCGCCTGTTCGGCTACACCCCGCTGACGCTGGTGTTCCCGCCGATGCTGGTGGTGAGTGTCGCGATCGCGGTGCTGGTGACGGCCTTCATCACTTTCGACGGCAAATCCGATTGGGGCGAAGGCGCATCCCTGCTTGCGCTGTACGCGATCATCGCGACGGTGTTCTGGTGGGGGTGAGGAACGGCGCTTGCGTATTTTGTAATGAAAGTCTCCACACCCACCGGGAAGGAGGTTTGACTTTCCCTTCTCCCTCCCGGAGGAAGGGGGGAAGCAGCCTGACGGCAGACCCTCGCCAAGGAAACCAAATGCCCATCACCCGCCGCCTGCACGTCGACGCACCGGACCATCCCCTGCTGTTGCAGGGACTCGATGACATCCGCCGCAGCATGCGCCTGCCCGATGCGTTCCCGCCCGAGGTCGAGACCGCCGCACGCGACGCCGCGACCGGCACGAAACTGCCCGACCTGGACCGCACCGACATCCCGTTCATCACCATCGACCCGTCGGGTTCGATGGATCTCGACCAGGCGCTGTGGCTGGAGCGCAAGGGCGACGGCTACCGCGTGTACTACGCGATCGCGGACGTCGCCGCGTTCGTCGCGCCGGGCGGCCCGGTCGACACCGAGGCCCAGCGTCGCGGCGAAACCCTGTACGGCATCGGCCATACCATTCCGCTGCATCCGCGTGTGCTTTCCGAAGGCGCGATCTCATTGTTGCCCGACCAGTTGCGCTCTGCGCTGCTGTGGAGCATCGACCTCGATGCGAGCGGCGAAGGCACGCACGTCACCGTACAGCGCGCGCGCGTCAGGAGCCGCAAGCGTTGCGATTACGCCAGCGTGCAGGCCGGGATCGACGCCGGCCTGGCCGACCCGATATGGGCATTGCTGCGCGAAGTGGGCGAACTGCGCAAGCAGCGCGCGGACAAGCTGGGGGCCATCAGCCTGCCGCTGCCCGAGCAGGAGGCCACCCAGGTCGATGGCCGCTGGACGCTGGCCTATCGCGCGCGCCACCCGGTCGAGGACTGGAACGAGCAGATTTCGTTGCTGACCGGCATGGCCGCCGCGCACCTGATGGTGCAGGGCAAGGTCGGGATCCTGCGCACCCTGCCGGAGCCCGACCCGGGTGCGATCGCGCACCTGCGCGAGACCGCGGCCAACCTGAAACTTGCCTGGCCGCCGGATCGTGCGTATCCGCAGTTCATCGACACGCTCGATCCGTCGGACCCCGCACAGGTGGCGATGCTGGTGGCCTGCACCCGCGTGTTGCGCGGCGCGGGTTACGCGAGTTTCCACGGTTCGCTGCCCGTGCAGCCCATGCAGTCGGCGCTGGCCGCGGAATACACCCACGCCACCGCGCCGTTGCGCCGGCTGGTCGATCGCTACACCGGCGAAACCTGTGTCGCGCTGTGCGCCGGCAAGCCGGTGCCCGAATGGGTGCTGGAAAAGCTCGACGCGCTACCCGGCACGATGCGCGCAGCCGACCGCACGGCGGGGTCGTTCGAACACGCGACCACGGACCTGCTCGAAGCCGTGGTCTTGTCGCCGCGTGTCGGCGCAAGCTTTCCGGCCATCGTCACCAGCCGCGAGGACGGCGACACGCGGTCCGGCACGGTGATGATCGAAGAGCCGGCGGTGGAGACCCGCATCGACGCCGACCGCGACTTGCCACTGGGCGCACGCGTCGGCGTGAAGCTGGTGGAAGCCGACCCGTCCATGCGCCGCGTCCGCTTCGAACTGGCCTGAAACGTCATGCCCAGTCCCGCCACCTTGCTGTGGGGCATGCTGTTCGGCGCAATCGGCGTCGGCTACTTCATCTACGGCAAGCGCCAATCGATGATCGTGCCGCTGCTGTGCGGCATTGGCCTGGTTGCCTCCCCGTGGTTCGTTGCCAGCGTGCCGTGGCTGATCGTGATCGGCATCGTGCTGATGGCGGTGCCATACTTCGTGCGTTATTGACGGCACCCATCACGCCCTCGCGGAGACCCGGACCATGCTGCGGAAATGCCTGCTCGCGCTCGCCCTGTTGGCCGGCGCAGCATCGCGGACTGCTGGCGCCGCCGAACCCGCGCCTGCTTTCTTCACGTTGCATGATCTCGGCCACGGCGCGTGGGCCGCGATCGCGGTCCCGAGGAGCGGCGCGGGCGCCAATGCCGGGTTCGTGATCGGTTCCGACGGCGTGCTGGTCATCGACACCTTCGAGGACCCGGCCGCGGCCAGGGCACTGCTGGCGGCGATACGGGCAAGAACCGGCGAGCCGATCCGTTTCGTCGTCGACACCCACTACCACCTCGACCACGTGGCCGGCAACAACGTGTTCGCCGCGGCCGGGGCGACGGTGCTCGCGCAACGAAACGTGCGCGCCTGGGAACGCACGCAGAACCTCAAGTTTTTCGGCGCCCACCCGACCAAGCAACAGCTACGGTTCGTCGCCACCTTGGGACTGCCGCAAGTCACCTACACGCACGGCATCACGATCTGGCTGGGCAATCGCAAGGTCATCGTGCGCACGCTGGAAGGCCACACCGGCAGCGATTCGAGCGTGATCATCCCCGACGCCGGCGTCGTATTCACCGGCGACATCTTCTGGAACCATACCCTGCCCAACCTGATCGACGCCAATACGAGCGAGCAGATCGCCAGCAACGACACCTGCCTGCACGACTACCCGGATGCGGCCTTCGTGCCCGGACACGGCGACGTCGGCAAGGCCACCGACGTGCGTGCATTCCGCGATTACCTTGCCGCGCTGCGCGAGGCGGTGGCCGACGCACGCGCATCCGGCAAGACCGGCGAGGCCGTGGTCGACAGCGTGCTTCCGGAACTGACAAAGAAGTACGGCGACTGGGGCTGGTTCAAGCACTTCGCCCGCCGCAACATCGAGCAGACCGATGCCGAGTTGGCCGGCACCAAGAAGGTCCCGGTCCCGGACGTGCCCCAGGCCTCTGCATGACGGCGCATCCATCCCTCGACGACATCCGGGCCGCACGCACGCGGCTGGGCGAGCGCGTGCGCGAGACACCCGTGTGGCGCTGGCGGGGGGACGCGATCGAACACGCGGCAGGACGCGATACGCAGGTCTTCCTGAAACTGGAACTGTTCCAGTACACCGGCACCTTCAAGGCACGCGGCGCGTTGCTGAATGCGCTGGGGCTGTCGAATGACGAACGCAGCCGCGGCGTCACCGCAGTCAGCGCCGGCAACCATGCGATCGCCGTCGCGTTCGCGGCGCGCAGCGTCGGCGCCACCGCGAAAGTCGTGATGCCGAAGACCGCCAATCCCGCGCGGGTGGCGCTGTGCCGCGCCTACGGCGCCGACGTGCTGCTGGTGGACGACGTGCACCACGCATTCGACGAGGTGAAGCGCATCGAGCACGACGAGGGCCGCAGGTTCATCCATCCGTTCGAGGGCGAACTGACCGTACTGGGCACCGCGACGGTCGGCTACGAGCTGTGCAACCAGGTCGAGCACCTGGACGCGGTGATCGTCCCGATCGGCGGCGGTGGCCTGATCGCGGGCATCGCCTGCGCGGTGAAGCAGATGCAACCCGACTGCAGGGTGTACGGCGTGGAGCCCGAGGGCGCCGACAGCATGTCGCGGAGCTTCGCCGCCGGCACGCCGCAGTCCATCGACAAGGTGGACACCATCGCAGACAGCCTCGGCGCTCCCTACGCCCTGCCGTACAGCTTCGGCATCGCCCGGCGCTTCGTCGACGGGATCGTGACCATTCCCGACGAGGCGATGCAACGCGCGACAGGCCTGTTGTTCGCCGACATGAAACTCGCGGTGGAACCCGCCGGCGCCGCCGCGACCGCGGCCTTGTGCGAATCCTTGCGCGAGCGGCTGGCCGGCAAGCGGGTGGGCGTGATGGTGTGCGGATCCAACATCGACCTTGGCACTTTCGCGCGATTCGCGCTTCCGTACGACCCGGCCTGACCCCACCCTGTCGCGGACACGGCCCCGCAAGCACCAGCGTGCACCGGGCAACGGACCTGTTTCCCGGGCCGGCCAGGCGTCACACCTTCCAGACCGGCGGCCAGGTGGCAAACCAGCGCACACCGCGCCAGCTGTCGGCCACTACCCAGACGCCAGCCGCAACCAGCAAGGTGATGATGAAGGCGGTACTGGCGGTGCGGCCGGTATACAGGTCGGGCGCCCAGTACACGAGTCCGATCACGGCCACCATCGCAGCTTCCAGGCTCGCGGCAAGCCGCGGCCAGACGCCGAACAAAATGCCGAGGCCCGCCGCGATGCTGCCGACGCCGGTGAGGATCGCCCACGCAGCCGGGTACGGCAAGGCCTGCAACCACGGCTGCATCACCCGATCGCCCGCTGCCAGCGCGTCCACGATCACTTCGACGCCGAGCATCGGCAGCGTGAACACCAGCAGCCAGCGCGCAGCGCGGATGCCGGACGGCGAGGCGCGGGCATGTTCCGCGTACAGGCACCACACGCCCGCCAGCATCGTCCCGATTTCACCGATGCCGCCCCAAGCGCCGGTATCCAGCGGCACCCGAACCACGCCGGGGATCTCCAGCAGCACGACCCACAACACCAGATACGCAAACAGGATCCGGGACGCCGTCCCCAGCGTGCGTTCGAACAACAGTCCGATCCCGGCCGCCAGTTCGATCACGGCGCACGCATAGGCGAGGACGGTTCGCCCCGGAATGCCGGCGGGAACGTGCTGCCACACGAGCGCGAAATCGCCGTTGACCAGCCCGGTGACTCCGAGCGCGATCATGCAGGCAGCGAAAAACAGGCGGCTGGGTCGCAACGTGGCGGTCACGGTTTTCCTCCTGACTGGCGGTACTGCGGCATCGGGCAAGCGGGAAGCCCGCTCACGTTGCCACGCGGGTTCGCGCGCGGGCCACGAACCAGCCCGCGCCGTGATACGAGTTGGCCACCACCCAGGCAGCGGCGGTCAGTATCCAGGAAACGGCAAACTCACCCCACTGCCCGGCGGTAATGGTGCCGGCGAGCGCCAATGGTGGCCACACCAGCAGCGTGAGCAAGCCCATCTGCAGCGTCACCAGCAGGGCTGCGGGTTTCGCGCACACTCCAGTCAACACGGCCAGGCCCGCCGCGAGATAGGTACAACCGGTGAAATAGGCCCAGCCCACGGGCCACGGCAACCACGCCGGCACCAGCGGCGCGGTGAACTGAAGATAGAAGAAGTGCGACAGGCCGAACGCGATCAGCGCCAGTGCAAACAGCGCCCGCGCGACGCGCAGGCCCGTTTCGCCGCTGAAGAATTCGAGATGCCGCCGGTCCCACGCGGACGCCAGCGTGGCGTACAAGACCCATGCGCCCGCCACGACCACCGCATTCTCTCCGTTGCTCTGGTACGACACCTCGGCAGTCGGGGCCAGAAAAATGAAACGCACCTTGACCAGCAGCATCCAGACCAGCAGGTAAAAGAACAGCACGCGCGCGGCTGTCGCCGCGGTGCGGCACCACAGCAGTCCCGCTCCGCATGAAAGCGAAACTGCCGCGCAAAGGTAGACCAATGCTTCTCGCGCCGGCCATGCCTTGGGCACCGGCTGCCAGATCTGCACGAAGTCGCCCTGGACGAAGCCGAGGATTCCGACGCCGAGCATGGTCAAGGCGAACACCGCGTGTCCTGCGTCCACGATACGCATGGCCCTGCCCCCACGAGGTATGCCGAGCGTACCGACGCCCGATCCGGCAGGCAATGACCACTTGCGGAGCCGGGGCACGGGCCACTTGCCGCAGTTCGAAGAGGCGGGACCGCAGTGATGTCTTGGGGCGCGTCGCCCTGCACCGCGGCGATGCCGGTATCGAGACCGGAGCATCGAGGGACGAATGTAAACTGTCCGCGCCGGCCGGATGAGCACGCCATGAGTCGTCGTCGCGTAACGCCCCTGCATCGTGACAGCCTCGCTCCGGATCACTGTTCGCCGAAGCTGCGCCGCGAAATCCTGGGACGCTCCACGTACTTCAAGGGACTTTCTGCCGAAGCCCTGGCAACAGTCGACGAGCGATTCCGCGAGCAGCACTATCCGGCGGGCAAGGTCATCTGCAGGGAAGGCGGGCCGGCCAGGTCGTTGTTCTTCGTCGCCCATGGCAACGTGAAATTGCTGCGGCACAGCCCGGCCGGCGACGACGTGGTGGTCGACCTGCTGCCCCAAGGCGGCCTGTTTGGCGGCCTCGCGGCATTGGGTCTCGGCCACTATCCCGAGACCGCCCTCGCCCACACGGCCTGCTGCGTGCTGTCGGTGTCCGCACCGGCGTTCCAGCAACTGCTGGAGCGATACCCCGGGGTCACCATCGAGGTGTTGAAGAGCGCGTCCCGGAGCCTGAACGACGCGCGTGAAGCCATCCGCCAGCTGACCACATCCCGGGTCGACGCACGGATCGCGATGGCCCTGGTCAAGCTCGGCGAGCGCCTGGGCGAGGAAACCGGACACGGCATTCTCATCCAGGTGCCGCTCCCGCAGCAGGACCTGGCCGCCATGGTGGGCGCCACGCCGGAAACCGTCAGCCGCGTCATGGCGCGGATGAAACGTGAGGGGCTGGTCGACTCGGGTCGCCAGTGGGTGCGGATTCTGGACCCGGGTGGATTGCAGGCGATGATCGAAGGTCGAGCGGCTCCCAAGACAAAAGGCGCCTGACTTTGGACTTGCTTGCGCCAGATCATCCACTGGATCCCTCCCCGCATCGTATCGTGTGGACAGCACTTGGTGGCCGCTGCACGACGGCAACGGCCGGCGTCCGTCCCGCATCGGGCGGGACGCGCAGCCAAAGCCACCGCAACCAAGGAGAATCGCATGCGTATACAGACAAACTTTGCACGATCACGGATCAGGTTTCCGCGAATTGCGACCCTGCTGCTGGCGGCGACACTTGCGTTTGCATTCGCCACTCCGGCCTTTGCCCACTGCGACAGCCTGGATGGCCCGGTCATCGCGGACGCCCAGAAGGCGCTCGTCCAGAAGGACGTCACGCCGGTCCTCAAGTGGGTACCTGCGAACGATGAGGCCGAGATACGCAGCGCGTTCAACATGGCCCTGGCGGTCCGCGGCGAAAGCGAGACCGCGAAAAAGGTCGCCGACAACTACTTCTTCGAAACGCTAGTCAGGGTCCATCGCGCCAGCGAAGGAGCGGCCTTCACCGGCATCAAGCCGGCAGGCAGCGTGGAACCCGCGATCGCCGCGGCGGATCGGGCACTGGTGAGCGGCAACGTCAATGAACTGGCCGGTGAACTCGCGGCAGCGATCCGCAGCCAGGTCGACGAGCGCTTCGCAACCGCCTACAGGCATCGGCAGTCCGCCGACCAGTCGGTGGAGCAGGGTCGCGAGTACGTGGCGTCCTACGTGCAATTCACGCACTTCGTCGAAGCCGTGCACAACCTGGTCGATAAAGGGACCAGCCATACCCACGGTGAAGTTGCCGACGCGCACTGAGCACCGCGATGCAATCGTGGCGTGGCAACACCCGGGGCGGGAGCTGAAACTCCCGCCCTGTTTCCATTGCACCGCCAGTGCGGATCGTGGGCGAAAACGCATGGGTGCCCGC
>DASURP010000094.1:0-29617 GCA_036279975.1 Rhodanobacteraceae bacterium
AACGATTCATCTTCGTGCTGTTTCGCTCGCTTCGCGAGCATGTGACGTTTTCGCAATGGTTCCGCTCGCCTACTCGCCACATCCCTGTGGCTCGCCCTTCGGGCCGCCTTCGGCGTTCAAATCGGCAATCCTGCCGATTTGGTCGGCGGCGAGCGAGCTACTTCCTGTTACGGCGGAAAGTAGCCAAGGACCGTGGTGCCTGTGGCGGTGGTCTCGACAACGTCCTGTTGTCTCGACTGCCCTGCCCGCATGGCGCGGGCGCCGGCGCGAACTCCTGCACCCCTGCAGTCGGACATGCGCGCCTTGCTCGCGCGCCCGGCAGCGCGGCTGCGGCACCGCCCACCGCGCCGGGTGTCGCTTCGTTGCCGGCCTTCCATGGCCTGACTGGAAGCGAGATCGGCCGACTTGCTCCGTCCGTCCACGCGCGCGGGACGCGCGCCAATGGGGCCCCTCGAACACGGCGAGCGGACGACGGGAATGCCCAGAGGGTGGCGCACAGGAAGTGCGCCAGTTCGCCGCCGACACACGGACGTGCCGTCGGCGAACCCCGGTGGCCGCGAGTGCACCTGCAGCCCATGGACGGGCGAAGGGCGTGTTCGCGGGATGGCCTTCTGTTTGGTGATTTTCTCTAGGCCATGCAAGAGCAAGCCACCCGCGCCTCCGGGAGGGGCTCGGAAAAAGACAGGGATGTCACGGCTCCGCACGATCCATTCGCGAAATGGTTGGCACGGTTGCGCCGCGGCGCGCCCAGCCGCCCGCCGCTGGAACGGTACGCGATGTTGACTCCCGCCGCGCGCCTGTCTAGCTTGCAGGCATGCGCAAGCGCAAGACGAAAACGGAAACAGTGCCGGCGGAACCGCTGGCGGTGGGGCCCGCCGACAGGTCCGGCATCGATGTGCTTGCCGAACAGCTCGCCGCTTATCTTCCGCCCGAGCAGATCGAGCGCGTGCGCGGCGCCTACGCGGTGGGTGCGCACGCACACGCGAGCCAGCGCCGGAAGAGCGGCGAGCCCTACATCACCCACCCGCTGGCGGTGGCGTCGATCCTTGCGGGGCTGCGCCTGGACGCCGAGACGATCATCGCGGCGATCCTGCACGACACCCTCGAAGACACCGGGATGACGCGGGTGCAGCTCGAAGCAAGCTTCGGGTCCACGGTCACCGAACTGGTGGACGGCGTCACCAAGCTCGAGCGCGTGGATTTCGCGAGCCGCCTCGAGGCCGACGCGGAGAGTTTTCGCAAGATGCTGCTGGCGATGGCGCGCGACCTGCGCGTGATCCTGATCAAGCTGGCCGACCGCCTGCACAACATGCGCACGCTGTCGGTGATGGCGCCGGACGCACGCCGCCGCATCGCGCGCGAGACGCTGGACATCTATGCGCCGATCGCCGCGCGCCTGGGCATGAACGCGATCCGCTCCGAATTGCAGGATCTCGGTTTCCGCAGCCTGTACCCCGACCGCTACAAGATCATCGCCTCGCGCATCAAGCGCACGCTGGGCAATCGCCGCGAGTCGATGGAGAAGATCGAGCACGCGTTGGCCGAACGCCTGGCTGCGGACGGCATCCCGGTACGCATCATCAGCCGCGTCAAGGCGCCGTACAGCATCTGGTCGAAGATGAAGAGCGAACACAAGACCTTCGACCAGTTGATGGACGTGTACGGTTTCCGGCTGGTGACCGATACGGTGGCGCATTGCTACCAGGCGCTCGGATCGGCGCACTCGCTGTTCAAGCCGGTGGAAGGTCGATTCAAGGATTTCATCGCGATCCCCAAGGCCAACGGCTACCAGTCGCTGCACACGGTGCTGTTCGGGCCGTTCGCTGCGCCCATCGAAATCCAGATCCGCACCGGGGAAATGGACACCGTCGCCGAACGCGGGGTGGCCGCGCACTGGTCCTACAAGCAGGACGCCATTCCCTACAACAGCGCGCAGTCGCGCGCGCGCGCGTGGGTTGCGGGCCTGGCCGACACCCAGGCGGCCACGCCGTCGTCGCTGGAATTCATCGAGAACGTCAAGGTCGACCTGTTCCCGGACGAGGTCTACCTGTTCACGCCGGCCGGCGACATCCAGGCGCTGCCGAAGAACGCAACCGCGCTGGATCTTGCGTTCGCGGTGCACACCGATGTCGGCATGCACGCCGTCGCGGCGCGCATCGACGGCAAGCTCGCGCCGCTGCGCGCGCAGCCCGCATCGGGCCAGACCGTCGAGGTGATCACCGCGCCCTCGGCGGCGCCCAATCCGCAATGGCTGGATTTCGCGGTGACCGGCAAGGCGCGCGCGGCGATCCGCCAGTACCTGAAGCACCTGCAGCACGAGGACGCGATCGATTTCGGGCACCGGATGCTGGAAAGCGCGCTGGATTCCGGCGGCTCCAGCCTTGATGCAATCCCGCCCGAGGCGCTGGACCGGTTTCTCGCCGACAACAACCTGCACCGGCTGGAAGACCTGCTGTCCGACATCGCGCTGGGCAACCGCATGCCCGACCAGGTGTCGGCCAAGTTGATCGCGCTGGGCGGGTCGGTGATCGGCGCGGCGCAGCACCGCTCCGAGAAGATCCGCATCAGTGGCGCAGAACGCGGCATCCTGAGCTTCGGCCAGTGCTGCCACCCGGTTCCGGGCGACGATATCGTGGGCTATCTTTCGCCCGGCAAGGGCATCGTGGTCCACCGCGTGGAGTGCCCGAATCTCGTGGAACTTTCCAGGCAGCCCGAGCGCCGCGTCGAGATCGGCTGGGACAGCGACGTGCAGGGCGACTACCGCGTCGAACTGCGGGTCGAGGTGGTCAACCGGCCGGGCGTGCTGGCGACGGTGTCGGCGGCGATCGCGGAGGCCAATTCCAACATCGACGACGTCAAGTACATCGAACGCGGCATCCAGGCCGCCACCCTGATCTTCGCGCTCGAGGTGAAACACCGGAAACACCTTGCCGACGTGATGCGCCGGATCCGCAACACCAAGGTGGTGAACGGGGTTTACCGATACCCGCTTTGAATGATCCCCGGAGATCAGAATTCAAGGAATGCCGGGCTCGCGGAGGGTGGAAATGCACGCAACGCAGCGTTATCTGGCCATCTACGCGGGCGTCCTGGCCGTGGCTTTCGTGCTTGCGGGCCTCTACGGATTACCTGCACCGGCTCGACACTTCGACCCGATCACCGTCCACCGCATCAACGTCGTCGAGCCCGACGGAACCTTGCGCATGGTGATATCGGATCACGCCGAGCTGCCGGGTGTCATCGTCCATGGCAAGCAGAAGGGTCCTCCGACGCGACCGCAGGCGGGCATGCTTTTCTACAACGACGAAGGCTCCGAAGCCGGTGGGCTGATTTTCGCGGGCCACAAGAACGCGAAGGGCGAGATCGTGGATTCGGGAGCGAGTTTGTCTTTCGACAAGTACGGAGCCGGCCAGGTCGTGCAGCTTGCCGGCGTCGACGACCAGACCGACAAGTTCTCCGGACTCGGCGTTGCGGGTTATGCGGGAGGGCGGCGCGCCCAACGCATCTGGGTCGGACGCGATGGTGACGGCGACGCGAAGGTGGCGCTGATGGATGCGAAGGGGCGCAAGCGGATCCTGCTCGATGTGGCCGCCGATGGCGCGTCCAGCATGGCGTTCTACGACGCCGACGGGGAAAATCGTCGACCGGTTCCCCGCAATGAGCAAACCTCCACAAGATCACTGACCCAAGGAGTTGCATGATGTCGCGTAACCCGATTCATTCCGATTCCGCGCCGCAAGCCATCGGTCCTTATTCGCAGGCCGTACGCGCCGGCAACACGTTGTATCTGTCCGGCCAGACGCCCCTCGATCCCGCCACCGGCGAGATGGTGGCCGGTGGCATCGAAGCGCAGTCGACGCGTGTGTTCGAAAACCTGCAAGCGGTGCTGGCGGCGGGCGGCGCTTCGTTCGACAACGTCGTGCGCGTGGCGATCTACATGACCGATCTCGGCAACTTCGGTGTGGTCAACGAGGTGATGAAGCAGTATTTCAACGAACCGTATCCAGCGCGTTCGACCATTGGTGTCGCCGCGTTGCCGCGCGGCGCGGCGGTCGAAATCGACGTGATCGCGGTGACCGGCGGCTGACGCGTCCGGCGTGCGTCGTTGCACCGCGGCATCGGCTAACCTTGCACGGGTGACGAAACCGGACGCTACCCGCCTGTCGGACTCCGGCGATCCCGGACTCGCGCCGGCCACGGCGCTGCCGGGGGTCGGCCCGGCGCTCGCGGACACCCTGCGCAGGCTCGGCGTCGAGCGTGTGCAGGACCTGTGGTTCCACCTGCCGTTGCGCTACGAGGATCGCACGCGGATCACCCCGATCCGCGATCTGGTTGCCGGCGAAGCAGCGCAGGTTGAAGGCGTGGTCGAAGCGGTCGAAACCGGTTTCCGGTACCGGCCGCAGTTGCGGGTCGCAATCGGCGATGCCTCGCGCGACACCCTGGTGCTGAGGTTCTTCCATTTCCGCCGCCAGCAGGCGCAACAATTCGCGCCCGGCGTGCGCTTGCGTTGCTACGGCGCGATCCGCCACGGCCAGCACGGCCTCGAGATGGTGCACCCGCAGTATCGGGTGGTGCGGGAAGGCGCGGCCATCGAGGCCACCCTTACACCGATTTACCCGGTGACCGAAGGCCTTGGCCAGCAACGCCTGCGCGGCGTGATCGACAAGGCCCTTGCGCGTTTGCCGGGCGAGGCGGCGCTGGAACTGATTCCACCCGGGTTGCTGCAACCGTTGGGCTTGATGCCGTTGCGCGATGCACTGCTGGGCGTGCACCACCCGCTGCCCGATGCCGACGTACCGGCGTTGCTGGCGGGCCGGCATCCCGCGCAGCAGCGTCTCGCGTTCGAGGAATTGCTGGCGCATCACATCAGCCTCAAGCGCTTGCGCGCGCGGGTGCGCAGGCATCGTGCGCCGGTGTTGCCGGTCGATCCGGATTTGCAGAAGCGCTTTCTGGAAGCACTGCCATTCACGCTCACGCGCGCACAGCAGCGCGTGGCGCAGGAAGTAGGGCGCGACCTCGGCAAGCGCGTGCCGATGCTGAGGCTGGTGCAGGGCGACGTGGGCTCGGGCAAGACGGTGGTGGCCGCGCTGGCCGCCTTGCGCGCGATCGCGAACGGCCAGCAGGCCGCGCTGATGGCGCCGACCGAGTTGCTGGCCGAACAGCACCTGCGCAGCTTCCGCGAATGGTTCGAGCCGCTCGATATCGAGGTGGTATGGCTGGCCGGCAAGGTGACCGGGCACGCGCGTACGACGGCACTCGCCAGGCTGGCCGGCGGTGCGCCGCTGGTGGTCGGCACCCATGCGTTGATGCAGGAAGGCGTCGAGTTCGCGCGGCTGGGGCTGGTGATCGTGGACGAGCAGCACCGTTTCGGCGTGCAGCAGCGGATGGACCTGCGCGACAAGGGCGCCGGTGCTGGCGAAGCACCGCATCAACTGGTGCTGACCGCGACGCCGATCCCGCGCACGCTGGCGATGAGCGCGTATGCCGATCTCGATGTATCGACCCTCGACGAATTGCCGCCGGGACGCACCCCGGTGCGCACAGTCGCGATCGCCAACACCCGTCGCGACGAGGTGATCGAGCGCATCCGCGCGGCCTGCGCCGAGGGGCGGCAGGCGTACTGGGTGTGCACGTTGATCGAAGACAGCGAACAACTGCAGGCGCAGGCGGCCGAGGTTGCGCACGCGCAATTGCGCGCGGCGCTGCCGGGGCTCAGCGTCGGCCTGGTGCACGGACGCATGAAGGCGCGTGACAAACAGGCGGCGATGGATGCCTTCAAGGATGGCCGGCTTGCCTTGCTGGTCGCGACCACCGTGATCGAGGTGGGCGTGGACGTGCCGAACGCCAGCCTGATGGTGGTCGAAAACGCGGAGCGGCTGGGCCTCGCGCAATTGCACCAACTGCGCGGGCGGGTCGGGCGCGGCAGCATCGCGTCCAGCTGCGTGCTGCTGTACCAGCCGCCGCTGTCGGGGCTGGCGAAACAGCGGCTGGAAACCCTGCGCGAAACCAACGACGGCTTCGCGATCGCGGAAAAGGACTTGCGCCTGCGCGGGCCGGGCGAACTGCTGGGCACGCGCCAGACCGGCGAGATGGGCTTCCGGGTGGCTGACATCGTGCGCGACGCCACGTTGATGCCGGCGGTGCAGCGGGTCGGGACGGCCATGCTGGGCGGGCACCCGGCATTGGCGCGCCGCCTGACCGAACGCTGGATCGGCGCGGCCGCACGCTTTGCCGAGGCCTGACCAGGCTTGCCCGCACGGCCCCGCCCGGGTTACAATTCCGCCCTTGCCCGCAGCAATCCAGTCCAGGCGAATACCCATGAAAGCCGACATCCACCCCGATTACCACCCGGTGGTCTTCCAGGACGCCGCGTCCGATTTCGCGTTCCTGACGCGCTCGACGATGAGCAGCGACGAAACCATCAAGTGGGAAGACGGCAACGAATACCCCGTGGTCAAGGTCGACATCTCCTCGGCCTCGCATCCCTTCTACACCGGCAAGCAGAAGGTGCTGGACTCGGGAGGCCGCATCGACAAGTTCAAGCGGCGTTACGCGGCAGGCAGGAAGCCGGCCTGATCCTGGCGTTTCGCGGTTCGGTTTTGCGACGCCCTTCGTGCGCTGCACGGAGGGCGTTTTCGTTGCCGGCGACGCTCCTTGCGACCGCCGGGGGTGTCGCGTCGCCTGCGTGCGCGGCCGCATCGTGCGATAATCGATCGGATAAATTGATCGATGTTGCACGAGTCGCAGCGTGCCCAAGGAGTCCCGCGTGTCCAACAAGACTGTAACCCTGACCACCCCCGGCCATTCCGCGTCCCTGCCGCTTGTCGAGGGCAGCCAGGGACCGAGTTGCGTGGACATCGCATCGCTCTACCGCGACACCGGGCACTTCACGTTCGACCCCGGCTTTGCCGCCACCGCGGCGTGCAAGAGTGCGATCACCTTCATCGACGGCGAGCAGGGCGTGTTGCTGTACCGCGGTTATCCGATCGAGCAGCTGGCCGGGCAATCCCGTTTCCTGGAGGTCGCCTACCTGCTGCTGGAAGGCGAATTGCCGAGCCCGGCGCAGATGCACGCCTTCGAGGACCAGGTGACGCATCACACGATGATGCACGAGGCGGTGAAGAACTTCCTGCGCGGTTTCCACTACGACGCCCACCCGATGGCGATGCTGTGCGCGTCGGTCGCTTCGCTGTCGGCGTTCTACCACGACACCAACGACAACGCGGATCCCGCCCAGCGCAAGCTGGCCGCGATCCGCCTGATCGCCAAGATGCCGACCCTCGCCGCGGCCGCGTACCGCTATTCGATCGGCTGGCCGATCCGCTATCCGCGCAACAACCTCGAGTACGTCGACCGTTTCCTGCACATGATGTTCGAGGTGCCGAGCGAACCGCTCGAGATGAGCCCGGTGGTGGCCGAGGCGCTGGACCTGCTGTTCATCCTGCACGCCGACCACGAGCAGAACGCCAGTACCTCGACGGTGCGGCTGGTGGGCTCCACCGGCGCCAACCCGTACGCGTCGATCGCCGCCGGCATCACCGCGTTGTGGGGCCCGGCGCACGGCGGCGCCAACGAGGCGGTGCTGAAGATGCTGACCGAAATCGGCGACGCGAAAAAAGTCGGGGAAGCGGTCGCGCGTGCCAAGGACAAGAGCTCGGGCTTCCGCCTGATGGGTTTTGGCCATCGCGTGTACAAGAACTTCGATCCTCGCGCCAAGATCATCCGCGCGAAGTGCCACGAGGTGCTCGACCAGCTCGGCGTGGACGACCCGCTGCTGGAAGTCGCGCTGAAGCTCGAGGAGGTAGCGCTCAAGGACGACTATTTCATCGAGCACAAGCTGTACCCGAACGTCGATTTCTATTCCGGCATCATCTACAAGGCGTTGAAGATTCCCACCGAGATGTTCACGGTGATGTTCGCGATCGCGCGCACCGCCGGCTGGATCGCGCACTGGATCGAGCAGCACGAAATGCCCGGTGGCCGCATCGGGCGGCCGCGCCAGGTTTACGTCGGCGCGACGCCGCGCGACTACGTTGCGATCGACAAGCGCTGACGCCGCTTCCTCTGATCGCGATTCGAAGAGGCTGTTGTGAAAAGTCAGGCCAAGGATGGCCGTTCTGGTGTTCCAGTGTTCTCGACGGTTCCGCTGATCGAATGGTTCTGCGATGCAGCGATCAGGGACGATCGCACAATAAGGCATCCAGTGCCGCCAGTGACGCGCGCTGCTGCGGACGCTCGTCGATGCGGCCTATCGGTGCCTGCCGCAAGGCGTCGTGGGGGAACACGCTGACATCGACCGGCAGCCCGCCGGCGTTGAACAACAGGACGGGGTATTCCGCGTTGCGCAGTCGATCCAGCCTGAACGTGCGCGTGCGCGTGTCGAAAGCGATCCCGTGGTCGCGCAGGAAACCGGTCACCCGCTCCAGCGAATCGTCGAATACGTGCAGGCTCACCGGCGAATGGGCATCGGCCGTGCCGTCGAGCACCGCGCCGACCAGCCTGGGTTCGAACCGAGCCAGGAAATGCATGGCGTCGCGCGCGGCTTCACGGCGTGCCTGCAGGGCCCGCGCTTGCTCCCCGGCCCGGAACAGGCGCTGGTGCTCGCGCAGGGCTTGCTCGATCTCGCGATTGCGCGGCAGGTAGCCTTCCTCGCTCACCCCGACGTGGCGCGCGGCCTTGCGTTTGGCCAGCTGGAAATCGCGGATGCCGTGTTCGCTGATCAGGCGCGCCGCTTCCAGTGCGACCCGGCGGCGCAACTGGTGGGTACGCCCCTCGGTGTGGGCCTGGTGGTACCCGGCGGTCTTGTGCATGGCGATGACACCCTCTGGCCGCGTTGGGGTGAGTGTCGCAAAAAGCGGGCATAAAAAGCAAAGGCGAAGGTACGGAGCAGGACTGAAGATCGGATACTTCAGTAGAAGCGGGTTTTGTGAAAAGTCAGGCCATGGATGGCCGCTCTGGACTTCAGAACCTTGAGTAGTCGCGGTGCACGATCGCTTCAGCGAAGCGGTGATCAGGGACGATCGCTAAAATATGTCGTACGCAGGCGCCTGGTTCTTTTGCTGCCTGGCCTGTTCACGCAGCCGGTCCAGATCCTCGATCTTGAACATCTCGGTCATCGTGTCGGTGTCGCCCGGCGGTGCCGGCAGGCCGGTACTGCGATCGATGGTCGCGGTGACGATGCCGGGTGGTTTCGGCAGGGTCGCGGCG
The DNA here is from genome assembly GCA_036279975.1 of Rhodanobacteraceae bacterium. GTDB lineage: Bacteria > Pseudomonadota > Gammaproteobacteria > Xanthomonadales > Rhodanobacteraceae > 66-474. The sequence continues at coordinate 9,208 of DASURP010000094.1, forward strand.
GGCTTGCCCGCGAGCGCGGGGCCCATGAACGCCATCCAGACCGGCAGCGCGGTGCGCGCTCCGAACTCGTGTCGGCCGAGCGTGCGGTAGTCGTCGAACCCGACCCACACGGTGGTCACCAGGTCGCTGTTGAAGCCGCAGAACCAGCCGTCGTGCCAATCGTTCGAGGTGCCGGTCTTGCCTGCCAGATCGCTGCGGCCGAGCTGCCTGGCGGCAAAGCCGGTGCCGTGGTCGATCACGCTCTGCATCATCGAGACCATCAGGTAATCGTTGCGCGGGTCGATCACCCGCGGCGCCAGCAGCGGCTTGCTCGATTCGCCCAGGCTCAGCGCGTTGGCGGTTTCGCTCAGCGTGCCGGGATCGCCCGCGGCGGAATCGGGTTGCACGGGCGCCGCAGTGGTCTTGCCTTCGTCCAGCAGGCGCGCTTCGCAGGTCCGGCACGCCTGCAGCGGGTCGGCCTTGTAGACGGCCTTGCCGTCGCGGTTGTCGATCTCGGCGATGTAGTAGGGGGTGATCAGGAAGCCGCCGTTGGCGAACACCGCATAGGCGCGCGCCATCGCCATGGGCGATGCCGAGGCCGTGCCGAGCGCCATCGTCAGGTTGGGCGGAATCGCATCCAGCGGGAAGCCGAAGCGCGTCGTGTATTCACGCGTGTAGCGCACGCCGACCGCATCCAGCAAGCGGATCGCGACCAGGTTGACCGATTCGGCGAGTCCTTCGCGCAGGCGCATCGGGCCGCGGAACTTGTCGTCGTCGTTGGACGGCGTCCACAGCCCGCCGGGCTTGGACGGGTCCGGCAGCGCGATCGGCGCGTCGTTGATGATCGAGGCGGGGGTGTAGCCGCGGCTGAAGGCCGCCGCGTAGATGAAAGGCTTGAAGCTGGAACCCGGCTGGCGCGCGGTCTGCACCGCGCGATTGAATTTGCTCAGCTGGAAATTGAAGCCGCCGACCAGCGCCTTGACGGCGCCGTCATCGGGCGAGATCGACACCATCGCCGCCTGCGCGGCGGGGATCTGTTGCAGTTCCCAGTGCATTGCCCTGGCCGGCTTGGCGTGCGCCGCATCGGGTTCGGCAGCTGCGCGCTGCGCCTTGGCCGGCTTGGGATCGGGCACTTCACGCACCCGGATGATGTCGCCGGGACGCAGGATCGAGGCCGCGCCCTTGCCGCCGGTGCCCGCCTTGCGCGCGTACCCCAGCGCCCATTTCATGTCGGCAACCGGCAGCTTGATCGATTGTCCGTCCTGGAGGTAGGCCTCGGCGGCGGCGGCGTCGACGCCGGTGACGATCGCGGGCAGCAGCCCGCTGACCCCGCTGTAGTTCGACAGCGCCTGCTGCAGGGCCGTCGGCGACACGGACTCCGGCAGCGCGACGTGGGCTTCCGGACCGCGGTAGCCGTGGCGGTGGTCGTACTCCTCGAGGCGGCTGCGCAACGCGTGGTTGGCCAGGTCCTGCAGGCGGCTGTCGATGGTGGTGTGGATCACGTAGCCGTCGGTGAGCGCCTGGTTGCCGAGTTTCTGCAGGGCCTGCTGGCGCACCATTTCGGCAAGGTAGGGCGCGTCGACCTGGATCGGCAGCTCGTGCGGCTCGGCATCGGCCGGCTCGGCGATGGCCTGCTCGTACTGCGCACGGTCGATGAAGTGGTGCGCGAGCATCTGGCCCAGCACCCAGTTGCGGCGCGCGACCAGCCGATCCTTGTTGTCGATCGGGTTTACCGCCGACGGCAACTGGAAGGTCGAGGCGATCGCGGCGCACTCGGCGATGCTGAGCTGGTCCAGTTGCTTGCCGAAGTAGTATTGCGCGGCGGCCACCACCCCGTAGTTGCGGTGGCCGAGGAACATCTTGTTGAGGTAGAGCTGCAGGATCTGGTCCTTGGACAGCTCGTTCTCGATCCGGAATGCAGTGAAGATCTCGATGATCTTGCGGGTGTAGGTTTTCTGCGGGCTCAGGAAGAAATTGCGCGCCACCTGCTGGGTGATGGTCGAGCCGCCCTGCACCTTCTCGCCGTGGTGCAGCACCACTTCGATCGCAGCGCGCAGCGTCGAGGTCACGTCGATGCCGGAGTGGTGGTAGAAGTCGGCGTCCTCGGCCGCCAGCACCGCGTGCTTGAGGTTGTCCGGCACGCTCTCGATCTGCACCGGGTTGCGGCGCATCTCGCCGTATTCGGCGATCAGCTTGCCGTCCGCGCTGAGGATGCGCAGCGGCACCTGCATCTGCACGTCCTTGAGCGAAGCGACCGAAGGCACGCGCGGCTCCAGCAGCCAGTAGGTGATGCCGCCGGCGATGACGCCGAGTGCCACCAGGCACGCCAGGACGATCAGGCCGATCAGCGTCAATCTCTTGAGGATTCTCATGCGGTTTCCGGGGCAGGCCAGCCGTGCGGCGCTGACGGTTCGGGATGGTGGAGGTGTACGGCGCGGATTGTGGACGCGCTGCGGAAAAACCGGTATCGCTGGCGGGCGGCACGGGCGTCGCGCGTGAAATTATAGAGGCATGCCTGCGCGGTGCGCCCGCGCGCGCGATTTTGCGCAACGCGTCGGCATGCGGTCGGCGCGTCGCCGGCCGGGACTTGCCCTCGCGCACGTCGCTGGAAACCCACAAAAAGTTTCTCGGGGATTTGTGACGCACGTCCAGCCGCAATCACCGTGGAAGCGAGACCATTTGAGAATGGAAGTGTATGAACTTCATTCACTTGCATGCACTTTGCAAGGTTATTGATATTTCGTTAACTTTCGTATCTAATGCAGTCGCGCACGATTCCTGCGCAAGCGGGCACGGGGAAGGGGAATTCCAGTGGGATTACTGACAACCAATGCTGCGCCATTGATCGGGGTCGACATCAGTTCGACCGCGGTCAAGTTGTTGCAGTTGAGCCAGGCCGGCTCGCGCTTCCGCGTCGAGCACTATGCGGTCGAGCCGCTGCCGCCGAACGCCGTGGTCGAGAAGAACATCGTCGAGGTCGAAGCCGTCGGCGACGCGATCCGGCGCGCGGTGCAGCGTTCCGGCGCACGCACCAAGTATGCCGCGGCCGCGGTCGCGGGGTCGGCAGTGATCACCAAGATGATCCCGATGCCGGCGGATCTTTCCGAGGATGACCTCGAGGGCCAGGTGCAGGTCGAGGCCAACCAGTACATCCCGTACCCGATCGAGGAAGTCAGCCTCGACTTCGAGACCGTCGGGCCGGTCAAGGACAATCCCGAGATGCAGCAGATCCTCCTCGCTGCGTCCCGTACCGAAAACGTGGACATGCGCGTCGCGGCGCTCGATCTCGGCGGGCTCACCGCGCGGGTGATCGACGTCGAGGTGTTCGCGATGGAGAACGCCTTCCGCCTGATCGCCGACCAGTTGTCGGTGCCGCGCGATGCGCTGGTGGCGCTGGTCGACGTGGGCGCCACCATGATCACGCTGTCGGTGCTCAAGAACCAGCGCACCATCTATTCGCGCGAGCAGGTGTTCGGCGGCAAGCAGCTCACCGACGAGGTGATGCGGCGTTACGGCATGACCTACGAGGAAGCCGGTCTTGCCAAGCGCCAGGGTGGCCTGCCCGAGTCCTACGAAATCGAAGTGCTGGAACCCTTCAAGGAAGCGATGGTGCAGCAGGTCAGCCGCCTGTTGCAGTTCTTCTTCGCGGGCAGCGAATTCGGCAAGGTCGACCAGGTCGTGCTGGCCGGTGGCTGCGCGTCGATCCCGGGCGTCGCCGACATGGTGGTCGAACAACTTGGCGTGCCGTGCGTGGTGGCCAACCCGCTCGCCAGCATGTCGTTGTCGCCGCGGCTGCAGGCGCAGACGCTGGCGCAGGACGCGCCCGCGTTGATGATCGCCGCCGGGCTGGCCTTGAGGAGCTTCGACTGATGGCCAAAATCAACCTCCTCCCGTGGCGCGCGGAACGCCGTGAACGCCGCAAGCGCGAATTCTTCACCCACCTCGGCATCGCGGCCGTCGCCGCCATCGTGCTGGTGCTGTTGTGGGGCTTCTGGGTCAGCCTGCGCATCCAGAACCAGAACGGCCGCAACGAATACCTCAAGGGCCAGATCACCCAGCTCGACGCCAAGATCGCCGAAATCAAGAACCTGCAGAAGGTCAAGGACCACCTGCTGGCGCGCAAGCGCATCGTCGAAAAGCTGCAGTCCAGCCGTTCGCAGATGGTGCACCTGTTCGACCAGATCGTGGCGACCATCCCCGCGGGCGCGCGCCTGACCTCGTTGAAGCAGCAGGGTGACAAGCTCACCTTGAACGGCGTCGCGCAATCGAATGCGACGGTCGCCCAGTACATGCGCAACATCGAGGCCTCGCCGTGGATGGGACCGGCGCAGTTGATCAAGACCGAGAATGTCCACGCCGACTCCAATACGCCGTATGAATTCGAGCTGGTCATCACGCTCGGCACGCCCAAGGCGGACGGTGGGTCACCCGCTGCGGGCTCCAGCACGGCAGAGCCTGCCGCGGCCGCGACGGTAGCCGGCTTGCCCGCGCCGTTGCCCGCCGCCACCACGACCATGGCCAGTGCGGCGTCGCTGCCGACGGCCGCACCGGCCGCGGCCGCGCCGGCCTCCGGGACAACCGCGGCCACGGCGGCGCCGCCGCCGGCGTCCGAGGCGCCATCGACCAGGGGAGGGGCCAGGCCATGAAATTCTTCGATGACCTGCGCAATCTCGACCGCAACAACATCGGCGGATGGCCCAGGTCGATCAAGGGCTTTTTCATCGCCGTCGTGATCATCGTGATCGTGTTCGTCGGCTGGTATTTCTACATCAGTGGCCAGCAGGACACCCTGTCCACGGCGCAGCAGCAGGAAGTGACGCTGAAGCAGGAGTTCGAGACCAAGCAGGCCAAGGTGGTCAACCTCGATGCCCTCAAGGCCCAGTTGGCGCAGATGAACGAAATGCTGAGCCAGATGTTGCGCGAGCTGCCCAGCAAGACCGAAATGCCCGCGCTGCTGATCAACATTTCGCAGACCGCGCAGGCTGCCGGCCTCGAAACCGACCTGTTCCAGCCCAAGTCCGAAATCCCGCAAGAGTTCTACGCCGTCCAGCCGATCGCGCTGAAGATGCAGGGCACCTACCACCAGTTCGGTACCTTCATCAGCGGCGTCGCCTCGCTGCCGCGCGTGGTCATCCTTACGATGCACGACGTGTCGTTGAGCGCCGCCAAATCGGGTGGCGGCAGGGATGCGCCACCGCCGGGCGGGCAGTTGATGCTGGAAGGCACCGTGCAGACCTATCGCTACCTCGGCGACGAGGAAGCGAAGGGCAACGGCGAAACGGCTGCGGCCAAGGGAGGGAAGTGATCATGCGACCCACCCGCATAGCAATCCTGTTGGCGACCCTGGCCCTGCTGTTCGGCCTGGCGGGGTGCAGCGGACAGGGCGACCTGCATGAATGGGTCGCCCAGGTCAAGGCACGCAAGGGCGCGCCGCTGCCGGCACTGCCCGTGGTCAAGACCTTCGAAACCTTCATCTACCAGGACCAGGACAAGCGCGATCCGTTCGAGCCCGCGCCGCCGGCGCCCAACATGCAGAGCCTGGCCGGGCCGCACCCCGACCAGGATCGTCCGCGCGAGCCGCTCGAAGCGTTCCCGCTCGACAGCCTGCAGATGGTCGGCACGATCGGCGTCAAGGGCAGCATCGAAGCGCTGATCAAGGATCCGCAGGGCGTGATCCACCAGGTACGCGCCGGCGAATACATGGGCCAGAACTACGGCCATGTCACCCAGGTGACCGACAGCGAGGTCGATCTCGTGGAATTGGTGCCGAACGGTTCGGGCGGCTGGATGGAACGCGACGCGAGCGTCGCTCTGGGCGAAAAATGACGATTCATCGGGGGTTACGTTCATGATGATCAAACCTGCTCACTTCATCGGTCGCACCAGCGGCGGCCCAACCCGAACCGGACGCGGGGGGGTGGCGTTGCTGGCATGGCTGTTCCTGCTGGTGGCGGGACCGGCGATGGCGGCCAACACCCTGCAGAGCGTCAGCGCGTCGCCGCTGCCCGATGGCAAGGTGCAATTGACCCTCACTTTCTCCGGTCCCGCCGAGGCGCCGCAGGCCTTCAGCACCAATACCCCGCCCCGTATCGCGATGGACTTCGCCGACACCAGCAACGGACTGGCCCAGCGTTCCTACGACATCGGGGAGGGCACCGCCCAGTCGGTGAGCGCAGTCGAAGCCAACGGCCGCACCCGGGTCGTGGTCGATCTGTCGCAACCCTCGCCCTACGTGACGACGGTGCAGGGCAACGAACTGGTGGTGACCATCGGCGACGGCATGCAGTCCGCGACGGCCACCGACGCCGACGCGCCGCAGGCCAGCCCCGCGCTGGCGCCGGTTCCGCCGCCGCCGCAGTCGGACCACTCGCTGGCGGTCGCGACCGCGAATCCCGACAAGTCCGTTGCGATGGCCGGCAGCAACGTCATCAACGCGGTCGATTTCCAGCGCGGCGAAAATGGCGCCGGCAAGTTGGTGATCGACTTCAGCCAGCCCGGTGCGGCGACCAGCATGCACAGTACCGGTGACACCACGACCATCGATGTCGCGGGCGCCAACCTGGCCGCGTCGCAGGCGCGGCGGCTGGATGTCACCAGCTATGCGACCCCGGTGCGCAGCATCAACACCCACGCGGTGCCGGGCGGCGCGAAGATCGAGGTCGATACCCGCGGCGTGGTGCAAACCGCCGCCTACCAGACCGGCAACCAGTACGTGGTCGAGTTTGCCCGGCCGACGTCGACCGAGCACAACGCGCTCGGCGCGCCCAAGCCGGTCGTGTACAAGGGCAGCCGGGTCACCTTCAACTTCCAGGACATCCCGGTGCGTTCAGTGCTGCAGTTGCTGGCCGATGTGTCCAACCTCAACATCGTGGCCTCCGACAGCGTGCAGGGCAATGTCACGCTGCGGCTGGTCAACGTGCCCTGGGACCAGGCGCTGGACGTGATCCTGCGCGCCAAGGGCCTGGCCAAGCGCCAGAACGGCAACGTGGTCTGGGTCGCACCGCAAACCGAGATCGCCAAGTACGAGGAAAACATCGCCGAGGCGCGCCAGAAGCAACTGCAGAGCGCCGACCTGGTCACCGACTACATCCCGATCAACTATGGCAGCGCCAAGCAGATCGCCGATCTGCTGACCTCGGGCGCCAAGGCCGGCAATGTCGGCGGTGGCGGTGGTGCCGGCGCGGCCGGCGGCGAACGCGGGTTCCTGTCGCCGCGCGGCAGCGTCTCGTTCGACGAGCGCACCAATACCCTTTTGGTCAACGACACCCCGGAGAAGGTGCAGGAAATCCGGCAACTGGTGTCGGTGCTGGATCGCCCGGTCAAGCAGGTGCTGATCGAATCGCGCCTGGTGATCGCAACCGATACCTTCACCCGTGAACTGGGCGCCAAGCTCGGCATCGGCATGTTCCACGTCAATCCCAGCGGCCAGACCCTGCTGACCGGCCCGACTTCGGACAGCATCAACACCGCGACCGGCGACGGAACCTCGTTCGGGGGCTCGCCCTCCATTCCCACGGGCCTCAACGTCAACCTGCCCGCGAATACCTCGAAGGTTATTCCCAGCACGATTGCCTTCGGCATCCTGGGCAGCGACTACCTGCTCAACCTGGAACTCTCGGCGGCCCAGCAGGAAGGCCGCAGCGAGACCATCTCGCAGCCCAAGGTGGTGACCGCCAACAACCAGGAAGCCAGCATCATCCAGGGCCAGCAGATCGGCTACCTGACCTTCCAGAACTCCGGCGCCGGTGGCGGCGCGGGCACGGCCACCGTGCAGTTCAAGAATGCCGCGCTGGAGTTGCACGTCACCCCGACCATCACCTCCGACAACCGCGTGTTCATGAAGCTCAAGATCATCAAGGATGCGATCAGCGCCTTGGTGCCGAACCCGGGCGGCGGTTTCGTGCCGCAGATCGACCACCGCGAAATCGACACCTCGGTGCTGGTCAAGAACGGCAACACCGTGGTGCTGGGCGGCGTGTATGAGTTCACCAACGAGAACGACGTGACCAAGGTGCCGTTCCTCGGCGACATCCCGATCCTGGGTGCGCTGTTCCGCGACAAGAAGCACATCAACAACAAGGCGGAATTGCTGGTGTTCATCACCCCGCACATCCTCGGACAGGAAACCACCATCCAGTAGCCCGGGTTGCACGGGCCATGCGAACGACGGCGCGGGCAACCGCGCCGCTTTTTTTGTTTTCCCTTGTCCCCGGGGAAAAAGTGATGCGCAGCGCCGGATGAGGGTTCGGATCCGCCCGCGTTGAGTCGAGCGCCCGCGCGTGTTCGCACCCGCCCCCTGGTGCTGTGCGCCCGGAGGTGGGGCGTATTCAAAACTTTTGTGCCCGGCTGTGGTCTACTGGGCGCATGCAGACCGAGACGAACTCCCCGCTGGCTTCCGACGCGGTCCTGGTGGCTGCGTCGCCCGCTGCGACGCCATCACCATTGCATGCCCGTTTCGCGGCCCTGCGCGAAGCCCTGCAGGCCGAAGTGATCGGCCAACCGGCGCTGGTTGATCGCCTTCTGATTGCACTGCTCGCCGACGGCCACCTGCTGGTCGAGGGCGCACCCGGGCTGGCCAAGACCACCGCGGTCAAGGCGCTGGCCGCGCGCATCGAAGCCGACTTCCACCGCGTGCAGTTCACGCCGGACCTGTTGCCGGCCGATCTCACCGGCACCGACGTGCTGCGCCCGCAGACCGGCGCATTCGAATTCGAACCAGGTCCGCTGTTCCACAACCTCGTGCTGGCCGACGAGATCAATCGCGCGCCGGCCAAGGTGCAATCGGCACTGCTGGAGGCGATGGCCGAACGCCAGGTCACGATTGGCCGGCATTCCTGGCCATTGCCGAAACTGTTCCTGGTGATGGCGACCCAGAACCCGATCGAGCAGGAAGGAACCTTCCCGCTGCCCGAAGCCCAGCTCGACCGCTTCCTGCTGCACGTGCCGGTGCGCTATCCCGAAGCGGGCTCCGAGCGCGCCATCATGCGCCTCGCGCATCGGCGCGCACGCGACGAGCTTGGCCCGCACGCGGCGCCGGAGCGCCTGCTCGCGCAATCCGACATTTTTGCGGCGCGCGAACAGGTGCTGGACCTGCACCTTGCGGACGACCTCGGCGAATACATCGTGCAACTGGTGCTGGCGACGCGCGACCCACGGCCCTGGGCGCCGCAATTGCGCGACAGGATCGCCTGGGGCGCCAGTCCGCGTGCCAGTATTGCGCTCGAGCGTTGCGCGCGCGCCGCCGCCTGGCTCGCGGGCCGCGACTATGTATTGCCCGAGGACGTGCAGGTGCTCGCCCCCGACGTGCTGCGCCATCGCGTGTTGCTGGGTTACGAAGCCGAGGCCGAGGGCCTGCGCGTGGACGCGGTGGTGCAGATGCTGCTGGAGCGCGTGCCCTTGCCGTAGGAATCACCGAATAACCTGCAGCGCTCCGGCGCCAAGCAACCCGCCTTCGCTCGCGACGGCCCTTCAGCGATTCGGCATGCGCTTGCTTACACTCCCTTCGGTACGAAGGGGGAGGCAATGAATCCATCGTCCCACCATGTCCGCAACAAGCACCCACATCCAGGATCAAGCGGACGGCATTACCCGCGTCGACCTGCAGGCGTTGATCGCACTGCGCGCACGCGCCGGCAAACCACGCGCGCGGGTCACGCGCGTGCACACAGCGGTGGCGGGCGCGAATGTCTCAGCCTTGCGCGGGCGCGGCATGGATTACGCCGAGTCGCGCGTCTACCAGCCGGGTGACGACGCCCGCAACATCGACTGGCGGCGCACCGCGCGCAGCGGCAAGTGGCACACCAAGCTGTTCCAGGCCGAGCGCGAACACAGCCAGCTGCTGTTGGTCGACACCCATCCGACGATGCGGTTCGGCACCCGCGCACGCTACAAATCGGTTGCCGCGGCGCGTGCAGCCGCGTGGCTCGCCTGGACCCTGGTGCGCGGCGGCGACCGCGTGGGCGCCATGGCGTTCGGCGGGCTCGACGCGGCGGTCGGGGCGCACGCCGGAACGCGCGGGGCGCTCGCGGTGCTGGGCGCATTGGCGCACTGGGACGCGCAGTCACCAACCGTCGGCGAATCCGGCGAACCCTTGTCCGCCGCGCTCATGCGCGCGCAGCGGATGGCGGCGCATGGCAGTGGCGTCTGGTTGCTGTCCGACGGCTGGTGCAAGGACGCGGGCGCGAACGCCGCGCTCGCGCGGCTTGCACGCAGCGTCGATTTGCGTGTCGTGATCCTGGTCGATCCGCTGGAGCGCAGCCTGGCGCCGGCAGGTTCCTATGTGTTCGAAACAGCATCAGGGAAGCGCCGCGCCGAACTCGTGGACGCCCGATCACGCGCGCAGTTGCGCGATCGCCTCGCCAATGGATGGCGTGGCCTGGTGACAGCCTGCGACGCGGTGTCGGTGCCGTGGACAGCGTTGGCGACCACGGACGAACCGGGTGTGTCGCTGGCTGCGTTGATGCGCAAGCGGGCGCGGGGACGGCGCGGATGAACGGCCCCGTATTGCGCGACATCCATCTGCCCCCGGCAGGCTGGTGGCCACCCGCCCCCGGCTGGTGGTTGCTGGCAGGCATCGCGGTGCTGATCGCTGCGCTGGTCCTGGCGGGGCTGTATTGGCGCAAACGTCGCGGCCCGCTGCGGGCGGCATTGTGCGAGATCGAAACGCTTGCGGCAGTGCACGCACGCGACGGGGATGCGCAACGCGTGGTGGACGGCGTGTCGCGCCTGATGCGGCGCGTTGCGCGCCGTGTCGAGCCCGGCGTCGCGGCGTGTTCGGGAGAAGCCTGGATCGCATTCGTGCATCGCCACGCGCGCGATGATGAAACCCGCGACGTACTCGACCACCTCGCCCGGGTGCGCTTCAGCGCGCAGTCGGTGGTGGATGTCGTCGCGCTGATCGCCGCGCTGCGTGCGTGGTGCCGGAGCGCCTTGCGCACACGTGCTTCTACCCCCTTCGGAACGAAGGGGGTGGATACGGCTTCGCTGGGTATGCGCGAGGGACCGGCGCCATGACCTTTGCCTGGCCATGGATGTTCCTGCTGCTGCCGTTGCCGTGGCTGGTGTGGAAATTCCTGCCACCGGCGGCGCCCGGCGCCGCCTTGTACCTGCCGCAACCCATCGAGCTCGAACCAGCGCCGTCAGCGGCGCAGGTGCGCCACTGGCGGGCCCGCGTGGCGGCCGTGGCATGGCTGCTGCTGGTGTGCGCTGCCGCGCGCCCGCAGCAGCCGGCGCCGCCGCAGGCCATTACCCATACCGGGCGCGCCTTGATGCTGGCGGTCGATTGCTCCGGCAGCATGGCGATCGAGGACATGCGTTTCGGCGACCAGGTGGTCAGTCGCTTCGCCGCGGTCAAGGCGATCGCGCAACGCTTCATCCAGCAGCGCTCCGGTGACGACGTGGGCCTGGTCCTGTTCGGCAGCCACGCCTACCTGTTGACGCCGATGACCTTCGATGTGGCCGCGGTCGCGCAGCAGATGCATGGCGCGGCGGTCGGCCTTGCGGGGCGCGAGACGGCTATCGGCGATGCCATTGTGCTGTCGGTCAAGCACCTCGCCGCATTGCCCGCACGGGCCCGGGTGCTGGTGTTGTTGACCGATGGCGTCAACACAGCCGGCAGCGTCACGCCGCTGGACGCGGCGAAACTCGCCAAGGCCGCAGGCGTCCGGATCTACACCATCGGGGTGGGTTCGGATGCGCAGGCCATCAGCGCCTTCGGGATGCAACTGCCCGTTCCGGACAACCAACTCGACGCGCAGGTCCTGACCCGGATCGCGGACGCCACGGGCGGGCGCTTTTTCCGCGCAGCCGACACCGACCAGCTTGCCCAGGCTTACCAGGCCATCGCTGCGCTGGAACCCCTGGCGCAAGGAAAGTCGCTGTTCCGTCCCGATCGCGAGTGGTATCCGTGGCCGCTGGGGCTGGCGTTGCTGCTGGGCTGCATCGTGTTGCCGTGGCGCGCCTTGTGGCCGCGCAGGGCGGTGGCCGCATGAATGCGTTCGAACTGCCGTTGCACTTCCTGCGGCCGTGGTGGTGGCTGGCGCTGGCGCCGCTGCCGTTGGCGGTGTGGCTGCTGGCGCGCAGCGGGGGTGGCCGCGCAGCGCTGGCGCGCCTGGCCGACGCCGTGTTGTTGCCGCACCTGGTCCACGACACCGGCGTGCGCAAACGTTTTGCCCTGGGCCTGGTCGTGGCGGCGTGGCTGCTGGCGGTGGCCGCGTTGTCCGGTCCCGCCTGGCAAAAGGTTCCGACGCCGCTGTATGTGAACGGCGCGGCGCGCGTGGTGGCGCTGTCGCTGTCGAACGACATGTTGGCGCAGGACCTTGCGCCCGACCGGATGACGCGCGCACGTTTCGCGGTGCGTGACCTGCTGGATGCCGCGGGCGACGCGCGCACCGCCCTGGTCGCCTACGCCGGCGCCGCGTTCACGGTGGCGCCCCTGACCGACGACAAGCGCACGGTCCTGAATTTGTTGCGCGCGTTGCGGCCCGACGTGATGCCGGTGCCGGGCAACGACGCCGCCGCCGGGATCCGGCGCAGCGTGGCCCTGCTGCAAGGCGCGCACGTCGACGGTGGCGAAATCGTGCTGGTCACTGACAGCGCCGATGCCAAGGCGGTGGCCGCGGCGCGCGCTGCGCGTGCGCGCGGCATTCGCGTAGACGTGCTCGGCATCGGCACCACCGCGGGAGCGCCGGTGCCTCGCAGCGACGGCGGTTTCGCGAACGGTCCGGGTGGATTGCGCATGGCGCATCGTGACGATGCCGCGCTGCGCGCCGTGGCGCGCGCGGGTGGCGGCCGCTACGTGGCGTTGCAGGCGGATGGCGGCGGCGTGGCGGCGCTGGGCGCGCCGGTCGCGGCAGCGGGACGCGCCAGCCATGGCCGGCACGCACAGCTGTGGCGCGACGGCGGCATCTGGCTGCTGCCGGCCCTGCTGGTGCTGGCGGCGTTGGCGTTCCGCCGCGGCTGGTTGCTGGTACTGGCGGTATTGGTGCTGCCGACGGGGATCCCGTCGGCACGCGCGGCGGACTGGGGATCGTGGTTCGCCAACCGCGACCAGCGGGCCTTGCAGGCCCTGCAGCGTGGCGATGCCGCGCAGGCGCAGCAACTCGCGGATACGCCCGCGATGCGTGGCGCCGCCGACTACAAGGCCCGCGACTATGCCGGGGCTGCGCAGGCGTTTGCGCAGGGCGATGGCGCGCGCGCGCATTACAACCTCGGCAACGCGCTGGCGAAACAGGGCAAGTACGGAAAAGCGATCGGCGCCTACAAACAGGCGCTTGCGCAGGAACCGGATTTCGTGGATGCGCGCGCCAACCTTGCTGCCGTCGAAGATTGGCTGAAACGACACTCGCCGCCACGGGGAAGTGGCAGCCAAGGCGGGAAACGGCAGCAGGACGGCCGGGATTCGGGCGCCTCGCGATCCGGCGCACAGGGACAGCGCGGGGCCGGATCCCGGGCGGACCGGAGTGGCCCTGCGTCGCAACAATCCTCGCGGCAACCCGGCAGCGGCAGCGGTGCGCAATCCGGTTCGTCGGCGCAGGGCCAGGCCAGGGGCGAAGGATCCGGGCGCGACGTCAACGGCGCTTCCCCGGACGCCGCCGAACGCCACCAGCGTGAGGCGGCGCGGGCGGCGCAGGACCTGCGCGAAGCATTGCAGCGATCGCAAGGCAGCCACGGCAAGCCTGGCACCACCGGGACGCAGGCCTTCGCACTCGGACAATCCGAAGCAAATCGCAATTCGACGCTGGACGCCGGGCAACGTGCGATGCTGCAGGCGGTGCCAGATGATCCCGGTGCGTTGTTGCGACGCAAGTTCCGGATGGAATGGGAACAGCGCAATGGGCAGCCGACGCAGGAAGGGCAACCATGATGCGGCGATGGTGGCTGGTGATCCTGCTGGTTGCGCTGGTACCGATGGCGCATGCGGCCGGTGCCGCGACGGGTCCGGGATTGCATGCCTTCCTCGATCGCAACCACGTCAGCCTCGGCGGCACGGTGACCCTCAACATCCAGTCCAGCGGTGCGCTGGGTACGCCCGACCTGTCGCCGCTTCAAAAGGACTTCCAGGTGCTGGGCAGCTCGCGCTCCAGCAGCGTCGCGATCGTCAACGGCAAGACCTCCCGTACCGCACAACTGGGGATCGCGTTGAAACCGCTGCACGCCGGCACGCTGACGATTCCCGCGCTCGACGTAGGCGGTGCGCAAACCCCGCCGCTGAGCTTGCAGGTCGGCGCGGCGCCTGCCGGTGGCACCGGCAGGGTGGGTGACCCCGTGTACATGGAAACCAGCGTGCTTTCAAGCTCGCCCTACGTGAACGAGCAGACCGTGTACACCGTGCGCCTGTTCTATCTGCCGGGTGTCGTGGATGGCGGGATGAGCGATCCCAGCGCCGATGGTGCGCGCCTGATCCCGCTTGACCGCGACCACCGCTACACGGTCGAACGCAATGGCTACACCTACCGGGTGCTCGAGCAAAGCTGGGCGCTGATTCCGTTGCGCAGTGGCCCGATTACCGTGCAGGGTCCGGAATTCCAGGGTCAGCAGGTGGCGCCCGGCAATTCCGGGACCTGGTTCATCGATCCCAACACGTTGTTCAACAATCCGAATGCCCTGTTGAATGGCCGGATCCCGGGCTTCGGCAAGGCGATCCGCGCGGACGCGCCGCAGGCCCGCATCGATGCGCGCGCGGCGCCCGCCCATGCGGGCACGCCATGGTTGCCGGCGCGCGACCTGCAACTGAAGCTGACCGGCTTGCCCGCGAACGGCGAGGCCGGCGCCGGGGTGCCGTTGACGGTCACGCTCAGCATCAGCGCCAGCGGACAACCCGCCGATGCCTTGCCGGAACCGGAGTTGCCGCCGATCGCCGGCGCGCGCGTGTATCCCGACCAGACCCGGGACACGACCGACGACAGCGGCCAATGGCTGCAGGGCACCCGCACCCGCAGTTTCGCGATCGTGCCGGAGCACGGCGGCAGCCTGACCCTGCCCGCGATCACGCTGGACTGGTGGGACGTGGTGCACGGGCGCGCGGAACAGGCGAGCCTGCCGGCCCACGCCTTGCAGGTCGGCGGCAGTGCTGCAGGCGCGGCGAGTGCCTCCATGCCACCCGCGGCGGCCACCAGCGCAGCCAGCCGGAATGCCGTGCCGGCGCCGGCCTCGACCGTGGCGACACCCGCTTACCACGACGCCTCGGGCTTCTGGCGCGTCGTCGCATTGGCAAGCCTCGCGCTGTGGATGCTCGCACTGATTGCGGGCGGTGCTTGGTGGTGGCTGCAGCGGCGCCGCACGCCACCGCCGCCACCCGATGCGCAGGGTCGTTCCGGATCCACCGCCGGTGCGGCTGGCGTTGCGCCGGATGCGGATGGGGGCGAAATCGTGGCGAAGGCCGACACGCATGCCCTGCGACAAGAAACACTGGAAGCTGCGCGCCGTGGAGATGCTGCCGCATGCGAGCACGCCTTGCTGGCGTGGGTGCGCGCCTCGCATCCGCAGCTTGCGAGTGCGGGTGCCTTGCGCGCGGCGTTGTCCGATCCCGCACAACGGGACGCGTTCGATGCCTTGCAGCGCGCACGCTGGCGGGGCGGCGACGCGGCGGCGGGGTGTGCGTTGGTGGCGCAGGCGTTCGCGCGCGGCTTCGCGTGGCGGGACACCGGCAAACCCGCGACGGCGCGCGAGGCGGAACTGCCGCCGCTGTATCCATCGTAGTTGCACCCCCCGACGCGCCTGACGGGGAGGCCCATCCCGCGCTGCGCGTGCGTTCGCTTGCCCGCGCCATCCATGGCGCCCGCCCTTTGCGCCGGTCGACGCCGTTCACGGCCGATCCAGTCGGCCGTAGTCGCTCCGCCCTTCGTTGCGAACGGGGACGCGCCGCGGGCGCGGGTGGGTGTCCGCCTGCTTTCTACAAAAGGAGATCGAGGGGCTTTTGTGCGGTACGCAGCGGGGCTTGTTGCGCGCGGGTGCGTGCCTACAGGGCCGTGCCGGCGATTTCGACGTGCAAGCGCGCCGCCGCACGTCGCCACGCTTCGGCCATGCCGGTATCGAACGCACACAAGACAATGCGGTGCGGCGTGCTCCTGCGGTGCTGCTCTTCGGCCAGCACCGTCAGCGCCACGCCGGCCGCGGCGTCGCGCGGGTAACCGTACACGCCGCAACTGATCGCGGGGAACACGATGCTGTTGATCGCGTAAGTACGCGCCAGCGCCAATACGTTGCGATGGCAGGCACCGAGCAGTTCCGGTTCGCGCCGGTCGCCTCCATGCCAGACCGGGCCGACGGTGTTGATCACGAAGCGTGCCGGCAGGTCGAATCCCGGCGTGATTCGAGCTTCGCCGGCGGGGCAACGTACCCCGGGTCGCACTTCGGCAATGGCACGGCACGCTGCAAGCAGGCGCGGGCCCGCAGCCCGGTGGATGGCGCCGTCAACCCCGCCACCGCCCAGCAATGTTTCGTTCGCGGCATTGACGATCGCGTCGACGTGCAGCGTGGTGATGTCGGTTTGGACGATTTCGATGGACATTGAACCTGTAGGAGCGCGCCCGCGCGCGACCGCGGAACTCCCCGCGCTGATGGAGCCGTGGTCGCCAGGGAGGAAGAAGCCGGCGCCATGCACCGGCAGCTTCCTGGCCCCTGCTCCCGGTACTTCAGCGCGACTGTTGTTTCAGCAGATCGCGGATTTCGGTCAGCAGCACCACGTCTGCGGGCGGCGCGGGCGGCGGCGCATCGGTCTTCTTCGGCATCACGCGCTGCAGCGCCTTGATCACGATGAAGATCGCCAGCGAGATGATGAGGAACGCGATGACGGCGTCGACGAATGCACCGTAGGTGATGGCCACTTCCTTGGTCGTGCCGGAGGCCGACTGGATGATCACCTTCATCCTGGAAAAATCGATGCCGCCGGTGATCAGGCCCAGTGGCGGCATGATGATGTCGCTGACCAGCGACGAGACGACCTTTCCGAAGGCGCCGCCGATCACCACCGCGACGGCCAGATCGACCACGTTGCCGCGCATGATGAAAGCCTTGAAGTCTTTCGCGAAGCTCATAGCGTTCTCCTTTCGTGGAAGTGATCGGATCTCCCCTGCCGCCTCGCGGCGCGCCCATTTAGGCACTCCCGCGCACCGCGCGCAACCCGCGGTGGGTTCAGGCAATCCGTCCTTCCAGCGCGGCGATGCCGTGCAGTTCTGCCAGGAAGCGGTCGCCACGTGCCAGCGGACCGACACCCGCGGGCGTACCCGTGAAGATCAGGTCGCCGGGCTTCAGTTCGAACAGCTTCGACAACTCGGCGATGATTTCCGCAACCGGAAAGGTCATGTCCGCGATGTCGGTGTCCTGGCGGACCTTGCCGTTGACCGCGAGCCACAGGCGCGCGTGCTGCGGATGACCGACCTCGCTTGCCGCACGCAACGCCGACACCGGTGCGGAATGGTCGAAACCTTTTGCCACGTCCCACGGCAGCCCTTTCGCCTTCATCGCAGCCTGCAGGTCGCGGCGGGTCAGGTCCAGTCCGACGCCATAGCCGAACACGCAATCCAGCGCCCTCGCCGGATCGATGTGGCGTCCGCCCTTCGACAGGGCGACGGTCATTTCCACCTCGTGGTGCAGCTCGTTCGTCGCAGGGGGATATGGAATGTCGCCGTCGCCCGCGACGAGCGCGTCGGCCGGTTTCATGAAGAACACCGGGTTGGTGCGGCTCACCGCCTGCGCACCCATCTCCTTCGCGTGCTCGGCGTAATTGCGGCCGATGCAATAGACGCGGTGCACGGGGAAGCGCGCGTTGCTGCCCTGGATCGGCAGGCTCTGGGTGGGTGGCGGGTCGAACGGGAAGGGCATCGTGGTGCACCTCTCGGCAGGAAGGCATGATTGTAGGTGGGCGCCAGAACGCAGTGCGCGGCGGCGCGTAACCGGATGCGTACGTGACAGCTGTCAGACACGACGTTTGATTCCAGTACATGGCGCGCCCGCGAAGCCCCTGCCAAGCTGTGTCAGACTTGCGCGGTGGCCGATACCGCGTACGGGGAATACCGTGGACGACAACCGATCCGACACCGACTTGCTGCACGAACTGCGCATCGACCGCGCGCAGCGCGAGGACGACGGCGAAGCTCGCCGGCGCTGGCCGTGGATCGTGGGCGTCGTGGTTGCGGTCCTGATCGCCGCCGGGGTGCTCGCCGCGTTCGCATTGCGCGGACAAGCCGTCACGGTCGAGACCAACACCGCGGTGGCGGCCGCATCCGGCAATGACGCGGCGGTGCTGCAGGCGACCGGTTACGTGGTTGCGCGGCGCCAGGCGACGGTATCGGCGCAGATCACCGGAACCCTGGTGGCGGTGAACATCGAGGAAGGTGAGCACGTCAAGAAGGGCCAGGTGCTGGCACGGCTGGAAGCGACCCAGTACAAGGCGCAGCTCGACGCCGCCAGGGCCCAGTATGCCGCCGCGCGGGCACAGATCGCGCAGGCGCACGCGACGCTCAAGCAGGCCCGCGACAACGCCCGTCGCCTCAACGCAGTCGTTGCGAGGGGGTATGTTTCGCGGCAGGACGCCGAGCAGGCCAATACCCAGGTCGCGACCGGCGTGGCTGCGCTGGACGTTGCGGAAAAGCAGGCGCAGGCCGCGGCGGAGCGGGTCAAGGCCGCGCAAATAGATCTGGACTACACCATCGTGCGTGCGCCCTTCGCGGGGGTGGTTACCGACAAGGCCGCGCAGGTGGGCGAGATCGTCTCGCCGCTGTCCGCGGGCGGCGGTTTCACCCGCACCGGCGTCGCCACCATCGTGGACATGAATTCGCTGGAAGTGGACGTGGACGTCAACGAGGCCTACATCAGCCGGGTCGTTCCGGACATGCCGGTCGAAGCGGTACTGGATGCCTATCCCGACTGGAAGATCCCCGCGCACGTGATCGCGATCATCCCCAGCGCCGACCGCAGCAAGGCGACGGTCAAGGTTCGCATCGCGCTGGACAAGAAGGACCCACGCATCCTGCCGGAGATGGGCGTGCGGGTGTCGTTCCTGGAGGAACGGAAGGACAATGCGCAACCGCTGCCCGGTGTGCTGGTACCCAAATCGGCAGTGGTCAAGCGTGACGGCAAGGACGTGGTGTTCGTGGTGAAGGATGGTCGCGCCGTGCGCACGCAGGTAACGACCGGCGCGGACTTTTCGGATTTGAAGCAGGTGACGCAAGGGTTGAATGCAGGCGCCGAAGTCGTGACCACGCCGCCTGCTGATTTGAAGGATGGCGAGAAGGTGAGGGTGAAGGTGGGTGGAAATTGACCCGCCCCATCAAGAATCGCTTGCAGGAGTGCGCCTGCGCGCGACGGGTCGCCAGCAGGCTGGCTCCTACGACGGCAAAAAGCGAATCGGGAGAATGTGATGAACGCAGCAATCGCTGAAATGCAGCAGGACAACGCCCCGCTGGTGCAGATCCGCGGCCTGTCCAAGACCTACACGCGCGGCAAGCAGAAGCTCGAGGTGCTGCACCACGTCGACCTCGACATCGCGCGGGGCGATTTCTTCGCGTTGATGGGGCCGTCGGGTTCCGGCAAGACCACCTTGCTCAACCTGATCGGCGGACTCGATTCGCCGTCGGATGGCAGCCTGACGGTGGACGGCAAGCGCATCGACAAGATGGGCGAGAACCAGCTCGCGCGCTGGCGCGCCGGCAACGTCGGCTTCGTGTTCCAGTTCTACAACCTGATGCCGGCGCTGACCGCGCAGAAGAACGTCGAGCTGCCGCTGTTGCTCACCAAGCTTTCCGCTTCGCAGCGCAAGAAAAATGCGGGCATTGCGCTGCAACTCGTGGGCCTTGCCGATCGCGCTTCGCACAAACCCAGTGAGCTGTCGGGTGGCCAGCAGCAGCGGGTCGCGATCGCACGCGCGATCGTGTCCGACCCGACCCTGCTGGTGTGCGACGAACCGACCGGCGACCTGGATCGACAATCGGCGGAAGAAGTGCTGACGCTGCTGCAGCGCCTCAACCGCGAGCACGGCAAGACCATCGTGATGGTCACGCACGATCCCAAGGCCGCCGAGTATGCGTCGCACACACTGCACCTGGACAAGGGCACGCTGGTGGAGCAGGGCGCATCGAGTTCGGCGCCGTGACTCTTGCGGGACCTTCGCATTCCGTCATTCCCGCGAAAGAGGGAATCCAGTGACGCGACGGGATGGAGGACAAGCTGCCGACCGTACACATTTTGGCCAGTAATCGCAATGCGACGTTGTACATCGGCGTTACCGGCAATTTGAACCAGCGCATTTGGCAGCACCGTAACGATGTCGTTGATGGCTTCAGCAAAAAATATCGGACGCACAAACTTGTGTATTTCGGGCAACACGCGTCGATGGCGGATGCCATTCTTCGCGAGAAGCAGATCAAAAAGTGGAACCGGGCCTGGAAGTTGGAGTTGACCGAAAAGATCAACCCCTACTGGAACGATCTCT
>DASURP010000095.1:0-29516 GCA_036279975.1 Rhodanobacteraceae bacterium
GGTCAGGTCCATCACCTCGGTGTAGCTCGCGTAGGCCTGGTACAACTCCAGCATCGTGAACTCGGGGTTGTGCCGCGTGGACACGCCCTCGTTGCGGAAGTTGCGGTTGATCTCGTACACGCGCTCGAAGCCGCCGACCACCAGGCGCTTCAGGTACAGCTCGGGCGCGACTCGCAAATACAGGTCGATGTCGAGCGCGTTGTGGTGGGTGATGAAGGGTCGCGCGGTGGCGCCGCCCGGGATGACGTGCATCATCGGCGTCTCGACTTCCATGAAGCGGCGCGGCGCGGCTTCCAGCCACTGGCGGATGAAGCCGATGATCGCCGAGCGCTTCCGGAAGGTGTCGCGCGCTTCCGGCGTCACGATCAGATCCACGTAACGCTGGCGGTAGCGCTGCTCGACATCAGCGAGTCCATGCCACTTGTCCGGCAGGGGGCGCAACGACTTCGTCAGCAGGCGCAATGCATCGACCCGCACGGACAGCTCGCCGGTCCGGGTGCGCATCAGCGTGCCTTCGGCGCCCACGATGTCGCCGACGTCCCAGCCCTTGAACGAATCGTAGGTGTCGCCCAGTGCCTCCTTCTGCAGGAACAACTGGATCGAACCGGTACGGTCCTGCAGGCGCGCAAAGCTGGCCTTGCCCATCACGCGCTTGCCGAGCAGGCGGCCGGCGACTTTCACGCGGCGTGATTGCAAGATCAGCGCCTCGGCGTCAATGCCGTCGGTTTCCGCTTGCAGATCGCCTGCGAAAGCGTCCGGGCGGAAGTCGTTCGGAAACGCGACGCCCTGTCCGCGCAGCGCGGTCAGTTTCTCGCGGCGTTCGGCGATCAGCTTGTTTTCTTCGGCAGCCTGCGCTGGTGCTTGATCGTTGGTTTCTGACATTTCCCGAAAATCCATGGTGGGGCGTCCTGCGAGAAACTTTATATCGTCATTCCGGGACCGGCGCCGGCATTGCCGGGGCGGGAACCCGGAATCCACGCCTCAGCGGCGAGGTACAAAAGCTGGATTCCGGGTCCCGCCCACGTTGTGGGCGCGTCCGGAATGACCAGGATATTTCCGGGGCACCACCCTAGGCATCCGCCCGCTTCGCGCCGGCTTCCAGCCCCATCTTCAGGCTGGCTTCGATGAATTCGTCGAGGTCGCCATCCAGCACCCGCTGGGTGTCGGTGCGCTCGATGCCGGTGCGCAGGTCCTTGATGCGCGACTGGTCCAGCACGTAATTGCGGATCTGGTTGCCCCAGCCGACATCCGACTTGGTGGCCTCGACCGCGGCTTTCTCGACGTTGCGACGCTGCAGCTCGGCTTCGTACAGTCTGGCGCGCAACATCTTCATCGCGCGGTCGCGGTTGGCGTGCTGCGAGCGTTCGGTCTGGCACGCCACCACGATACCCGACGGCATGTGGGTGATGCGCACCGCTGATTCGGTCTTGTTGACGTGCTGGCCGCCGGCTCCGGAAGAACGATACACGTCGGTCTTCAGGTCCGCCGGATTGATTTCGATGTCGATGTCGTCATCGACTTCGGGCGACACGAATACCGATGCGAACGAGGTATGGCGGCGGTTGTCGGAATCGAACGGCGACTTCCGCACCAGCCGGTGCACGCCGATCTCGGTCTTCAGCCAACCGTAGGCGTAGTCGCCCGCGACCCGGAAGGTCGCCGACTTGATGCCCGCGACCTCGCCCTCGCTGGCTTCCAGCAGCTCGGTCTGCCAGCCGCGGTCCTCGGCCCAGCGCAGGTACATGCGCAGCAGCATTTCCGCCCAATCCTGCGCCTCGGTGCCGCCGGCGCCGGCCTGGATGTCCACGAAGGCATTGGCGGAATCCATCTCGCCCGAGAACATGCGATGGAATTCGAGCTTGGCGATGCGGGCGTCGAGCCCGTCCACGTCGCGGGCGACCGCCGCAACCGAGGCTTCGTCGCCCTCGTCCGCGGACAGTTCCAGCAATTCGCCGGCGTCATCGAGGCCGGAGACGATGCCGTCGATGCCTTCCACGAATTCGGCAAGGCGCGCACGCTCGCGGCCCAGGTCCTGGGCGCGTTGCGGATCGTCCCAGACGTTCGGGTTTTCCAGTTCGCGGCTTACTTCTTCCAGGCGCTCGCGCTTGACCGGGTAGTCAAAGATACCCCCTAAGCGTTTCGACGCGTTCGCGCAGGTCCGCGATGCGGGCGCGGATCGGGTTGGTTTCGAGCATGGGCATGGCGGGCCGCGAAAAGACTGGAATGTTAGCAAAGCGCGGTGATTTGCGCATGCGTCAGTGGCGGC
Source organism: Rhodanobacteraceae bacterium (assembly GCA_036279975.1). Lineage (GTDB taxonomy): Bacteria > Pseudomonadota > Gammaproteobacteria > Xanthomonadales > Rhodanobacteraceae > 66-474. The sequence goes on from DASURP010000095.1 coordinate 2,267, forward strand.
GAATGACAGTCGTCACTGGCGGCAGGGGCGGATCGGGCCTAGAGTCGGTACACAGAGACAAGGAGTGCCCCCGATGACCACCGAACCGTCCAGACCGACCCCGACCGTGTTCCGTTGGCGCCTGTTCCCCGCCGTCGCGATCGTCGCGATCGGCGCCATGTTCCTGGCCCGGAACCTCGGTTATCCCCTCACGTTCCTGGACCATGGCAACTGGTGGGCGATCATCATCCTGCTCGCCGCACTGGCGCCGTTGATGCATGCGTACGAGGTGTACCGCGCGCGTGGCCGCATCGACGCCGAAGCCGCGCACTCACTGCTGGCCGCGGCCGCAGTCGCACTGGTCGGTGTGCTGTTCCTGTTCGAACTCGACTGGGGTACGTGGTGGCCGCTGTTCGTGATTCTGGGCGGCCTGTTCACGCTGGTTCCGCGCCGCCATTGCCGCCACGACCGCTATCGGCATGGCGACGACGAGGCGGACGGGGCGCCGCTCAGGAACTGAATCGGGCCACCCAGGCAAGGTAGCTGTCGACGAACCCGGCGAGGTACTTGCGGGTGCGCTCTTCGGTCACCGTGCCGTCTTCGGCGAACAGGCCCTCGCTGTAGCGCACGAAGGCCTCCGGCTGTGCCATCAGGTGCACGTCGATGAACACACACACGTTGCGCAGGTGTTGCTGCGCCAGCGCGGTGGACATCGCGCCGGCCGAGGTGCCGATCACGGCGCCCGGCTTGCCGGCGAAGGAATTGGTGCCCCACGGCCGCGAGGCGATGTCGATGGCGTTCTTCAGCACGCCCGGGATCGAACGGTTGTATTCAGGGGTGACGAACAGTATCGCGTCGGCGGACTTGACCTCGTCCTTGAGGCGCGTGCACAGGGCCGGATAGTCGCCATCGAAATCCTGGTTGTAGAGCGGCAGGTCGTCGATGCGGACGAAGCGGAATTCCGCGCGATCGCCCGCGATCCTTGCCAGCGCATGCGCCAGCTGCTTGTTGATCGAACCCTTGCGCAGGCTGCCGACCAGTACCGCGATGACGGGATGGCTCATTGCAACTCCTTGTGTGATCCTGGCAAAAAAGCGCCCGCGAGCGCAGGCGCACCCACTCAATGTTCGGGCGAAACGAGGGGAATCAAGCCCTGGCCGGGCAGCTCATGGCTTGACGAACTTCAAGGTCATGCGATCGGACTCGCCGATCGCCTGCATCTTCGCGTGCTCGGCATCCGGTCCCGCGAGGTCCGGCGGCAGGCGATGGATGTTGATGTCCTCGGGATCCTTCGGGTTCGCGTTGATCTCCGAGGCACCGGCCAGCCGGAAACCGGCGCGCAGGCCCGCTTCGATCATGTAGTCCTCGGGAATGCGGTGCAATGCCTTCGAGCTTTCCTCCGCGTCCGCGAACGGTTTGGCGCGATGGTCGGTCACGCCCAGCACGCCACCGGGCTTCAGCACGTCGTACGCGGCCTTGAAAACCGCATCCAGCACCTGCGGACCCCGGTTCAACCAGTCGTGGGTGTTGCGGAAGGTCAGCACCATGTCCGCGGAGGCATCCGGTCCGAGCTTCACCGGATCGGGCGGCGCAAACGGCACGAAGCGGGTGACGTGCCCATACACCACGGGATCCGCGTGCAACTTCTTCTCGAAGCTGGACTGCCCCGCTGTTTTGGAAGGCGGCACGGTTTCGATCAGGTGCCCGTGCGCGTACAGGAACGGCGCCAGGATCTCGGTGTACCAGCCGCCGCCCGGGGCGAGTTCGATCACTGTCATGTCCGGCTCGATGCCGAAGAACTCCAGCGTCTGGATCGGGTGCCGGTACGGGTCGCGGGCCTTGTTGGCGGGCGAGCGCCACGCGCCGGCCACGGCTTCCTTGAGCATCGCCGCGCTGTCGCCCGGTGTAATCGGATCCTGCCCGCTCGCCAGCGCCGGTGTCGCCAACAGCAGGCTGCCGATCAATGCAAGGCCAAGGGAAATACTGCGTGGGTGTGAAGACATCGCCGTCCCTCCCGCTCGTGGAATTCCAAGCATACGCTCGATCGGGAGTACAGTCGTGCTTTCGCACCCGGGCGACCCCATGTCCCGCCGCACCATCGACCTCGACGACGCACTGTACGACTACCTGCTGGCGCATTCCCTGCGCGAGCATCCCGAACAGGCCGCACTGCGCGAGGCGACCCGCACCCACCCGCGCGCGGGCATGCAGATTTCGCCCGAGCAGGGCCAGTTCATGCAACTGCTGGTGAAGCTGATCGGCGCCCGCCGAACCATCGAGGTCGGCACCTTCACCGGCTACAGCGCGCTCACGGTCGCGCTGGCATTGCCGCGCGACGGCAAGGTCCTCGCCTGCGACATCAGCGACGAATACACGTCCATCGGCAAGCCGTACTGGCAGCGCGCGGGTGTCGCCGACCGGATCGAGCTGGCCATTGCGCCGGCCGCGCAAACCCTGGATGCACGCCTGGCCGCGGGCGCAGCAGGCAGTTACGACTTCGCCTTCATCGACGCCGACAAATCCGGCTACGACGGCTACTACGAACGCTGCCTGCAACTGGTCCGCGCGGGCGGATTGATCGCGTTCGACAACACCTTGTGGGGCGGCGAAGTGGCCAAGCCCGCGCAAGACGACGATACCCGCGCATTGCAGGCGCTCAACGACAAGCTGCACCGCGACGAGCGCATCGACATCGCGATGCTGCCGATTGGCGATGGCCTGACGCTGGCGCGCAAGCGTTGAATGGCAATCAGCGGGATCCGGCAGGTTCCCAGTGACGCAGCAGCAGGCGCAAGGATTCGCGGCCACGCCAATCGTTGATCGAAAGCTCGTAGGCGATGCGCACGGGAACCCCGCACGGCAGGTCGCCGTCGGCCCCGAACCAGACCGCGTCATGCACGCGCCCATCGCGCGGATCGCGCAGGCGCAGGCGGCGGTGGGCGCCATCCGCGCCCATGGACTTGCACTCCACGCACTCGAACACGTCGTCGAACAACGGCGCCGGGAAACCTTGCCCCCACGGTCCGGCCACGCGCAGTTGGCACGCCAGGGCGATGTCGAAATCCGCCGGCGCGAGTTCGCCATCGCTGGCAAGTTCGGGCTGCAGCGACTCCGGGGCGATGCGCTCGCGCACTACGGCATCGAAGGTTTCGGCGAAACGCGGATAGTTCGACAACCGTAGGGTCAGGCCCGCCGCCATCGCGTGCCCGCCGAAGCGGACGATCAGGCCGGGGCAACGAGCATCGACTTCCGCCAGCGCATCGCGGATATGGAATCCCGGCAGCGAGCGCGCCGAACCGCGCAACTCGTCGCCCACGCCCGCCGGCGCGAAGGCGACGACCGGCCGGTGCCGGCGCTCCTTCACCTTCGATGCCACCAGCCCGACCACGCCGTGGTGCCAGACGGGATCGAACAACGACACGCCCAGGGCATCGTCTGCCGCAAGGTCGTCGAGCCGCGCCAGGGCCTCCTCGACCATCACCGCCTGCAGATCGCGCCGCTGCGCGTTGATGACTTGCAGTTCTGCCGCAAGCCCGCGTGCACGCTCCGCGTCGTCGCACAGCAGGCATTCGACGCCGAGGGCCATGTCTTCCAGCCGTCCCGCGGCATTGACGCGCGGACCGATCGCGTAGCCGAGGTCCGCGGCCACGGCCTTGCGCGCGTCGCGCCCCGCCACCTCGAACAACGCCGCGATGCCCGCGCACGCCTGGCCCGCACGCACCCTGCGCAGCCCGCCTTCCACCAGCGCGCGATTGTTGGCGTCGAGTGGCACCAGGTCGGCCACGGTGCCGAGCGCGACCAGATCCAGCAAGGTCGTCAAATCGACCGCATCGCGCTGGTCCAGCCGCGCGCGCAGCGCAAGCAACAGGTAGAACATCACGCCGGCGCCGCACAACGCCTTGCTGGCGAAGCCATCGCCCGGCAGGTTCGGATTCACGATTGCGTCGGCATCCGGCAGCGCCGCGCCCGGCAGGTGGTGGTCGGTGACGATGACCCTGCAGCCGCGCGCCTTTGCGGCGGCCACCCCAGCCAGCGAGGCGATGCCGTTGTCCACGGTGACGATCAGGTCGGGGGCCGGCTGCAAGGTTTCCACCAGCGCCGGCGTCAGGCCATAACCGTGGATCGCGCGATCCGGCACCACGTACCCGGCATTGCGTGCGCCCAGCATGCGCAGTCCGCGCACGCCGAGCGCGCATCCCGTCGCGCCGTCGCAGTCGTAATCGCCGGCGACCACGACGCGTCGATCGTGCGTTATCGCGTCGGCCAGCAGCCCGGTCGCCGCCGCCATTCCACCGAGACCACCCGGCTGCAGCAATCCGGACAGGCGATGGCCTAGCTGGTCCGGGCCGGCCACGCCGCGCGCGGCGTACACGCGTTGCAGGACCGGATGCACCGATTCCGGCCAGCCGTGCGGAGCAGCCGCCAGCGTGCGTCGCGAGACGCGCAGCGCTGCCGCGGCATTCATGCGCGCCGCCAGAAACGCAGGCGGTGTGCGTGCCGAAGCCGGAAGCGTTCGCCACCGGCGAAGGTGATCGCGATGGCGTCGAAGCGGCGTTCGCGCAACCAGCGCTGGAACGGCGCAAGCCATTCCGCCGCCGCATCGGCATGGCCGGGCACGTCGAGGTCGAGCAAGGTGGCGCCAGCCGGGGCGATCGATTCCAGCGCCTCCGGCAGGGGTTCGACGCGCACCGCGCCAGCCAGCCTGGCCATCCCGCGCAAGACATCGTCCACGCTCGCCACGGCCTGCACGCCGACTTCGATGGTCCCCGGCAGCGTTCCCGCACCCCAGAACCACAAGGCGTTGACGGGGCGCTTGCCGGAAGCAATGCGGGCGGCATTGACGGGGTGGACGTGCAGGGCAACCTGCGCCTCATTGAACAGGCGCCGCCAGACGCGCCCGCCGTCGCCCTGGGGGAGGCATTCGAGCAAATCCGCGCCAAGCGCATCGCCGGGATCCACGAACGTTGCGCGCGGCGTGTCGTGCGGCAGGCGCAGGCACCACGCGGAGGGCGTGTCGACCGTGAGCGGCGTGCCCGCATCGCCGAACAGCGGTTGCAGCGTCCTGGCCAACTGCATTGCTTCGTCCGCGCCCACGTCTTCCAGCGGCCACGCCATCAGGCGCGCACCGGTGGCCTCGCTGCGCACCCACGCCGGATCGGCGCACAGCCACGCACCGGAGCCGGCATCGTCGGCATGGCAGTGGTGTCGCAACGCGGCCGCGGGCAGCGTGGCGCCGGCAAAACGGAACAGATCACGCAGCGTCGCGGTTCGGGCATGTTGCAGCACCGGCAAGCGGTCGCCCCGCGCCAGCCAGCCGCGCCACGCCGGCGCTTCGCCGATGCGCGCCAGGGGCGGCAGCAGGACATGCAGTGTACTCATGCCGTCGCCGCTTCCAGTTCCTCGTAGCGGCGCAGCCATTCCGCCTCCAACGCGGTTTTCTCGTCGCGCAAGGCATTCTGCTCGCGCCCGATTCCGGCGAGCGCCGCGGTGGGCCCGGCATAGATCGCAGGATCGGCGAGCTGCGCCTGCAAGGCGGCCAGCGTGGCGTCGATTGCGGCGACGCGCGCTTCGACCTTCTCGAGTTGCTTGCGCAGGGAACGCAGGCGTTCGCGCCCGGCGGCGGCTTGCCGTCGCCGCGCGCGCGGATCGATCCGTGGCGAGGAATCCCCGTCGCGCGCTGCGGGCTCCCCGCCGCGTCCACGCAGCCAGCGCGCGTAGTCGTCGAGGTCGCCATCGAACGTTTCCACGCGGCCATCCGCCACGCGCCAGAAACGGTCGCAAGCCAGGCCCAGCAGGTGCCGGTCATGCGCGACCAGCACCAGCGCGCCGGGGAAATCGTTGAGTGCGTCGGCCAGCGCGCCGCGCATGTCGAGGTCGAGGTGGTTGGTGGGTTCGTCCAGCACCAGCACGTTGGGTTTGGCCCACGCGATCAGGGCCAATGCAAGCCGCGCGCGTTCGCCACCGGAGAACACATCGACCGGATCGAACGCGCGTTCGCCGGCGAAGTGCCATTTTCCCAGCCAGTCGCGCAAGGCCTGCGGCGGCGCGTCCGGGGCCGACGCGCGCAGGTGGTCGAACGGCGTGTCGCCCGCGCGCAGGCTTTCCACGGTGTGTTGCGCGAAATAGCCGATCGCCACGTCCTTGTGCGCGATGCGTTCGCCCGCCAGCGGGGACAGTTCACCCACCAGCGTTTTCACCAGCGTGGACTTGCCGGTGCCGTTCGGGCCCAGCAACCCGATCCGGTCGCCCGCCTGCACGCCGAAGCGCACGTCCGCCAATACTCTCGAGACAGGCTCTGGACCTGCAGGAGCGCGCCATGCCCGCGACCCACGATGCTGCGTGGCAACGCTGTCGTCGCGGCCAAGGGCCGCTCCTACGGAAGACACGCGGTAGCCGGCATCCACGTGCTCAAGTTTTACCATCGACTGCGGCAGGCGTTCCGGCTCGGGGAAGCGGAACTCGAACATGCGCTCGGCACGTACCGCTTCGGTGCCCGCGAGTTTCTCGAGGCGCTTGATGCGCGATTGCGCCTGGCGTGCCTTGGTGGCCTTGGCGCGGAAACGATCGATGAAGGACTGCAGGTGCGCGCGTTCGGCCGCTTCCTTCGCATGCGCAGCCTGCTGCTGGTGCAGGCGTTCGGCACGCTGACGTTCGAAGTCGCTGTAGTTGCCGGCGTACAGGCGCGCGCCACCCTGCTCCAGGTGCAGGACGTGGTCGGCCGTTCCGTCGAGGAATTCGCGGTCGTGCGAAATCACCATCAGGGTGCGCGGATAGCGGCGCAGCCATTGCTCCAGCCACAGCACCGCGTCCAGGTCGAGGTGGTTGGTGGGCTCGTCCAGCAGCAACAGGTCGGACGGCGCCATCAGGGCCCGCGCGAGGTTCAGGCGGCCACGCCAGCCGCCGGAAAATCCCGCGACCGGCCGTGCGTGGCTGTCCGGCTTGAAGCCCAGCCCGTGCAGCAGCCGTCCGGCGCGCGCACGGCCGTCGTAACCACCCAGTTCGTCGATGCGATGGTGTGCGACCGCAGCCTCCGCGTGCCTGCCCTCGGCCTGGGCGCGGGCCTCGTCGGCCAGCGCAGCAGCGAGTTCGACGTCACCACCCAGCACGTAGTCGATCGCGGCATCCGGCAGCGCGGGCGTCTCCTGCGCCACCGTCGCGATACGCAGGCCCGCCGGCACGTCCAGCGCACCGGCATCGGCTTCGACTTCACCCAGGATCGCCGCGAACAGGCTGGACTTGCCACTGCCATTGCGGCCGGCGACGCCAATCTTCCAGCCCTCCTGCAACGTCGCATCCACGCCCGACAGCAGCAGGCGCCCACCGCGGCGCAGGGCGAAGTTGCGGAGCGCGATCACGCGTAGCGCACGCCCGTGATCTCGTAGTTGCGTTCACCGGCCGGTGCGTTGAACGCGAAGCTGTCGCCCTCGCATTTGCCGATCATCGCGCGCGCGATCGGCGAGGAAACCGCGATCAGGCCCTGCTTGATGTCGGCTTCGAGGTCGCCGACGATCTGGTACGTCACGCTGTTGCCGTTGTCGGTGTCTTCCAGTTCCACCAGCGCGCCGAACACCACCTTGCCGCCCGGATTCAGCCTGGCCGGATCGATGATCTGCGCGGCAGCAAGGCCCGCCTCGATGGCGTGGATACGGCCTTCGACGAAGCTTTGCTGCTCGCGCGCGGCGTGGTATTCGGCGTTTTCGCTGAGATCGCCGTGGGCGCGCGCTTCGGCGATCGCGGCGATGATCTTCGGACGATCGACCGATTTCAGTTTTTCCAGTTCGGCGCGCAAACGCTCGGAACCGGCTTTGGTCATGGGGGCTCGCTGCATGTGCGGGATTCCTGTATTGCCGTGACCGCGGTGCGGGACGCGCCCGCAGCCGACGAATGTTGAGGTGGACTGCCGGGATCAGGCTGCGGTAACCGCCGCCAGCGGCGCCGCGGGTTCGCGGCGATCCAGTTCGGCGTGCAATTCCTGCAGGCTGATGACGCCGCCCTGGTCGCGGAAGTCCAGCGAATGCAGCAGCGCTGCCGCACCCGCGACGGTGGTCGAATAGGTGACGTGCTGCTGCAACGCCGAACGCCGGATCGAAAACGAGTCGGTGATCGCCTGCCGCCCCTCGGTGGTGTTGACGATGTAGGCGATTTCGCCGTTCTTGATGGCATCGACGATGTGCGGGCGGCCTTCCAGCACCTTGTTGATGCGTTCGCACTCGATGCCATGTTCGCGCAGGAACGCACAGGTGCCGCCGGTCGCGATCAGGGCAAAACCGCGTTTCACCAGGTCGTGCGCGACGTCCAGCAGGCGCGGCTTGTCGGCGTCGCGCACCGACAGGAACACCTTGCTGCCGGCGACCGGCGGCGCGATGTGGGCCGCTTCGTGGCCACGCGCGAAGGCCTCGCCGAAACTCTTGCCGACGCCCATCACCTCGCCGGTCGAGCGCATTTCGGGACCGAGGATCGGGTCGACGTTCTGGAACTTCAGGAACGGGAAGATGGCTTCCTTCACGGCCCAGTAGTGCGGCACGCGTTCGCGCGTCACTCCCTGTTCCGCAAGCGCGGTACCGGCCATGCAGCGCGCCGCGATTTTCGCGAGCGCCCGGCCGGTGGCCTTGGACACGAACGGCACCGTGCGCGAGGCGCGCGGGTTCACCTCGAGGATGTACACGTCGTCGCCCTGGATCGCGAATTGGGTGTTCATCAGGCCCACTACCCCGAGTTCGCGCGCCAGCAGTGCCACTTGCCGGCGCAGTTCGTCCTGGATCGCGGATGACAACGAATACGGCGGCAGCGAGCACGACGAATCGCCGGAATGCACGCCGGCTTCCTCGATGTGCTGCATGATGCCACCGATCAGCACCGCGCCGTCGGCGTCGGCGATCACGTCGACATCCACTTCCACCGCATTGTCGAGGAAGCGGTCGAGCAGCACCGGCGACTTGTCGGAAACCCGCACGGCGTCGCGGATGTAGCGCGCGAGGTCCTCGTCGGCATGCACCACTTCCATCGCGCGTCCGCCCAGCACGTAGCTGGGACGCACGATCAGCGGGTAACCCAGCTCGCGCGCCAGCACCATCGCTTCCTCCGCGGTGTGGGCGATGCGGTTGGGCGGCTGCTTCAACTGCAGCTTGTCGATGAGCTTCTGGAAGCGTTCGCGGTCTTCCGCGAGGTCGATCGAATCCGACGAGGTGCCGATGATTGGCACGCCAGCGGCTTCAAGCGCGCGCGCCAGCTTCAGCGGGGTCTGCCCGCCGTACTGCACGATCACGCCGGTGGGCTTTTCCTTGTCCACGATTTCCAGTACGTCCTCCAGGGTCACCGGCTCGAAGTACAGGCGATCGGAAGTGTCGTAGTCGGTGGACACGGTTTCCGGGTTGCAGTTGACCATGATGGTCTCGAACCCGTCCTCGCGCAGCGCCAGCGCCGCATGCACGCAGCAGTAGTCGAATTCGATGCCCTGCCCGATCCGGTTCGGCCCGCCGCCCAGCACCATGATCTTCCTGCGGTCGGATGGATTCGCCTCGCACTCTTCCTCGTAGGTCGAATACATGTAGGCGGTGGTGGTGGCGAACTCGGCCGCGCAGGAATCTACGCGCTTGTACACCGGCCGCACCTCCAGCGTGTGGCGCAGGTGGCGCACCGCGCTTTCGTCGGATTCCAGCAGCCTGGCCAGGCGCGAATCGGAAAAACCCATGCGTTTCAGTTCGCGCATGCGTGCTGCATCCAGTGCACGCATGCCGCCGGCGCGCACGTCGGCTTCGGCGGCGACGATGTCCTCGATCGCGGCGAGGAACCACGGATCGATCTTCGACAGCTCGTGCACGTCGGCCAGCGACAGGCCGGCACGGAATGCATCGCCCACGTGGAAGATGCGCTCGGGACCGGGCTGGCGCAGTTCGCGCTTCAGCGATTCCATGCCTTCGGACGTACTCCAGTCGATGCCGCCCGGGTTGAGTCCGTCGTGGCCGGTCTCGAGGCCGCGCAGCGCCTTTTGCAACGACTCGGAGAAGGTCCGCCCGATCGCCATCACCTCGCCCACCGATTTCATCTGGGTGGTCAGGTGCGGGTCGGCGGCCGGGAACTTCTCGAAGGCAAAACGCGGAATCTTGGTGACGATGTAATCCAGGGTCGGTTCGAACGAGGCCGGCGTCTTGCCGCCGGTGATTTCGTTCTTGAGCTCATCCAGCGTGTAGCCCACCGCCAGTTTGGCCGCGACCTTGGCAATCGGAAACCCGGTGGCTTTCGACGCCAGCGCCGAGGAACGCGACACGCGCGGATTCATCTCGATCACCACCACGCGTCCATCGGCGGGATTGACGCCGAACTGCACGTTGCTGCCACCGGTGTCCACGCCGATCTTGCGCAACACCGCGATCGAGAAATCGCGCAGGCGCTGGTATTCCTTGTCGGTCAGGGTCACGGCCGGCGCCACCGTGATGGAATCGCCGGTGTGCACGCCCATCGGATCGAGGTTTTCGATCGCGCACACGATGATGCAGTTGTCCGCCTTGTCACGGACCACTTCCATCTCGAATTCCTTCCAGCCCAGCACCGATTCATCGATCAGCACTTCGTGCACCGGCGAAAGTTCCAGGCCGCGCGCGACGATCACCTCGAATTCCTCGACGTTGTAGGCGATGCCGCCACCGGTGCCGCCGAGCGTGAACGAGGGCCGGATGATGCACGGGAAGCCGAGCGCAGCCTGGCCTGCGCGGGCTTCGTCCAGGGTGCGCGCGATCGCGGACTTCGGCGATTCGAGGCCGATCTCGTCCATCGCGTTGCGGAACAGTTCGCGGTCCTCGGCCATCCGGATCGCATCGCGCGAGGCGCCGATCAGTTCCACGCCGTATTTGTCCAGCACGCCGCGGTCGGCCAGTTCCAGCGCACAGTTGAGGGCGGTCTGGCCCCCCATGGTGGGCAGCAGCGCGTCGGGCTTTTCCTTGGCGATGATCTTCTCGAGCGTGCGCCAGTTGATCGGCTCGATGTAGACCCGATCGGCCATCTCGGGGTCGGTCATGATCGTGGCCGGGTTCGAGTTGACCAGCACCACGCGGTAGCCTTCCTCGCGCAGGGCCTTGCAGGCCTGCGCGCCGGAGTAGTCGAACTCGCAGGCCTGGCCGATCACGATCGGGCCGGCGCCGATGATCAGGATGGTCTTGATGTCGGTGCGGCGGGGCATCAGCGGGCCTCCTGCATGGAACGCGCGAAGCGCCCGAACAAATACGCAATATCGTGGGGGCCGGGACTCGCCTCGGGGTGCCCCTGGAAGCAGAACGCCGGCCGGTCGGTCAACGCGAAGCCTTGCAGCGAGCCGTCGAACAGCGAGACGTGGGTGGCACGGGTGTTGGATGGCAGCGTGGCCGGATCGACCGCGAATCCGTGGTTTTGCGAAGTGATCAGCACGCGACCGTCGTCGAGGTCTTTCACCGGATGGTTGGCGCCATGGTGGCCGAAGGGCATCTTCAGGGTCCTGGCGCCCAGCGCGAGGCCCATCAACTGGTGGCCGAGGCAGATGCCGAACAGTGGAATCCTCGCGTCGAGGAATTCGCGTGTCGCGGCGATGGCGTAGTCGCAGGCAGCGGGGTCGCCGGGTCCATTCGACAGCAACACGCCATCGGGGTTCATTGCCAGCACGTCCGCGGCGGGCGTCTGCGCGGGCACCAGGGTGATGTCGCAACCCTGCTCCGCGGCGAGGCGCAGTATGTTCTGCTTCACGCCGAAGTCGTAAGCCACGACCTTGTACTTTTTCGGCGGATCACGGAAAGCTTGCGCATCGAGGTCATAGGTACCGGCATGCCACGGCTGGCGTTCGCGAATGCTCACCACCTTGGCGAGATCCATGCCGTTCAGGCCCGGGAATGCACGCGCTTTCGCCACCGCATCCTCGGCGTCGATCGCTGCGCCCGCGACGATGCAGCCGTGCTGCGCGCCCTTGTCGCGCAGGCTGCGGGTCAGCCTGCGGGTGTCGATGCCGGCGATCGCGACGATGCCGTGGCGCTTCAGGTAATCCTGCAGCGATTCGGTGCTGCGCCAGTTTGACGCCAGCCGTGGCACGTCGCGCACGACCAGGCCGGCTGCCTGCACCCTGCCGGATTCCTCGTCGACCGAATTGCAGCCCGTATTGCCGACGTGCGGGCACGTCAGGGTGACTATCTGGCGTGCGTAGGACGGATCGGTCAGGATTTCCTGGTAACCCGTCATCGCCGTGTTGAACACCACCTCGCCCGTGGTCGCGCCGTCCGCCCCCACGGCCTCGCCGTGAAAGAGGGTTCCATCGGCAAGGGCTAGCAAGGCGGGCGCAGGCATGGGCGGATTCCGGGTACAAGTTGACCCGCGAGCCGCGCGGGAGCGGGCTCGGGGAATCGGTGTTTCAGGCAAGCGGCAATGTTAGCAGAAACCGGGCGCGCATTCACGGCCCGGTTCATGGGCGGCGATACAATGCGCAACTCGCAAGGAGCTCCGCCATGCACACTGCGGTTCTACTGGATGCTGCCCGCCTGGATCGCCCGGACACGCTGGTCCGCAACGACCCGTTTTCGTTCCTGATCGCGCACAACCAGCTTCCGGAGCAGTCGCGCGTCGACCTCGACCGCGACTTCCCGAAGTATTCCGGCGCGGGCTTCTTCCCTTACGACGAGAAGGAATGCGGCGCCTCGATCCATGCCCTGGTCGATGCGGTGACGGCGCCGGCCTTTGCGAGCGCGGTCGGCGCCAAGCTCGGCATCGACAGGCTTGGCCAATACCCGACGCTGGTGACGATCTGCCGGCACCTCAACAAGCGCCACGGTACCATCCACACCGACAGCAAGTCCAAGGTCGCAACGGCGCTGATCTACCTGAATCCGAGCTGGCGCGACACCAGCGACGGCTGCCTGCGGTTCCTGTCGAAGATCGACGACATCGATGCCACGATAGCGCCCGAAGTGAAGCCGCTGTACGGCGAGTTCGTGATCTTCAAGCGCGCCGACAATTCCTTCCACGGGCATCTTCCCTACCAGGGCGAGCGGCGCGTGATCCAGGTCGCCTGGCTGACCAGCGAGGAGGAGAAACTGCGCAAGACCCAGCGTGGCGTGGTGACGCGCTTCCTCAAGAAAATCGCGGGCGGGATGGACAAGCGTTTCGGCGCCGGCCGTGACCGCAACGCCGCACACCCGGATTGAACCCGCCCGCCGGTGACCCTGCGGCCGGCCCGGCTGAACGCCGGTCCCACGACGACTTGCCCGCCGTATCGCAAAAAGCCCGCCGGACACGCTTTTGGCAGCTTGTTCCGGGCACTTGTGCGGCTGGTTCCGGCAAGTACAGAATGTGAAGTTCGTCACACTTGAACAGGTGGGAGTGCGGGCGAGGTCCGTGGCACAGCCACACGAAAATCATCGGAGGGCTTATGAAGATCCTGACGCTGTGTGTGATTTGTGCGCTTGGGTTGCCGACCGTCACCAGCGCATTTGCGGCAGAAGCGGGTCAAGCAGTCGTCAACCGCGATTTCACCGACACCGTGTCACCCGCGAATCAGCAGGCCTACGAGGCCGGCGTCAAGGCATGGAATCAGTGCCTGCGGGATCACGGATCCAAGTACGCATGGACCGCATGGGTCCATGAGACCGGCAATGTGTACTCGTATTCCTACGTGACGGGTCCACACGCCTGGGCGGATTTTGACGCCATGAGTGATGCCTTCAAGGCCTGTGATGAAACGTGGCGCACCCAAGCCAACCCGCACCTCAAGGGCGAAAGCAGCGCCTTCCTGATCGACCAGCCCGACATGAGTTACCTGCCCGGGGATTGGACCAGCCAGCCGCAGCCCGCGCTGATCAATGTCATCTATTTCACGTTGAAGCCGGGCCGCGAGGCCCGCATGGCGTTCACGGATGGGGCGAAGAAGATCGCCACGGCAGCGGCCAAGGCCAAATGGCCGTACCACTTCCGGATCCTGCAAATGCAGGCGGGCGACGAGGGCGCGCCGGACTACCTCGTGGTCTTGCCGAGCAAAAGCTGGGCAGATTACGGCGCGGGGGTCGATGCCTCCATGTGGAAGATGGTCGAGGGTGTGTACGGCAAGGCCGATACGGATGCGTTGCGCAAGTCCCTCAACGGCGCAATCGACACATCGTCCGAACACATCGACCGCTACAGCGCCGACCTGAGCTACATCCCCGGCGGATAATCGATCCGCGACACCGACCGGGCGGTTCGCACGGACCGCCCGGGTACGTGCGATGCGCAAGCCGTGATGGATACATGCCGCCCGTCGAAGCGGCGAGTGTCGCCGCGCGACGGCAGGCAGGCATCAGGTCCGGAGCACATCGTCCAGCGAATACACGCCCGCGGGCTTGCCGGCAATCCACGCCGCCGCGGCGAGCGCGCCGCGCGCGAAGGTCGCGCGGTCGGTGGCGCGATGGGAAAGCCCAAGGCGTTCGCCCGCACCCGCCAGCATCACGGCGTGCTCACCCACGATGTCGCCCGCACGGATCGATGAAAAACCGATCGCGCCCGCGGGACGGGCCCCGACCTGCCCTGCGCGCGACAATACGGCGACCTTGTCGAAGTCCTGGTTGCGGGCCGCGGCTGCGGCGCGCCCGAGCGCCAGCGCGGTGCCCGAGGGCGCATCGCGCTTGCGCGCGTGGTGCGCTTCGACGATTTCCAGGTCCCAATCCGGCAAGGCCTTCGCGGCGTCGCGCACCAGCCGCGTCAGCACCGCGATGCCGAGACTGAAATTGGCGGCGTGCAGGACCGCAATGCTCGAAGCCGCCGCGTCCAGGCTTTTGCGCCGTGCATCATCCAGGCCGGTGGTACCGCTTACGAAGGCGACGTGGTTTGCACGGCAGTGCGCCAGTGCAGCATCCAGACCATCGGGCGTGCTGAAATCGACGACGACGTCCAGCCCTGACGTGCCCGTCCACCCGCCGGAAGCGCTGATGGCGGCGACCAATGCGAAACGCGCATCGCCACGCAGCAAATCCTGCAACGCCCGACCCATGTGGCCGTTGGCGCCGTTGATGGCGAGATTGATCGGATCTGGCATGCTTGTGTTTGCGCGAACCTGGGGCTTGCGAAGCATAACAAGGCCGCCATCCAGGGGCGGCCACGGATCCTGGCCTCGACGGCACCAGGCAGTCACCCTGCCTTGGGGAAGCCCAAATGGATTCCGGCCTTCGCCGGAATGACGAGGATTGCAGGATGCGCGCGAGTCCCGAGTCCCTGGTCCCGGTTCTCAGGAAGTCATCTTCGCCCAGAACTGCTTGACGCCATCAACAAAGCCGCTGTTGCGTGGCGAGTGTTTCTTCGCCTCCTCGGCATCCGCGAAGGTCGCCTCGAAGGCTTCCAGCAGCTCGCGCTGCCGTTTGTCCAGGCGTACCGGGGTTTCTACCACCACGGTGCAGTAGAGGTCGCCGGGCTGCCGGCTGCGCACCGACTTCACGCCCTGCCCGCGCAGGCGGAATTCCTGCCCGGTCTGGGTTTCCGGGGGGACCGTGATGGTGGTGGCGCCGCCCAGGATCGGCACTTCGATGGCAGCACCCAGTGCCGCCTGCGCGAACCGGATGGGTACCTCGCAACGCAGGTTGTCGCCCTCGCGCTTGAAGATCGCGTGCTCGCGCACGTGGATCTCGACGTACAGGTCACCCGGCGTGGTGCCGGATGGGCCGGCCTCGCCCTGACCCGAGAGGCGGATGCGGTCACCGTCGTCCACGCCGGCGGGCACCTTCACCTGCAGGCTGCGCTCGTCTTCCAGGCGGCCTTCGCCATGGCAGTGCTTGCACGGGGTCGTGACCGTGCGTCCCGCGCCACCGCAATGCGGGCAGGTCTGCTGGATCGAGAAGATGCCGTTCTGCATCCGTACCCGGCCATGGCCACGACAGGTCGGGCAGGTGGACAGTTTGCCATCCTCCGAACCCGTGCCGTTGCAATGCTGGCAATTGACCATGGTCGGCACGTGGATCTGCTTGTCGATGCCGGCCACGGCTTCCTCAAGGTCGAGTTCCAGCACGAAACGCAGGTCCGAGCCGCGCGCCGCGCGCCGGCCACCGCCGAAGATGTCGGAAAAGATGTCGCCGAAGATGTCGCCCACGTCGCCGAACGGCGAACCGCCGCGGCGCCCGGTACCGTTCTCGAACGCGGCGTGGCCGTACTGGTCGTACATCGCGCGGCGCTGCGGATCGCCCAGGATCTCGTACGCCTCCTTGGCCTCCTTGAAACGCTCCTGCGCCTGCGGATCTCCGGGGCAGCGATCCGGATGATTCTTCATCGCGAGCCGGCGGAACGCCTTTTTCAATTCCTCGTCGCTGGCCGTGCGCTCGACGCCGAGGACTTCGTAGTAGCAACGTTTCATGTGCGTAGTTCGATTTCCAGGCGGCGGTCCGGAACGAACCAGAGGGCCGCAACCGCGGCATAGATCACGCAAGACAATATTGGCGCGAAAAACGCCAACACAATACCAAGCACGTAGCCGACCGGCGACACCACGGTCTTCCAGTCACCCCTGAGCGCCGTGCCCAGCCCGCTGGTTTCGCCGCCGTTCGCGGCAATCAGTGCACGCAGCAGCGGCACCCATGCCAGCGCCGCCAGCAGCAGCACGATGCCATACACCGCGGTCGGCACGGGTGCCGGGACCGGGTGCGATTCGTTCAACCAGCTGGTGGTGAACGGAAACAACGACAGCCAGAACAGGAAGAACAGGTTGGCCCACAGCACCTTGCCGTTGACGCGTTCAACCGCCTGCAGCATGTGGTGGTGGTTGTTCCAGTAGATGCCGACGTACGCGAAGCTCAGCACGTAGCTGAGGAACACCGGAAGATCAGCGGCCAGTGCCTGGCACGTCGCCGCGTGCGGCAGCTTCAGCTCCAGCACCATGATGGTGATGATCACGGCGATCACGCCATCGGTGAAGGCTTCCATACGGCCCTTGTGCATATGCCATTCCCCAAACGGAGGCAACCATGAGAAATGTCACTGGCATACGCGAAACCAGCCAGCCACATGGTGTGCGTACCCTCACCCGCCCCTGCGGGGCACCCTCTCCCGAAGGGAGAGGGAGGCCTCGATGTTCACCGGTTCCTGTCCGTGTTGAACGGCGCGCGTTCCAGCGCCGGTCGAACGCGGACAGTTGATCCGTCAGCGCGTGCTTCACACGCGTTGACGGATAACGACTATTTGTCCTTGTCCTTCACTTCCGTGAACTCCGCATCCACCACGTCTTCCGGCGACGCAGCGCCGCCCGGCGCCTGCTGCTGCGAGGCGCCCGGTTGCGGACCCGGTTGCGCACCGCCCGCCTGCGCGGCCGCAAACAACGACTGCGCGGCTTCTTCCAGCTTGGTGATGCGCGCTTCGATGGCGCCCTTGTCCTCGCCCTTCATCACCTTCTCGAGTTCGGCCAGGGCCTCTTCGACGCGGCCGATCACGTCGCCGCCGACCTTGCCGCCGTGGTCCTTGATGGCCTGCCGTGTGGCGTGCACCAGCTGGTCGGCCTTGTTGTGGACCTGCACCAGCTCCTGGAACTTCTTGTCTTCCTCGCGGTGCGTTTCGGCATCGGAAACCATCCGCTGGATTTCCTCCTCGGAAAGACCCGAACCCGCCTTGATCTCGATGCGCTGTTCCTTGCCGGTGTTCTTGTCCTTGGCGGTGACGTGCAGGATGCCGTTGGCATCGATGTCGAACGACACCTCGATCTGCGGCATGCCGCGTGCCGCGGGCTGGATGCCGGCGAGGTCGAACTTGGCCAGCGACTTGTTGAAGCGCGCCTGGTCGCGCTCGCCCTGCAGCACGTGCACGGTGACCGCGCTCTGGTTGTCCTCGGCGGTCGAGAACACCTGCGAGGCCTTGGTCGGGATCGTGGTGTTCTTGTCGATCAGCTTGGTCATCACGCCGCCCAGCGTCTCGATGCCGAGCGACAGCGGGGTGACGTCGAGCAGCAGCACGTCCTTGACCGAACCGGACAGCACGCCGCCCTGGATCGCCGCACCCACCGCGACAGCTTCGTCGGGATTGACGTCCTTGCGCGGCTCCTTGCCGAAGAAGTCCTTGACCGCTTCCTGCACCTTGGGCATGCGGGTCTGGCCGCCGACCAGAATCACTTCCTGGACGTCGGATACACGCAGGTTGGCGTCATTCAACGCCGTGCGGCACGGCTCGATGGTGCGCTTGATGAGGTCTTCGACCAGCGCCTCGAGCTTGGCGCGGGTCAGCTTGATGTTGAGGTGCTTCGGGCCCGACGCGTCCGCCGTCACGTACGGCAGGTTCACTTCGGTCTGGTGCGCGCTCGACAGCTCGATCTTGGCGCGCTCCGCGGCGTCCTTCAGGCGCTGCAGCGCGAGCGGATCATTGCGCAGGTCCACGCCCTGGTCCTTCTTGAACTCGTCGACCAGGTAATCGATGACGCGCTTGTCGAAGTCCTCGCCGCCGAGGAAGGTGTCGCCATTGGTGGCCAGTACTTCGAATTGTTTCTCGCCATCGACTTCGGCAATCTCGATGATCGACACGTCGAAGGTGCCGCCACCGAGGTCATAGACTGCGATCTTGCGGTCGCCGCCGCCCTTGTCGAGGCCGTAGGCCAACGCCGCCGCGGTCGGCTCGTTGATGATGCGCTTGACCTCGAGGCCCGCGATCTTGCCCGCGTCCTTGGTGGCCTGGCGCTGGCTGTCGTTGAAGTACGCCGGTACCGTGATCACGGCGTCGGTGATCGTCTCGCCCAGGAAATCCTCGGCGGTCTTCTTCATCTTCATCAGGACCTTGGCGGAAATTTCCGGCGGCGCCATCTGCTTGCCGTCGGAGGTCTCCAGCCACGCGTCGCCATTGGAGTGCGCGAGGATCTTGTACGGCACCACGCCGAGGTCCTTCTGCACCTCGGCGTCGGTGAACTTGCGGCCGATCAGGCGCTTGACCGCGTAGAAGGTGTTCTTGGGATTGGTGATGGCCTGGCGCTTGGCCGGCGCGCCCACCAGCACCTCGCCGTCCTTGGAGAACGCGACAATGGAAGGCGTGGTGCGGTCGCCTTCGGAGTTCTCGATCACGCGCGTCTTGGCGCCTTCCATGACCGCGACGCACGAGTTGGTCGTGCCGAGGTCGATACCGATGATTTTGCTCATGTTTCAGCTCCTGAATGTTTGCGGCCCCGAAGGCCGTCGAATCTTGAACACAAACTGGGGGTTGGCGGCGTTATCTCAAGGGAAACCCGGGGTCGGTGCCGACTTTCCCGCTGGTCGCCCATCCGGGTGCAGGGAACCATATCGAAAGTCGAATCCGACCGCGTGCCCCGCGCTCATTCCCTCGCCACCGCGACAAGCGCCGGCCGCAGCAGCCGTCCGTTCAACACGTAGCCCTTCTGCATCACGCTGACCACCGTACCCGGCTGGCTGCCGGGGGCATCCACGATGCTGACGGCATGGTGGCGCTCCGGATCCAGTGGTTGGCCAACGGGATCAATCTGTTGCAAGCCATTGTTCTCGGCAATCTTGAGCAACGATTTGAGTGTCAGGCTAAGGCCTTCGCGCATCGACGGCACGTCGGCGGTTTCCACCGCCAGCCCGCTCTCGAGGCCGTCGTACACCGGCAGCAGCTCACGCAGCAATTTCTCGTTGGCGAACTTGATGGTCTGCTCCATGTCGCGCTGCATGCGCTTGCGCTGGTTGTCGAGGTCGGCGCGCTCGCGCAGCAGCGTCTCGCGCATGCCCGCAAGGTTGGTTTCCGCCTCGGCGAGCTGCCGGCTCAGGGTTTCCAGTTCGTCGGCATTTTCCGCATCCCCGGGGCCCAGCCGGTTTTCGTTGTCGTGCGGGGCCGGTCCCGGCGCGTCCTTCGGATTCGTCATGCTGATTCCTCGCAACGTGGACAAGCCTGGCTTGCATCCGTACGGATGTGCAAACCAAGGCACACATGCTGAAAATTATGAGGCCGGCGTGCCTCGATTCAAGGCGTCGGTAAGGAGCTTCGCGGTGGCCTGTACCACCGGGATCACTGAATGGTAAGCCATCCGGGTCGGCCCGATCACCCCGATCGCGCCCAGCACGTGGCCATCCCCCCCGTAGGGCGCGCTGACCAGGCTGTACCCTTTCAGCGGCTCGAAGCCGGATTCCTCGCCGATGAACAGGCGCACGCCCGGCGAACGCGCGCAGCCTTCCAGCAGCGCCAGCAACTCGCGTTTGCGCTGGAAGGCGTCGAACAGGTCCCGCAGCCGTTCGATCTGCGAGCCTTCCTCGCCGGACATCAGGTTGGTCTGGCCCGTGACCAGCATGTCGGACTCGGGTTCGGGCGCGAACGTTTCGGCGGCTACCTCGACCGCGGTATCCAGCAGGCGGTTCAACTCGCTGCCGGCCGCGCGCAGGTCCGCGAGCACCCGCAAGCGGATTTCATCGAGCGGCAGACCGGCGAAGTGGGCATTCAGGTAATTCCCCGCGTGCTCAAGCGCCCCCGCATCGAAGCGCTGGCTGAGGTTCAGCACCCGGTTCTGCACCTGTCCGTCCGCAAACACCAGGATCGCCAGCACCCGGCGAGTGCCGATCGAGACGAACTCGATCTGCTTGAGCGGCGCATCCGCCGCGCCCGGTACCGTCACCAGCCCGACGAAATGGGTCATCGCGGACAGCAGGCTGGAGGCACTGCCCAGCAGTTCGCGCGAGGTCGCCATCTCGCGCGGCAATTCGCGCTGGATCTGCATCACCGCACCGTGCGGCAGCGGTTTCAACTCCAGCAGGCTGTCCACGAACAGGCGCAGCCCGCGCGCGGTCGGTACCCGGCCCGCCGAAGTATGCGGCGAGGCGACCAGCCCCAGCTCCTCCAGGTCGGCCATGATATTGCGGACCGTGGCGGGGCTGACGTCCAGGCCCGCCGAACGCGACAGGGTGCGCGAGCCGACCGGCTGGCCCTCTTCCAGATACTGCGCGATCAGGTTGCGCAGCAACTGGCGGGCACGCGGATCGAGTGGCTGGCCGGAAGTCATGGGCATGCGCAATCAATACGGGCGCGGACAGCGAATTGCAACCGAGGCTTCATTAGAATCACGGCTTCGTGAGAATATCGCCTCATGTTGACCCACCTCTCCGTCCGCAATTTCGCCGTGGTCGAGGCCGCCGAGATCGGTTTCGGCCAAGGCCTCACCGTGGTCACTGGCGAAACCGGCGCGGGCAAGTCGTTGCTGGTCGATGCGTTGTTGCTGCTGTCGGGCACGCGGGCGGATGCGGGTATGGTGCGCGCGGGCTGCGAACGCGCGGAGCTGGCCGCCGAATTCGACCTGGGCCACGCCCCGGTAGCCGCGGCCTGGCTGGCCGGGCAGGCGCTGGACGACGAGGACCAGGGGTGCCGGGTACGCCGCGTGATCGCGACCGAAGGCGGTTCGCGCGCCTGGATCAACGGCCGCAGCGCGTCGCTGGCACAGCTGTCGGAATTGACCGCATCCCTGATCGAAATCCACGGCCAGCACGAGCACCAGGCCCTGCTCGACCGCGCCCGGCAACTGGCGATGCTGGATGCCTTCGGCGCCAACGCCGCCGCCACCGCCGACGTGCACAGGCTGGCGCAGCGGTTTCGCGAAATCTCCGCACGGGAACGCGAACTTTCCGGTGGCGACGACCGCGCGGCGCGCATCGACCTGTTGCGCCACGAAGTTGCCGAACTGGAGCGCTGGGCGCTGCCGGCCGAGGCGCTGGCGGACCTGGAAGCCCGGCACAAGCGGCTGGCCAATGCCGGCAAGCTGGCCGAGGGCGCGTCGGGGCTCGTCGAGTTGCTGGATGGCGACGGCGAAGCCACGGCCACGAACACGCTCTCGCGCGTCCATTCCGGGCTGGAGCGGCTGGCCGAACTCGACCCTTCATTGCAGGCCTCGCTGGAACTGCTCGACAACGCCCGCATCCAGCTCGGCGAGGCGGCCGACGCACTGTCGCACTATGCCCAGGACCTGGACCTCGACCCCGAGCGCTACGCCGAAGCCGACGCACACCTCGCCGCCCTGCACGAGCTTTCGCGCCGGCACCGCATGCCGGCCACGGAGCTGCACGCCCACACCGCAACCCTGCGCGGCGAGCTGCAGGCAATGGAAGGCGCCGGGGAAGCGCTGGCCAGGCTGGCCGCCGAGCGCAAGCAATGCTTCAGCGACTACGGTGTCGCCGCGGGCGCGCTGTCGAAACGACGCGCGACGGCGGCGCGGAACCTCGGCAAGTCCGTCACCACCTTGATGGACGAGTTGGGCATGTCCGGCGGAGCATTCGCGGTGGACCTGCTGCCGCAATTTTCCGGCGAACCCGACCCGCAAGGGCGCGAGCGCTGCGAATTCACGGTCAGCGCCAATCCGGGGATGCCGCTGCGCCCGCTGCGCAAGGTTGCCTCGGGCGGCGAACTGTCGCGCATCGCGCTCGCCATCGAGGTTGCCGCGTTGGGCACGGAAGCGACCGGCACGATGGTGTTCGACGAGGTCGACGCCGGCATCGGCGGCGCGGTCGCGGAGGTCGTGGGCGCGAAGCTGCGGGCGCTGGGGGAACGCTGCCAGGTACTCTGCGTCACCCACCTGCCGCAGGTCGCGGCGCAGGGCCACGCGCATTTCAGCGTCATGAAGGACGTCAAGGGCGAGGCCACCCGCACCCACGTCCTGGCGCTGGACGCCAGGGGACGCAACGAGGAACTGGCGCGCATGCTGGGCGGCGTCGAGATCGACCGCGAAACCCGCGCGCATGCGAAGCGGATGCTGGAAAAGGCACAGGCGCCCTGACGGCTGCCGGTCGCGCCAGCACCCCGGGCCGTGACCAAGCGGCGGTGCATATCCCCGGCTTCTCGCCGGCGCGGCGCCGCGTTATGCTTGAAAACCAAAGCGGTGCGGCACCCGAGCCTCGGAGCGACGTCCATGGCTGATGTTTTTGTTTCCTACGCACGCGCCGACAAGGCCCGCGTCGCGCCGTTGGTCGCTGCGATGGAGGCAAGGGGCTGGTCGGTGTGGTGGGATCCCGAGATCGCGCCGGGCCGCGAGTTCGACGATGAAATCGACGCCGAACTGCAAGCCGCCAAGGCCGTACTGGTGGTCTGGACGCCGGTGTCGGTGGCGTCGCGCTGGGTGCGCGGCGAAGCGCGCGACGCCGCCGAACGTGGCCTGCTCGTTCCCGTCCGCTTCGACGGCGCACGCCTGCCGATCGACGTGCGCGCGATCCACACGACCGATCTCGACGACTGGCACGAAGACTCCACGGCGGCCTGCGCGCAGGAATGCCTGCAAGCGCTGGCCGCGATGATCGCGCGCAGCAACGGCGCGGCCAATGCCGGCAAATCCGCCGCCGCGCCCGGGGCGGCGGGAGGATCCGGGCGAATCTCGATCTGCGTGCTGCCGTTCGTCAACATGAGCGGCGACCCCGACAACGAATACTTCAGCGACGGGATTTCCGAGGAGATCCTGAACCTGCTGACCAAACTGCCGCAGTTGAAGGTGTCCTCGCGCACTTCATCATTCGCGTTCAAGGGCAAGGACATCAACATCCCGATGGTGGCCCGGGAACTCGGCGTCACCACGGTGCTGGAAGGCAGCGTGCGGCGCGCCGGCGAACACGTGCGCATCACCGCGCAGTTGATCGATGCGGGTACCGACACCCACCTGTGGTCCGACACCTACGACCGCGAGATGAAAGACGTGTTCGCGATCCAGGACGACATCGCGCACAGCATCGCCGACGCCCTGCAGATGACCCTGACGCCGCACGAGCGGCGCGCCATCCAGTCGGTCGCGACCGACAACCCGGAGGCCTACGATTTCTACCTGCGCGGACGCAAGTACATGTACTCGATGGCCCGCCACGACTACGTGTACGCGATCCGGATGTTCGAGCAGGCCATCAGGATCGACTCCAAATACGCGCTGGCGTATGCCGGCATGGCCGATGCGTACTCGCAGATGTACCGCTACATCGAGGCGACCCCGCAAAACCTGGAGCACGCGGTGCGCGCCAGCGAACAGGCGGTGGCGCTGGACCCGGATTCGGCCGAGGCGCACGCCTCCCGCGGGCTGGCGCTGGTCATCAGCGGGTCGTACGACGAGGCCGATCGGGAATTCCAGAGCGCCATCGCGCTCAACCCGCAACTGTTCGAGGCATGGTTCTACTACGGCCTCGCCTGCACCTCGCAGGCCCGGTACGAAAAGGCCCTCGAGCTCTACACCAAGGCGGCCGAAATCAACCCGGCCGACTACCAAGCGATATTGTTCCTGGCCCAGTCGTACGCGTCACTGGGTCGCAAGCAGGACGAGATGAGGACGCGGCTTGGAATGCTCGGCACGCTCGAGCGCCACATCCGGCTGAACCCCCACGACACCCGCGCGCTGTACATCGGCGCGCAGAACCTCTGGCACGTGGGCGAGCACAAGCACGCGACCGAACTCACCGAACAGGCGCTGGGCCAGGGCCAGGACGAACCCATGGTGCTCTACAACGTGGCGTGCCTGTACACCACGCAAGGCAACCACGAGCGGGCGATCGAATTGCTGGAGAAAGCCGTGGACAAGGGCTTCGGCGACCACGCATGGATCGCGCACGACAGCGACCTCGACCCGTTGCACGGCAATCCGCGCTTCGAG
This sequence comes from Rhodanobacteraceae bacterium, assembly GCA_036279975.1. Taxonomy (GTDB): domain Bacteria; phylum Pseudomonadota; class Gammaproteobacteria; order Xanthomonadales; family Rhodanobacteraceae; genus 66-474. The sequence goes on from DASURP010000095.1 coordinate 26,775, forward strand.
GCCCTGCTCGCCAAGGTCCGTTAGCGCCGCGCGGACGGCTATTTCTTTTTCTTCGGCCGCACGTACAGCACCAGCGAGTGGTCGGCGATTTCGTAACCGTGCTTGGCCGCGATCTCGCGCTGGAGTTTCTCGATGTCCTCGTTGACGAACTCGATGACCCTGCCGGTGGTCACGTCGATCATGTGGTCGTGGTGCTGGCCTCGGTCCAGCTCGTATACCGCCTGCCCGCCCTCGAAGTTGTGCTTGATCACCAGGCCCGCCGCCTCGAACTGGGTCAGCACTCGGTACACCGTGGCCAGCCCGATGTCCTCGGACTCCTCCAGCAGCAGCTTGTAGATGTTCTCGGCGGTGAGGTGGTCGTGGCTGTGTTCGAGGATTTCCAGCACCCGGATGCGCGGGTGGGTCACCTTCAAACCCGCATTGCGCAGATCCTGGGATTCCATGGCTGAACTCCGCTGCAGGCCCGGTGTCTCTGAACCGGCCCAAGATATCGCTAGTGTATCATTCGCGGTCCGGAACCCGACCCACGACAATGCCCAAGACGATCCCTGCCCTCCTGCTTGCCGCTGCCAGCGTATTGATGCTCGGCGCCTGCCACCCGATCTACAGGCCCGATGTGCAACAAGGCAACCTGCTGATCGGGAAGAACGTGGGCGAATTGAAACCCGGGCTCACCAAGCAGCAGGTACTGGCGCTGCTGGGGTCGCCCTCGGTGGTGAGTCCGTTCGACCAGGACCAGTGGCACTATGTCGCCACCATGCAACGCCGCGGCGGCACCATCAAGGAGCGCACCCTCACGTTGTACTTCGACAACGATACCCTGGTGCGCACCGACGGCGACTTCATGAAGGAGACGCCCCAGGAATTGCTGGGGGAGAGCCACAAGTACGGACCGTTATACCCGACCAACCTGACCAAGCAGGAACAGAAGGAACTGGAGAAGAAACAGAAGCAAGGCGGTGGCGGAGACTGAGCCGGCGCCATGCACCAGGGACGGTGGCCCGTTTGTCAGGCGCCCTTCGCCCTGCGCCGCCGCGCTTCCTTGGGATCGATCCTGAGCGGACGATAGATCTCCACGCGGTCGCCGTCCCGCAGCGGCGTGGCCAGCCCCACCTTGCGCGAGAAAATCCCGATGCGGCCGTCGCGGAGATCGACATCCGGATGCGCGATCCGGACGCCCGCGCGTTCGATGGCATCGGCGACGGTGGCGCCGGCGGGCAACGCCAATGCGGCGCTGAATACGCGGCCGGGCCCGGCCAGTACCACCGAGACCCGGACAAGTGCTGCATCAGGCATAGGTGCGCTTGGCCTCGGCGCAGAAATCGTCCACCATGCGATCCGCCAGTTTCTGGAAACCCAGCCGGAAAGCGAAGCCGGTCAAGCGGTTGCTGACCTCGAAGTCGAGATCCAGCGCCACCTTGCAACCTTCGTCACCCAGCCGGGTGAACGTCCACACTCCGTGTAGCCAGTCGAATGGGCCATCGACGAACTGCATCCTGATGCTGTGCGGACGGTCCATGGTGTTGCGGGTGGAAAAGTGCTGGGTGACGCCCGCAAAGCGCAGGTCGAGGCGGGCGACCAGGTGCTGGCCATCGTGTTCCGACACGTTGGCGCCGAGACACCAGGGAAAGCGGCTGGGGTAAGCTTCGACTTCGTTGACGAGGTCGAACATCTGTTCCGGCGTGAAGCGGACCAGCGCCTGGCGATGGATTTTCACGAGGCAAAACCGGGCATCCCCGGATCAGGTCCGGGGCAGGCCCTGGCGCGGTTGGCAAGCAAACGGCCGCAGCGAGGCCGCGCCACGCTTGCCGCATCGCGCACTCCGTGCGCGCTGCGCCGGTGCATCCCGTGCCTAGCAGGCGCACCACGATTTGTCTGGTTGTTCATCTTTTGCAGTGTAGCCGACATGGCCAAGAAGAAAGAAAAGGACGGCAAGGGTTCTGCGACGATCGCGCTGAACAAGCGTGCCCGTCACGAGTACCACATCGACGAGCGCTTCGAAGCCGGGGTCGCGCTGCTGGGATGGGAAGTGAAGAGCCTGCGCGCGGGACGCATCAACCTCACCGATGCGTATGCAGTGGTGCGCGGCGGCGAACTGTTCCTGTTCGGCGCGTCCATCCCGCCCCTGCTGTCGGCTTCGACCCACGTGGTCGCCGACGAACGCCGCACCCGCAAACTGCTGTTGCACCGCGCCGAAATCGACAAGCTGGTCGGCGCGGTCGAGCGCAAGGGCCTCACGCTGGTGCCACTGGCGATGTACTGGAAGCACAACCGCGCCAAGGTCGAAATCGGCATCGCACGCGGCAAACAGGCCCACGACAAGCGCGCGACCGAAAAAGAGCGCGAGTGGAACATCGAGAAGCAGCGCACGCTGCGCGCGCACAACCGCGCCACTTGACCAACGTCAAGCCGATGGTGCTTTCAATCGGTACTTCAATGGTACTGTTTGGCACCACGGCTTCGATGTAGCTATCCTCGGTCATCGCACACGCACGCGCCGCTGGTGCGCTGGACACGCAAGACGACGCCGGCACGGTCGGTACCCGAGGTAATCCGCATGGACAAGGCATGGCGAGTGTTGGGCGTCAGTACGTTCGCGTTCGTCGTGTGCTTTGCGGTATGGATGATGTTCGGGGTGATCGGGATCCCGATCCGCAAGGGCCTGGGCCTCAACGCCACCGAATTCGGCTTGCTCACCGCGACACCGGTCCTGAGCGGCGCCGCGTTGCGGCTGCCGCTCGG
>DASURP010000096.1:0-78649 GCA_036279975.1 Rhodanobacteraceae bacterium
CACAGCGCGGCGAGTTCGACGGCTTCCTCGCGCGTGGCGCAATCGACCAGGAAGAATCCGCCGATCATTTCGCGGGCCTCGGCGAACGGCCCGTCGCGCAGGTTGCGTTTGCCGCCGCGGATTTGCAAGCGTTGGCCGTCACTGTCGTTGCGCAGGGATGAATACGCACGCAGCACGCCGCGTGACTTGAGCTCATCGGCGTAACCCAGCATGCGCTGGTACAACGCCTTGCCCTCCTGTTCCGTGCGTTCCGCGCGCTGGCCGCGTGGTTCGGCTACGAACAACATGTATGCCATCGTTCTCTCCGGGTATGGAACCCCTGGTTTTATTCGTCATTGCAAAACAACGACCAACGCAAAGTTTCGGCTACGTCTTCAATGTTTCGTCATTCCGGGGCGGTCTGCGGCTTCATCGCAGGACGAACCCGGAAACCAGGTCTGTCTGTGCCGCTCGGAAAGTACTAAAACTGGATCCCGGGTTCCTCCCGCAAACAGCGCGGAAGGCCCCGGAATGACGAACGGGGGTGATCCAGGTTCACTCATCTCCCTCCGTACACGCCGCTGCCCGCTGGCGCAACAGTTCCGCTTCGCGTGTGTTACTGGCCATCGCAGCGGCACGCTCGAATTCCACGCGCGCCTCGCCGGGGCGGCCCAGCTTGAACAACAGGTCGCCCCGCACGCTTGGCAGCAAGTGATAGCCGGCCAGCGCGCGTTCCTCCTGCAAGGCATCCACGAGGTGCAGCCCGGCTTCCGGACCTTCCGCCATCGCTACCGCGACCGCACGGTTCAGCTCGACCACCGGCGACGGCGCGACTGCGACAAGCCTCGCGTACAACGATGCTATTCGTTTCCAGTCGGTATCCTGTGGATGCAACGCGCGCACGTGGCAGGCTGCAATCGCGGCCTGCAGCGCGTAGTTGCCATCCGCGCCGCCCAGTTTCTCCGCGCGTTCCAGCGCCGCCAGCCCGCGCCGTATCAGCAGACGGTCCCAACGCGTGCGGTCCTGGTCCAGCAGCAGGATCGGTGCGCCGTCCGGGCCGCTGCGCGCGTGCAATCGCGACGCCTGGATTTCCATCAGCGCGACCAGGCCGTGCACCTCGGGCTCGCGCGGGGCCAGGCCCGCCAGCACCCGGCCCAGCCGCAACGCTTCCTCGCACAACGCCGGCCGCACCCAGTCGTCGCCCGCGGTCGCGGCGTAGCCCTCGTTGAACACGAGATACACAACTTCCAGCACCGCGGCCAGGCGTGGCGCGAGGTCCTCGCCGCGCGGCACCTCGAACGGCACCCGTTTTTCCGAAAGCAGGCGCTTGGCGCGCACGATGCGCTGCGCGACGGTGGCTTCGGGCACCAGGAACGCGCGCGCGATTTCGGGCGTGGTGAGGCCGCCGAGCATGCGCAAGGTCAGCGCCACCTGCATGTCGCGGCCAAGCGCCGGGTGACAGGCGGTGAAGATCAGCCGCAGCAGGTCGTCGCCGATATCGTCATCCAGCGCGTCGGTATGGTCCGGCGCATGCGCCATCGCTTCGGTCTCGAGTTCGTATTCCAGCGCGGCCTGCTTGTCGCCCTGCATCCGGTGGTGGCGCAGCAGGTCGATCGCGCGGTGCCTGGCCGTGGTCATCAGCCAGGCGCCGGGGTTGTCCGGCACGCCGTCGACGGGCCAGCGTTCCAGCGCAACGACCAGCGCTTCCTGCGCCAGATCCTCGGCCTGTCCCACATCGCGCAGCATGCGCGCCAGGCCCGCGATCAGGCGCGGGGCCTCGATCTTCCAGACCGTCTCGATGGTGCGATGGGCGTCGGCCGTCGTCATCGCGGCCGATCACACCATCGCACCGGGGTTGACGCAACCCCGGGGCTGACGCAAGCACCTTGCCGATTGAAATTCAGGACTTTGCGATCTTCTCTCGCAGGCGCGCTTCCTGCTCTCGGACTTCGGGTGTCGCAGCCTCGCCGAAATCTTCCATTTCGAACACCGGACGCAGCTCGATTTCCATGCCACCGTCGAACAACGGCGCACGCTTGATCCACTCGATGGCTTCTTCCATCGAGCGCACCTGCCACAGCCAGAAGCCGGCAATGAGCTCCTTGCTTTCCGCGAACGGGCCGTCGATCACCGTGCGTTGCTTGCCTTCGAAGCGCACCCGCACGCCCTTCGAACTGGCATGCAGGCCCTCGGCCATCAGCATCACGCCGGACTCGACCAGTTTTTCGTTGAACTTGCCCATCTCGGCCAGCTCTTTGGCATCCGGCACACCGCCGGCTTCCGACTCCCTGCTTGCTTTCACGATCACCATCACGCGCATGGCACACCTCCAATGACCGGCTGGAGCCGGTTTCACGACAGCGACGAACGGCACGCGCCCGATTCGACAATCCGGCGATTTTCATTGACTGGCATCAGGGCGGACCTGACAGGTGCGCCACACCATGCGACAATTGCACGCTGCGGGAAACATCATGTCAGCCACCTCGCCCGAACTCGCCGCGCCCGCGGCGCTACCGCCCCTGCATCCGTTCCGCCCGCTGTTTTTCTGCGCGGCGCTGGCGGCGAGCCTCGGGATGCTCGCGTGGGGCGCATTCTGGCACATGGGCTGGCTGCCGCCCACCGCGCTCAGCCCGCTGGAATGGCACGCCCACGGCATGCTGTACGGGTTCGCCAGCGCGCTGGTGGGCGGATTCCTGTTGACAGCCTCGGCCAACTGGACCGGCATCGCCACCACCACCCGGCGTGGCCTGCTGCTGTTGACCGGAACCTGGGTGGTTGCCCGGGTGCTGTTGCTGACGCCGCTGCCCATCTGGGTCGGCGCGCTGTTCGACGTCGGCTACCTGTTCGGACTGGTGTTCCTGGTCGGCCGGGTGCTGTGGCTGTCGAAGAACAAGCGCAATGCGTTCCTGATCGGCATCCTGTCGATCTACACCGGGCTGGATATCGCGTTCTACGCCGGCGCACTCGGCGGCAACGGCGTGGTGGCCACGCGCGCCTTGATCGGCGCCGTCGATTTGTTGATGGTGCTGATGCTGGCCATCGGCGGGCGCGTCATTCCCTTTTTCACCGGCCGCAAGCTTCCCGGCCACAAGGCCTGGACGAACAAGTACGTGACCTACGCGGTGAACGGCGGCGGCGCACTGGTGTTGTTGTGCGGCCTTGCCGGTGCGCCCGGTGCGATGCGCGGCATCCTGATGCTGGTGGTGGCGGCACTCGCGTTGGTGCGCCTGATCGGCTGGCGCGGCTGGCACGTGTGGCGCGAACCCATGCTGTGGGTGCTGCACCTCGGCTACCTGTGGTTGGCGCTCGGGTTGAGCGTGCGCGGGCTGGCCCTGCTCGGGGTGTACGCGATGCCCGGAATCGACGCCCTGCACGGCATCACCGTGGGCGCGCTGGGCACGCTTTCGCTGGGCATGATGACGCGCGTGGCGCAGGGGCACAGCGGCGTCGCGATCAAGGCCAACCCAGCACTGGCAATCATGTTCGTGCTGCCGACCATCGCCACGGTCCTCAGGCTCGTCGACAACCAGCCGAACGGCTGGGTGTGGGCTGCCCTGGCGTGGTTCCTCGCCTACGCGGTTTACCTCGGCGCGATCGGCCCGCTGCTGGTGCGTGGGCGCGTGGCCGCTGCCGCGCATTGACATGGACGCCCGCACCGGGATGCCTGACCGATGTAACATCGCCACACGACCCGAGGGCGATGCCCATGTCGCGGCGAAAGCTTTCCCCGATGCTGCGCATTCTGCTGGTGCCGTTTGCGGCGCTCCTCGCGGCGGCGTGCATGCCCACAGCGAGCGGCAATGCGACGCGCGGCGCGGTTCCGCCACCCGGGCTCGACGCGTCACTCGCAACCCGGCCCGGCCATGCGCACGCGGTGCTTGCCGGAGGCTGCTTCTGGGGGATGCAGTCGGTGTTCGAACACGTGCCCGGCGTGATCAACGTGACGTCCGGTTATTCGGGCGGCAGTGCCGCGACCGCCAGCTACGAGCGAGTCAGTGAAGGCGGCACCGGTCAAGCCGAAACGGTCCGGATCGAGTTCGATCCATCGAAGGTCACTTATGGCCAACTGCTGCACGTGTATTTCGCCGTCGCGACCGATCCCACCCAACTGAACCGGCAGGGCCCGGACACCGGTCCGCAATATCGCGGCGTGATCTTCTACGCCAATCCGGAGCAGGAAAGGACCGCCAAGGCGTACGTAGCCCAGCTCACGGCAGCGCGCGTGTTTCCGCTGCCCATCGTGACCCAGGTGGTGCCGTTCAAGGCGTTCTATCCCGCCGAGGACTACCACCAGGATTACGCGCGGCTGCACCCGAACGCGCCATACATCGCGATCAACGACGCACCCAAGGTCGCGGCATTGCAACGCATGCTGCCGAATTTGTATCGCGCGACGCCCGCAATCTGGCACGACGAGCATCCGACCACGATCATGGTGGACCTGCACTGAACGCGCGGAGGCATCAACGCTCGCAACAGGGGCGTTGCCGTTGCACGGGCGGGCACGGCACATCGCCGTACGAACAGAATACGCAACAGTCACCGGGTTTCGGGCGCAGCATCGCGCCGCAGCCGGCGCATTCGTGGAAGACCACGCAGGCGTCATCGGGCATGGATTCCACGCTGCGGTGCCCGCAATGCGGGCAGGTCAGCGTGGATTGGCGGACAGGTTCGAGCATCATCGGGTCCGTATCGTGACAGGTTTCGTCACCGCATCACGAAACCGGGTTCCCACGTCAAGCAAATCGATGTCGGGCAAGGGCCGCACGGCGTTTGGGCCAGCGCGGATGGCCGATGGGTGTGCGACCGTCACGGCCACCAACAAGGTCGCCGTCATCGACGCGCATTCGCTCAAGGTCGTCAGGCAGATCGATGCGCACGGAAAACCACCGTTCTGGATCGCCGTGCGTGGCAATGATTGTTGATCACCTTGAACGTTGCGGGATCGATCACGTCCACCACGTGACCGGCGATGCCGCCCGTGAACACGTAGCGCCCGCCCGGAATCACGTCGATGCCGGCGTGACCGGGCGCGGCGGGGATCAAGGCCAGTTCCTTGCCCGTCTCGAGATCCACTGCGGCGACGCTGCCGGAGAGATCGCGCGCCCACAGCACGCGACCGTTGGCGGAGAGATCGAGATTGCGCGGCCCATGCACGCCGGGCACCGCGATCTCGCCGGCCTTCGCGAGGCTGCGCATGTCGATCACGGCCACGCCCGTGCCGCCCTGCAAGGTGACGTAGGCGAGCTTGCCGTCCGCCGTAAAGCGTACGTTGTGCGGCGTCTTGCCGACGATGATCTTCTTGACCGGCTGAAGCTTCCGCATGTCGATCACGCTCACCGAATCGGTGCCGGCGCCCACCGCCAGCCCGAGGTGTCCATGCGGCCCGATCCCGACGCCCTGTGGCACCGCGCCGATGGCGATCCTGGCGAGTGTCCTGCCAGTCTTCGCATCGACGACGAAGACATTTTCCGTGGCCGCGCTGCCACCAGCAGCTTGCTTCCATCGGGACCGACCGCAACGTAATGCGCGCTGTCGAGATCGCTCCAACGGGTGCCGCCTGGCAACGATTCGACGCTGTCCGATCCTTGCAGAGTGACGTAGGCCGGCGACGGGAAAAGTTGCGTGGACCCGGCGACGGCCCACGGCGCAACCATGCATGCTGCAACGAAAACGATGGTCGCGAACATCTTGCGCATGTACATTCCTTGAATGTCCGGGATCGAGCTTCCTGCAGCAGGCCGATTCCGTGGCGGTTGGCTTACATGCGTCGACCTGCCCGCCACGCGTGGCGTCAGAACCAGATCCGGAACCCCGCGACGAATTGCAGGTCTTCGCCCGGTTCACCCAGCGCACGCGCGTAACCGCGACTGCGACCGAAGCGCTGCTGCCACGCCACCCCGACATACGGCGCGAATTCGCGGCGGATCTCGTAACGCAGGCGCAAACCGGCTTCAATATCCGACAGACCCGAGCCAATGCCGCGCCGAGGATCGTTCCGGCCGTACAGATTCGCCTCGACCGACGGTTGCAGGATCAGGCGCTGCGTGAAGCGCGCTTCGTACTCGAGCGCCACGCGGGCAGCGGTGCGCCCGCCCTGCCCGACATACAACGTCGCCTCCGTTTCGAACCAGTAGGGCGCCGTGCCTTCGATGCCGAATGCGGCCCAGGTGCGGCCGGGCCCGGCCCCGGAGTCGTGGCGCACGCCGAGTTGCGTATCCCAGAACGGCGCGACCGCGTGCGACCAAAGCGCTTCGGTGCGCAGATCGTGCCAGCGGCCGTCGGTATGTTCGCCTTCAAATTTCAGCCACAGCTTGTTGAAATTACGTCCGAACCATGCCTCGCCATCGATCGCGGTGGCGTCGCCACCGTCGCGTGGGTGCACGTACTCGAGGCGATCCAGCAACAGCATGCCGAGCCAGGGGTCGTCGTGCATTCCCATGCCGGCCATGGAACCGTAGCCGTGACCGTCCGAATAGTCGGGGCCGCGTGCATCGGGGGGAGCATCACCGCCCCGTATCGACGCCATGTCCATCGCGTGTCCGGGCTGGGCGTCCTGCGGAGCATTGGCCGCGGACACGGGCGCGCGCAACCCGTGTGCGGCGCTCTCCTGCTGGTCCGGCTGCGGATGCGCCGCGTGCTGGTCACGTGGGTGTTGCTCTGGGCTGGCCGGGTCCATCGTGGGCATGTCCTGCATCGCGGCCTGCGCGATGGCCGGCGGGGCCGCACCCAACGCGCAAGCCAGCGCCAGCGCGGGAAACGTCGCGTGCATCCGCGTACTCACGCCACCACGACTTCGCGGAACATGCCCGCTTCCATGTGGTAGAGCAGGTGGCAGTGGAAGGCCCAGCGCCCGGGTGCGTCGGCCTTGACGCGATACGTTACACGCTGTGCGGGTTGCACGTTGACGGTGTGCTTGCGCACCTGGAATTCACCTGCGGGAGATTCGAGCTCGCTCCACATCCCGTGCAAGTGGATCGGGTGGTTCATCATGGTGTCGTTGCACAGGACCAAGCGCAGGTGTTCGCCGTAGCGGAAGTGGACGGGACGGGCCCTGGAGAAGATCACGCCGTCGAACGACCAGATGAAGCGTTCCATGCTGCCGGTGAGGTGCAGTTCGATCTCGCGCGTCACCGGCTCCGGGTACCGCGATCCGCCGAGCGTGTGCAGGTCGGCGTAGGTCAGTACCCGGCGGCCGTTGCCGCGCAGGCCCACGCCGGGATCGTCGAGGTTGGTCCGCGGGAAGTCCACGCGCATGTCCACGCCGGGGTTGTGGTACTCGGTGCGCGCGTGGTGGGCCCTGGCCATGCCGGGCCCCTGCAGGTCCTCGTGTTGCATCCCATGCATGCTCCCCTCTCCCTCCGGGAGAGGGGCTGGGGGTGAGGGTTCGGGTGAATGTGATGCGCCAATGTCTTGCCGGACCCTTACCCGCCCTTCGGGCACCCTCTCCCGAAGGGCGAGGGAAAGAACATCGTGCTGCATGCCATGCATCGCGTGCCCGCCTTCGCCCATCGCGCCCATCATGTCCACCATCGTGAGCGTCGGTACCGGATCCAGCGCCGGCACCTCGGCTTCCACCCCGGGGCGCGGCGCCAGGGTCCCGCGTGCGTAACCGGAACGGTCGATCGATTGCGCGAAAATGGTGTAGGCACGGTCTTCCTGCGGCTGCACGACCACGTCGTAGGTCTCGGCCACCGCGATCCGGAACTCGTCCACCGCGGCGGGTTCGACGTCCTGGCCGTCGGCGGCCACGACCGTAAGCTTCAAGCCCGGGATGCGCACGTCGAAAAAACTGTTCGCCGAGCCGTTGATGAAGCGCAGCCGCACCCGTTCGCCCGGCCTGAACAGGCCGGTCCAGTTGCCGGCCGGCGTCGCGCCGTTCATCAGGTAGGTGTAGGCGAAACCGCCCACGTCGACCAGGTCGTGCGGGTTCATCCGCATCCTGTTCCACATCGCACGTTCGCGCAGCGCGCCGCGCAGGCCCAGCGCGGCTGCATCGCGCAGGAACCCGGGCACGGTCGGCTGGCCGAGGTTGAAGTAGTCGCTCTGCTTCTTGAGGACCGCGAAGATGCGCGCCGGATCCATGTCGGCCCAGTCGTTCAGCATCACCACGTAATCGCGCTCGGCGCGGATGCGGTCCGGGCCGACTGGGTCGATCACCAGCGCGCCGTACAGGCCGGTCTGTTCCTCGAAGCCGGAATGCGCGTGGTACCAATAGGTGCCGCTCTGGCGTACCGGAAAACGGTACGTGAAGGTTTCGCCGGGCGCGATGCCGGGAAAACTGATGCCGGGCACGCCATCCATGTCGAACGGCAACAGGATGCCGTGCCAGTGGATCGAAGTCTGCACGGGTAAATGATTGGCGACCCGCAGGGTCACCGTGCTGCCCTCGCGCCAGCGCAGGGTTGGTCCCGGCAGCAGGCCGTTGACCGTGGTCGCGAGTCGCGCGGTACCGGTGTAGTTCACCGGCGTCTCGACGATGTCGAGGTTGAATTCGGTGCCGGGCAGCACATGCGGCTGGCCGGCAGGCGCGGACAACGCCCAGGATGGCTTGGCGAAGCCGCCCAGCATTGCGGCGGCGCCGCCCAGCGCCAGCCCCTGCACGAAGCGGCGGCGCGAAAGCGGCGGGTTCCACGTTCCCGGACCGGTCGGCGGCTTGTTCATTCGGCCCATGCGCCTGCCGGCGCCCTTGCATTTCGGCAGATTCGCAGCGAGCGTAACCATGCCGGCCGGCCGGGACAACCCTGGAGCAGGCTTCGTGCGGCCTGCAGGCGGCGCTGCTGCCTATACTGCCGCCGATGAATTACCGCCACGCCTTCCACGCCGGCAATTTCGCGGACGTGTTCAAGCACGCGATCCTGCTGGCGCTGCTGGATGCACTGACTGCCAAGGGCAAGTCGCTGTGCTACCTCGATACCCACGCGGGCGCCGGCAGCTATGCGCTGGATGGCGCGGAAGCGCTGAAAACCGGCGAGTGGCGCGACGGGATCGGCCGGCTGCTTGACGCGCCCGGCCTCGCGCCGCCGTTGCAGCGTTACGTCGAGGCGATCCGCGCCTGCAACCCCGATGGCGGGTTGCGCACGTATCCGGGATCGCCATTGCTCGCGGCGCAATCCCTGCGCGCGGGGGATCGCCTGGTGGTGTGCGACATGCAGGACGACGAAACCACCGCATTGCGCGGGTTGTTCCACGCCGACCGCCGCGTGCACATCCACCGACGCGACGGCTACGCCGCCCTGAATGCATTGCTGCCACCAGCGGAAAAGCGTGGATTGGTGCTGATCGACCCGCCCTTCGAGGCGCAGGAGGGCGAATTCGCCGCGATCGAAGCCGCCCTGGCAAAGGCGCATGCGCGCTGGCCGCACGGCGCCTACGCGGTGTGGTATCCGATCAAAACGCGTCGCACCCTCGCACCGTTCCACCGCCACCTCTCGGGTGGCCCGTTCGACAAGGTGCTCGCCGCCGAGTTGCTGGTCCGCCCCGACGACTCGCCGTTGCGACTGAACGGCTGCGGCATGCTGATGGCCAACCCCCCGTGGCAATTCGATGCAACGTTGGCGGCCTTGCTGCGTGCGTTGCGCGATTCGCTTGCCCAGTCCGCATCCGCCTCCGGGCGCGTGTGGTGGCTGCGCGATGAATGACCACGACGCATGCACGCACCGGCACCACGGTTTTTCGATATGCTCGCAGACGTGACCCTTACAAGAGGCTGCGGCCATGCGCGCACGGCACCCATCCCTGTCTCGAATCCTGTTGGCCCTGGCCCTGCCCGTCGCGATCGCGGCCTGCGCGCCGGCGCCGATCTACAAGACCGCGCCCTCCAGCGTCGCCGCGACGCCACGGCAGGTCGCAAGCTCGCCACAGAACTTCCAGAACCTGCAGGTGGTCTGGGGCGGCAGCGTGATTGCGGTGCACAATTTCCCCGACCACAGTGAAATCGAAATCCTCGCCTACCCGCTGGACTCCTCGCAACGGCCGCGCATGAAGGAACCCGCCATCGGGCGCTTCATCGCGACCGTGGCGGGCTTCGTCGAACCCATGAACTATCCGCCGGGGTCGCTGGTAACACTGCAGGGCACGCTGGATGGAGCGCGCCAGGGCGAGGTGGGAGCGGCCGGGTACACCTTCCCGCTGGTGCACAGCGAAGCGATGCACCGCTGGACCGCCGAGGAGATGCGTCAGGGTCACCCGAACGTCAGCATCGGGATCGGGGTGGGCGGCTGGATACATTAGTTTTTGCGATCGTCCATGATCGCTGTTTTCGTCCGACGCTCGCGCAGGCAATGGCGCATGGGATCGTCGTGACAAACAGCCAGCAAGAATCGCCAGAAACCGTCCAACTCGCTGACGGTCGCAGTTTCCTGTTGCGCCCGCTGCGGAGCGATGACCTGCCCGCGCTGCGCCGGGCGTTCCTGCGGCTCACCCCGGAGGAAGTCGAGTATCGCTTCTTCTACCGTTCGCGCGAATTGCCTGCATCGGTGCAGGCGCAGGTGCGCGCCCTCGACCCCGCGCGCGACGCGGCGTTCGTACTGGACGATGCCGGCGAGATCCGCGCCGTCGCCGACCTGCACGTGGAGCGCCCGGGAGCGCTCGAAGCCGAATTCGGCCTGATCGTCGGCAAGGCGATCGCCGGGCACGGACTGGGCACCCTGCTGATGCAAAAGCTGCTCGCCGAAGCCCGTGCGCGGGGGCTCTCGCTGCACGGCCTCGTGCGCGCGGACAACGCGCGGATGCTGGACCTGTGTCGCGCGCTGGGCGGCACCACGCACGCGGATCCCGGCGAACCGGGCGTCCTGGCGATCAGGTTTTCGCCGTGAAGCCGCCACGCGTCCGCTGGTAAAATGAACGGTCGTACCGTTTGCTGGCGCGCAAGTCGCGTCCGGCAATGCTCTGTTGTGCCCTTGACCCGTCATGCCCGTGAACCATCCGACGCTTCCTCCGCTGCCCCGGCAACCCGGCCAGCAACGCGACTGGCGCGAGCCCGCAGGCTCGTCGCTGGCCTTGTTGCTGTGCGAGACCGCGCGCGCGCGCGACGGCATCGTGGTCGCGATCGCGCCGGATACCCGCGCCGCCCGCGCGCTGGAAGAGGATCTGGGTTTCTTCGCGGGTGGACTCCCCGTTCTGCATTTCCCGGACTGGGAAACCCTGCCCTACGACCTGTTTGCGCCGCACCCGCAACTGCTGTCACAACGCATCGACACGCTGTACCGCCTGCACTCTACCCGCAATGGCGTGCTGGTGGTGCCGGCCGCGACGCTGATGCAGCGGCTGGCGCCGCGCAGCCACGTCACGGGCAGCGGCCTCGCCGTAGCGCGCGGCGAAAAGCTGGATCTCGCCGGCGAGCAACGCCGGCTCGAAGCGGCCGGCTACCGGCACGTGCCGCAGGTGGGCGAGCACGGCGAGTTCGCCGTGCGCGGCGCGCTGATCGACATCTTTCCGATGGGCGCGACGGAACCCTACCGCATCGAACTGTTCGACGAGGAGATCGAGTCGATCCGCGCGTTCGACCCGGAAACCCAGCGTTCGCTGCACCAGGTCGAGGCCGTGAAGCTGCTGCCGGCGCGCGAATTTCCGCTCACCGACGAGGCGATGCGCGCGTTCCGCGACCGCCTGCGCGAGCGCTTCCCGATCGACGTACGGCGTTGTCCGCTCTACCAGGACATGAAGCAAGGGGTGACACCCGGCGGCATCGAGTACTACCTGCCGCTGTTTTTCGAGAAAACGGAAACCCTGTTCGACTATCTCGACGACGATGCCCTGTTCGTGCTCGGCAACGGCGCGCTGGACGCAGCGGAACGCTTCTGGAAACAGACGGAAGAACGCCACGACCAGCGCGCCCACGACATCGAGCGCCCGATCCTCCCACCGATGGAGTTGTACCTGCCCCCGCAGTCGCTGCGTGAACGCCTGAACAAGATCCTGCGCGTCGATCTGGTGGCCGGCAACGACCCTCGCGCCGCGGATACCGGCACGCAAGCCGCACCGGATTTCTCGGCGGACGGCGGGTTTGCCATGCGCCTGCGCGACTGGCGTGACGCGCACCCGGAGCGGCGGGTGCTGATCGCCGCAGATTCGCCCGGGCGGCGCGAGGCGTTGCTGGAACAACTTGTGGCCGTGGAACTGCGGCCGGAAGGGGTAACAGGGTGGGATGACTTCACTCGTCATTCCGGTACAAGCCGGGATGGCGAAAAACCCGGGTTTTGCATCACCGTTGCGCCGCTGGAACGCGGCTTCGAACTGACGCAACCACCCGTCACCCTGCTCACCGAACGCGAACTGGCCGGCGAACGCGCACGCAGCGACAGGCAGCGGCGACGCGTGGCCGAGCGCGACCCGGAAGCGATCCTGCGCGACCTGACCGAGCTGGAAATCGGCGCACCGATCGTGCACGTCGACCACGGGGTCGGTCGCTACCTCGGCCTCGTCGCGATGGAAGTCGGCGGCATGCCGGGCGAATTCCTGGCCATCGAGTACGCGCACGGCGACAAGTTGTACGTACCGGTGGCCCAGCTTGCGCTGGTCAGCCGCTACAGCGGCGCCGACGACGAGCACGCCCCCCTGCACTCGCTGGGCGGCGAAGCCTGGGAACGCGCCAGGCGCAAGGCCGCCGAGAAGGTCCGCGACGCAGCCGCGGAACTGCTCGCGATCCACGCCCAGCGCGCGGCGCGCCAGGGCAACGCCATCGCCATCGACCGGCCGCTGCTGGCGCGCTTCGCCGAAGGCTTCCCGTTCGAGGAAACACCGGACCAGCAGGCTGCGATCGATGCGGTGCTGGCGGATCTTGCCGCGCCGCAACCGATGGATCGCGTCGTCTGCGGCGACGTCGGCTTCGGCAAGACCGAAGTCGCCCTGCGCGCCGCGGTCGCCACCGCCAGCGCCGGCAAGCAGGTGGCCGTGCTGGTGCCGACCACGCTGCTGGCCCAGCAGCACTACGACAACTTCCGCGACCGGCTTGCGGATTTCCCGGTCAAGGTCGAACTGCTGTCGCGCTTCCGCGCGAAGAAGGAGGCCGGGGACGCGCTGCAACGGCTCGCCGACGGCAAGCTCGATATCGTGATCGGTACCCACAAGCTGCTGCAACCCGACGTGAAGTTTCGCGACCTCGGCCTGGTGATCGTGGACGAGGAGCAGCGCTTCGGGGTGCGCCACAAGGAACGCCTGAAGAAATTGCGCGCCGCGGTGGACCTGCTGACCCTGACCGCCACGCCGATCCCGCGCACGCTCAACATGGCGATGAGCGGGATGCGCGACCTGTCCATCATCGCGACGCCACCGGCCGCGCGCATGGCCGTCAAGACCGTGGTTGCCCAGTACGACCCCGCGCTGGTCCGCGAGGCGTTCCAGCGCGAACTGGCGCGCGGCGGCCAGGTGTATTTCCTGCACAACAGCATCGACAGCATCGCCCGCACCGCGCGCGAACTTGCCGAACTGGTTCCGGACGCGCGCGTTCGCGTCGCGCACGGCCAGATGGGCGCCCGTGAACTGGAACAGGTCATGCTCGACTTCCACCGCCAGCGTTTCAACGCGCTGGTGTGCACCACGATCATCGAATCCGGCATCGACGTGCCGACCGCCAATACCATCGTGATCGACCGCGCCGACCGTTTCGGCCTCGCACAGTTGCACCAGTTGCGCGGGCGCGTAGGCCGTTCCCACCACCGCGCCTATGCCTACCTGATCGTGCCCGATCGCAAGGCGATGACTGCGGACGCGGAAAAACGCCTTGCCGCGCTGGAATCGCTGGAGGAGCTCGGCGCCGGCTTCACGCTGGCGACGCACGACATGGAAATCCGCGGTGCCGGCGAACTGCTTGGCGAGGCGCAATCAGGCCAGATCGAGGCGATCGGTTTCGCGCTCTACAACGAACTGCTGGAACGCGCGGTGTGCGCGCTGCGCTCCGGCAAGGTACCCGACTTCGACCTCGATGGCGGCAACGACACCGCGGTCGAACTGCACCTGCCATCCCTGATTCCAGACGACTACCTGCCCGACGTGCACGCGCGCCTGACCCTGTACAAGCGCATTGCCGGCGCGCGCGACGACGACGCCCTGCGCGACCTGCAGGTGGAGATGATCGACCGCTTCGGCCTGCTGCCCGTACCTGCGAAAAACCTGTTCGCGATCGCCGCGCTGAAACTGCGCGCGGCCGCGCTCGGAATCAGGAAATTCGACCTCGGCGCCGCGGGCGGACGCTTCACCTTCCGCGAAACGCCCGCTGTCGACCCCGCCACCATCATCCGCCTGATCCAGCAGAAGCCCCGCATCTACAAGCTCGACGGGCAAAACAGGCTGCGCGTCACGCTGGAACTGCCCGAGCCCGCCGACCGACTGCGCGCGGCCGCCGAGCTGCTGGATACCTTGTCGGTGCGCAGCAAGGCCGCGTAGGCGTCATCGGGAAAGGCCGTCGATCCGCCGCGCACCCGCGGATATGGTCGGCGAAATGCGAATCGACCGGGCCCATCGCACCGCCACGCGGCGCGCTGCCCACGACGGCCCGGCCATGGCGTTACACGGTCGTTCCGGTACGCCGCCGCCACCACATCCACAGGAAATACAACGGCACGCCAACCAGCGTGATCAGGATGCTGGCGATGGTGGGCCAGAACTGCGCGTACAGTGCATTGGCCACGACCACGAGTGTCGCCAGCACGAACAACGCGGGCACGACCGGGTAACCAAGCGCGCGGTATTGGCGCGGGAAGTCCGGCCGCGTCCTGCGCAGGATGAAGATTCCGATCACGCACAGCGCAAGGAACGGCCAGACGCCCAGCACGTAGCCTTCCGCGAGCTGCATGAAATCGCGCAACAACACGTAGATCACCGCGATGACCACGATGAATCCGATCGCGACGTACGGCGTTTCATATTTTGGATGCACCTTGCCCACGGTGCGGAAAAACAGGCCGTCCTCGGCCATGGCGAAGAACACGCGCGGGCTGGACAGGATGCTGCCGTTGAGCGTGCCGAACACCGACAGCATCACCAGCGCCCCGACCAGCGAAGCCCCGGCACGGCCCAACACCACGCTGGCGGCGTCGGCCGCGACCGACTTCGAAGCGGCGAGCTGCGGCAATGGCAACGCGCGCAGATAGGCGGCGTTGATCAGCAGGTACACCACGATCACCAGCACGACGCCGCCGATCAATGCCAGCGGCAGGTTGCGCTGCGGATTCCTGACCTCGCCCGACAGTGTGGTCAGGTTTTCCCACCCGTCGTAGGCCCACAACGCTGCGATCAGGCCGATGCCGATGCCGGACCATTTCGCCACGCCCATCGGTTCGGCATTCAGGGGGTTGTGTTCTCCGCCCGGCGCGAGCAGGAAGATCGCCGCCGACAGTCCCACGATCGCGAGTACCTTGGCGGCGGTCGAGAGATTCTGGATCGCGGCGCCAAGTTTCACGGAACGATAGTTCGCAGCGGCAACCAGGACGATCAGCACCGCCGCGATCACGTGCTGGGCCATTTCCGGGATCGGCACGAAGAAACCCAGGTACTCGGCGAACAACAGGCTTTGCGCGGCCCACGAGATCGGCGTGGTCAACAGCCACATCCAGCCGAACAGGAAAGCGAGCGGCCGCCCATAGGCCTCGCGCAAATACACGTACGGGCCGCCGGCTGCGGGATACATCGTCGCGAGTTCGGCGATCGACAGCGCGCCGAACAGCGCCACGATGCCACCCAGGATCCACACCAGTGCGATGCCGGTGAGGTTGCCGGTATCCGCGGCGATGCCCGACGGCACCCGGAAGATGCCGCTGCCGATGATCACGCCCACCACCACCGCCATGCCGGTGGCGAGGCCAAGTTTGCGCGGCAGTTCGCGACGCGTCACGGGGGGCGAGGCAGCCATGGCCGGGCATCGTACAGGTTCACCACGCTTGTGTAGAGGCAACCGGCGCCGGCGGACTCGCAAGGCTCCGGCTGCGTGTGATGCCGGATGACAAGCCAGACCAGTGTTCCTTCGCTTTCCGGGTGCCACGGGAGCAGGCCCCGCTACGCGCCCGGACGCCGGCTGGCCCGGGGCCGGGCAAACGACCGCCCACACCGAACTTCGCGGCATCCGGACGGTCTCACGAACGCGTTGCAACGTCCCGCTCCAGGGTCGGAAAGATAAGGAGCCTCCATGAACGTCAAACCACCCATGCGTTTGTTTTTGCACGGCGCCCTCGCGCTCAGCCTGGCCGGCATGGCGACGGTCGTGCTGGGCCAGACGCCTGCTCCGCCGCCGCCCGCAAGTGCACCCGTCCCGCCGCCTACAGTGCCGAACACGCCGGTGTCGCCACCGGCCGCGAGCACGTCCCCGCCGCCTGCACGGGCCGCAATGACCATGCCCGCACAGGACGCGGCCGACCAACAGGCGGGCGAGTTCTACCAGGGCACGAAATCCAGCGCCACGTACCCGCTTCCGGACAGCCATGGCGGTACCCTGACCGTGAACGCGGGCATGCCCGCCCAGGTCAGGACCTACGGACCGCCGCCGCCGTTCGAATCGCTGGATGCCGACCACGACGGGCGCATCAGCGAGGCCGAGGCACAGGCTTACCCGCCGCTCGACAGCGATTTCCTGTATGCCAGTGGCGGTGGCAAGAACATCAGCCGCAATCAATACAAGGACTGGGCTGAAAACCAGCATTGACGGGGCGCCAGCGCGCCGCGCGGACGGGGTTGCACGTCCGCGCGTCCGTTATGCATGATGATGCCGAAACCTCCACCACGGCCCGTCCGGCATGCCCACCCACCTCCAGGGGAACCATGCGGCAATCGCCACGTCCCGCGCCACCCTCGCCGACCTGGACGCGCTGGCCGGACTGTTCGACGCCTATCGCGTGTTCTACCGGCAGCCGTCCGATCGCCGGGCTGCCCGGGCGTTCCTGCAGGAACGCCTGCAACGCGGCGAGTCCGTGATCTTCATCGCGCAAGCTGCAGCAAGCGGTGCCGCGCTGGGGTTCACGCAGTTGTATCCATCGTTCTCGTCGGTGTCGGCCCGCCGGACCTGGATCCTCAACGACTTGTTCGTCGCGCCGGAAGCCCGGCAGCGCGGGGGCGCGCGCGCGTTGATGGCATGCGCGCAAAGCTTCGCCATGACAACCGGGGCGCTGCGCCTGGCGCTGGAAACGGCCAAGGACAACCGCGCCGCACAGGCACTCTACGAGTCACTGGGTTACGTTCGTGAAGCAGGCTTCCGCCACTACGCGCTGGAGCCTGCCTGACGATCAGGTGCGTGGCGATTGCCTGACGCCGATGATCTGGTGCGAGCGCAGCCGCTGATAGACATACACGTTCGCCGGCGGCAGGTTGCGCAGCGCGAACCCGGCCCGGCGCATGCGCAGGCCCAGCTTCTCGCGTTCCCACCGGCGCACCGGGCTGACCGGGCCATAGGTGAACTGGATGAAGCGGCCTTCGTCGCCCAGCGCCGCGAATGCCGCGCGCAGGATTTCGCAGCGCAGCGCGCTGCCCATGGACAGCATGCCAAGTCCGCTGACCACCGCATCCAGCTTGCCGTCGGCGAGCAAACCATGTTCGCCCGCCAACGCGTCGAGGTGGCGTGCATCCGCACAGGCGACCGCGACGCCAGGAAACCGCTCGCGCAGGAAGCCTGCCAGATCGGGGTTGATCTCGACGACCAGCAACCGCGATGGTGCAATCCCGGCGTCCAGCAACGCCCGCGTGAACACGCCCGTTCCCGCGCCAACCTCGACCACGCGCGAACTGCCCGGGGGAAGCTGCTCGACCATCAAACCCGCCAGTTGGCGCCCTGAAGGCGTCACCGAAGCCATCTTCACCGGGTCGCGCATCCACTGCCGCAGGAAGGTACGGATTGAATGCAGGTCGAGCGCGGCTTCTCCGCCGTGGTGTTGGTTCAGGTGGGGGTCGGAAGGAGATCTCATCGGTGCGCTGTTTTAACACAACGCACGTGCGAAGTTCGTGAACCGGTCCGCCCGGGCCGGGCCGGCCCCTCAGCGATGGCCGCGGTGGTAGTAACCGCCATGGCCGCGATGCCAGCCACGCCGGCGGTAGTCCCCGTGGTAGCGGTAATGGCGCGGATAGTACGTCCGCTGGTAGGTACGGTAGTGCGGCGCGTGATAACGGTAGTACGGGGCGTAATAACCATACCCGTAGGACACCGGCTGCGGTGCATAGTAGACCGGCGCCGGGTAGTACACGGGCGGCGGATAGACCGGCGTGTAGTAGACCGGTGCGGCCCAATACCCGCAACGCCAGCAATTGCCGACACCGACCGAGATGCCCGGAACGGAAATGCCGATGCCCACGCTCACGTGACCGTGCGCGAGCGCGCCCGGCGCGATCCACAACGCGGCGGCCATGACCGCGACGGCCAGGCCCGCGCGGCGGGCGAATGCATGGATCTTCATGGCGTCCCTCCGCTTCCGGCCACGCCTGCATGCTTGCGCCAGGGCGCTGAATCATCCCTGAAATGATCCTTCAGGCGAACGTCACCGGTCACTGCGCCACGGCGTGGGCCGATGGACGAAACGCACGCAGTTTCCACGCGCAACGGAACGGCCATCAGAGCCGCCATCAAAGCCGCCACCCATGGCCAAGGGCTCCCTGGCCTGATTTTTCACGACAGCCGCTTCAAACCACTGCCTTCAACGTTTCTTCAAAATCCAGCAGCCGTGGATGCCCGGCCTGCGCGCGAAATCCGGGGGAATGCTGGCGCGCCCGATGTCATCGATGGCGAAGGTACGCGACAACGACTCCGCATCCAGCCTGAAGCGCCGGAAGTTGTTGGAAAACACGATCACGCCATCCTCGTGCAGGCGGCGCGCGCAGGTTTCCAGCAGTTCGACGTGGTCGCGCTGGACGTCGAAGTCCCCGGCGCGCTTCGAATTGGAAAACGTGGGTGGATCGACATAGATCAACCCGCGGCGCGAGCGGTCCTCGCGCAGGAAAGCCAGGGCATCGGCCCGGACCAGCTTGTGCGCGCTGCCACTGAAGCCGTTCAGGCCAAGGTTGCGCGAGGCCCATTCCAGGTATCCCTGCGACAGGTCGACGCTGGTGGTGCTGCGCGCGCCGCCTGCCGCGGCGTACACGCTGGCCGCGCCGGTATAGGCGAACAGGTTCAGGACATCGCGACCCGCGGCGAGCTCGCGCACATGCGCACGCACCAGCCGGTGATCGAGGAACAGCCCGGTGTCGATACGGTCGCGCAGGTTGACCAGAAAGCGCAGCCCGCCCTCTTCCACGACCAGGAATTCCTCGCGCTCGGCGAAGCGCCCGTACTTGCTGCCTCCCTTGCCGCGCGCACGGGTTTTCAGCACCAGCCGTTCGCGCGGCACTTCCAGCACCGTGCCGGCGGCGCGTTGCAGATCGCGCAAGCGGGTTTGCGCCGCGCCTGCATCGATGTCCGCGGGTGGTGCGTACTCCTGGACGTGCAGCCAGGTCTGTGCCTCCCCGCCCGCTTCGGGCGTGCCGCGATACACGTCGATGGCCGCCGCGTATTCGGGCATGTCGGCGTCGTAAGCGCGAAAACAGCTGACATGCCCGCGCGCCAACGCCTTGCGCAGGTTGCGCAGGTTCTTGCGGATGCGGTTGGCGACCATTTCCGCGCCGGGCGACAACGGCAGCGCGGCCGCAACCGCGCGCGGCGCACGAATGTCGAACAAGGCCAGCCTGCATTCGATTGCGCCGTTGAACAGCGCGTAATGCTTGTCGGCGCCGAGGCCGAGGGCGTGCTCGAGCTCCGGCTCGCTGGTCAACACCGCCGCGCGCCAACCGACGAAATCCGCCTTCAGGCGTTCCCCCAGCGTGCGGTACAGGGCCGGCAGGGCCGCAAGGTCGCCCATGCGCTCGCCATACGGCGGATTGGTGATCACGAGTCCATGCGCAAACCCGCCGGGCCGCTGCAGGTGCGCGACGTCGTGTTTCTCCAGCGTCACGAAACCGGCGACGCCCGCGCTCTGCAGGTTGTGCGTGGTCGCGGCGACCATGCGCGGATCGGAATCGCTGCCGAAGAAGCACGCGCGCAAGCCGCGCAGCCCTTCCAGCGCGCGCGCCTGCGCGGCCTCGTGCAGGCCCCGCCAAAGGGCGGCGTCATGGCTGCGCCAGCCAAGGAACCCGAAATGATCGCGTTGCAGCGCCGGCGCCACGCCGGCCGCCATCCACGCCGCTTCGATCAACAGCGTGCCCGAGCCGCACATGGGATCGACCAGCGCGCCGCCCGCCGCGTACGTCCCGGGCCAACGCGCCCGCAACAGCATCGCGCAAGCCAGGTTTTCCTTCAGCGGCGCCTCACCCTGGTCGCGCCGCCAGCCGCGCCGGTGCAACGGCTCGCCGGAAAGGTCCAGCGATACGATCGCGCGGCCCTTGTGCAGGTGCAGGTTCAGGCGCACGTCTGGGCGTTCCAGCCGGATCGTCGGGCGCGTACCGGAACGTTCGCGGCACTGGTCCACGATCGCATCCTTCACCTTTTGCGCCGCAAAGCCCGAATGCGCAAGCGAACCGCTGCTGCCGCTGGCGTCGATCGCCAGTGTCGCATCCGGTGCGAGGTGCCCGGACCAGTCGATCGCCTGCACGCCCGCGTACAGGGTTTCCGCGTCGGCGGCATCGAACTCCGACAGTGCCAGCAGGATGCGGCTGGCGAGGCGCGATTCCAGGCAGGCGCGGTAGCCGTCTTCGAGGCTGCCGCTGAAACGCACGCCCGCCAACGCTTCGTGCGCCTCGCACCCCAGCGCGGCCAATTCGTCACGCAACAGGTATTCGAGGCCCTTGGGGCAGGTGGCGAAGAACGCGGCCACGGGGGTTACGTCACGATCGACTGGAGGAACACGCGGAACTCCCGCTCGATCGTGGCAACGTGCTCTGCCAGGCGATGGCCATCGTCCAGCAGCAACGCGGGCATGCCGCGTGCACGCGCGAACGCGAGCGCCGTATCGACCGGACACAATTCGTCACGGTAACCATGCACCAGCATGCCGGGAACGCCATGTGCCGCGTCGAAACGCCGCGGACAACCGGGAATGTCGATCGGCAATGCGACCAGGAACAGGCCGTCGCATGGCGCCTGCAACGATGCCAAGCCGGACACGAACGCGCCCATGCTGGAACCGGCCAGCACCAGTGGGTGCGGTTGCCCATGCATCGAGGCAACCAGGCGCGCGACACGCGGCGCCACCGAGCCCGCATGGCCGAGCGCATCGTCTTCACGGTAGTCGGGCCTGGACGTTCTCCAGCCCAGCTCCTCGGCGACGCGCGCCAATGCGCTGGCCTTGGTGGCGTCGGGGCCGCTGTCGGAGCCGTGGGAAAGGATGACGTGGCAGGGCATGGACAAGGCGATGATCCGGGGATCGAAAAGCGTAACAGGCCAGCCCGCTTTCCCGCGCCGTTTTCGTGCAACACTCTTGGCATGCAGACGCCACTGACGATCCACGACGCACCGCTGCCCTACGCCGCCAAGCTGGACGCCCGCGTACGCGCCGGCATCGACCTCGTGGTCATCCATTGCACCGAGCTGCCCGATCTCGCGACCGCGCGCGAATACGGCGAACGCATCGTGCACCCGAGCGGCACCGGCAACAGCGGGCACTATTACATCGACCGCGACGGCGGCGTGTCCCGCTACGTGTCCGAGGAGCGCGTGGCGCACCACGTGCGCGGCCACAACGAACATTCCGTCGGCATCGAACTGGTCAACAATGGCCGTTATCCCGACTGGCTGGATTCGCGCCATCAAACGATGAGCGAGCCGTATCCGGCGGCACAGGTCGACGCTTTGCTGGCCCTGCTCGCGCACCTGCGCACGACCCTGCCGAACCTGCGGCACATCGCCGGCCACGCAGACCTCGACACCGGCAAGGTCCCGGCCAACGACAATGCCGCCCGGTTGGTACGCCGCAAGCTCGACCCCGGCCCAATGTTCCCGTGGCCGCGCGTGATGGCCGCGTGCGGACTGCAACGCCTGGACGCCGGACCGTACTCGCTATAATTCCGCGTCTTTTTGTCGCGCCGGATCCCCATGACCCAACCCCATGTTCCCGAACTGATCGAACTGCTGCAACTGGAACGTTTGGAGGACAACCTGTTCCGCGGCCAGAGCCGCGACATCGGCACCCGCTATGTGTTCGGCGGCCAGGTGTTGGGGCAGGCCCTGTCGGCCGCGCAGCAGACCGTCGATCCTGCGCGCGCCGCGCACTCGCTGCACGCCTACTTCCTGCGTGCCGGCGACGTCGAGGCGCCGATCGTGTACCGCGTCAACCGCGCCCGCGACGGGCACAGCTTTTCGGTGCGGCGCGTGGAAGCGATCCAGCACGGCCAGCCGATCCTGAATTGCGCGGTGTCTTTCCAGATCGACGAATCCGGTTTCGAGCACCAGTCCGGCATGCCGGAAGTGCCGGGGCCGGAGGATCTCGAACCGCCCAAGTCCCTGCCTGCCGCCGAGCTGGACAGGCTGCCCGCGAAGCTGCAACGCTGGCTTTCCACCGACGGCCCGTTCGAATACCGGTTCGTGTGGCCGCGCGACGAATTGCATCCCTCCAAGCGTCCGCCGCACCAGCACATCTGGTTCCGCCTGGCCCAGCGCATCGACGCCGCGCCTGCCCTGCACCGCGCGCTGCTGGCGTATGCCTCGGACTACCACCTGATCGGCACCGCGCTGTTGCCGCACGGCGTTTCCTACCTGACACCCAACCTGCAAATGGCCAGCCTCGACCATGCCATCTGGTTCCATCGTCCATTCAGGGTCGACGACTGGATCCTGTACGCCTGCGAAAGTCCGACCGCGCAAGGTGCGCGCGGCCTGGTGCGCGGACAGATGTTCGACCGTTCCGGCAGCCTCGTCACATCGACCGCACAGGAAGGCCTGTTGCGACTTCGCAAGGCCCGTTGAACGTTCAGGCAATAGCCGATTGCAACCGGCCCCGGCTGTCGTAAACTCATTGCATGCGCAGGATCTACACCTCCCCGCGGATCGAGAACATCGAACGGCTGGTCGCCGTGATGGCCGAGCACGGCATCGCCACCAAGGTGACCAACCGGCGTGTCTACGACGGCACCAGCTACACGCGTTTCTCGTACGCGCGCCCTGGCCACAGCGACGACTGGCCGGCGGTCTGGGTCAGGCACGCCAGCGACCACACCAGGGCGCGCCAGTTGATGCGTGAAATCGGCATCGAGCCGGTGACGCGCTACGCCGAGGAACTGGCCGCGTATCGTTTCCAGAAGGATGGCGGGCGCGGTGCCGCCCGCACTGCCGCGCGGGTGCGCACCGCGATGCTGGTCGCAGTGGCCATCGCGGTCGCGATTTACGGGGCCAAGTTGATATCGGTCTGGTGACATGACCCTGCGCAGCGAACGTGTCCGCCTGTTCCAGACCCTGCCGCACGCCTGCGGCTACTTCCCGACGCGTACCGCGCAAAATCTGGTGCTGGATCCTGCCGCACCGAACCTGCCCAACCTTTATGCGCTGTCACTGGCGCGCGGCTTTCGGCGCGCCGGCGGCCACGTCTACCATCCGCATTGTCCGCGCTGCCACGCCTGCGAGCCATGCCGGATCGACGTTGCGGCTTTCAGGCCCGACCGCAGCCTGCGCCGTTGCCTGGGCGCCAACCGCGACCTCGAAGTGACCGAAGCCCCGCCGGGGTTCACCGACGGGCGCCACGAGTTGTACGCGCGCTACCTGCACGCCCGCCATCCCGGTGGCGGCATGGACGACGCAAGCGACGAGGACTTCTCACACTTCCTCTCGGCGCCCTGGAGCACCACGCTGTTCCTGGAATTCCGGCTTGCCGGCCGGTTGGTCGCGGCGGCGGTCACCGACGTGTGCGACACCGGCCTGTCCGCGGTCTACACTTTTTTCGAACCCGAGCTGCCACGCCGCAGCCTCGGCACCTACGCGATCCTGCGCCAGATCGAAATGGCCCGTGCGCGCGGCCTGCCGTACCTGTATCTCGGCTACTGGATCGAGGGCCACCCGAAGATGGGCTACAAGGCACGTTTCAACGGCTTGCAGGTACTCGGTCCGGAAGGCTGGCGTACGCTCGCAGCCATCCGTGGCAGTCGATGAGGCGCTGCCGGCGTCACGCCGCGTCGTTCGCCGTCATCGTCTGCACTTCGGCCGCATTCGCACAAACGCCGTCGGCGGCGCCGGCCGCGAAGCCCGCGGGCGACCGCGCAGCCATCGCGGGGCTCGAGCAGCGCTGGCCAGCGGCCGTTGCACCCGGCGGCGACCGCAAGGCGCTTGCCGGCATCCTCGCCGAGGATTACATCGACACCGACTGGCAAGGCCACCTGCGCGGCAAGGCCGCGCCGATGGCCGCCGCACCGGCCAAGGACGCGGTCGCGCACGTGACCGGGCTGGGCATCCGGGTGGGGGGCGACACCGCCGTCGCGACCGGCGTCAACCACATCCATTCCACGCAAAAGGGCTGGACGGTCGAAGTGCCGTTCACCGACGTGTTCGCGCGCATCCACGGGCATTGGCGTGCGGTCGCCTCGCAGGAAATGCTGCGCAAGCCCGCCGCCGGCGGCCACTGACGCGCGCGGTACTGCGCCGTGGCTCAGGCGTCGCGCCGGACCGGATAGGGGTGCAGCCGTTCCAGCGATTGCGACAGGCCATCGTCCACCACCACCCTGCAATGTTCGCGGCGCAGGCCGCGCGGATCGCCCGCGCCACAACTGTGCGCGATGATCCCGACCTCGTGCATCACGTTGCGCGCGTAATTGGCCACGCGTTCGGCCTTGTCGGTCACCACCAGCCCGCGTTGCAGGCGTGGATCGTGGGTGGTGATGCCGGTCGGACAGGTGTTGCGGTTGCAGCGCATCGCCTGGATGCAGCCCAGCGCGAACATGAAGCCGCGCGCGGAGTTCACGAAGTCGGCGCCCATCGCGAGCGCCCACGCCACTTCGTAAGCGGTGATGCATTTGCCCGCGCAGACCACCTTGATGCGCTCGCGCAGGCCTTGCTCGATCAGGATATCGACCAGCATCGGCAGCGATTCGCGCAACGGCAGGCCAACGCCTTCCATCAAGGTCTGGGGGGAAGCGCCGGTGCCGCCTTCGGAGCCATCGACGATGATGAAATCGGGCGCGCTCGGGATGCCGCGGCGATGCACTTCCATGCACAACTCGCGGATCCACTCGACGCCGCCCAGTACCGCCTTGAAACCCGTCGGCAACCCGCTCACCTCGCGCACGTGCGCGACAAAGTCCAGCAGTTCTGCGACGTTGCCGATCTCCGGGTGCCGGTTCGGGCTGACCGAATCCTGGCCGGCGGGGATGCCGCGGATCGCCGCGATTTCCGGCGTCACCTTGGCGCCCGGCAGCAGGCCGCCGAGGCCCGGCTTGGCGCCTTGCGACAACTTGACGCTGACCATCTTCACCTCATCGTGCGCGCAGACCGCGCACAGCTTGTCGTCGTCCAGCCGGCCATCCGGCGTGCGCACGCCGTACTTCGCGGTACCGATCTCGAACACGATGTCGCAGCCGCCTTCGAGGTGGTACGGCGCCAATCCACCCTCGCCCGTATCCAGCCAGATCCCGGCCTTTGCCGCACCGCGCGACAGGGCGCGCACCGCCGGTGCCGAGAGCGCGCCGAAACTCATCGCCGAGATGTTGAAGAACGCCGCATGCGAGTAGGGCTTGCGCGCGTGCGGGCCGATCAGCAGCGGCCTGGGGTCCACCGCTTCGCCGCCGAGGTCGGGAAACGGCGCATTCACGAAGAACGGCACGCCCTCGACGCGCAGGTCGCGGGTTGAACCGAACGCGCGGGTATTGTCGGTGTTCACCGAGGCGCGATGCACCCACACCCGCTCGGCGCGATTGAACGGCAGTTCCTCGCGGTCGAACGCCGAAAAATAGCGCCGGAAGAACACCCCGAAGTGTTGCAGCAGCTTGCGCGAATGACCGATGACCGGGTAGTTGCGCAGGATCGCATTGCGCGTCTGCAGGCGGTCGTAAACGAACAGTGCCGCCGCGGTCGCCAGCGCGATCAGAAGCAGCAACAACACGATCGAGGCAAGGATCTCGACCGCGATCAGCGACCATCCCGGGGTTCCCGCAGCGTTCATTCCAATACTCCCTGTCCGCGATGACAAGGATTCTAACCACGCCCGCCACGCTTGCGCTGGTACGCGCAGCGACATGCCCGACGGCATGTCCCGGAGCGACGGTGTACCCTCACCTGGTCGTGTCCCAGGCAACAGACCTGAAACCCCACCCCTGCGCGGAAATCGATCCATGCACCGCAAACCGATTGTCCTGGCGCTCGGCGCCGCCCTTCCCGTGCTGGCGCTCGCCGCAGGCCAGCCCCCCGCCAGCAGCGCGCAACCGCATCCGGCGTCCAGCGCGCACGCCAACGCGGTCGCGGGGCAAGCCAACGCGATCCGCATCGAGGCCTGCGGCAACCAGTCGGCGTCGCTGCTGGAAGCGCTCGGCAAGGGGGATTACAAGGCCGCCACTTCCGATTTCGACAAGCAAATGAAGGCCGGCCTGGATGCCGCCAGGCTGGGCGCCTTCTGGGCATCGGTGGGCCAGCAGTTCGGCAAGCTCGAGTCGCGGGGCGATCCGCAAAGCGTGATGTACGAAGGCATGTCGGTCGTCTCCATTTCCCTGCACTTCACGAAGGGCGACCTGTCTGCGCAAGTCGCCTGCGACAGCGCAGGCAAGATCGCCGGTTTCCACGTCCGGCCCGCGACGCCCGCATCCTCGCAATGACCCGTCGGGCATGACCACTGCGTCAAGCGCCGGGGCGACGCCACCGCTGCGCTGCAGCGACACCGCGGCCCGCGACGCCCTGCTGGCACGGGCTTTCGCACTGGGGGTTCCGCGCGATTACGGAAGCACGCGCCATTTGCGCCTGCAGCGCGAGCCCGCGCAGCTGGTCGCGATCGGGGCGGACATCCACGCCCGCATGCAATGGCTGCAACCCCGCCCGGCGCGCGCACTCGCGCGCATGCGCGCAGCGGCCGGCCATGACGGCATCGATCTGCAAGTCGTGTCCGCGTTCCGTTCGATCGAATACCAGCTCGGCATCCTCGAACGCAAACTCGCAAGCGGGCAGTCGCTGGATGAAATCCTGCGCGTCAACGCCGCGCCCGGCTACAGCGAACACCATTCCGGACGCTGCCTGGACTTCACCACGCCCGGCTCCCCCGCGCTCGAGCAGGCGTTCGAACGCTCGCCCGCATTCGCGTGGCTCGCCCGGAACGCCGCGGACTTCGGGTTCCATCTCTCCTACCCGCGCGGCAACCCGCACGGGATCGCGTACGAACCGTGGCATTGGTGTTGGCGCGCCTAGCCCATGGATAGGCGCAATTGCCGCGCGGCAACCCCCCATCGACCACCCGAAGGAAGCCGAGTGCCCCCACCGAGTCTTGCCAGGAACGCCGCCATGTCCGTGTTCGCCGAAAAACTTTGGGGCGGCCTGCTCGATGCAATGGTTCCGAAACGCAAGCTGCTGGCGAAGTTGCGCGCCCGCTGGGGTGCAGTGGGCGACAAGGACGGCTACCTCGCAAGCCGCTACTTCGAGTTGATCCGGTACCGTTCGCCCGGGGCATGGGTGGACGACAAGACCTGGGGCGATCTCGAGTTCCCGGGGATCTTCGCGCAGATGGACACCACACTGACGCCGGTCGGCAGCCAGGTTTTGTACGCCCGCCTGCGCGAATACGACGACGATCCGGAAGCCCTCGCACGCCGCTACGCACGCTGCCTTGCACTCGCCGCGAACGCGCCCCTGCGCGAAGCGATCCAGCTGCGGCTGGCGAGGCTCGCCGATGACTCCCATGCCGACCTCGCGGAGCTGTTGTTCGGAGACCGCGTGGAGCGGCCTGCACGTCGAACCCTGATCTGGGGGTGGGGCCTGCTGTCGCTCGCGCTGCTGGTGCTGACCGTGTTCTTCAAGTTCGCGGCGTGGCCCTGGCTGGCGGTGCTGCTGGTCAATGCCCTCGTGATCTTCCGGCGGAACTGGCGGCAACAGCGCGAAGCGGAAGCAATGAAACACTGCGCGACGCTGCTGGACGTGGCGGACCGGCTCGCGGCACTGCGCCACCTCGACGCCGCGCCGCCAGAACTTTCACGACTGGAGGACGAGCGCCCCAAGCGCGCCGCCGTGCGCAGGGTGCTGTTCTGGTTCGCGCTGATGAAGATCCCGCCGGTCTTCCCGGTGCTGTTCGCCATCCTGAACCTCGTGTTCCTGACCGAGCTGGCCATCCACGCCGGGACCATCGAACGCTTCTTCCGGATACGCCAGAAACTCGCGGCGACCTTCGCACTGGTCGGCGGGATCGACGCCGCCATCGCGATGGCTTCCTGCCTGCAGCGGCAGCCACGCCATTGCACGCCGGCGTTCGCCGGAACCCGCACGCTGTCCGTCACGGACGGCCGGCACCCGCTGCTCCCCGGCGGGGTCGCCAATTCGATCCGGCTGGAGCGCAAGTCGATCCTGGTCACCGGCTCGAACATGGCCGGCAAGACCACCTTCATCAATATGCTGGCCTGCAATGCGATCCTGGGCCAGACGGCGGGATTCTGTTTCGCCGCCGCGGCCACGCTGCCGCGCACGACCGTGCTGGCCTCGATCCACGGCGCGCACTCGGTCGAATCGGGCAAGAGCCACTACTTCGCGGAGATCGAAGCCATCGATGGCTTCATTCGCCGCGGCGCGCAGGGCCACGGCATGATCCTGGCCATCGACGAGCCCTTCAGTGGCACCAACACGGTCGAACGGATCGCGGTCGCGCGCGCGGTCCTGGAGTCACTCGGCACGCACGCGATCGTGCTCGCCACCACCCACGACGTCGAACTGCAGGCGCTGCTGGGCGACGACTACGTGTTGTGCCATTTCCAGGAAAATCCCGACGTGGATGGCTACTTCGATTACCGGCTGCGGCCGGGCCCCGCACGCGCGCGCAACGCGATCCGGCTGCTCGAGCGCATGGGTTTCCCGCGGGCCATCACCGCGCACGCAATGGCTTACGCCGAGCAGGAACCGCAAGGCGGCATGCCGGCGGCCGCGGGCAACCGCCCCGGCTGAGCCGCGCCGCCACCTTCATTTCCGCGCATCGGACTGCGCGGCATCCACCACCCGCCACAGGTAGAAACCCGCGAGGGTGCGATACGGCGCCCAGCGTTCGCCGAATTCACGCAGCTCGCGCGGGGGCGGCAACTCCGACCAGCGGTGCACGATCTGCGCGCCCTTGCGGACGCCGAGGTCGTCGACCGGAAGCACGTCCGGGCGGCCGAGCCGGAACATCAGCATCATCTCGACCGTCCAGCGACCGATGCCGCGCACCTGGACGAGATGGTCGATCAGGTCCTGATCCGGCATGCGCGCCAGCTGCGCCGCCGTCGGCACAATGCGCGCGTGCGCCTTGGTCGCGAGGTCGCGCAGGGCCGCGATCTTGTTGCGCGACACACCCGCCGCGCGCAGCGCGGTGTCGTCCACGGCGTCGAGCCCGCGCGCGGTGATCCTGCGCCCGCGCGGCATCAGGTCCTCGACCCTGCCGGAGATTGTGCGCGCCGCCTTGCCGGAAAGCTGCTGGTGCAGGATCGAATGCGCCAGCGCATCGACCGGGTCGAAGCGTGCTTCGAAATCGTGTTCGAGCGGACCGATCCGGCTGATCCAGCGGCCAAGCTTGCGATCCCGTTTCAGGAGGTGCGCGGTCGCGGCCTCGGCGTCGAAACCGCGTGGAATCAGGGCACCTTTCATTCATCCCTCCACATGCAATCCGGTGCAACAAGCAGCAGCTGTCCTGGAATGCCAGGCCACGGAGTCGGCCATGGATGGCGGTCCTGGGCGGCTCTGATGGTGGCTCCGACGGCCGTTCCGGCCCGCGCGGTCCGGGAAAACCATCCCGGCAACCGAGTCGTTCGCCGCTGCAGCGATCAGGGGCGATCGCACCAAAATGCCGCACCCAGCGCGATCCAGCCGCAAACCAGGGCGAACCCACCGAGTGGCGTCAACAAGCCGAACTGGTGCGGCGCGCCCAGCGCCAGCGCATACAGGCTCCCGCAAAACAGCACGATTCCGCTGGCGCACAGGGCCGCGGCCAGGCGTGCGGCGTGCGACGGCCGCAGCAGCGCGCAGACGGCAAGCACCAGCGCGTGCCAGAACTGGAAACGCACCGCCGTGTGCCACACGTCCAGCATCGGCGCCGACAACTGCGTATGCAAGGCATGCGCACCGAGCGCGCCGAGCACCACCGCGCTGGCGCCGGCCGCCGCGGCCGCGACGCCCGGCCAGCGCAACCGCAACGCCAAGTCCGCCTGCGCCGGTTTCATTGCCAGTCCCCCCCGGTCCGCCGCCGGCGCATGCGCCACAGTCCATACAACAATCCCAGCAGCGCGACCAGGATCGGCATCAGCAGGATGTCGATGACCTTGAGCTGCATCGAAAGCCGCTCGATGTCGGCGTCGAGGCTGCGTTGCACCGCGCGCAATTCGCTGCGGATCTCGAGCTTGCGCTGCACGAATTCGTTCACCGCCGCTTTCTGCGCCGCGGTCCGGTTGTGCCCCTGGGCGGCGTGCTTGAGCTCGGCCAGCCGCTGCTCGGCGTCGCCGAGCTCGGCCTGCAGTTCGATCTGCTTGGCCTTGAACTTTTCGTCGGCCTGGCGGCGCAGCATGTCCACCCGCGTGAACCTG
Organism: Rhodanobacteraceae bacterium; assembly: GCA_036279975.1. Lineage (GTDB taxonomy): Bacteria > Pseudomonadota > Gammaproteobacteria > Xanthomonadales > Rhodanobacteraceae > 66-474. Next base: position 30,580 of record DASURP010000096.1, read on the forward strand.
CGCTCGTTCACCGCGCGCCCGCGGATCGCGATCAGGTTCGAGGGGCCGGCCAGGTCGTCGATCATGTTGACGAAAAAGTCCCCGTTGTTCGCGAACGGGCTCATCAGGGTCTGGCCCAGGGTCGGGCTGGGCTGGACCCACAGGCGATCGGAAAGCAGGTCCGTGTCGCCGACCAGGATCACCTGCGGTTTGCGTGCCGGCGGCTGCGCGGGCGAATCGGTGGCGTATGCGGCGGGCAGTTCGCCGTCGAGGCGCACCGCGATCGCGTAGTGCTCGCCGTCCGGCGTGTAGTCCCTGTACAGGGTGGCCGGATCGCTCGCCTCACGCACGCGTTGCGCCGTCACCACCCGCGCCTCGGTGGTGCTCTGGAGCAACGGCACCAGCCGGACCGTCGCGCCCGGGAGCAGGCTGAAATACCCCGTCGCGGCCACGTCGATCACGCTCAACGCCGAGGTCACCGGGTCGCGCCGGTTGAGCTCGTCGCCGGTCAGTCCCAGCACCGCCGGATCCCGTACCGGCGCACCCGCGCCCGACGGCTGCACGGTCAGCGCGCGCGATCGATCCAGCAACACGCGATCGGGATCGAACGACACGCCCCACGCCTGGAACAGCGGCAGCAGGTCGGATTGCGCGCCGCCATCGACTTCCGAATCGGGATCGACGAACGCCAGCAAATGGCCGCCCGCTTGCACGTAGCGGTCGATCGCCAGCACGTCGGCGTGGGCAAGCCCGCTGGGGTGGATCACGACCAGCACGCCTGCATCGGCAGGCTGCAAAGAGGCCAGCGAGGCCGCGTCGAGGCGTTGCACGTCGAACAACTGCTGGACCTGCTGCAGCGCGGTCCACGCCGGCGTGGTGTTGCCGTCCACATCGGCGCCGCCCCAGATCGGCAAGCTGCTGTAGATCGCCACGCGCGGCTTGTGTTTGATGCCGAGGTCGTGCAGCAGGCGCGCGACGTCGTACTCGACGAACGGCTCCTTGGCGGGCAGGAAAAACGGAATGGCGGCGTTCCGCCCGTTGCCGGTGTTGCTGCCCGCCAGCCCGAAGAAGATGGCTTCGCCTGTGCCCTCGCCGCGCACCGAGGTCAGCCCCGCGGCGGTCGCGCGATCCTCATCCTCCGAGTACGGCAGCGGATCGACCTGGGTCAGCTTGACGTGCCCGTGCGAGTAGCGCACGACCTGCTCCAGCATGTGCAGCACGCGCCGGTGGTAGGCGCGCAGTTGCGGCAGGCCATGGCTGGCGCGATCGGAAAAATACAGTGTCAGGTCGATGGGCTGGTCCAGCCCTTCGATGATCCTGATCGTTCCCGGCGACAGCGTGTACAGATGATCGCGGGTCAGGTCGATGCGGTTGCCGCCAAGCCAGCGCGACGCGCCGAGCACCAGCAGCACGTAGCACGCCGCGAGAAGCGGCAGCGCCACCCACAAGCGTCCGCGCCGGGGCAGCCTCATCCGCCGCGCCTCGCGTCGAGGATCAGCACGTTGGCGGCCAGCCAGGCCACGATCGTCAGCACGAAATAGGCAAGGTCGCCGAAATCGAGCACGCCGCGCGCGATCGCCTGGAAATGCGCGAGCAGGCTCAGGTCGGACAAGGCATCGGCGACACGGTTGGAACCCAGCGCCAGCAGCGGTTGCTGCACCAGCGGATCGCCCGCCAGCAGGAACACGAAGCACACCGCGAGCGCGAGGATGAAGGCGATGACCTGGCTGCGGGTAAGCACCGACAGGCATTCGCTGATCGCGAGGAAGGCGCCGGCCATGAGCAAACTGCCGATGTAACTGGCAAGGATCACGCCGTTGTCGGGATGGCCGAGGTAGTTCACGGTCAGCCACATCGGGAAGGTCAGCGCCAATGCACAACCGATGTACAGCCACGCGGCGAGGAACTTGGCCAATACCGCCTGCCAGGGCCGGATCGGCAGCGTCAACAGCAGCTCGAGGGTGCCGCTGCGGCGCTCCTCGGCCCACAGGCGCATCGCCAGCGCGGGCACCAGCACCAGGTACAGCCACGGATGGAAACGGAAGAACGGATCCAGGTCAGCCTGGCCGCGTTCGAAGAATGCCCCGAGGTAAAACGTGAACGCGCCCGCCGACAGCAGGAAGATCACGCTGAACAGCCATGCGACCGGCGTGATCAGGTACCCGTGGAGCTCGCGCAGCAGCACGCCACGAAAGGCCTTGCCGTGCAATCCAGCCGTGGCCCTCGCGGTCACCGGCGGCATGTCAACGCACCCACCGCCCGCTGCCTGCACGGAAAAAACGACAGCACGACCCGTCGGCGGATGGACGCGGATGAACACAAACATCTTCCATCGACAGGCCGTTGCGCTTGTTGGCATGCATGTATGGGGGACCTTGCTGCTCAGGCAGCGCGTGCAATGTCGACATCGTCGGTGATCTTCCGGAACACGTCGTCGAGCCGCCCACGTTCGAGCTGCAGTTCCTCGACCCGGACCCGCTGTTCGTGCAGCAGGTCCACCACCACCCGGAAGATGTCCTGCCCGTCGCGCGGGAACACGGTGACGCGGCCATCGATGGGATCCACTTCCACCGTTTCGATTTCCGGCTGGCGCGCCAGCAGCTCGCGGGCGAGCGCGCTGGCCGGCGCCCGAAAGCTGACCGCGCGGTGGTAACGCGAACGGGCCTCCAGTTCCGCGGGAGTGCCCGCCGCGCGCAAGCGGCCGTGTGCCAGGATCGCGACCCGGTTGCATACCGCGCGCACCTCGTCCAGCGCGTGGGTGGAAACGATGATCGCGCGATCGCGCGCCATGCCGCGGATCATCGCGTGCACTTCGCGCTGCTGGTTAGGATCGAGTCCATCGGTGGGCTCGTCCAGGATCAGCGCCGGCGGATCGTGCAGCAGCGCCTGCGCCAGGCACACGCGGCGGCGATATCCCTTGGACAGGGTCTCGATGCCTAGCGCGAGCACCGGTTGCAGCTGCAGGCGTTCGACCATCTCGTCCATGCGCCGCGCGCCCGGAACCCCGGTCAGCCCGCGCACGCGCGCCGCGAACGCGAGGAACTCGGCCACCGACAACTCGGCGTAACTGGGCGCCCCTTCCGGCAGGTAACCCAGGGCCCGGCGCGCGGCCATGGGCTCGCGCACGACGTCGTGGTCGCACACCGTCACGCGCCCGGTGGTCGGTTCCAGGAACCCCGCGATCATCCGCATCGAGGTGGTCTTGCCGGCCCCGTTCGGGCCCAGCAGGGCCAGGATCTGGCCCGGCGCAACCCGCAGGTCGAGCGCCGCGACGGCGTCGAACCTGCCATAACGCTTGCCGAGGTTTTCGGTCTTGATCATCGCCGGCCCGGTGCATGCAACAAATGCGGGAACTCTAGCAGGGCGGGAAGCGGCGTTTGCGTGGTGTCAGTGACACCACGCGACGCTTCGAGCGGGCGGTCAGGGATGGCCGCACCGGCGCCCGGCGCCATGGATGGCTGCTCGCACCGGAATCGTTTACGCGATGCCGGGGGCATCGCGTGCGTCGGCGCGCGCCCGCATGCAGCCGGCACGCGTCAAATGGAAGGCCCGCACACGGCAGGTCTCCAATCGGAAGCCGCTTCAGCGGCGATGGCGCCGCGTGTTCGCGCGCTCGGGTTCCTTGCCGGCGTCGCTGCCCTGGGAGGAGTCGGTCTTGTCGCCCGAAGTTTCCCCAGTCCAGATCGACGGATCCAGTGCGGTGAACGGCTGGGTGCGCCCGGCCTCCTGGTCGGGGGTCTGCGCCGGCGCATCCGTGACGGGCAGGAACACCCGATACAGCTTCGCGTCGTCGCTGACCGTGGGCAGCGAAATCAGCTCGTTGTAGGCCGGCGCGACGCTCTCGTTGAACTTGTAGCCGTGGGTGCCGGCGTAGGCTTCCAGTGCCTTGACCATGAACTGCACCCCGCTTTCGCCCGTCCAGGTGGCGGCCAGCACCTCGCTCGCAGGCAGCATCATCGCGCGCACGTTGGCGTTGACGATCAGCCGGTTCTGCGGGTCCAGGCTGCCGGGCGCGGGGCCGGCTCCGGGTGCGGCGCCGGAAGTGGAGGCGGAAGCGGGCTGGCCGGCGCTGGACGCCGCCGCGGACGCGCTCGTGGAAGCCGGTGCGGCAAGGGCGTCCTGGCCGGTAGGCGGTGGCGGCAACTGCGTCAGGTCGTAATTCTTGCCGTTCAAGGTCAGGCTGGTCGCATCGATCGGCACGGCCAAATCGAACACGAACGTGGTGTCGCCCCACTCGGTGCGGATGGTGGTGGTCGGGCCCGCCGCCTTGACGCCGAGCTTGGCCATCGCCGCCCGCAGTTCCTGCATGGCCGTGGCCTTGGCCGTGTCGATGTCGTCCACGGTACGGGTTGCCTTGGTCGAGACCAGCAACATCGGCGTGGCTTCGACACGATACAAGCCCGGGTTGACCTTGCTGTAATCCACGTTGGCGATGCCGGCCAGCATGTTCTGCAGCGCATCGAGGCCGTACTGGATCACGGTCGACGGATCGCCGTGGATCCACAACTGCGAATAGCGGTCGACCAGATTCCAGCCGTAATCCACGTCATACGACCAGGTTACCGTGCTGACGCGCTGGCCCTGGCGCGGATCCACCTCCACGGTGAAGGTCTTGTTCTTGCCGTGCCAGTCGTTGCTCAGGCCCCAGGTGACCGTGCTCTTGTTGGTGATGTCGATGTTGCCGGACTTGTTGATGATGCTGCCGTCACCGATCGTGCTGTCGCCCTGCCAGCTGATCGTTGCGCCGGGGCCATAGGCCGGGCCGGAAAGCGAGAACTTCACGCCCGGGTCCAGCGCCCGCAAGCCCGCGCCCATGGAGTCCGGGAAGCGCCTGAAGTTGTTCAGGACGTCGTAGATGTGCCCCGGGTTGTGGCTGATTTCGATCGAACGCTGGATGTGCGCGTGGCTGGGCAGGAACAGCCCGACGATCACGGCCAGGACGAACACGATGATCAGGGCTACGATGAATTCGAGCACACGGGTCATGCCAGGAATCTCCGGACGGCTTGTTCGCAGGATCAACGCCGCCCGGGCCGGCAAGTCCGGCTGGTGCCGCGTTGTTTCGAGATGGATGAAAGGCGGATGGTACCGGCTCCGCGGCGTCCGCGCCATGCCTTGCTTGAACGGAACACCGGGCGATCAGACGATGCCCAGTTCCAGGGCCTTCAGCACCGCCCGCGTGCGGTCGCGTACCCCGAGCTTGGAAAGGATGTTGGACACGTGGTTCTTGACCGTCCCCTCCGCGACCTTCAACGAATTGGCGATCTCCTTGTTGCTGTAGCCGCCCGACATCAAACGCAGGATCTCGGTTTCGCGGTCGGTCAGGGGATCGGGCTGGCCGAGGCTGCTGAACTGGTTGTTGATGCGGTTGACGCCGGCCAGCAGACGCTGGGTCACTACCGGCGCGATCAGGGAACCACCGGCGGCGACGGTCTTCACGGCGTCGACCAGTTGCTCCAGCGACACGTCCTTCAGCAGGTAGCCGCGCGCACCGGCCTTGAGGCCGGCCAGCACCAGCTGGTCGTCGTCGAAGGTGGTCAGGATGATGGTCGGCGGCACCTTGCCGCGCGCGGAAAACTCGTTCAGCACGTCGAGTCCGCTCTTGCCGGGCATCCGCATGTCCAGCAGCACCACGTCGGGCTTGACCTCGGGAATCTTCGCGAGCGCGGCCACCCCATCGCTGCATTCGGCCACCACCTGTATTTCGGGCGAAAGCTCGAGCAACGAGCGGATGCCCTGGCGCACCAGCGTCTGGTCGTCCACGAGACACACTGAAATCATCGATCATCCCCTCCCCGTGAAAACATGTGTCACTACCCCTCGGATTCCGGGCGGGCCATTGTATTCACGCCGCACCCTCCGTTGGCAGCGAAGCCTCGAGCGTGAAGCCATGCTCACGGTCGGTCTGGATGGCCAGTTTCCCACCCACCTCGGCCAGGCGCTCGCGCATGCCGTTCAGACCGTTGCCCGGCTTGAGTTCGACCGCGCCACGGCCGTCGTCGCTGGCCTTGAGCACCAGCTTGCCGCCCTCGCCTTCCTCGAATCGCAACCACAGGTTGCGGGCGCGCGCGTGGCGCACCGCATTGGTGATGATCTCCTGCGTGCAACGCAACAGCACCTGGGCACGGCGTGAATCCCCGACCGCGAAACGCGGCGGCAATTCGAGGTGCACGTGCAGACCGGGCACGCCTTCGGTGAGGTCGCGCAGCGCGTCGGTCAACTGGATGCCCTCGTCGTCACGCAATTCGCTGACCACCTCGCGCACGTCCGCCAGCAACTGCTTGGCGGTGGTCCGGGCACGCGCCACGTGTTCGGACGCGGCCTGGTTTTCGACCAGGTGCCCGGCGACCTCCAGGTTGAGGCTGAGCGCGGTCAGGTGGTGCCCGACCAGGTCGTGCAGCTCGCGCGCGATCCGCATGCGTTCGGAAAGGCGGCTGGATTCGGCAAGCAATGCGCGGGTGGCGCGCAGTTCCGAATTCAGGCGCCGCTGTTCCTCGCGCGCATTGGCCTGCTGGTGGGCCACCTCGGACGCCACGAACACGATGACCGAGCCGCCCAGGTACAGCGCCGCCTGCAGCACCGCGATGCCCAGGTTGAAATTCGGGAAGGTCGCGAACACCGGGATGCAGGCCACGTTCTGCAGCACCAGCCAGGCCACCGCGTAGCGCAGCGGCAGCAGCCACGGCAGCACCAGTCCCACCACCGTCAGCAGCATCGCACCGAGGCCGCTGGCGCTGAACCACGCGATCGCCAGGGCGGCGCAGGTCAACACCAGCAGGGCCAGCATCTTGGCGCCCCAGTGCCGGCGCGACCCGAGGTTGGCGGTCAGCAACCAGTACACCACCCCGAACACCACGTAACTGGCCGCCCACAGCAGCAGTACGTCGTGGCTTTGCGCGTGCAGGGCCCGGGTCGCGTGGACGACCGTGCCTCCCGCGCCCGCGTCGATCCAGTCGCGCCGCACCAGCGGCACGCCGACGCTGGCGTACGTGATGAGTCCCGCGTATCGCAGCAGGGTGACGGGGCTGACCGAGAAACGTTGCACCCGCCGATCATAACCCAGCCGGGCGGCGCTGAAGCGCCCACGTGGCCGGCCGCGCGCCCCCGCAGCATGGCCGGCCGGATGGCATGCGATAATGCGGCGCTGACGACGGCTGCGCTGCCAACGCCGCAACCCCAAAGAAAGCCCTGCACAATGACCTTGACGCCCAACCTGACCCTACGCGATGTCCGAGCGGGTGATCTCGCCGCCGTGATGGGGCTCAACAACACCGCCGGTCCGTCCATCCTGCCGATGGACTCGACCCAACTGAAGCATTTCTACCAGCACGCCGATTATTTCCGGGTCGCGGAAGTGGACGGCCACCTGGCGGGATTCCTGATCGCCCTGCGGGACACCGCGACGCACGCCAGCTCCAACTTCCGCTGGTTCCGCGAGCATTGCGAGCACTTCGTGTACATCGATCGGGTCGTGATCGGCGACCTGCACCGCGGGCACGGCCTCGGCCGGACGTTCTACGCGGACGTCCAGAGCTTTGCGGAAGTGCGCTCCCCCAACCTCGCCTGCGAGGTGTTCCTGGAACCCCGCGACGACGTCGCGGTGCTGTTCCACGGCGTGTTCGGGTTCCACGAAGCCGGCCAGCAGGTCATGCCGGAATCCGGCCGTCGCGTCAGCCTGTTGCTGAAGGATCTCCACTGCTATCCGTTCGTGCGCGACACCTACCCCGACGGCCTGCCCGTCGAACCCTGGCTGGCGCAACGCCCGCTGCCGGCGGGCGATGCCCGATTGCGCGCTGCGGGCCAGGCGTGAGCGGGCGCACGGCCGGCGCATCCGCCGCGATCCTGGAGGCCGCAGACCTCCGCTTCGGCCAGGTCGGAATCGCAAACGTGCGCGTGCGCAACGCGGATCCCGCCGCCTTGCGCGCCGCAATCGAACTGCGCGTGCGGGAAGCCCCGGCGCTGTTCGAACGCGCGCCGGTGGTGGTGGACCTCGCTTTGCTGGCGCCGCAACCCGGCGATGGCGACGCACGTGCGCTGCTCGACGCCGTGCGCGCTGCCGGCATGCTGCCGGTGGGACTGGCCTATGCCGGCGACGCCACCGGCGCCCTCGCGCAACGACTGGGTTTGCCCTTGATTGCGAAGTTTCGCGCGGCCTACGAACGCGCGGAGCAGCCGGCAAGCGAGGTGCCGCCCGCGCAGGCAGCAACCCCCGCCGCGCCAGCCACCACCCCGCCGGAAGGCCGGGTGGCTGCCGCGCTGCAGCACCACCGGCCGGTACGGACCGGCCAGCAGGTGTACGCGCAAGGTTGCGACCTGATCGTGGTCGGCGTCGTCGCCAATGGCGCCGAGGTGCTGGCCGACGGCAATGTCCATGTTTACGGCGCGCTGCGTGGACGCGCCTTCGCGGGCACGCTCGGCGACAAGGACACGCGCATCTTCTGCAGCGAGTTTCGCGCCGAGATCGTCTCGATCGCCGGGCACTACCGCGTATTCGAGGAGTTGCCACGGGAATTCGCCGGCCAGCCCGTGCAGATCCGGCTGGAACACGACAAATTGCAAATCACGAAATTGTGACATCGGACATTCAGGCGCGTCCCCGATAATCGGCCGGGCGCGCCCGCCTTCGCACACCCGCGCATCCACGGAGCACTTCCCTTGACCGAAACCATCGTCATCACCTCCGGCAAGGGCGGCGTCGGCAAGACCACCACGTCCGCCTCGCTCGCCAGCGGCCTCGCCCAGCGCGGCCACAAGACCGCCGTGATCGATTTCGACGTCGGCCTGCGCAACCTCGACCTCATCATGGGCTGCGAAAGGCGCGTGGTGTACGACTTCGTCAACGTGATCCAGGAAGAGGCCATGCTGAAACAGGCGCTGATCCGCGACAAGCGCCACGACAACCTGTACATCCTGGCCGCCTCGCAGACCCGCGACAAGGACGCGCTGACCCAGGACGGCGTCGGCCGCGTGCTGGAGGAGCTGGCCGCCGACGGGTTCGAGTACATCGTTTGCGACTCGCCCGCCGGCATCGAGAAAGGCGCGCACCTGGCGATGTATTTCGCCGACCGCGCGGTGGTGGTGGTGAACCCGGAAGTCTCCAGCGTGCGCGATTCCGACCGCATCCTCGGCCTGCTTTCGTCCAAGACCCGGCGGGCGGAACGCGGCGAGGGGCCGGGCCCGCAGCACCTGCTGTTGACGCGCTACAACCCGGTGCGCGTCGAGGCCGGCGAAATGCTGAGCGTCGCCGATGTCGAGGAAATCCTGGGCATCCCGGTGCTGGGCGTGATCCCGGAATCGGAAAACGTGCTGGCGGCCTCCAACTCGGGCGTGCCGGTGATCCACGACGCCGGTTCGATCGCCGGGCAGGCCTACGCCGATGCGGTCGCGCGCCTGGCCGGCGAGGATGTTTCCATGCGCTTCCTGGACGCGCCGAAGAAGGGCTTCTTCAAGCGCATGTTCGGCACCTGAGGAGTGATGCGATGAGCCTGCTCGATTTCCTGCGCCCACGGCCCAGGAACACCGCCAACATCGCGCGCGAACGCCTGCGCATCATCGTCGCGCAGGAGCGCGCGACCCGCGGCGGGCCGGACTACCTGCCGCTGCTGCGCAACGAGCTGCTGGAAGTGATCCGCAAGTACGTGCACGTCGATCCCGAGGCCGTGCAGGTAAACCTGGAACGCAACGACAACGGCGAAGTGCTGGAACTTTCGGTCGCGTTGCCGGAAGACGGCAAGGCGACGGGAACCGGCGGATGAGACCGGGAATTCGCGCGGGCATGTCACCCCCTTCCGCAGGAAGGGGGTCGGCGCGAAGCGCCGGGGGGATGTCGCTTCGCACGACAGGGTGAACGGTGCATGCAGGCACCAACAAAAGCCATCCCCCTCGCTCCCCCTTCACAACCGAAGGGTGAAGAAGTGATCACCCCGTTCGAATCGAAGGGGGAAGAAACGATCGCCCCCTTCCAGTGGAAGGGGGTCGCCGCGGAGCGGCGGGGGGATGAGGCCGCACGCGAGGTCCTGCGTATCGCCGACGTCGGCTTCGAACCGTGCGCGAACCTGCTCGCGCAACACGGCTTGCAACTGGTCCGCGTGGAAGACGGCGCAGCCATCCCCGGCAGCTTCTGGGGCGAGCCCGAAGCCGGCGTGATCGCCTCGACGGTGTATGCGCGCGCCGACACGCCGCTGCACTCGCTGTTGCACGAAGCCTGCCACCTGCTGGTGGCTGATCCCGCGCGGCGTGCGTCCATCCACACCAATGCCAGCGATTCGCTGGAGGAAGAGGATGCAACCTGCTACCTGCAGGTCGTGCTGGCCGGCGCCCTGCCCGGCTTCAGCCGCGCGCGGGCGCTGGCCGACATGGATGCATGGGGTTATTCGTTCCGGCTCGGCTCGGCGCGCGCGTGGTTCGAGCACGACGCCGAGGATGCGCGTTCGTTCCTGCAAGCCCGAGGGCTGTTGTAGGAGCGCGCCTGCGCGCGATCGGCTTCATGCTGCGCCGCGGCACCTCCCGGTCGCCTGCAGGCAGGCTCCTACCTTTGCCCCTGCAACCCGGTGCTACCATGCGCGCACATGCACGGGAGATGGCATGCCTCCCCGAACCGCCGCTTGATCGAGTGGCTGATGATGCCTACGCAACCGGGATTCCGGCGCGCAGGCATTGCGTTCCGAACGCATGCAACACGCAGGATTTCCGACTGCCTTTGCCCGAGGAGTCGCAACATCCATGCTCATCCAGGCCTTGCTTGCCACCGGCTGCGGCGCCTTCCTCGGCGCCTGCCTGCGCTATCTGTTTGGCGTCTGGCTCAACCCGCTGTTTCCGACCATACCGCTCGGCACGCTGGCCGCCAACCTGCTGGGCGGCCTGCTGATGGGCCTGATCCTCGGGGCGTTCGGGCAGTTCCAGTCGCTCGCACCCGAAACCCGGGTGTTCATCACCACCGGCTTCCTGGGCGGCCTGACCACCTTCTCCACTTTCTCCGGCGAGGTGGTCACCCTGCTGCTGCGTCAGCAATACGGCTGGACCGCGGCCACCGTCGGCATGCACCTGATCGGGACCCTGGGCATGACGTTGCTCGGTTTCGCGATGATGCAGGCCCTGCTGAGGCACTTCGCATGAACGGCATCGGCTCTACCCAAGGCGTGTACCTGCGTTTCTTCGTGCACGAGAACCGCCGTCATGGCGGCGTGCTGCTGTACGACTGGCTGCTCGCGGAAGCCAGGAAGCTCGGGCTGCCCGGCGGCACTGCGTTCCGCTCGATCGCGGGCTTCGGACGCCACGGCGTCACCCATGAAGCACACTTCCTCGAACTCGCCGGCCAGGAAACCGTGCGGGTGGACTTCGTGGTGACGCGCGAGGCGTCGGCAAGAATGCTGGCGCGCGTGCGCGAGGAAAACCTGCAGATGTTCTACGCGATACTGCCGGCCGAATTCGGCGCGCTGGGCGAAACCGTTGAATAATTCGCTGCGCCCGGCAGCTTGCGCAACAGCTCAGCAATGGCCCCGGTGACGCAACCGCCACGGTTCATATCGCGAACGGCGGCAAAACGCGCGCTTGTCTTCGTGGTGCTGCTGGGCATCGTCAGCCTGTTCGCCGACATGACCTACGAAGGTTCGCGCTCGATCTGGGGCCCGTTCCTGGGCACGCTGGGCGCGACCGGTGCGATCGTGGGCCTGGTCGCGGGCGCCGGGGAATTGCTCGGCTACGTGCTGCGCTTGTTCACCGGTGCGCTGGCCGACAAGACCAAACGCTACTGGGTAATCACGATCGCGGGCTACGCGATCAACCTGCTGGCGGTGCCGGCGTTGGCGCTGGCCGGCAACTGGCCGGTCGCGGCGGGGCTGGTGATCCTGGAACGCAGTGGCAAGGCGCTGCGCACGCCCGCGCGCGACGCGATGCTGTCGTACGCGGCCAGGGACATGGGCGGCGCCGGCTGGGCCTTCGGCCTGCACGAGGCGCTGGACTCGATCGGCGCGGTACTGGGTCCGCTGATCGCAGCCCTGGTGCTGTTCCTCAACGGCGGTTACCGGCACGCGTTCGCCTGGTTGCTGCTGCCGGCGCTGGGCGCGCTGGCGACGCTTGCGATCGCGCGCATGAAATTCCCGCAGCCGCAGAAGCTCGAGCGGCATCCGGTCCCCGAAATGGCCGATGCCAGGGCGCTGCGCGAACTCAAGGTTTTCCTCGCCGCGACCGCGCTGATCGCAGCGGGTTATTCGGACTTCGCCCTGATCGCCTTCCACCTCGCCCGCGACCACGTGGTCGCGAACGACCTGGTTCCGGTGCTGTATGCCATCGCCAGCGTGGCGGGCGGACTCACCGCGCTGGCGTTGGGAAGGCTATTCGATCGTCGCGGTTTGTCGGTGCTGCTGTGGGCGACACTGGGACCGGCGCTGTATGCACCGCTGGTGTTCCTCGGCGGCATGTGGTCGGCGTTGGCCGGCATGATCCTGTGGGGCATCGGCTTCGGCGCGCACGACTCGCTGTTCCGCGCCGTGGTGGCGCAACGCATCCCGCGCGAGCGGCGCGCCACTGCGATGGGCGTGTTCAACGCGATTTACGGCGTGGCATGGTTCCTCGGCAGCATCCTGCTGGGGGTGTTGTACGATGTGAAGCCGCTCTACACGGTGATCGCCGCACTGGTGTTGCAGCTCGCGGCCTGTCCCCTCTTGTGGAGCCTCCGGACTTCGCACAGGAGCGCGTGATGAACGATCTTGCGACATCCACCGAACCCGCCCAGTTGTCGCGCCACGACCAGGCGCTGCGCGAAAAAGCCGGGAAACTGCTCGACCACGCCGACGTCCGCATCGACGGCGACCGGCCATGGGACCTGAAGGTGCACGACGAACGGGTGTTCGCGCGCGCCTTCGCACACGGTTCGCTGGGTCTCGGCGAGGCCTACATGGATGGCTGGTGGGACACGCCATCGCTGGACCAGTTTTTTTACCACGTGCTGGGGGCGCACCTCGACGAACACCTGCGCGACTTCGACGCACTGCGTGCCCACCTGCGCGCGCGTTTCCTCAACATGCAGCGCGGCCGCAAGGCGTTCAGGATCGGCAAGGCGCACTACGACATCGGCAACGACCTGTTCGCGAAGATGCTGGGCAAGCGGCTGGTGTATTCCTGCGGCTACTGGAAAGACGCGGACAACCTCGACGATGCCGAGGAAGCCAAGCTGGACCTGGTCTGCCGCAAGCTGCGACTGCAACCCGGCATGAAGCTCCTCGACATCGGCTGCGGCTGGGGCGAGGCGCTCAAATACGCCGCGGAGAAGTACGGCGCAGCGGGAGTCGGCGTCACCGTGTCCGAACAGCAGGCACGGTTCGCGCGGGAACTGTGCAAGGGGCTGCCCGTGGAAATCCGCCTGCAGGATTACCGCGACGTCGACGAGAAATTCGACGCGGTGTATTCGATCGGCATGTTCGAGCATGTCGGCTGGAAGAACTACCGCGCCTATTTCGAGATGTGCAGGCGGTGCCTGAAGGATGGTGGCCTTTCGGTGCTGCACTGCATCGGCACCAACGGCTCGCCGAGCCGCCCGGATCCGTGGATCGAGAAGTACATCTTCCCGAACTCGATGATCCCGGCCGCCTCGCAGGTTACGCCGGCGCTGGAAAACCTGTTCGTGGTCGAGGACTGGCACAACTTCGGCACCGACTACGACAAGACCCTGATGGCGTGGCTGGCCAATTTCGACGCAGCGTGGCCGGAACTGTCCGCGACGAACCCGCGCTACGACGAACGCTTTCGCCGCATGTGGCGCTACTACCTGTCGGGCTCCGCCGCCACCTTCCGCACCCGCCGCGACCAGCTGTGGCAACTGACCTTGTCGCCGCACGGAGTCCCGGGCGGTTACCGCGTGCCGCGTTGATGCGCGTGGGGGATACGCCACGGTCCAGACACGGCTGGTACTTGCGCTCCGCGATCCTTCTGTTGGCGTTGTTCGCCAATGCCCCGGCGCTGGCGGATCCCGCGCTGTGGATGGCCCAAAGCGCCACGGCCACGGTGTATCTGTTCGGAACGGTGCATGTACTCCCGGATGGCGCCAAATGGCATTACCCGGCGCTGGACAAGGCGCTGGCCGCGAGTGACAAGTTGTACGTCGAGGAAGACGACGACGATCCGCTCACGATGCAGCTGCTGGTGCTGAAATACGGGATGGACCTGCAACACCCGCTTTCCGGCAAGCTCGACGCCGGCGATCACGCGCGCCTCGATGCCGCGGCGAAAGCCGCCGGCGTCCCGGGCGGTGCGGCGACCTTGAACGGCATGCAACCGTGGCTTGCCGCGCTGACCATTTCGGTCGCACCCATCGTGAAAGCGGGCTACGATCCGAAATCCGGCGCCGACAAGCAACTCGAGCATGCCTTCAAGGCGAAGGGCAAGCCCATCGGCGCCTTCGAGACCGCGGAGCAGCAGATCAGGTTTTTCGCCGAGCTGTCACCCAGCCTGCAGCTGGATTTGTTGCACAATGCGCTGGACGACTACGCCAGGGGACCGGCCCAGATCCAGGCGCTGGCGCGCCACTGGCAAGCGGGCGGCATCGCGGCGATCGCGGACATCGTCAACGGGGGCATGCGCAAGCACTACCGCGAGCTGTACCAGGCCTTGCTGATGAACCGGAACCGCGATTGGGCGAAGCAGATCGAGGCCATGCTGAAGGGGCACGGCACGATCTTCGTCGCGGTCGGCACGGCGCACCTGGCCGGGCCCGACAGCGTGCAGGCGCAGCTCGCGAAACTGGGGATCGCGAGCAAGCGCGTGCACTGAACCATGGTGCACCGCGTGCGCCCTCACGGCGCTCAATCGCGTCGGACCAAGCGTTGCAGCCACGCGAACCACCGCGACCCGCGCCCGCGGATTCCCGGCGCGGTTTCGCCGGCGGCGTTAGACACCACGCCGGTGCGCCGGCCCGCCTGCATCGCGCCATTACCCCATCCGGAGAGCAACTCCCGGCGGCGCGCGCGGTAGTCGCTGCGGGTGATTTCCCCGAGGCGGTGCGCTTCGTCCAGCGCACGCAGGCTTCGATTGATCTCGCGCAGGAATTCATCCACTGGCGGCACCCAATTGCGATGGGCCGATCCGCGCCGCTGGCATTCCCCCGCATGTACCTTCGCGTATCGGCGGCACCCGCTCAATCCTGCAGTCGAACGACGACGGCCGATATATTGTCACGCGCCTCGCGCCCCAGGGAAGTGCGGAAGACATCGGCAAGCACCGCGTCGGGCGCTGCCTGGCGCCGGCAGGCATCCTCGATCTCCGCATCCGACACCTCCTTGTTGAGGCCATCCGTGCACAGCACGAATTGCAGGCCCGGGCGACGCCCGGCAACCACCCAGTCCACGTACAAGGCATCGTCGGCACCCACGGCGCGGGTCAGCACCCCGCCCCCCGGCTGCGATTGCTCGACGCCGCCGCCCCACTGTTCGGCGCGGTCATCCATGCCGTACAGGTGGTCACGCGTGAGCTGGGCCAGGCGGCCGGCCTCGCAGCAATAGCAGCGACTGTCGCCCACCCATCCACTCAGCATGAAATCCGGACCGTGCACCAACAACGCCACGGTCGACGCGATCAGGTCGACGCCGCGCGCCAGCGCCATCTGCCGCAGATCCCGATTGACCCCTGCCAGCGCATCTTCGATCGACTCGACGAAATCGAGCACCCCGCCGCGGCGCGGCAACGCCCCCAGCCGCTCTACGATCAGGCCACTGGCCACGTCGCCGTCGGCGTGGCCACCCAGGCCATCCGCCACCGCCCACAAGCCGGCGTCGTCCCGGACCAGGATCGCATCTTCGTTGCGACGGCGAACCTTGCCGATCTCGGTGCGTCCCGCCGCGCGGAAATGCCTCGCCATTGTCCTACCCCAATGACCGCCTGGAACGCCGGCGTGAAGTCCGCCAGCCAATGATTACAGCCACTTGTCAACCAATCCTGAATACCGCTCGAGTCTAACAGGTGGCGGCGTCGGGACGCCCGCCTGGAATGTCCATGCCGCTCGCCTCGTGGGCCGTCACTGTTAGTTCCGTTAAAAGCACGCCCCGCAGAGCGGGGCGTGTCGCGGGTTCCGGTCGGAGAGCGGACTGATTCACGGATTACTTGCTCGCCGGGTTGGCGTTACCGACAATCCGCCGTGTCGGGCGTGACTCCGCCATCGCGGCGAGGTCCCGGACCTGCCGCGCGGTGAGCACACCCTGTCCCATGATCTGCTCGTACATGCCCCGTCCCACGGCCTGGCGAAAACGCCGGTTGGCGGACTCGTACCTGACCGGATATTCGGAGGATGACGGACCCAACGCCAGTTCGACATCATGCACGGTCAAGCCGGTCGCCCGGGAGAGCAGCTCGATGGTGTCCGCGGGCTGCATTATTGCGTGGGCCGGGCCCGCACATGCGATGCCGGTGAATCCGGCCAAGGTGAATACCATCGTGAATGTGAGTGTGCGAAGTTTCATGGTGGACGCCTCCAAAACCAGGCAGCGGGTCATCCATGACGGGCGTGCGTGGAAGACGGGGTCGACCGCTTCCTGCGGGCGCGGGGATTCACTCCTCCGTGCTTGGTTTCGGCGTCCGCGGCTGACGATTACAGCGGTTGCTGAACCTCGCTGCACGCCAAAAGCAGGTCGAACGGGTCGTGGCGACCCACGGATGTGCCCGCGGCGCGAGGCAACACAACACGCCCCGCTCAGCGGGGCGTGAAATACGGACACCGGCTGGAGAGTGGACGGCATCGGTCACTTGACCGCGACAGCCGCCTTGCTGGCCGCATCCTGCGCGGCAACGTATTCCTGCAGCACGGCCTGGTAGCGGCGTTGCAACGTGTCGATGCCACCAGACAGGTATTCGGGATACGAACTCCATGCTCCGAACAGCATGCCGATTTCGCGTGGCGTGAAGTTGGCACGGATCATCTGATTGAACGCGTCACACGCGTGGCCGAACGTGACGCTCGGGGGCGCGCATTCGGCGATCGGCGCGCCCGTAACGTTCACCAACGGCAGGGTCTGGCCCTGCGCTGCTGCGGACGCTACGCCGGTGACTCCCGCGATGACGATGGCGATGGAAATTGCGCTGAGTTTCATGACATTCACCTCTGAAACCTGCAGCAGGTTGTCCATAACGGGCGTGCACGGCTGGGGTTGATCCGCTCACTTCCGGTGGGTGGCGGGGACGTTGCCCTCACGATTTACTTCGGCGGGAACGTCCGGCAATTACACCGCCCTGCGCCCCTGCGATCAGAGTTTCTGCCGGTAACCCAGCCACCAGAAGCGCCCCGGCACGTCGTAATCGCTGAAGAACGAATTGACCGCGTCGCGCGAAACCGGCGGATCCCGGTCGAAGGCATTGCGCACGCCCAGCGTGAAGCGGCCCTTCCACGGCGCCGCCCAGCCGAGGGTGAAGTCGACGTAGGTGACGCTGGGCACGCAGTTGCGTGGATCGGGTTCGCCTTCGAAGGTGTGCCCGGGGTCGGTGCACAGTCCGTAGAGCGACGGGTCACCCAGCACGTCGGCCCAATACAGGGTCAAGTCGCACGGCTCGACGATCGGCGAGAAGTGGCGCGCGGTGGCCGACGCGCTCCAGGCGTTGCACTGCCACGCCAGCACCAACACCGAGCGCCACCGCCATGCACGCCCGTACACGGAGTTCCAGGTGCCGGCCACGTTGCCCTGCGCCAGCGAGCCATCCGCCAGGACCGCGCCACGAGCCGGTTTGCCGATTTCACCCCAGTAATCGATATAAGCATTGTCCCAGCGCAGCGAAAACGTTCCGGCGCGGGTATCGCGCCGCCAGTTCACGCCAACGTCCCAGCCCTCGACTTCCAGGCCACCGGGCAGGTTTTCCTGCAGCGCCAGCACGTTGCTGAGCCCACCGGAAGCGTCGCGGGTGATCGGCCCGCACGTGCTCGCATCGCCGCTGATGTAGCACTGGTCGATCAACCCTTGCGGATCGGCGTAGGCCATTGCCTGTTCCAGCTTGATCCGGTACCAGTCGACGCTGGCGCTGAAGCCCGGCAACCACGCCGGACTGAACACCAGGCCCGCGGTCCAGGTGCGCGAACTTTCGGGTTCGAGTTCGGGGTTGCCGCCATACGTCACGGACGCGATTTCGGGTTGCCACACGTCTTCCGGCACGCCCTGCGCCAGGCAATGCGCCAGCGTCGAGGGAGGCGGCGTGTAGCCATACTCGGGCACGGACGCGCAGGGATCGAACAGCATGCCGAGGCCCGCGAACGTTCCTCGTCCCTCGAACAGCTCGAGCACACTGGGCGCCCGGAAGCCCTCGCCGTAACCCGCGCGCACCAGCAGGTCGTCGACCGGTTTCCAGCGCAACCCCAGCCTGGAATGGGTGGAGCCGCCGAACAGCGAATAGTCCGAGTAGCGCGTGGCCAGCGTCACGCCCAGCTCGCGCACACCGGGACGGCCCGCGAACAGTGGCAGGTCCAGTTCCAGGTAGGCCTCGTCCACCGTGTAGGCGCCGTTGGTGGGCCCGACCGCGTTCCAGCCGTTGCCGTTTTCGCGCCCGCCGACCGTCATCGGGTCGGGGTGGTCGAAACCGGATTCGCGCCGGTGTTCAACGCCAGCCGCAAACTGCGCGGCCCCGGCGGGAAGATCGGCGACGGGCCCCGTGACGTGCGCGGAAAAGCCGAGGGTCTGGCCGCGCTTGCGGTGGATCTCGGAAATCCGGATGTAATCCAGCATCGCGGGCGTCATCGCCGCCGGATCGCCGAACACGTCGAGCGGCACGCAATCGGGAACCACGGCATCCGGGGTGCCGCAGCGAGCGGTACCCGAATCATCGAAGAATGATGGACCGACCGCCAGCGCCAGCTTCAGGTTGTCCGCAAAGGGCGTCGTGAATTCGCGCTGGTCCGCGCGGATGCGGCTGGCGTCCACGCCCCACTCGAGCTCGCGTCCGGCGAGCATGAACACGCCTTCCCCGCCCACGTGCAGGCGGCTGGTATCCACGGTCTGCTCGTAGCGGCGGTCATCAAAGCCGGCCATGCGCAGCAACACCGTGTCGACCAGCATCCCGAACGGGTTGTACACGTTTTCGGCAGCCACGCCGAACTGCTGCAGCCCCCCGTAGGCATAATCGGAAAAGCTGATCGGCGGCGGTGCCAGCCGCTGGGCCGATTTGCGCTGATTGAGAAGCGCGTCCAGTGAAAAAGCCAGATTGGGCGTTGCGGCGAAGCGGGCCTGCGCGAACAACGCGCGCCGCTCCTGCGGCGTCTGCAGGTAGGTGTAGGGTGCGTAGTTGAAACTCTGGTCCAGTGCGTCTTCAAAAGGTCGGAAATCCGCCGGCGAGGTTCCCGGGGTACCCGGAATCCGCACCCAGCCGTCGTAGTACCACGGCGGTTCGGACGGTTCGTAGTAGCCATACGGCGTGACCATCGACCCGCTGACCGACACCGGCACGCCGTAGCGCGGCACCGCGGAAATCGCGCGTGCGCTGGCCAGGATGGGATCGTCCTTGCCGTACTCGATCCCGGCCGCGACGTTCCAGCGCCCGAGGTAGCGGCCCCAGGTGAAATCGAAGTCGCGGCGCAAGCCGTCGCCGTGATCGTTCTGGCCTGCGGAGGCGCCGAACTCCGCGCCATCGAAATCGCGCCGCGTGATGATGTTGATCACGCCCGCAATCGCGTCCGATCCGTAAATCGCAGACGCGCCATCCTTCAGCACCTCGATGCGCTCGATCATCGGCAGCGGGATCGCGGTCAGGTCCACCGCGCCATCGAGGGTCGACACCCAGCGCCGGCCGTTCACCAGCACCAGCGTGCGGTTGGGGCCCAGTCCGCGCAGATCCACGCGCAGTTCGCCGTTGCCGCCATTGTTGACGTTGCGGTTGAGGGTCGGGCCATTGGCCACGATCTGCGACTGCAGGATGTCCGCGACACCGGTCAGGCCGGTGCGCAGCAATTCCGGACGGGACAGCACCGTGAGCGGATGCTCGGTCTCGATGTCCACCGCACGGATGTGGGTGCCGGTAACGTAGATAGTCTCCAAAGTCCGCGCTGGACCGGCGCCGGCCGGCGTCTTCGCCGCCGCCTGGGTGGACGCCGCGGCATTCGGTGGATCATTCGACGCAAGTACCTCCGGCGACCCGCACAGGAGGATCGACGCAACCAGCACACCGAACTGCAGCCTGCGCATCCACATGGCGCACGTCCTAGTGCGAAGCCGACACCGCCTTGTCCATCCGAACCCCTTCCGTTTGCAGGGTTACAGCGAACACGACCGGTGTCGCACCCGCGTCATCGGGAGCACGCAGCGAAAGCGCCCGAACTTGCCGACCAGGATCTGGATTCGCAAGATTGAGCGTGGACAGGTAGCCCCGACCGCGGTCGCCACCGTAAGTCTTGCGCGCGTCCGGACCGAAACTGGCGGGACGAATGGAGTCATCCGTGCCAGGCACGCGCCAGTAGGCTTCCTTTTCCGGCAGGCGCGCGGGGATGTCCACATGCCCGCCATCCGCGTAATCCAGGCCGAGAACAAGTGCGACGCCGCTGTCCCTCGTCCACTCCCGGGGATCCGCGAGCAGAACATGGAAGACGGTGACGCGGCGCGCCACGGCCACCTCGACACGAGCGCGAGCGTTGCGCTCCAGCTGGATGCCGCCGCGCAGGTCGAAGTCGACGCCCTGGAACCGCTGCAGGCCCACCGGAACCCAGCCGAAATCGGCGTAGTCAGGCGGTTCGCCGGTGGGGTCGCCGAGACCAAAGCTGTACTGCGGGGCGAGATCCAGCGAATCGACAGGCGTGGCCGGATCGCGTGGAAGTATGCCGGTGGTGCGGTCCGACGGGCGCAGTTCCGGCAGCAAGCCACCCGGATCGCCGGCACGCAGGCTTGCGCGTTCGGCCGTATCCGGGGGGCGGGTGAATTGGACATCGGATAGCGGAGATAGCGGACCCCCGGAATCGCCGCGCATCCCCAGCCCGCGCGCAATCACCGCGACCGGTCGCGGATCGGGCGTCAGGTCCCACACCACGTAGCGGTTGCGCACGCTGCGCGCCAGCAGGCGCTTGCCATCCGGGCTGAACGCCATCCGCCACACCTGGTCGGGCCGCGGCAAGGCGAAATACAACACGGCGGCGTGGGCATGCGTGTACAGGTCGAACAATTCCACGCCGTCCCGCAACGCCCGCACCAGCCAGCGGCCATCCGGGCTTGCCGCAGCGGCAGTCGACAGCCCGTCCTCGTAGTCGTCCGGCAACCTCAGAATGCTGCCATCGACCGCGACGATGCGGTTCAGGGGCGAATACACCCCTGCTACCGCGGTGCCCTGTCCGTTCGGCAGGGGCAGGAGGCGCAGGTCGAACTCTGAACTTGGCAGCGGGACGGCACGCAACGCCCCATCGCGCCCGTACCGCCACAATTCGGAAAACCAGTCACCCTTGCGGTACTTGATGTGGATCATTTCCACGCCGCCGGCCGCATCGAAGGCCGCGCTGCGCACGTAGCCGAGGCGCGCGTCCTCCTTGCGTCCGCGGGGGCGGAAGTTCTCCAGTGGACCGGGAACCGGAGCCAGCGTTACCCCGTCGCGCAGCATCAGCTCGCGCGGGCTCCAGGCGAGCAGGCGCGATCCGTCGTCACTGAAGGTGAGCACTTCGTTCCCGGGCCCCGGCGACGCCACCGGCCCGCCGAGGCGGCGGCCGTCGGCAAGGCTGTGCAGCACGACCATTTCACTGGTCACGCGATCGGTGGACGGATCGTTGGCCAGCCACGCCGCAGCGACGCGTTTTCCGTCCGGGCTCACCTCGACGCGCGTGGGCGAATTGGCGAGCCGGACCGGGGCGAAGCGCTGCTTGCCGCTCGCCGTGTCCAGTGCATGCAGCGTCCTGCCAGCAACCACGACCAGGGTTTTGCCGTCCGCCGTCAATTCCGCAAACCCCACCGGCTGCTTGAAATGCATCGCGTGGCCGAGCGCACGCTCGGTCATCGCGTCCACGACCTGCACGTTGTTGCCGTCGACCTCGACGAGCTGCCGCCCGTCGAAACGCAGCGTGTCGGGTTGCAGGGGTGCGCCGTGGCCGTACTTCACCGCCGGGGGCCGCAAGCGTTCCAGCCGCAGCCGATCGTCGACGACGCTGCCAAGCAGGCCTGCCTGCGGACTCCACGCGACGTTGACGACGCCCCAGCCCGGGGCGGCATCGATCGCGGCGCTGACCCGCCGCGCCTCGCTGAGGTCGCCCTCCACGCTGGTGGGAGCGACCTGCCAGACGGCGATATTGGCGGTGTTGTCACCGACCAGGACAAGGTTGCGCGCACGATCCAGCTCGACGTATTCGGCAAGCGGCCTGCCCCCCGGAGAGGCGTTGCCACTGAAGGGAGGCGCCAGCAGCCGGCCTTCCGGCCACGACCACAGGTACACGCCGCCGGCATCCGCAGCCAATGCCAACCAACGGCCATCGGTACTGAAGGTGAGCCAGCGTGCACCGAAAGCCGACTGCGGCTCCAGGTTGCGTATTGCACGCGTCGCGCGGTCCACCACCACCACGTGGCCCTCGGGATCGCCCAGCGCGATCCAGCGCGAGTCCGGGCTGACCGCCCATGCGGCAACGCGCCCGAACCGTCCAAGCGGGACGCGCGCCGCGTGCAGCGTGCGTGCATCCACCAGCGTCACCGCGCCCTCGGGCCCCGCCAGCGCGAAGCCGCTGCCGTCCGGCGCGATCAGGCGTGCACTGTCCGCATCGTCGTACGGCAAGGCCGCGAGCGGGCCCAGCGGGCGCCACGGATCGGTCCTCCAGAACTGCGCGCGCCGATCCTTCGCGGTCAACACCGCGAAGCGCCCGTCATGGTTGTAGCTCGCGCTCTGCAGTCCGACGAACGCGGACGGCGGCGCCATCCATTTGCCGGTGGCGAGGTCCAGCCGCTGCGTGCGACGGCCGGCCGGTCGCGGCGATTGCGCCGACAGCTCGTAGTGCGAAGCCAGTAGCACGCGTCCATCCGGAGAGAATTGCAGCCGGTTGAATACCTCACGCGCAACGGCCGGCGTGCGAACGATCTCCTTTCCCGTGGCCGTATCGAACACGCGGATCCCGGTCTCCTGGCCGCTGACCGCCACCCGCTTGCCGGCCGCGTCGAAAGCCACCGTCACCGCGATCGGTTGCACGGGTATCACATCGATCAACTCGGGATTGGCATTGCGGATGATCCCGAGGCGACGGCGTGCAGCTTCGGCCCGCCGGGCGTCGCCTTGCGCCTCCGCCTCTTCGAGGTTTGCAAGCAGCAGCAACGCGGCTTCCCAGTCGTTGCGGCTCGCCATCAAGGTCAGTGCCGCGGCGCTGCGCGAATCCCACAACCTCTGGTTGGCCGTGGCGGCGTTTGCGCGTGCCGTGTGCGCATTGCTCTCGGCGCGATGCCATTGCTGCAGGCTGACCAGCAATCCCACCACCAGGATCAGCGCTGCCAGCAATGCGCTGAGGGCCAGCTTCGGTTCGCGCCTGGCCCAATGCGCCGTGCGCTGCAGGGTGTTCAGTGGCCGCGCCTGCACGGGTCTGCTTTCCACGAAACGGCCAAGGTCGTCGGCCAATGCGCGCGCCGTCGGATAACGCTCCTTCGGATCGCGGTCGAGGCAACGCATCACCACGGCCTCGAGGTCGCGTGGAATCCATGGCCGGAAACGGCGCAACGAGCGCACCCTGCCTTCCAGCACCAGCTTCACGGTGTCCTGGGCGGTGTCGGCGCGAAATGGCGGTTGCCCGGTCAACAGCTCATACAGGATTGCGCCCAGGCCCCAGATGTCGGTTGCAGGCGTCAGCTGCTGCGCGCGAACCTGGGCCTGTTCCGGGGCCATGTAGGCGGGCGTGCCGGAAACTTCGTCGTTCTCGATCGCCAGCGCGTTTTCCAGCCGCCGCGCGAGGCCGAAATCCGTCACGTACGGTACCCCAGCCGAGTCGATCAGCACGTTGCCCGGCTTCAGGTCCAGATGCAGCACGCCGAGGTTGTGCGCGTAATCCACCGCCTCGGCGACGGTGCGGATCAACGCGGCGGCGGCGCCGGGTGAACACCGCGCTTCCTGCTTCAACTTCACGGACAGGCTGGCGCCACGCACCAGCCGCATGCTGAAGAAGTGCATCCCCTCGACGTTGCCTACTTCATACACGGTGACAATGTTGGGATGTTGCATGCGCGCGGCGTTCTGTGCCTCGCGCTCGAAGCGCGCGATGAAGTCGCGCGATGCCCATGGCCCCGCCGACAGCAACTTCACCGCGACCTCGCGGTCGAGCGAGGCCTGCCGGGCGCGATAGACCACGCCCATGCCGCCTTCGCCGATCTGCTCCAGCAACTCGTAGTCGCCGAACTGGCGTTGCACCGGGTCGTTCAGGTCCAGCTCCAGCGTTTCGGCCGGCAGCAGTGCCAGGTGCCGCCCCTCGCCCACGCGGCTCGTCAGGCTCAGGCTGGCGAACGCAAGCTGCGCCAACCCGCGCGCTCGTTCCATCTGGGTCGCGGCATCGGGCGCGGCCTGGCCATCACGTGAAGACGGCTGGTCGTTCACGGCGAAAAACCTCGATCAAGCGCGCCGATCAAGGCTCGCTGCTCGGCCTCCAGCTCTTCCGCGGACGCCACCGTATCGGCCAGTTCCTGCCGTGCCAATTCACGAAATCGCTGGCGCAACCGCTTCAATGCGATCACCAGCGCAAGCGGGCGGATGCCGAGTTTGCGACCCAGTTCGTCGTATTGGCCCGGCAGCGGGTCGCGCGCCAGAAACGGCTCCAACGCTTCGCACATGTCGAGGTGCCCGGTTTGCCGCGCCTCGGCCCGCAACCGTTTGATGCCGTGCGAGATGACTTCCAGTGCAAAACTGCGTTGGTAGGCCTGCTCGGGTGAGCTGTCGGCCGCGTGCTCGCCGCGGCTTCGCGATTCCAGCTCCGCCAGCGGTGGCGCGCCGGCCACTTGACCGCCCGCGGCCAGGTCGTCCCACTCGCCGCCCAGGAACATGTTGAGCCGCACCAGCAGCCAATTCCGGAACCGGTCACGCGGCGCAGACTGGTTCCCGCGAAGGTCGGCGGCAACCTGCTGCAAAAACGCCTGCGTGATGTCCTGTGCGATCTCCTGCGCATGCCCACAGCGACGCACGTAGGCGTACACCGGATACCAGTAGCGCACCGCGAGTTCGGTCAACGCTTCGCGGGAATCGCCCGCGCGCGTTTCCTGCAACCTGCGCACCATCGACCAACGGGTGCGGGTGAAATCTTCGACGTCATGTTCGTTCGCGGCATTCATGCGATCACCCCTTGCGATCACGTTCTCCCTGTTCGTGCACCCGGATTCCCGTTACGGGTCCCCGGGCGCGCGGTTGTGTCATGACGCGACCCGCAGCGACCCGCGCAGCGCGCGCAACTCTTCCGCGAGGGCCGCACGGCTGCCGGTGGTTTCGGCCAGTTCTTCCCGCACCAGCTCACGCAGCCGGCGGCGCAACCGGTGCACCGCCACCGCCAGGGTGTTGCGGCGCACATTGAGTTCCGTCGCGGCGCGCGCGTAGTCGTTTTCGTCGGGAGGCTCGACCAGGAATTCGCTCAACCGTTCGAACAGCGCAAGCTTGCCGGCCTGCTCGGCCTCGACGCGCAATTTCGAAAACGCAACGTTCAACACCGCCTGCGCCCAACCGCGTTCGTACTCGCGATCGGGGGTGTCTTCGCCGGCACCCGCGCCGTCATCGCCCACGAGGGATTCGATGCGACACGCGCCGCCGCGCTTCAGGGCCGCGGCTTCGGCATCGGCATCGATCAGGAAGCGTTTCAGTGCCGTAAGCAAAAAGGAGCGGAAGCGGCCACGTTCACGGTCCGCGGTCGAATGCCAGGCGCGCTCGAGGAACCGGGTAAAGAAGGCCTGGGTCAGGTCTTCGGCCGCGTCGGTGCTGTAACCACGGCTGCGCACGAAAGCGAGCACCGGTGCGCGATAGGTGCGGCACAACGCCTCCAGCGCACACCGGGCATCCGCGGGCTCGCCACGCGCACGCAGCACCAAGCTCCAACGGGTCGTGTCGAATCGGCCCATGGTCACCGCGCCCTTACGCGGCCAGCTGGCAGGTTTCCGGGGAACCCGCCCGGGATCCGATTATGCGCCGTTCCGGAACGCCGGCAACCGACGGGTCAGGACACATGGAAGACCTCCGTGCCGCCCCGTTGCCCGCCGTATCCGGTGCCGCGCGCCCGACGCACCTGGCGTTCCAGCTGCAACTCCAGGCTGCGTTCGGCCATCCAGCGGCCGCGGTCGACATCGACCAGGTCCACGGATACGCCAAGGCGCTGGGCCTCGGCCGCGCGATAGCGGCAGAAATCGGCATACTCGTCGAGCTCGGCACGCAGTCCCTCCATCGCCAGGTCCACCAGCAAGGCGCGATCGAGCCCACCCACCAGCGGGACGTCCGCTGGCACCAGCGCAACCGGCCCATCCAGGTACGCGATCAGTTCCTGCATCCGCTCCGACAAGGCGGGTTCGACCGTCCACGCGGAATCCTTCAGGAGGGCCCGGATCTCGCCCGCCCGGCGCATGCGGATCTGGATGAACCTGGATTCGTTGCCGGCGCCGACGGCGCGCGCCAGCCGCCGCGCCGCGCCGGCAATCTGGTCCGCGTTGAGCACCGGCGTGCCCGGGGCCACCCTGGCCGCGCATTCGTTGAAGCGTGCCAGGTCGGCAGCCTTGATCTCGAGCGTCAGCGCATTCGGCGTGAACACCCCCGAACGTGCAGGGTCGAGGTCGAGCCGTACGCAGGTCCGGTTGAACTCATCGTTGACGGTAGGCATGGCTGTGCTCCCGGATCGCCGTGGTTGGGGCCGTGTTCTCACGGTCTTCATGACTCCATTCCGGCAAATGCAGCCCGCGATTACAGTCCCCGACACCTCGCGAGCCGGTTTCGGGGCATGGGAGTGGGCGACGCAACCTGTGCTGCGGCCCGGATTGACCCGCTTGCCGGGAACGGGCGGTCGGCCACACGGCCGTCTGGACGAGGGCCGCCGGCGAGCCGGTTTGCGCGAAGCCGGCATCGGGACCCGGACGCGTGCACTGGAACGCGCACCCCGCGACAATAGCGGGTCGTTCCGCGGCACCAGACCAGGTCGACCCGATGACCAACCTGCAATCGAATTTCGAACAAATCCCGCTGCGCGAATACGCTGAACGCGCGTACCTCGACTACTCGATGTACGTGGTGCTGGACCGCGCCCTGCCCTTCATCGGCGACGGGCTCAAGCCCGTGCAGCGCCGTATCGCGTACGCGATGAGCGAGCTGGGCCTGGCTGCGACGGCCAAGCCCAAGAAATCCGCGCGCACCATCGGCGACGTGATCGGCAAGTTCCACCCGCACGGTGACTCGGCGTGCTACGAGGCGATGGTGCTGATGGCCCAGCCCTTCAGCTACCGCTATCCGCTGGTCGACGGGCAAGGCAACTTCGGTTCCCCCGACGATCCCAAGTCGTTCGCCGCGATGCGTTACACCGAATCGCGCCTGACCCCGATCGCCGAGTTGCTGCTGGGCGAGCTGGCGATGGGCACGGTCGAATGGGCGCCCAACTTCGACGGTACGCTGCAGGAGCCCTCGTGGCTGCCGGCGCGCGTCCCGCACGTGCTGTTGAACGGTTCCACCGGCATCGCGGTCGGCATGGCCACCGACATCCCGCCGCACAACCTGCGCGAGGTGGTGGGCGCGTGCATCCACCTGCTGGACGAGCCTTCCGCCAGCGTCGCGGAGTTGTGCGGGCACATCAAGGCGCCGGACTTCCCGACCGCGGCCGAAATCATCACGCCGCACAACGAGCTGGCGGCGATGTATGCAACCGGCAACGGTTCGGTGCGTTGCCGCGCGGTCTACGTCGAGGAGCGCGGCAACATCGTGCTGACCGCTCTGCCGCACCAGGTCTCGCCCGCAAGGATCATCGAGCAAATCGCGGCGCAGATGCGCGCGAAGAAGCTGCCGATGCTGGAGGACCTGCGCGACGAATCCGACCACGAAAACCCGGTGCGGCTGGTGCTGATCCCGCGCTCCAACCGTGTCGACACCGGGACGATGATGCAGCACCTGTTCGCCACCACCGATCTCGAAAAGAGCTTCCGCGTCAACCTCAACCTGATCGGACTGGACGGGCGCCCGCAGGTCAAGACGCTGAAGCAGATCCTCGAGGAATGGCTGCGCTTCCGTTCCGACACGGTGACGCGGCGTTTGCGGCACCGCCTGGAAAAGGTCGAGCGCCGCCTGTACCTGCTGGAAGGCCTGCGCATCGCGTTCCTCAACCTCGACGAAGTCATCCGCATCGTCCGCCACGAAGACGAGCCGAAACCAGCGCTGATCAAGCGCTTCAGGCTGTCGGAGGAACAGGCCGACTACATCCTCGAGACGAAACTGCGCCAGCTCGCGCGGCTGGAGGAAATGAAGCTCGATGCCGAACGCGACGCACTGGAAGAAGAACGCGCGAAGATCGAAGTGACGCTGAAATCGAAGGCTCGGCTCAAGACCCTGATCAAACAGGAGTTGCAGGCCGACGCCGGCAAGTACGGCGACGCGCGCCGTTCGCCGCTGGTCGAACGCGCCGCCGCGCAGGCGCTCGACGAAAGCGAACTGGTCGCCTCCGAGCCGGTCACGATCGTGCTCAGCGAAAAGGGCTGGGCGCGCGCGGCCAAGGGCCACGACGTCGATGCGCCGGAACTTTCGTACCGCGAAGGCGACGCGTACCTGGCCGCCGCACTCGGCAAGAGTTCGCAGCAGGCGGTGTTCTTCGACTCCACCGGGCGCAGCTATTCCACGCCGGCCCACACCCTGCCCTCGGCTCGCGGCAACGGCGAACCGCTGACCGGCCGTTTCACGCCGCCGGCCGGAGCGCGCTTCGATGCGGTCGCGATCGGGGACGGCACCACGCGCCTGGTACTCGCCACCGACGCCGGCTACGGCTTCCTCACCCGCTTCGAGGGCCTGCTCGCCAACAAGAAGGCCGGAAAGCAGGTCATCAACATGGACGCCGATGCGCATGTCCTCGCCCCCGCGTACGTTGCCGACCCCGCGCGCGACCGCATCGTTGCGGTCACCACGGAAGGCCACCTGCTGATGTTTTCGGTGGCGGACCTGCCCGAGCTCGAGCGCGGCCGCGGCAACAAACTGATCGAGATCCCGAAGGCGAAGCGCGCCGCCGGCGGTGAACGGTTGGCCGGAATCGCCGTAGTGGCCGAAGGCTCCGGCGAAATCACCTTGCACGCCGGCCAACGCAAACTCACCCTGAAATGGGCCGACCTGGTGGAATACGGCGGCAGCCGTGCGCAACGGGGCGGCCTGTTGCCGCGCGGGTTGCGCAGGGTGGACCGGATCGAAACCACCGGCTGACGCAGGTCTGTACTCGCACCACGGGTAACAGGCACAATTGCACGATGCACGGCGAATACAAGATGCCGGGGGGCAAGCTGGTGGTGGCGGACCTCGAGGTGCGCAACGGCAAGCTGACCGGCGTACGGATCAGCGGCGACTTTTTCCTGGAACCGGATTCGGCGTTGACCATGATCGACGTGGCGCTGGAAGGACTGCCCGCGGCAGCCGGAAACAAGCATCATGCGGCCGTGATACGCGCCGCACTGGGTCCGGGCACCAGGATGTACGGAATCTCGCCGGAGGCCATCGCGGTCGCGGTGCAGCGAGCACTGGAGCCGTCGGCGTGAACCGCACCGACTGGAACGATTACAAATGGCGGCTGGTCCACGCCCCGCCGCAGCCCCCCGCACTGCACATGGCGCTGGACGAAGTGCTGACCGACGAAGTCGCGGCGCGCCGCCGGCCACCGACCCTGCGGGTGTGGGAATGGTCGTCGCCGTGCGTGGTGATCGGACGCTTCCAGTCGCTGCGCAACGAGGTGGACATGCAGGCCGCGCTCCACCACGGCATCGAAGTGGTGCGGCGCATCAGTGGCGGCGGCGCGATGTTCATCGAACCCGGCAACACCATCACCTACTCGCTGTACGCGCCGGAAACGCTGGTCGCCGGCATGAGCTTCCAGGAATCCTACGAATTCATGGACGCGTGGGTGATCAACGCATTGCAGGCGCTGGGCATCGACGTCTGGTACCAGCCGCTCAACGACATCGCCTCGCCGGCCGGCAAGATCGCGGGCGCCGCGCAAACCCGCCGGGGCGGCGCGGTGCTGCACCACGTCACGATGGCCTACGACATCGACACCACCAAGATGCTGGAGGTCCTGCGCATCGGCCGCGAGAAACTCTCCGACAAGGCCACGCCGAGTGCCGCCAAGCGGGTCGACCCGTTGCGCAGCCAGACCGGCCTCGCGCGTGCCGAAGTCATCGACAGGATGATCGCGACCTTCCGCGACTTGCACGGACTCGGCACCGGCAGGCTCCAGCCCGAGGAGATGGAACGCGCGGACGCACTCGCGGCGTCGAAATTTTCGTCGGCGTCCTGGACCGGCGTCGTGCCGTAGGGAACCCCTGATTAAATGTCCATCATCGTCGCCCCGGCGTAGGCCGGGGCCCAGTAAGGGTTTGTATCGCGGCCACAGGCCGCGATTCTTCTTCATTACTGGATACCGGCCTGCGCCGGCATGGCGAGCAAAATCACGACTTCCCTGGAATCCGCACTGCCGTCGCCCATGGCTTTCGGCCATTGGCGCGGCTGCACGTGAACGGCACAATGGCACCTCCGTCCGGGGATCGTTTTGCATGCGCTGGTTCCGCAATGTCGCTGTCGCGCTGATCGTCGTCGTCGTCATCACCCTGGCGATCGGCTGGCGGCTGCTCGCAGGCAGCCGTCCCCAGGCAAACGGCAGCGTCACCGTGCCGGGACTGTCGGCTCCGGCGAGCATCACCCGCGACGCCAGCGGCATCCCGACGATCACGGCACAAAACCGCGTGGACCTCGCCTTCGCGCTCGGCTTCGCGCACGGCCAGGAACGATTCTTCCAGATGGACCTGCAGCGTCGCATGGCCGCGGGCGAACTCGCGGCCCTGGTCGGCCCCGCGGCACTGCCGGGCGACGAGAACCATCGCCGGCATCGTTTCCGCGCGCTCGCGCAGCGCGAACTCGCCCTGCTCGCGCCCGCGCAACGCAAGCTGATGGATGCCTACACGGCGGGCGTCAACGTGGGCCTCCAGCGCCTCTCCGTGCGTCCATGGGAGTACCTGCTGCTGGGTGCCAAACCACGGCCGTGGACGGACGCCGACACCGTCCTGACCATCGACGCGATGTTCTTCGACCTCAACCAGGACGGCAACAATGCGCGCGAACTCAACATCGCGCGCCTGCGCGACGTGCTGCCCGGGCCGCTGGTGGATTTCCTGCTGGCGCCGGCGCCGCGCTGGGAAACGCCGATGCAGGGCGGCCCCGCGCAGCCGGTCCCATTGCCTGACGAAGCCGTGTTCGATCTGCGCAAGGTCTCCGCAGCGACGGCCGTGCTGGCACATGGGGTGCGGGCCGTCGCCATCGCCGATGCGGCGAATACCGGCGTCGGCAGCAACGGCTTCGCGGTGGCCGGGGGACTGACCGGCGGCGCGGCGCTGCTGGCCAACGATCCGCACCTCGCGCTGCGCGTGCCGAACATCTGGTACCGGGCGCGGATGCGCTACCCCGATCCGTCCGATCCGCAACGCCAGCTCGACTTGAACGGCGTCACCCTGCCCGGCACGCCCGCGCTGGTGATCGGCAGCAACGGCCACATCGCGTGGGGTTTCACCAACAGCGAAGGCGACTGGATGGACTGGGTGAAGGTGATCCGCAACCCGGAAAACCCTTCGCAATACAAGACACCGGACGGCTGGGCGACGCTCGCCAAACACGACGAAACGATCCACGTGAAGGGCGCGCCCGACGTCCACGAAACCGTCGCCGACACCATCTGGGGCCCGGTCATGGCCAAGGCGCCCGACGGCACGCCGCTGGCACTGGCGTGGATCGCGCAGGACCCGCGCGCAGTGAATTTCAACCTGATGCGGCTGGAAACCGCGACCACGGTTGGCCAGGCCCTGACGCTGGCGCCAAGCATGGGCATCCCGCCGCAAAACCTCGTGGTCGCCGACCGCGCCGGCAACATCGGCTGGAGCATTGCCGGCAGCGTGATTCCGGTGCGCGCCGGATTCGATCCAGCGCTGCCCGCCGACTGGTCGCAGCCCGGTACGGGCTGGCTGGGCCACGCAACGCCAAGCCAGGTTCCGCGCATCGCGGACCCGCCCGGTTCACGAATCTGGACGGCCAACCAGCGCATCGTCTCGGGCGACGACCTGGCCCTGATCGGCGATGGCGGCTACGACCAGGGTGCGCGCGCGCAGCAGATCCGCGACGATCTTCTTGCACGCGGCCACTTCGCGCCGCGCGACATGCTGGCCATCCAGCTCGACGACCGCGCGCTGTTCCTTGCGCGCTGGCAGAAGCTGCTGCTGGGTGTCCTGGCCAGGTCGGGCGACCCGGGGACCGCAGCGCTGGAACCGTTCGTGCAGAACTGGCAGGCGCGCGCCGCCACCGACAGCGTCGGCTATCGCATCGTGCGGATGTTCCGCGACCAGGTGCGCGAAAACGTGCTGGCGCCCTTCGCCGCGCGCGCCAGCGCGAAATGGAAGGATTTCACGTGGCCGACGCCCGCGGTTGGCGAATACGCCACGTGGACGCTGGTCACGCAGAAGCCCGCGTGGCTGCTGAACCCGAAGTACAAGGACTGGAACGCGTTGCTGGCCGCTTCCGCGCAGCAGGTCGCGGATGCGCTGGACAAGCTTCCGGGCGGCCTCGCAGGCCAGACCTGGGGCGCCCGCAACACCGCGCGGATCGACAATCCCCTGTCGCAGGCGTTGCCGGACTGGCTCGCACGTTACCTGGACATGCCGCACGTTCCGCTGCCCGGCGACAACGACCTGCCGCGCGTGCTGCATCCTGCGTTCGGCGCGTCGATGCGCATGGACGTGCAACCAGGTGACGAGGCGCACGGCATCCTCGAAATGCCTGCCGGCCAGTCCGACAACCCGTTGTCGCCGTGGTTCGGCAGGGGCCATGAAGCCTGGGTGAAAGGCGAACCGACCCCGCTGCTGCCAGGACCCGCGAAGTACCGGCTGACCCTGCAACCGGCGCATTGAGCCGATCGTTCACCACGGCCTGAACGTACCCGCCCGGCCCGCTTGCGCCGGGCCGCATGCCCCGGCGACCATCGCCTTATGAGACCGCTTCGCCCCCTCGCATCCCGCCTCGCCAGCCTGCTCGGCAAGGCCGGCCTGATCACGGCGGCCGCGTCGCTGGCCGCCTGCGCGCAGACCTCGCACGGCATCGCCAGCCACGACGTGCGGTTCGATGACGTGCACTTCAGGGTGGTGACACTCGACCTGCACAAGGCGAACTTGAGCCTGCATTGGCGCAACCCGGCCACCGGCAAGCCATTCGCAAGCATCCACGCCCTGCAAGCCTGGGGAGCCGCGCACCATCGCGCGCTGCTGTTCGCCGCCAATGCCGGCATCTACGACGCCAAAGGCGAACCGCTGGGCTTGTACGTGGAAGGCGGCAAGGCCCGGAAACCGCTCAACACCGCCCACGGCAACCCGGCGGCGGGCAACTTCTCGCTGCTGCCGAACGGCGTCTTCGTGATCGATGCCACGGGCCATGCCTCGGTGCAAACCACCACGGAATTCGCCGCCGCCCAGCTGCAACCACGCACCGCCACCCAGTCCGGGCCCATGTTGGTGATCGACGGCAAGCTCAACCCGCATTTCGACTCGGCGTCCGACAGCATGAAATGGCGCAGTGGGGTGTGCGCGCGCAACCCGGACGACGTGGTGTTCGCGGTAAGCGCCAGTCCGGTGAACTTCCACACCTTCGCGGCCCTGTTCCGCGACAGGCTCGGTTGCGCGAACGCGCTGTACCTCGACGGCACGTTGTCGCAAATCTACGTCGACGGCGAGTATTACGGTGCGCCTGCCTTCATGGTGAAGCCCTACGCGGGCATCTTTGCCGTGTTCGTCCCCACGCGCGCCCGCTGAGCCCGACGCACTCCTGCGGCACGCCCCCTCACGTCCCGACCGCTTCGGGCCGCGCCTCCACGCCTGCAGGACGTGATGCGCCAGGTGCAATATGGCCCACAGAATACTTTACACAGTTATACATGGCATAAGGATGGCTGGGCAGCTAGGGTGTATGCCCGATCAGGCCGGCCGCGAGCGGCACGGTCCACCACGAACACGCTCCACCCACAGGGGAACCACGATGCGACTGAAATCACCCACACTCGCCCCGCGCCTGACGCTCGAAGACGTCAACGGAAAACCGGTCACGCTTGGCGGCAGCGGCCGCCGGACCATGCTGTGTTTTTTCCGCGATGCCGCCTGCCCGTTCTGCAACTTCCGGATCTACGAACTGACTTACCGCCAGCAACAACTCGCGACGCTCGGGATCGACGTGATCGCCCTGTTCTCGTCCACGCCCGAGGAATTGAAGCGGTTCGTGACGAGCAAGCCGCGGCCGTTCCCGGTGATCGCCGATACAGCCTCGGTGGCGTATTCACGCTACGGGATCGAACGTTCGTTGCTGCGCAAATGGACAGGCATATTGACCCGCATCCCCACGCTGCTGAAGGGCCTGCGGATCGTCGGCCTGGCCGGACTCAGGACGAACGACCTGTTGCCCGCGGACTTCCTGATCGACGAAAACGGCCACATCGTCGAAGCCTGGTATGGCCGCGACGCCGGGGACCGCATCCCGTTCGAACACATCGAGTTGTTCGGGGCGCGTGGCCTGCTGACCAGCCTGGCGCCTGCAGACTGAGCGCCATCGCCGCGACCTCAGCGTGCCAGCATGCGACTGGCGATCGCGAGATGGATCGCCGGCATGCGCTCGAGGTCCGCCAGCGCGACGCACTCGTCGATCTTGTGGATGGTCGCATTGGCGGGGCCGATCTCGACGACCTCGGCGCCGAGCGGCGCGATGAAACGGCCGTCCGAGGTGCCGCCGCCGGTGCTCGGCTCGGATTCGATGCCGCAAACCTCGCGGCAGACGTCGATGACGGTTTGGCGCAGCCTGCCGCCCTCGGGAGCATGGAAGGGTTCGCCCGAGAGATTCCACTCGATCGCGCAGTCGACGCCGTGCCTTGCCAGCACGGCTTCGGTGCGCGTGCGCAGCGATTCGGCGCTGCTGGCCGTGCCGAACCGGAAGTTCGCGTCGACCACCACGCTGCCGGGAATCACGTTCAATGCGCCGGTTCCGCCATGGATGTTCGATACCTGGAACGTCGTCGGCGGAAAGTCGGCATTGCCCTCGTCCCAGCGCGTGGCCGCAAGTTCCGCCAGCGTGGGCGCGATCGCGTGGATGGGATTTTTCGCAAGCTCGGGATAGGCAACGTGGCCCTGCACGCCACGCGCGGTGAGCCTGAGCGACAACGAGCCGCGCCGGCCGACCCGGACCAGGTCGCCCAGTTTTGCTTTCGATGACGGTTCACCCACCACGCACCAGTCGATGCGCTGGCCCGTCTCCCGGAAATGCCGCGCAACCCGGCGCACGCCATCGAGGTTGACCGGACCTTCCTCGTCGCTGGTGACCAGCAACGCAACCGTCCCGGGATGGTTCGGATGCGCGGCGACGAATTGTTCCAGCGCCACCACCATCGCGGCGACACCGGATTTCATGTCGGCCGCGCCGCGCCCGTACAACATGCCATCGCGCACGGTCGGCTCGAACGGCGGCGAGGCCCAGTCCGCCTCCGGCCCGCTGGGCACGACATCGATATGGCCGAGGAACGCCAGTACCGGACTGCCCTGGCCGTGCGTGGCCCACAGGTTCGCGACCTCACCGTAACGCAGGTGCTCGCAACGAAACCCGGCACGCGCCAGGCGCGTCGCGAGCAACGCCATGCAACCTCCGTCATCGGGGGTCAGCGAAGGACGGCGGATCAGCTCGCAGGTAAGATCGAACACTTCGGACATGCGCGGCATCCGCGTGGCAGGCGATGCCCGGCAGCATAGCAACGGTGGCCGTCAACCGGTGATGACGGTGCCGAGCATGTGCCCCACGCCGTAGGTGATGGCGGCGGCCGCGCTGGTGATCACGAACTGGCGCACGATCGAGAACGCAAGGTTGCGTCCGGTGAACAGCGAGGTGCCGGTCGCGATCAGGCACAGCCCGGCGAAAGTGGTGACCATGCTCGCGAGCATCGCGGGCTGCCCGCCCAGGAAGAAATACGGCGTCACCGGAAAGATCGCCCCGAACGCGAAGAAACAGAACGAGGAAACCGCCGCGCTCCACGCCGAACCCCCGAGTTCGGAGGGATCGACGCCGAGATCCTCGCGCACCAGCGTGTCGAGCGCGGTTCGCGGCGTCTCCGAAAGATGCTCGGCCAGGTGTTCGGCCTTGGCACGGCCCAGGCCCTTGCCGCGATAGATTCCGGCAATGTGGCGCACGCCCTCCTCGGGCGCGACCGCCAGGCGCTCCGCACGTTCGGTGATCTGCGCCTGGTAGAACTCGCGCGATGAGTTGACCGACAGCCACTCGCCCAGCGCCATCGAGCACGCGCCGGCCACGAGGCCCGCGAGACCGGCCAGCAGCACCGCGTGGTTGCCGGTGTTGGCGCCGGCCATGCCCATCACCAGGCTGACGTTGGACACCAGCCCGTCGTTGGCGCCCAGCACCGAGGCGCGCAGGGTGTTGCCACCCGCGGCACGATGGCGATGCGCCCGCGCCGGGGCATCGGCCGGCACGAAGTGGTCGCGATGACCGGCGCGGTCGACCGGCGTTTCCAGGTGGTCGGCGTGCTCCAGCCGCACCACGGTCGGCATCACGAAGCCGGTGCCGAACCATTTCGCCAGCGCCCCCAGTACGCGCACCCGCGTGCGCGGGCGCGGCGCCGGAACGGCGACGCCGAGCTCGCCCAGGCGCGATTCCCAGAACGCGGCATTGGCTCGCTCACCGTCCGCGATGCGGCGATAGGCGCGCGCGAGGCGCGGCTCGGCAGCCACGTCAGCCAGCCGCGAGTACAACGCCTCGTTGTCGCGTTCGACGCGCAGGTTCCGGAGGTAGCGGCGGACGCGGGCGTCGCGCATTCAGGCCTTGCCCGTGAACCGCTGCTTGAAGGCATGGTCACTGAAACCGACCCCCACGCCGCCATCCCCACCCACCACGACCGGTCGCCGGATCAACGCCGGATACTCCTTCAGCAGCAACGTCCATTCCGGGTCGCTGGCCGGATTCTTGCGCTGCGGCAACAGGTTGCGCCATGTTGTCGATGCCTTGTTGACCAGCTTGTCCCAGTCGCCAAGCCGGCGCGCCCAGTCCTTCAGCGTCGCCGCAGGAACGGGGTTCGCGCGATAGTCGACGAAGGTGTACGCGATGCCGAACCGGTCCAGCCAGTTGCGCGCCTTGCGGCAGGTGTCGCAGGTTGGGAGGCCGTAGAGCGTGACTGTTGGCATACGATGAATCTCCGTGCAGGAGCGCGCCTGCGCGCGATGGTCGCCGGCAGGCCGGCTCCTACATTCGCAATAGTTCGTTGATCGAGGTTTTCGCGCGCGTCTTGTCGTCCACGCGCTTGACGATCACCGCGGCGTACAGGCTGTGCGAACCATCCGCGGCCGGCAACGAACCCGCAACCACCACGCTGCCCGCCGGTACACGCCCGCAGGAAACCTGTTTCGTGGCACGGTCGTAGATGCGCGTGGACTGGCCGAGATAGACGCCCATCCCCAGCACGCTGCCACGTTCGACGATCACGCCTTCGACCACCTCCGAGCGTGCACCGATGAAACAATCATCCTCGATGATGGTGGGATTGGCCTGCAGGGGTTCCAGCACGCCGCCGATCCCGACGCCCCCGGACAGGTGCACCCGCGCGCCGACCTGCGCGCACGAACCGACCGTGGCCCAGGTATCGACCATCGCGCCGGGACCGACGTTTGCGCCGATGTTCACGTAGCTCGGCATCAGCACGGCATCCTTGCCGATGAAGGCGCCGCGCCGCACCAGCGCACCCGGCACGACACGCGCACCGGCGGCAGCGAAGGCATTGGCGTCCGCGTCCGCAAACCGCAGCGGTACCTTGTCGAACGCCGCCATCGGTCCGCCGTCCAGCACGCGCGCGTCATGCACGCGAAAGTACAGCAGAATCGCCTGCTTGATCCACGCATTGACCTTCCAGCCGCCCTGCCCGTCGGGCTCGGCTACGCGCAGGCGGCCGGCCTCGAGCCGATCGAGCACGCCATCGAGCGCCGGCCGCAACGCGGCAAGATCGGCGCGGGCAAGGTTCGCGCGGTTTTCCCATGCGGCAGCGACGAGACTTTCATTGGACGGCATGCACGGCTTCCGCTGTGTCGGCTCGACTGCACAGGGTACAGGCAAGCACGCGCGGGCGCCCTGCCGTAGGCCCGGGCGCCGGCTTCCGGCCCGCTGGTAATGCGCTACAGCCGCATGAACGTGTAGCCCTCGTGGCCGTAAACCACGGGGTCGGTGAGGGCGGACAGGCTGACGGTGACGCTGGGGTCGATGTCGCTGTCCTTGAGCCCGCGCCCGGCCAGGGCCTGGCTGCAAATCAACAACTGGACACCGGCCTTGCGCAACGCCCGCAGGACTTCGAGGTTCGGGTTGCCCCGCTTGAATTCCTTGCGGTAATGGGCGTTGTCCAGCGCCGCCAGCGCCGCCTTTTCGTCGAGCAGCGCCACGATGTGGACGTGGTCGGCCGGCACCTTGGCGAAACCCATCAGGTTGACCAGGCGCGCGAGGCGATCCAGCGAGGGGAACGTTTTGCCCATGTCCTTGGGCGTCGACACGACGTCGACGAAGATCTTGTAGTCGGCACCCGGGTCGGGCTGGACGGCCGCATCGGGCCGCGGGTGCACGGCGCCGAACTTCGGGATGACCGGATACACCCATGTGACTGCGTCACGCGACGCAGGGCCCCCCGAATTGGCCGCGTGGTCGGCGGGGCTGGCCACCGCCACGGACAACGACGCGGCGGACAGCAACAAGCCAACAGCGAGGTCGAGAACAACTCGTTTGAAGTTCATCATCGCCCACTCCTCCGGCCGCGGGGCGCGGCGTGCGCACGATAGCTTGCTGCCCCAGCGCGCGCCACGGCCGGGAACCCGCCGGGGCGACCCCGGTGCGCTCGCTGCGGTCAGTTCCGGCCCGCTGCAAAAGCTGCAGGCGCGAGATGCTTTTGCAACGCCTCGCGCAGGGCTTTCTGCAGCGTCGCGTCCAGTGGCGCGTCGTGGCGATCGCTGAGCTCGAAGAAGTCTTCGACCTGGTCCCCGAAGGTCGCGATGCGCGCGTCGCGCACGCGCACGCCGACATCGAGGAAAGCCTGCGCGATCGCGACCAGCAGGCCCGGGCGGTCGCTGCAGGTCAGCGCCAGCCGCGTGAACGGCTGGCCGTCGTCGCCATGGAAATCGATGCGCGGTGGACGCTGGAAGTGCCGCAGGCGGCGCGTCAGCCCGCGATGCGCGGGGGCGGTGCGCAGGTTGGCGGCGCCCAGCACGCGCGTCAACGTGGTCCGCAATTCCGCGGTCCGCTCTGAGGGCGCGGGCGCCTGGGTGCCCGCCTCCAGCACGGTGAACGCGTCCAGCGCACGGCCGTCGCGCGAGGTCATCACCCGCGCCGCCACGACGTCCAGCCGCATCCGGTCGAGCGTCGCGACCACCGCCGCGAACACGCCGTCGCGGTCGGGCGTGGCCACGAACACTTCGGTGCCGCCACGCACATCCGGGGGTCGCACCGCCACCACGGTCGCAGCGTCGCCGGCCTCCAGCACGGCAGCGACCTGCCAGGCCAGCACCCCGGGGCGCTGCCGCAACAAGGCGACTTCCGGGAACGCTTCCAGCGCCGCACGTGCGGCCGCGGCGTCGAATCCCTGCGTGGCCAGCAGCGCGAACGTCTGCTCGCGCGCCTCGCGCACCCGCACCTCGGCGCGCGCGGGGCGCGCCAAGTCGCGCCGCAACACGTAGCGTGCGGCCACGTACAGGTCTGCCAGCAGGCGATCCTTCCAGGAATTCCAGAGCTTCGGGCTGGTGCCGGTGATGTCGGCGATGGTGAGCAGGTACAGCATGTCGAGGCGGCCCCAGTCGCCCACCTGCACCGCGAAACGGTGCACGACCTCGGGATCCGCGATGTCCTGGCGCTGTGCGGTGACGCTCATCAGCAAATGCCAGCGCACCAGCCACGCGACCTCGGCGGCATCGTCGTCGTCGAGCTCGAGGCTGCGGCAGAACGCGCGTGCCTCGGTCTCGCCCAGTTGCGAATGATCTCCGCCGCGGCCCTTGGCGATGTCGTGGAACAGGCCGGCCAGCAGCAGCAATTCGGGCTTCGCCAGGCGCGCGAATGCCTCGCAGGCCAGCGGCAACGCCTCTCGCGTTTCCGGCTGCGCGTAGCGCGCGACGTTGCGCAGCACGCGCAGGGTGTGTTCGTCCACGGTGTAAACGTGGAACAGGTCGTATTGCATGCGCCCCACCACGCGCGCGAACGGCGGCAGGATCGCAGCCAGCACGCCGTGCCGGTTCAGGGCGTCCAGCACACGCACCGCATCGGCGCCCCGCCTCAGCAACGCGAGGAATGCCACCAGCACCTCCGGATTCCGCGACAAGGTGGTGCCGTGCGCCACCAGCGCATGTTCGACCGTGCGCATCGTGGCCGCGGTGATGCCGGTGCAGCCTTCGACCTCGAAGCGTTTCACGAACACCTCGACCACGCCCGCCGGTGCATGCTGGAGCCAGTCGGGATCGCGCAGCTCGAGGCGGCTGCCGCGCAGCACGAAATTGGCGTCGAGGTCGCGTGGCGGCGGCAGCGGGTGCAGGTATTCCTGCAGGCGTTCCAGCAGTTGCACCAGCAAACGCTCGGTTGCGCCGGCGGCACGGAAATAATCCTGCATGAAGCGTTCGACCGCGGCATTGCCCTCGGTGATGGCGTCCTCGTAGCCCAGGCGCGCAGCCAACGCGCGCTGCCAGTCGAACAGCAGGCGCTCCTCGGCGCGGCCGGACTCGAGGTGCAGGCCGTAGCGGTCGCGGCGCAGTACCGTGCGCGCTTCGCGCAAGGCGTCGCGCTCACTCCCCTCCAGCAGGCGCGCACGCACCAGGCCATCGAGGTCGTCCACGCCGACCAGGCGCTTGCCCAGCCAGCGGATCAGGTCGAGATTGCGCAGCCCGCCGGGTCCGTCCTTGATGTCGGGTTCGAGGTTGTGGGTGGTGTCGTCGTAACGGGCGTGGCGTTGCGCGCGTTCTTCGAGCTTGGCGGCGAGGTAGGCATCCGGTGGCCACAAGGTGCGATCATCTTGCAGCGCGCGCATGGCTTCGACGAAATGCACGGCGCCGGCGATCCGGCGTGCATCCAGCAGGCTGGTGAAGACGGCGACGTCGGCGGCTGCCAGCTCGCGGCATTGCGGCAGCGTGCGCACGGCCTGCCCCGGCTTCAGCCCAACGTCCCAGAGACACGTGAAAAAAGCCTCCAGCGCGCGCGTCAGCGCGACCCCCGGGCCGGGCTCGTGCAACACCAGCAAATCGACGTCGGAGTACGGAAACAACAAACCGTGCCCGAAGCCGCCCACCGCAAACAATGCCGCGGCATCGGTTTCTCCCACGTACGCCGACCATGCATGCACGCACACCATGTCCACGACTTGCGCCCGTGCACGCGCCAGCGCGGCCGCGTCAGCGCCCTGCCGGAATGCGCCGGCCAACGCGCGCCCATGGTCATCCAGCATCTGCCGCAACGCCGCGCGCGCATCGCGCGAGACGCCCGAGCGCGGCAAGGCGGTAGGCAAACGCGGCGACGACGGGACTGCGCGGGAGTGTGTCTCATTTACTTGCGACGATGGCATTTGAAGGGCAACCATCAAAGGCCCGTTCTAAGCATCCGGCCAAGGCGTGAGAATCTCGAACCCATTCCGGGTCACCACGATGGTGTGCTCCCATTGCGCCGACAGCGAATGGTCCTTGGTGACCACGGTCCAGCCGTCCGGCAGGGAGCGGGTTTGCCGCTTGCCGGCATTGATCATGGGTTCGACGGTAAAGGTCATGCCCTCTTCCAGGCGCATGCCGGTGCCGGCCTTGCCGTAGTGCAGTACCTGCGGATCATCGTGGTAGATGCGGCCGATACCGTGCCCGCAGTATTCCTGCACCACCGAGTAGCCCGCCGCTTCGGCATGCTTCTGGATGGCGTGCCCGATGTCTCCCAGGGTCGCCCCCGGCTGCACCTGCTGGATGCCCAGCATCATCGCTTCGTAAGTCGTGTCCACCAGCCGTTTCGCCAGCACCGACGGTTCGCCGACGAAATACATGCGCGAAGTGTCGCCGTGCCAGCCATCCTTGATCACGGTGACATCGCAATTGATGATGTCGCCCTCCTTCAGGACCTTGCCGGGGCTGGGAATGCCGTGGCAGATCACGTGGTTGACCGAGGTGCACAGCGTCTTCGGGAACCCGCGGTAGCCGACGTTGGCCGGGATCGCGTGCTGCACGTCCACGATGTGGTGGTAGGCGATATCGTCCAGCTCCTCGGTGGTCACGCCTGGCTTGACGTGCTCCTTGAGGACGGCCAGCACCTCGGCTGCGAGGCGGCCGGCGACCCGCATGGATTCGATCTCTTCGGGATTTTTTGGAATGGGAGGCATGGGTTTGCACGAGTCCGGATTCAGCGGCACGCCAAGCCAACACCCATGGGGCCAGGCTCATCGATACGTTTGACGCATCCGCTGGAAGTGAGAATTCAGCGGCGCGCCAGGCAGATACCTCTGGTGCCAGGCTTGTCCGGTACGTTTGGCGCATCCGCTGGAAGCGTGAATTCAGCGGCGCGCCAAGCGGATACCTATAGTGCCAAGTTTGCTCGGTACGCTTGGCGCGTCCGCTGGAATGAGGATGTAATTATCCACCATTCGCGCCGGGTCTGCAGCACGGCTTGCCTGGAGTCCGCCCGTGCCGTACAATCTGCCGGCTGCGTGAAGACAAAGCCGCCCACGTCGGGCGTCACCGGCGAATCCACACGCAGGCCTGCATCCATCGCGATGCACCGGCACCGGGGTCCCCCGCGAGGGGGTCGTTGCCGAGGGGTCTGCGGAAGCCCAACCCCGGAACCACGTTTGCCGATACCACGCGGTACCCGCCTTTGGCTGCGGACCGCGGGAAGACAAAAACGGTTCCCATACCGGAGTCACCCCCATGCCCCAAGTCACCATGCGCCAGATGCTGGAAGCCGGCGTGCATTTCGGCCACCAGACGCGCTACTGGAACCCCCGCATGGCGCCGTACATCTTCGGCGCCCGCGGCAAGATCCACATCATCAACCTCGAAGCGACGGTGCCGAAGTTCACCGACGCGATGAATTACCTCTCGGGCCTCGCCCAGAAACGCCGCACGGTGCTGTTCGTCGGCACCAAGCGTTCGGCCCGCGATGCGATCGGCGAGGAAGCCCAACGCTGCGGCATGCCCTACGTCAACGCCCGCTGGCTGGGTGGCATGCTGACCAACTTCCGCACGGTCAAGCAATCGGTCGCACGCCTCAAGGAACTCGAAGCCGCCGAAACCGATGGCACCTTCGACAAGCTGGTCAAGCACGAAGTGCTCAGCTTGCGTCGCGAACGCGAGAAGCTCGAGAAATCGCTGGGCGGCATCAAGGACATGAAGAACCTGCCGGACGCGCTGTTCGTGATCGACATCGGCCACGAGAACATCGCCGTGCTGGAAGCCAGGAAGCTCGGCATCCCGGTGGTCGCGGTGGTCGACACCAACTACGACCCGACCTTGGTCGATTACGCCATCCCCGGCAACGACGACGCGATCCGCGCCGTGCAGCTGTACGCACGCGCCGCCGCCGACGCGGTGCTGGAAGGCAAGGCTGCAGCGCCGATCCAGGCGCGTGGCAACGACAACGAATTCGTCGAACTCGACGCCGAGGGCAACCCGGTCCCCGCCAGGGACGAGGAAGGCAGGAAGCCGGCCCGCCGCGCCACGAAGAAGGCCGCGCCGAAACACGACGCCGATGCCAAGGCAGAACCTGCTGCCGAATGAATTGGTGGCAGTGTAACCATGTGCATGTAGCCATGTGCAACTGACAAACCGTCCCTTCTCCCTTTGGGAGAAGGTGGCGCGAAGCGCGGGATGAGGGTTCGGTTCTCGCGTTGAATCGATCACGCAAGAATCCGTTTCTTGTGCTGTCCGAACCCTCGCCCCCGGCCCACTCCCGACTCGAGAGGGGTTCAAGCCGCAGTACTGCGGCGCCATGCCGAACACGAAGAGGTAACCCCATGCAAATCACCGCCGCGATGGTCAAGGAACTGCGCGAGCGCTCCGGCGCCGGCATGATGGAGTGCAAGAAGGCGCTCACCCAGAACAACGGCGACGTCGACGCGTCGATCGAATGGCTGCGCAAGCAGGGCC
The DNA here is from genome assembly GCA_036279975.1 of Rhodanobacteraceae bacterium. GTDB lineage: Bacteria > Pseudomonadota > Gammaproteobacteria > Xanthomonadales > Rhodanobacteraceae > 66-474. Next base: position 74,850 of record DASURP010000096.1, read on the forward strand.
TGGCCAAGGCCGACAAGAAGGCCGACCGCGTCGCCGCCGAGGGTCGAATCGTGCTGGCCCGGCACGACGGCAACGGCGTACTGGTCGAAATCAATTCGGAGACCGATTTCGTCGCCAAGGACGAGAACTTCCTGAAGTTCGCCGATGAAGTGGCGCAGGTGGCGCTGGCCGCCGGCGCCAGGGATGTCGAGGCGCTGAAGGCGGCCCAGCTCGGCGGTGGCAGCATCGATGAAGCGCGCCAGGCGCTGGTCGCCAAGATCGGCGAAAACGTGCTGGTCCGCCGGCTGGTGCGCATCGACGGCGCGCCCATGCTGGGCGCCTACGTGCACGGCGGCCGCATCGGCGTGCTGGTCGCGCTGGAAGGCGGCGACGCGGAACTCGCACGCGGCGTGGCGATGCACATCGCCGCGATGAATCCGCGCTACGTCGCACCGGAGAACGTGCCTGCCGAATTCGTGGCCAAGGAAAAGGAAATCGCGCTGGCGCAGATGAGCGACAAGGACAAGCAGAAGCCGGCCGAGATCCAGGAAAAGATGATCGCCGGCAAGATCAGGAAGACGCTCAACGAGATCTCGCTGACCGGCCAGCCGTTCGTGCTGGACACCAACGTCAGCGTCGGCGACGCACTGGCGAAAGCCAAGGCGAAAGTGCTGTCGTTCCACCGCATCGCGGTCGGCGAAGGCATCGAGAAAGTGGTCGAGGATTACGCCGCCGAAGTGATGAAGCAGGCCGGCCTGGCGTAAGCCTCACCAATGTCGCATTTCGCAAAGGGCCGCGGGAATCCGCGGCCCTTTTTCTTGCGTGCTTATAATCCGCGCGCCGACAGTTGCGGTCGGACCCACATAGGGATCAGTTCCACGTATTCACCACTTATCAACTCACAAGGGGAATATCCGTGAGAAAAACGATTGCGTTCCTTGCTGCGCTGTCCGTGCTCGTCACATTGGGCGGATGTGTCGCGACGTCGCCATACATGACCAAGACGAGCATCACCCCACAACCCTCCGCCGACAAGGCACTCGTGATTTTCATGCGGCCATCTCGCTACGGCGGAGGCATTCAGGCGTCGGTTTTCGATACACGTGGCGCCAGCAACGAATTCATAGGAATCGTGTCAGCCAAGACGAAGATCGCCTATCAGGCCGGTCCGGGAACGCATCTCTTCATGGTGGTAGGCGAGAACGCCGATTTCATGAACGCGAATCTTGAGGCAGGCAAGACCTACTACGTGCTTGTCAGTCCACGCATGGGCATGTGGAAGGCACGCTTTTCATTGCTGCCGATCCACGATGATGTAAACGCAAAATACAGCCTCAAATCTCCCGATTTTGCGCAATGGGAGCAAGCAACCGACTTCGTCCAAACGTCACCGGCTGCGACCGCCTGGTACAACGCCCACGCGGCGGATATCACGGCCAAGCAAGCCGATTACCTGCAAAAGTGGAATGCTGCGTCTGCTGAGCAAAAGGCTGAGTTGACGCTGCACGCCAACGACGGAACTTGACGTCCGTATCGTCTATTTCCATATCCTTGGCCTCGCACGGGGCGGAGTCCACAAGTGGGTTCCGCCCCGATTCGTGCATACAAGTAGAATGTGCCTGTTTGCCACCACCGGAATCTCTCGCATGCCCGCCAATCCGAAGTATCAACGCATCCTGTTGAAGCTGTCCGGCGAAGCGTTGATGGGGTCCGCGGACTATGGCATCGATCCGGAAGTGATCGGCAGGATGGCCGATGAAATCCTGGAGGTACGCAAGTTCGGCGCGGAAGTGGGCGTGGTGATCGGCGGCGGCAACATCTTCCGCGGCGCGGGCCTCGCCGAAGCGGGCATGGATCGCGTCACCGGCGACCACATGGGCATGCTGGCCACGGTGATGAACGCGCTGGCGATGCAGGACGCGCTGGAAAAACGCGGCGGTTTCGCGCGGGTCATGAGCGCGATCCAGATCCACGACGTGTGCGAAGACTTCATCCGCCGCCGCGCGATCCGGCATCTCGAAAAGGGCCGCATCGTGCTGTTCGCCGGCGGCACCGGCAATCCGTTCTTCACCACCGATTCGGCCGCCGCGCTGCGCGCCGTCGAGGTGAATGCCGATCTGCTGCTCAAGGCCACCAAGGTCGATGGCGTCTACAGCGCCGACCCGAAAAAGAAGAAGGATGCACGGCGTTTCGAACACGTCAGCTACGAGGAAGTGATCGCGCGCAACCTCAAGGTGATGGACACCGCCGCGATCGCGCTGTGCCGCGACCACGGCCTGCCGCTGCGCATCTACGACATGACGCGCCCGGGCAACCTTATGCGCATCATGAAGGGCGAACCGATCGGGACATTGGTGTGCGATCGTCCTTGATCGCGGGTCCCTGAATGCCGCAATGGTTTTGACGAGCAGCGCCGGTTGGGCCGAGCCACGCGAAGCCCGACGTCGCTTCGTCGCGCACCGCCACATTGGGCTTCGCCGATGAGGCCGGCTCAGTCCAGCCTGCCTGCGCGCGCATCTTGTCGCCGGCCCAAGCGCGATCGTGCGGTTATACTTGGCGGTCAACAACAGCTTCCGGAGCCGCCATGCTCGACGACATCAAGCGCGACAGCCAGACCCGCATGGGCAAGAGCGTGGAGGCACTGCGCCAGGAGTTGTCGCACCTGCGCACCGGCCGCGCCAGCACCGCGCTGGTGGACGGCATCAGGGTGAACTATTACGGCTCGGACGTGCCGATCAACCAGGTCGCCACGGTGACCGTTTCGGACGCCCGCTCGCTGACCATCACGCCTTACGAAAAACAGATGGTGGGTCCGATCGAAAAGGCCATCATGGCTTCCGACCTCGGCGTCACGCCCACCACCGCAGGCACCACCATCCGCCTCAACATGCCGCCGCTCACCGAGGAACGCCGCAAGGAGCTCGCCAAGCACGTCGGCCATGAGGGCGAGAACGCCAAGGTGGCGATCCGCAATATCCGTCGCGACGCCCTCCAGCAAATCAAGAATCTGCTGAAGGACAAGCGGATCAGCGAAGATGACGACCATCGCGCGCAGGACGAGATGCAGAAGCTGACCGACCGCTTCATCAAGGACGTGGACGCGGCAGTGCAGGCGAAGGAACAGGAATTGCTGGCCATCTGACGGAAGTTCGAGAGGACCCTGGACTTGGTCTGTCGCAACAATCGTCCCGAGGCCGTGCATGCACGGTGCCCGCTTCATTCCACGCCGGCCCGCGGCCAGCGCCGCACCACCGCCGGGACGATGCGCCCGATGAGCGAAACGCCTCGATGACTGCCCGCAAGGTCGTGGCCCCCAAGGGCGCAATTCGCGCGAACGTCCCCCGCCACATCGCCATCGTGATGGACGGCAATGGCCGCTGGGCGCGCCGCCGTGCGCAACCGCGCAGCTTCGGCCATCGCGCCGGCCAGAAGGCGGTGCGCGCGACCGTCGAGTATTGCCTGCGCCATGGCGTCGGCGTGCTGACGCTGTTCGCGTTCTCCTCGGAAAACTGGAAGCGCCCCGGTGCCGAAGTCGGGGCGTTGATGGACTTGTTCCTGAAAGCGCTGGACAAGGAAATCGACAAGCTGCACGAGAACGACGTGCGGGTGCGTTTCATCGGCGAGTTGTCGGCGTTTTCGGAAGCGATCCGCACGCGCATGCAGGCGGCCATGCTGCGCACCGGCGCGAACGCGCGCCTGATCCTCAACGTGTGCGTGAACTACGGCGGCCGCTGGGACATGGCGCAGGCCGCGCGACGCGCCGCGGCCGCGGCGGTGGCCGGCAAGCTGGAACCCTCCGCGATCGACGAGACCACGCTGGC
>DASURP010000097.1:0-19319 GCA_036279975.1 Rhodanobacteraceae bacterium
GCATCGCCTGCATCGGCATAAGTCTGGGCGCTTTGCAGCGCCTCCTGGGTCTGGGTGTCGGTGTAGGCGTCTGCGGATTTCAGGGTGGCCGCATCGCCCGCCTGTACGCTGGTATCGGTGTACTGGTTGGCCGACTGCAGCGTGGCCGCGTCGCCGGCCTGTACCTGTCCCACATTGGCGGCATCGGTCGCTGCCGTGCCCGCGGCGACGTGGACGATCCGGCGTTGCTGCGTGGCATTGCCCACCGACACCGTACCGGCTTCATCGGCCACGGCCCCTTGTCCCAGCGCCACGGCATCGGCCGCCGAGACGTTGGCACCCTGCCCCACGGCGGTACCCGACGCCACGTCGACCGTGGCGCTTTCGCCCACTGCCACGGCGTTCGTCGCGGTTGTCGAGATCACCGTGTTGGCGCCCACCGCCGTGCCGCCGTCGGCATCCACCTTGGCGTTGCCGCCCAGGGCGGTGTCGCTCGGCCCGGCCGCGTAGCTGTCACCGCCGACTGCCGTCCCGTGGTCGCCGCCGGCATCGGCATTCGCGCCGATGGCCACGCCGTGACCACCCGCGGCCACGCTGGCCGCGTCGCTGCCATCCCCCTTGCCATCCACAGCCAGGTAATCCAGGGAAACCGCCGCTTGCTGCAATTGCCCGACTTGCCCTTCGACGTTCGTCACGCGCGTGTCCAGGCTGGAAATGGCGGTGGTGTTGTTGGCGATCGCGGTGGTGTTGCTGGTGATGGCAGTCGAATTGCTGGTGATCGCCGTGGTGTTGTTGCCGATCGCGGTGGTGTTGTTGGTGATGGCAGTCGAATTGCTGGTGATCGCCGTGGTGTTGTCGGTGATCGCGGTGGTGTTGTCGGCTATTGACGCGGCATTGGTGCTTACCGCCTGGTTGGTGGCGTAAAGCTGGCCGCCGTTGACTGCATCCGTGCTGGTGGCACTGCTGATGTCCCCCGCCGCGACATTGACAATCCGGCGCTGCAGCGTGCTGCTGCCGATCGAGAACGTATTGGCCGTGTCGGCGATCGAACCGGACCCCAACGCCACCGCGCCCGTAGCGCCCGATTGCACGGAGGCGCCGTGCCCCATCGCAATCCCGTCGCTCGCATTGACGTTGACGGTATGGCCGATGGCGATCGCGCTGGTGACATTGTCAGCGACTGCAGCACCGTCTGACGACGAGGTGCCGGAACCAACGGCAATTGAGAAATCAGAAAAATTGCCAACCGTGGAATAGGCTCCGAACGCACCGCCTGCTTGCCCCGACACGTGATTATGATAACCAATCGCGACTCCGGACGGGTTGTCTACAATGCTGGAAACACCGACGGCAACACCAGACCCGTTGGAAACACTGTCGTTCACGCCGCACGCAAAAGCACCCGGCCAAGGGCCGGGATAGCTGCCACCAATCGTGCCGTCGTCCAGCGTGCAGGCATTCCCCGCCCACACAGCATTACTTATTCCCATTGCCGCCAACAACACTGCCATCAACAAATATCCGCGCAGGTTCATTTCCAGATTTCTCCGCGTACGTGAAGTTGTGCGCAGTGTGTCGAGGCGTGACGCGGAGCGCTTGTCTTCACCTGTAATGCGGCTGGTACTCAGGCATAATCGGGAAAAGCAGGTGTCGCGCACAGCGATGCCGCGGGTGTTACAGGGGGCGGAATCTTGAGCGCACAACCACAAGCAGCAACGCCTGCGTGGCGGTACTTCTGCAGCGACGACGTGCCCGCGCGCGAACGGCTCGCGGTACTGAACGAAGCATTCGGCGGCAGCGACTTCCCCTGCGAGATCCTGCCCGCCGGCAACGAGTCCCTGTACCTCGCCGGCTACGCCATCGCGCTGCCGGGCCTGTTCATGACCCACGGCTTCAATCGCGGCGTCGAGTACCGGCGCCGCAGCCAGCATCTTGGTCGGAATGACAGCTTCATGCTCACGGTCACGCTGAGCGGGCGCTACCACGTCGATCAATGCCGCAAGGAACACCTGCTGCGGCCCGGCGAGGCCTGGGCCGCGCTGGCGGATGAATCGGCGACCGCCTCGACGGTACCGGGCGAAACCCGCGAAAGCCTGGCGCTGATCCTGCCGCGCCGTGCGCTGGACGGCATGCGCCTGGACATCGACCATTTGCTGCGCCCGCCCGTCGTTTGCGACGAGGAAGCGCTGGCGTTGCTGGTGAATTACGTGCGTGGCCTCGAAAGCACGCAGGCGCCGCTTTCGCCATTGCTGGCCGAGCGCGCGGCCGAACACGTGTGCGACCTTGCCACGCTGGCGCTCCGCGCGCGTGGCGACGCCGCCCAGCAAGCCCGTGAGCGCGGACTGCCCGCGGCGCGACTGCGCGAATTGAAGAAATACGTCCTGAGGCGCATCACAACCGGACAGTCGGTTGCCTTGCACGAAGCCGCCGCGCATCACGGTATTTCGTCGGTCTATGTCCAGAAGTTGTTTGAACGCGAGGGCAGCAGTTTCTCGGCGTTCGTGCTCGCGCAAAGGCTGCAGTTGGTGCACCGCCGGCTGTGCAATCCGCACTATGCTGCGCACGGCATCAGCCGCATCGTCTACGACGCCGGGTTCAACAACCTTTCCTGGTTCAACCGGGCATTCAGGAGACGCTACGGCGCGACGCCATCGGACGTCCGGGCGGGGCGGTGAGCATGCTTCCATGCCCCATTCGGGCCGGCAAGGCGGGCACGGCGTCCGTCAAGCGCCGAAAGCCGCCAGGCACCATGCATACAGCACGCCCGAGAGGCCAATCATCGCGACCAGCCCCAGCGCGTTGATCGACAGCAGCCAGCGTGCCGCAAGGTCGGGCTTGGCGGAAAGCTCCACGCCCTCGGCCGGGGCGTCGAAGTACATCACCTTGACCACCCGCAGGTAGTAGAACAGGCCGATGATCGCGCAGATGATCGCGACAATGGCCAGCCACAGCATGCCGCCGTCGATCGCGGCCTTCAGCACCAGCACCTTGGCGGCGAAGCCCCACAGCGGCGGGATGCCGGCCAGCGAGAACATCGCGATCGCCATCATGCCGGCCATCCACGGCGAACGCCGGTTGAGGCCCTTCAGGTCGTCGATCATCTCGCACTCGAAACCCTTCCTCGCCAGCATCAGGATCACGCCGAAGGCCACGGTCTCCATCAGCGCGAAACACACCGCGTAGAACAGTGCCGACGCATAGCCCTCCGGCGAGGGGTTGGACAAGGCCAGGAACACGAAGCCCATGTGCGAGATGGTCGAGTACGCGAGCATGCGCTTGAAGTTGGCCTGCGCGATCGCGACCACGTTGCCGACCACCAGCGACAGCGCCGCCATGATCGCCAGCATCATGCGCCAGTCGCCGGCCAGCGGGCCCAGCCCCACTTCCAGCAGGCGGTAGGCAAGCCCGATCGCCGCCAACTTGGGCACCGCGCTGATGTACATCGCGATCGGGGTCGGCGCGCCTTCGTACACGTCCGGCAGCCACATGTGGAACGGCACCGCGCCGAACTCGAAGGCGATCCCGACGACCAGGAACACCAGCCCGAATTGCAACAGGTGCAGATGCTGGGTGGTGCCAATCGAGGCGAAGATCGAGGGCAGGTCGAGGCTGCCGGTGGCGCCGTAGATCAACGACATCCCGAACAGCAGCAGGCCGGAGGCCAACGAACCCAGCACGAAGAACTTGATCGCGGCCTCGGACGACAGCTTCGATTCGCGGTTGAGGGCCACCAGCGCGTAAGCCGGCAAGGCGAACAATTCGAGGCCGAGATAGACCGTGATCAGGCTGCCCGCGGACACCAGCAGCATCACGCCGAGCACCGAGAAGATCGACAACGCATAGAACTCGCCGAGGAACAGCTTGCGGTCCTTCAGCCACGGCCGCGCGATCACGAACATCAGGATCGTGGCGACCAGCACCGTGACCTTCAGGATCACGGCCATGTGGTCGCGCACGAACATGCCGCCGAACGCGGTGACCGCCTCGGGCGGCTGCCCGCGGATGACCAGGAATATCCCCACCAGCATCACGATGATGGCCAGCCAATGGGTGGCGTCGCGCTGGTCGTCGTCGATGAACACGTCGAACAGCAGCACCAGGCACGCCGCGGCGGTCAGGTACAGCTCGGGCAGTATCACCAGCAGGTCGTTGACGGAAATCATGGGTTGGGTCTCATCCGAGCTTGCTGGTCATCAAATGGGTCACGAGCTGCGCAACCGAGGAATCCATCAGGTGCATCAGGGGCCACGGATACACGCCCATGGCCAGCACCGCCACCGCGAACGCGCCCAGCACCAGGCCCTCGCGGGTGTTGATCTCGGGCATCGCCGCGGCTTCCCTGGTCGGCGCCGTGCCCCACACGATGCGCTTGATCAGCCACAACGTGTAACCCGCCCCGATGATCAGGGAATACGCCGCGAACAGCGCGATCCACGGATTGGCCGTGAAGCTGGACAGGATCACCATGAACTCGCCGACGAAACCGCTGGTGCCCGGCAGGCCGGTGTTGGCCATCGCGAACAGCACCCAGAACGCCGCGAACCACGGCATCACCCTGGCCAGCCCGCCGTATGCGGAAATCTCGCGGGTGTGCAGGCGGTCGTACATCACGCCGATGCAGGTGAACAGTGCGCCCGACACGAATCCGTGCGAGATCATCTGCACCACCGCGCCCTGCACGCCCAGTTCTGCCATCTGGATGTCGTGCTGCTGGCGCGCCAGCATGTACACGATGAACAGGCCCAGGGTGACGAAGCCCATGTGCGCGATCGACGAATACGCAACCAGCTTCTTCATGTCCGGCTGCACCAGCGCCACGTAACCAATGTAGATGATCGCGACCAGGCTGAGCACGATGATCAGCCATCCGAAGCGCTCCGAGGCATCCGGCACGATCGGCAGCGAGAACAGGATGAATCCGTAGGTGCCGACCTTCAGCATGATCGCCGCCAGGATCACCGAGCCGCCGGTTGGTGCCTCGACGTGCGCATCGGGCAGCCAGGTGTGTACCGGCACCATCGGCGTCTTCACCGCGAATGCAATCAGGAACGAGAAGAACAGCCAGCTTTGTTCCTTCATCGTCAACGGCAGCGCCCACAGCGCCGGCAGGTCGAAGGTGCCGGCGCGGTGGTACAGGTACAGGATTCCGATCAGGAAGAAAATCGAGCCGAAGAACGTGTAGATGAAGAACTTCAGGGTCGCGTACACGCGGCGTGGGCCACCCCACGCGCCGATCAGGAAGAACATCGGGATCAGGATGGCCTCGAAGAACAGGTAGAACAGCAACGCGTCGAGCGAACAGAACACGCCGATCAGCAGCCCCTCCAGCACCAGCATCGAGGCCATGTACTGGTGCACCTTGTCCTTGATGACCTGCCATGCCCCCGCAACCACCAGGATCGTGGTGAACGTGGTCAGGATGATCAACGCAATCGAGATCCCGTTCGCGCCGAGGTGGTAGCTGGAGTTGATGCCCGGGATCCAGCGGTGCATTTCCTGCATCTGGTATCCGCCGGGACCGGCGTGGTACCAGCAGAGCATCAGCAGGCTGAGCGCGAACGTGATGACCGTGACCGCCAGTGACAGCCAGCGCGCCAGCCGCGGACGCGCGTTGCCGGCCAGCAGCACGAGGATCGCGCCGAGGCACGGCAACCAGATCAGGACACTGAGGATGGGCCAGGTGCTCATGCGTGTTCCTTGAAACGGGACCCGTCATTCATAGCCAGCATCATCTCAACCCCCAATACCACAGCCCACCCAGCAGCAGGATCAAACCCACGATCATCGCGAACGCGTAGTGGTACAGGAACCCGGTCTGCAGGCGCCGGAACACGCGCGAACTGCGGTTGGTCACGAAGGCGGCGCCATTGACCGCGCCGTCGAACACGCCGGCATCGGCGCCCTTCCAGAATGCGCGGCCCAGCTTTACGCCGCCGCGCGCGAACAGGTTGTAGTACACCTCGTCCACCCAGTACTTGCGGGTGAGCATCCTGAACACCGGCAGGAACATCCGCGCCGCGCGATCGGCCACCTTCGGATTGAACTGGTACACGTACGTCGCGACGACAAACCCGGCGAACGCGATCCAGAACGCCGGCGTGATGAAGGCATGCAGGCCGACCGTCCAGACATCGTGGAATCCCCCGGCCAGTTCCGCGAGCACGTCGCGCGCGGGCTGCACCACGATCGATGTCCTGAACCAGTCGCCGAACAACAGCGGCTTGGCCGCGAACCAGCCGATGACGATGGACGGGATGGCCAGCAGGATCAGCGGCACGGTCACCACCAGCGGTGATTCCCTGGGTTCGTGCGGCAACACGCCGGGTTGCGGTTCGTGCCCCTCGACGTCGTGGAGACCGTGTTCGACCCGCCAGCGAGGCTTGCCGTGGAAAGTCATGTACAGCAGCCGGAAGCTGTACAGCGCGGTCACGAACACGCCCAGCAGCACGCACCAGTACGCATAAGTGGCGCCGAAGATGTGCGCCTCGCCGACCGCCTCGATGATCATGTCCTTCGAGTAGAACCCCGCGAAGAACGGGGTCGCGCACAGCGACAGCGAGCCGATCCACATGGTGATGTAGGTGATCGGCATGCGCTTGCGCAGGCCGCCCATGAAGCGCATGTCCTGGCCGTGGTGCATCGCGATGATCACCGAGCCCGAGCACAGGAACAGCAGCGCCTTGTAGAAGGCGTGGGTCATCAGGTGGAAGATGCCGGCCGCATAGGCCGATACGCCCAGCGCGACCACCATGTAGCCGAGCTGCGAGAGCGTCGAGTACGCGATCACGCGCTTGATGTCGTTCTGCACGACGCCGACCAGGCCCATGAAAAACGCGGTGGTCGCGCCCACGATCAGCACCACCGACAGCGCGGTGGTGGACATTTCGTACAGCGGCGACATCCGCGCGACCATGAAGATGCCGGCGGTGACCATGGTCGCGGCGTGGATCAGGGCCGAGATCGGGGTCGGGCCTTCCATCGAATCGGGCAGCCACACGTGCAACGGCACCTGTGCCGACTTGCCGCAGGCGCCCACGAACAGCAGCAGGCAGATCAGTGTCGCCAGCGACCACGGGTGCCCGCCCACCACCTCGATGGTGCGGCCCGACAGGGTCGGCGCCTGCGCGAACACGGTCGAGTAATCCAGGGTATGGAACGCGTACAACACCGCGGCAATGCCGAGGATGAAACCGAAGTCGCCCACGCGGTTGACGATGAACGCCTTCAACGCCGCAAAGGTGGCGCTCGGGCGCTCGAACCAGAACCCGATCAGCAGGTACGACACCAGGCCCACCAGTTCCCAGCCCACGAACAGCTGCAGGAAGTTGTTGGCCAGCACCAGCATCAACATCGAGAAGGTGAACAGCGCGATGTAGGCGAAGAAGCGCTGGAACCCGGGGTCGCCGCGCATGTAGCCGATGGTGTAGATGTGCACCATCAGCGACACGAAGGTCACCACCACCAGCATCAACGCGGTCAGGCGGTCGACCAGGAAGCCGATGCCGATGGTGAGCTTGCCCACTTCCAGCCAGGTGTAGACATTGGCGTTGAAGACGGGTGCGCCGCCCCACACCAGCTGCCAGAACACCACGCACGACAGCGCGAACGAAAGCGCGACCGAGATGATGGCGATGGCCGCGGCGCCCGCGCGCCCGACCTGCTTGCGGGCAAGCCCCGCGATCAGCGCACCGACCAGCGGAGCGCCTGCCAGCACGATCAACAGGTTCTGGCTGATCACGCGCGCACCTCGCAGGCAATGATCCCCGGATGGGCCGCGTCAAGGGAGGCGCGGCATCGCATGCTGTGTTTGGGCACTTGGCGGCTCCCTAGTAGCGCAAGGTATCGATTTCGCCCACGTTGATCGTGCGGCGGTTGCGGAACATCAGCACGACGATCGCGAGGCCGATGGCCGACTCCGCGGCCGCCACCGTCAGGATGAAGAACACGAACACCTGCCCGCCCGGCTGGCCGAGGAAGCGCGAGAACGCGACGAAGTTGGTGTTCACCGCCAGCAGCATCAGCTCGATGCACATCAGCAGCACGATCACGTTCTTGCGGTTGATGAAGATGCCCGCGATCGCGATGCAGAACAGCACCGTCGCGAACACGATGTACCAGGAAAGCGGTATCGCCATCATGTCCGTGTCTCCTCGCCGGCCGCTTGCGGCGTGGCGGGCCGGACCGCCGCCATCTTCACCATGCGCACGCGGCCCGCGGCGCGGGTGGCCGATTGTCCTGCGGCATCCTGGCGCTTGGAGAAGGTGCGCACCCTGAGCGCCAGCGCCACCGCAGCGACCAGGCCGACTGTCAGGATCACCGCCGCGATCTCGAACGGCAGCAGGAAATGCCGGAACAGGGCATCGCCCAGCCATTCGATGTTGGAAGCGCCCGCCGGATTCGGGCCGGCCTGCACGTTGAAGGCCTTGACGCCGATGATGCCGAGCATCTCGACCAGCATGATGACGGCCGCGCCGATCCCGACCGGCAGGTACTTGATGAAGCCCTCGCGCATCGGTTCGAGGTCGACGTCCAGCATCATCACCACGAACAGGAACAGCACCATCACCGCGCCGACGTACACCACCACCAGCGCCAGCGCCAGGAACTCGGCCTCGGCCAGCATCCACAGGCAGGCGGCCGAAAAGAACGTCAGCACCAGCGCCAGCACCGCGTGCACGGTGTTCTTCACCGACACCACCGCCAGCGCGGCGCCCACCGCGACCACGGCGAAGGCGATGAAGCAAACCATCTGGAAGATTGCGTGATTCATGGGCACTGGCGGGGTTCCGTCTGGGCTAGCGGTAGGCTGCGTCTTGCGCGCGATTGGCCGCGATGGATTTCTCGAAGCGGTCGCCGATCGCGAGCAGTTGCGGTTTGGTCACCACGTTCTCGCCGCGCTGCTCGAAGTGGTATTCGAGGATGTCGGTCAACACGATGGAATCGACCGGGCAGCTTTCCTCGCAGAAGCCACAGTAGATGCACTTGAACAGGTCGATGTCGTAGCGCGTGGTGCGGCGCTGGCCGTCCGACGCGCGCGGCGCCGAGTCGATGGTGATCGCGAGCGCCGGACACACCGCCTCGCACAGCTTGCAGGCAATGCAGCGCTCCTCGCCGTTCGGGTACCGGCGCAACGCGTGCAGGCCGCGGAAGCGCACCGAACGCGGGATGGTTTCCATCGGGAAGCGCAGCGTGTACTTGTGCTTGAACAGGTACTTGAGCGTCAGCCACAGGCCGGCCGCAAGCTCCAGCAGCAAGAGGCTCTTGAGATAGGCAATGATTTTTTTCATCTCAATGCCCTATCGCCACCACGTTGAAATACCTGAAGAGTCCGGCCACGAAGATCCACGCAATCGAAATCGGGATGAATACCTTCCAGCCCAGCCGCATGATCTGGTCATAGCGGTAGCGCGGGAAGGTCGCGCGCAGCCACAACAGCGACGTCGCGAATACGAAGAACTTCGCGAACAGCCACCACCAGCCCGGTTCGGAAAGCCAGCCGAGGTGCCAGCCCTGGAACGGGCTGAGCCAGCCGCCCATGAACAGGATCGGCGCGAGGAACGACAACAGGATCATGTTGGCGTATTCAGCCAGGAAGAACAGCGCGAACGCCGAACCCGAATACTCCACGTGGAAGCCCGCGACGATCTCCGATTCGCCCTCGGCCACGTCAAACGGCAGGCGGTTGGTCTCGGCCACGCCGGAGATGTAATACACGAAGAACATCGGCAGCAGCGGCAGCCAGAACCAGTCGAACAAACCCTTGCTGCCCGCCTGCGCATTGACGATCCCGGTGAAATTGAGGCTGCCCGCCAGCACCAGCACGCACACCAGCGCCATGCCCATGCAGATTTCGTAGGAGATCATCTGCGCGGCCGAGCGCATCGCGCCGAGCAGCGCGTACCGCGAGTTCGATGCCCAGCCGGCGAGGATGATGCCGTACACGCCCAAAGACGTCATCGCCAGCAGGAACAACACGCCCGCATTCGCGTCGGAAAGTACCACGCCATCGCCGAACGGAATGATCGCCCACACCGCCAGCGCCGGGATCACCGCCAGCAGCGGCGCGGTGAAATACAGGAAGCGGTTGGCGTTGGTCGGGACGATGATCTCCTTGATCAGGAGCTTGGTCACGTCCGCGAACGCCTGCAGCAGGCCGAACGGGCCGATCTTGTTCGGCCCCATGCGCACGTGCATCCAGCCGATCACCTTGCGCTCCCACCACACGTACATCGCCACCGCGATGATCAACGGGACCGCGATGGCGAGGATCTTGGCCAACGTCCAGCCGAAGATCAGGGCGTCGTTGGCGGGGTTCATGCGAGCACCGCCTTGATGGTGAGGGCCGCGCCATGTGGCGGCAGCGCCGCGGTGGCGGCGTGTCCGGCCTCGATCCACGCGCAGCCCGACGGCACCTCGGCATCGACCGCCACGGGCAGCGTCACGCCGTTCACGTCGGCCTTGACGCCGGCCAGCAGGCCCAGCTTGCGCGCGTCCTCCGCGCAGATGCGCAGGGCCGGCGCGCGATTCAACGGATGTTTCTGCAGCGCCTTGGCGCGGCGCACCACCGCATCGGTGCGGTAGATGCCGACACTGGCGAGGCGTGTGATCGTGCCCTCCGGGGTTGGCGTACGCGTGGGCAACGGTTGCGCCGGTGCCCGGTGCCCGGTGCCCGGCCCCGACACATCACCCGCGATGCGCGCATGCACGTCCTTGAGATCGACGAAGTCGAACCCGTCGACGCCGAGCGCCGCGCCCAGCGCGCGCAGCACCTTCCAGCCCGGGCGCGCCTCGCCCGGCAGCAACGCCCCCGCGGCCAGCGCCTGCGCGATGCCGTCGACGTTCACCCAGGTGCCGTCGATCTCGGGCGGCAAACCCAGCGGCAGCACCGCATCGGCCGTGCGCTTGACGCCCTCGCAGGCATACGCGCCGGCGTAGACATAAAAATCGGCGCCCTCGCGGGCCTTGTCGTAGGCAGCCGGCGCATAGGCATCCTGGGAACCCGTCTGCCAGGTGAGCAGCGCCTTGGGCGCCTGTTCGAGGATCGCCTTCGCGCCACCTTCCGACTGCGCACCCACGCGCGCCAGGCCGACGGCATTCGCGCCCGCGGGCAGTTCGTTGAACGCGCTGCCGGTCGCCTTCGCGATGCCGCGCGCCAACGCGCGCAGCCAGGAAGCCTGCGGGTGCTGGGTGGCCGCGTCGCCGAGGACCACCAGTGAAGGCGAGGCCTCGCGCAGCGCCGCGATCCACTGATGCGCTTCTGCATGATCGTCGGCTGCGGCGATCGCGGCGGCGAGCACGGGATCGTCGCTGGCCACGCCCGCCGCCTTGGCCGTGCACAGCATCGCGTCCACCAGGTCGTGCGGGGCGAACGCCTTTTCGCCGGCCAGGTCGAACTTGAAATCGAATCGCGCCGGATTGAGCGCGAAGATCTTCGCGCCGGCCACCTCGGCAATGTCGTAGTTGGCGATGTTGGCAACCATCGGCCGCGAGGCGTCGTGACGCGTGGCGCGGCGCAGGCGCTGGTTCAGCAGCGGCATCTCCAGGCGGGTGAAGCTGCCGACCAGCAGCGCCGCGCGGATGTTCGGCACATCCTCGACCGGCATCCCGAACGCCTCGCCCGCGGGGCCGCCATCCGAGAAGTCCTGCACACGCAGGCGATGGTCGATGCGCGCGCTGCCGAGGCCGCGCACGAGCCGCGCGAGCAAATACCCCTCCTCGCACGAGGTCATCGGCGCGACCAGCGCGGCGACGTCGCTGCCGGCCTTGCGCAGGCCGTCGGCGACGAACGCGATGGCCTCGTCCCACTCGACCTCGACCAGCCCGCCGTTCCTGCGCAGCATCGGCTTGCGCGCGCGATCGTCCGCATACAGGCCTTCGTGGCTGTAGCGATCGCGGTCGGAAAGCCAGCACTCGTTGACCGCCTCGTTGTCGCGCGGCACCGTACGCAGGACATTGCCGCGCTTGGTGTGCAGCCACAGGTTGGAACCCAGTGCGTCGTGGTAGCCGATCGACGGCTTGGCGATGAGTTCCCAGGCGCGCGCCTTGAACTGGAACACCTTGTCGGTGAGCGCGCCGACCGGGCACACGTCGATGACGTTGCCCGACAACTCGGAACCGATGCCGCGGCCGATCCAGGTGCCGATCACATGGCGGTCGCCGCGATCGAAATCACCGAACTCGTAGCTGCCGGCGACTTCGCCGAGGAACCGCACGCAACGGGTGCAATGGATGCAGCGGGTCATCTCGGTGGCGACCAGCGGCCCGACATTCTCGTCGCTGATGGTGCGCTTGCGCTCGGTGAAGCGCGAAAGCGAGCGCCCATAGCCCATGGACAGGTCCTGCAGCTCGCATTCGCCGCCCTGGTCGCAGATCGGGCAGTCCAGCGGGTGGTTGATCAGGACAAACTCGAGCGCGTTCTGCTGCGCGTGGATCGCCAGCGGCGTCCTGGTGAGGACCTTCATGCCGGCGGCGACCGGCGTCGCGCACGCCACCTGCGGCTTGGGGATGCGCTTGCCGCCCATCTCCACTTCCACCATGCACTGCCGGCACACCGCCGCAATCGGCAGCTTCTTGTGGTAGCAGAAACGCGGGATCGGGATGCCGGCGGCGTCGGCCGCCTGGATGATCATCGAGCCCTTGGGCGCGGAAACCGGGTGGCCGTCGATCTCGAACTCGACCATTTCGACCGGCGGCGCGGTGTCTTTGGGTTGCGCGCTCATGCCAACCCTCCGATCAGGCAGACGTTGTAGGAACGCGCCTGCGCGCGACCGATCGCCGGCAGGCCGGCTCCTGCAAGAGCAATGCAGTTCATGCCGCCACCTTTTCAGCATCGTCGAGCATGGAGTGTCCCTTCTTGCAGTAGTACTCGAACTCGTCCCAGAAATTGGCGAGGAACGCCTGCACCGGCCACGCCGCGGCTTCGCCGAACGCACAGATGGTGTGGCCTTCGATCTGGCCAGCCACGGCCTTGAGCCGATGCAGGTCCTCGGAGGTGCCGCCGCCCGCCACGATGCGGGCGAGCACGCGGTGCATCCAGCCGGTGCCTTCACGGCAGGGCGTGCACTGGCCGCACGATTCCTGCCAGTAGAACCGCGAAATGCGATCGCAGGCGCGCACCATGCAGGTGGTTTCGTCCATCACGATCACCGCGCCGGAGCCAAGGCCCGAGCCCGCCGCGCGCAGCGAATCGAAATCCATGTTGCACTCGAGCATCTTGTCGGCCTTCAACACCTTCATGGACGAGCCGCCCGGGATCACGGCCTTCAGCTGGTGGCCATTGCGCACGCCGCCGGCCATCTCCAGCAGGACCCTGAACGGCGTGCCCAGCGGGATTTCGTAATTGCCGGGCCGGTTGACGTGGCCCGACACCGAGAACACCTTGGGGCCGCCGTTGTTGGGCTTGCCGATATTGAGGAACCAGTCGGCGCCGCGGCGCAGGATCGCCGGCACCGAAGCGTAGGTTTCGGTGTTGTTGATGGTGCTGGGCCGGCCGTACAGGCCGAAGTTGGCGGGAAACGGCGGCTTGTAGCGCGGCCAGCCCTTCTTGCCTTCCAGCGATTCCATCAGCGCGGTTTCCTCGCCGCAGATGTAGGCGCCCGCGCCGAGCGCGTTGTGGATGGTGACGTCCACCCCGCTGCCCCTGATGTTGGTTCCGAGCAGACCGGCGGCCTCGGCTTCGTGCAGCGCCTGCTCGATGTGCTCGAACGGCTCGCGGTGGAACTCGCCGCGCAGGTAGTTGTAGGCGACCGTGGAACCGGTCGCGTAGCAGGCGATCGCCATGCCCTCCAGCACCGCGTGCGGGTTGAAGCGCAGGATGTCGCGATCCTTGCAGGTGCCGGGCTCGGATTCATCCGAGTTGCACAGGATGTACTTCTGGCCCGGCGCCTTGCGCGGCATGAACGACCACTTCATGCCGGTCGGAAAGCCCGCGCCGCCGCGCCCGCGCAGCGCGCTTTTCTTCAGCTCGTCCACGATCGTCGCCGGGTCGGGTTGCTCGGCCAGGATCTTCTCCCACGCCTGCCAGCCGCCGGTCTTGCGATAGTTGTCGATCGTCCACGGCTGATCGAAATGCAGCGTGGTGTAGACGACCTGGTGTTCCTTGGGTTCGGGTCCGTATGGCATATTTTTCTCTTGCAGGAGCGCGCCTGCGCGCGACACGAGTCGCCTGCAGGCAGGCTCCTACTTCAGTCCATCCAGGATTTCATCGACCTTCTCGGGCGTCAGCTTCTCGTGGTAGTGCCCGTCCACCGTCATCATCGGCGCGCCGCAGCAGGCCGCAAGGCACTCCTCTTCCTTCTTCAGGTAAACACGCCCGTCGGCGGTGCTCTCGCCCAGCTTCACGCCCAGCTTCTGCTCGCAATGCCGCACGATGCCGTCGGCGCCGTTGAGCCAGCAGGAGATGTTGGTGCAGACGGCCACGTTGTGGCGCCCGACCGGACGCGTCTCGAGCATCGAGTAGAACGAAGCGACCTCGTAGGCGAACACCGGCAGGACGCCGAGGTATTTCGCGACGGCGGTGGTCAACTCGTCGGTCAGGTAGCCGTCGTTCTGCTCCTGCGCGGCCATCAGGGCCTGGATCAACGCCGAGCGCTTGCGATCGGGCGGGAACTTGGCGGACCAATGGTCGATGTGCGCGCGCGTTTCGGCGGTCAAAGCCTGCAGCGGATCGACGTCCTTGACCTTTTCGAAATTGTTGGTGGTTTTCATCGATCGACCTCCCCGAACACCAGGTCGTAGGTGCCGATCATCGCCACCACGTCGGGCAGCATGTGTCCACGGGTGATTTCGTTGATCGAGGACAGGTGCGCGAAGCCGGGCGCGCGCAGGTGCACGCGGAACGGCTTGTTGGCGCCATCGGAAACCATGTAGCAGCCGAACTCGCCCTTGGGCGCCTCGACCGCGGCGTAGGTTTCGCCGGCCGGCACGCTGAAGCCCTCCGTGAACAGCTTGAACCAGTGGATCAGCGCTTCCATCGATTCCTTCATGTCCTCGCGCTTGGGCGGCGCGACCTTGTAGTTGTCGGTGATTACCGGGCCGGGATTCTTGCGCAGCCAAGCCACGCACTGGCGGATGATCAGCGCGGACTGGCGCATCTCGTTGACGCGCACCAGGTAACGGTCGTAGCAGTCGCCGTGGGTACCGACCGGAATATCGAATTCGACCTCGGCGTATTTCGCATAGGGCTGCTTCTTGCGCAGGTCCCACTCGATGCCCGAGGCACGCAGCATCGGGCCGGTCATGCCCAGCGCATACGCCTGCTCGGGGCTGACGATGCCGATATCGACGGTGCGCTGCTTCCAGATCCGGTTGTCGGTCAAGAGTTCCTCGTACTCGTCGACCTTGTGCTGGAAGTCTTCCGCAAAGGCATCCAGGAAATCCAGCATGGAACCTTCGCGCCAGGCGTTCATGCGCTTCAGGTCCTTGCCCTTGTGCCACGGCGATTCCTTGTACTGGATCATCTTGCCGGGCAGGTCGCGGTACACGCCGCCGGGGCGGTAATAGGTGGCGTGCATGCGGGTGCCCGACACCGCCTCGTACACGTCCATCAGTTCCTCGCGTTCGCGGAACGCGTACAGGAACACTGCCATCGCGCCGAGGTCGAGCGCGTTGGAGCCGATCCACATCAGGTGGTTGAGGATGCGGGTGACTTCGTCGAACAGCGTGCGGATCCACTGCGCGCGCACCGGCGGCTCGATCCCCATCAACTGTTCGATCGCACGCACGTAGGCGTGCTCGTTGCACATCATCGACACGTAATCGAGCCGGTCCATGTAGCCGATCGAATGGTTGAACGGTTTGGACTCGGCCAGCTTTTCGGTACCGCGGTGCAGCAGCCCGACGTGCGGGTCGATCCGGATGATGGTCTCGCCTTCCATCTCCATCACCAGCCGCAGCACGCCGTGCGCGGCCGGGTGCTGCGGGCCGAAGTTCATGGTGTAGCTGCGGATTTCGCCGGTTGCGTCGGCCACGTCAGTTGTCCTTCCAGTCGTCGGCTTCTTCCGCGCGCGCGGTCTTCCAGCGCGAATCCTCGCGCACCACCCGCGCCACGGTCACGCGCGGCGTCACCGAGGTGACGGGCTCGTACACCACGCGCTTGGCCTCGGGGTCGTAACGCACTTCGACGTTGCCGATCAGCGGGAAATCCTTGCGGAACGGGTGCCCCACGAAACCGTAGTCGGTGAGGATGCGGCGCAGGTCGGGATGGCCCTCGTACACGATGCCGTACAAGTCGAACGCCTCGCGCTCGTACCAGTTGGCGGCCGGCCACACGCCGGTCAGCGTCGGCAAGACCGGCAGCGCGTCCTCGGGCGCGAAACAGCGCACCCGCAAGCGCACGTTGTGCTCGTAGGAAATGAGGTGCACCACCGAGGCGAAGCGGCGCAGGAACTGCGGGTTCCGGGGACGGTTGTCCCAGCCAAAGCGCCCCTGCACGTTGTCGCCGGTGACCCCGCGTCCGAAGCCTTCGGACGTGGCACTGTCCGAAGCCGGCCATTCGTCCTCGCCGAAGCTGAGGAAGTCGACGCCGCACAGGTCGGTCAATTGCTCGAAATGGAATTCGGCCTCGTCGCGCAACGCCGTGCATACCCCGGCCAGGTGCGCCGGGGTGACCTCGATCGTCGCCTGCCCGTGCGAGACATCGACGTTGTCGATCGAGCCGCCGAAGCGCGCACGCAGCCGGTCGGCCAGTTGTTCGGGGAGAGTCTGGCTCATGGGTCAGCGGGACGCGATGGTATTGGTGCGGCGGATCTTCTTCTGCAATTGCAGAATCCCGTAAACCAGTGCCTCGGCGGTCGGCGGGCAGCCCGGCACGTAGATGTCGACCGGCACGATGCGGTCGCAACCGCGCACCACCGCATAGGAATAGTGGTAATAGCCGCCGCCGTTGGCGCACGAACCCATCGAGATCACCCATTTCGGCTCGGGCATCTGGTCGTACACCTTGCGCAGCGCCGGCGCCATCTTGTTGACCAGCGTCCCGGCCACGATCATCACGTCGGACTGGCGCGGGCTGGGGCGGAAGATCACGCCGTAGCGGTCCAGGTCCAGGCGCGACGCGCCCGCGTGCATCATCTCCACCGCGCAGCAGGCCAGGCCGAAGGTCATCGGCCACATCGAACCGGTGCGCGCCCAGTTGAACAGCGCGTCCACCGTGGTGACACCGAAGCCGCGCTGCATGATCGGGTTGTCGGCCTGCGGGCGCAGGATGTCGTCCACCTTCCCGATCGGAACCGGGTTGTGCATCGACTTGTCGATGGCTTGGATCAGTCCCATTCCAGTGCACCCTTCTTCCACACATAGATGTAGCCCACGACCAGCAGCAGCAGGAACGTGAACATCTCGATCAGCGCCACGATGCCTATGTCCGAGAACACCGTCGCCCACGGAAACAGGAACGCGATTTCCAGGTCGAACAGGATGAACAGGATCGCGATCAGGTAGTAGCGCACGTCGAACTTCATGCGCGCGCCCTCGAAGGCCTCGAAGCCGCACTCGTAAGGCGAATATTTCTCGGCGCTGGGACGGCGCGGCCCGGCGATCCAGCCGAGCACGATCAACGCAACGCCGATCGCGCCGGCGACGACCAGGAAAAACAGGATGGGCCAGTAATTCGCAAGCATCCACAGTGTCCGCGTCGGGGAAGGTACAACCAACCTTCTTTCATCGTCGCCCGGCGCAGGCCGTGGCCCAGTGTGGGTTGGCATCGCGGCCACGAGCCGCGCTTCCCTTCTCTGCTGGATACCGGCCTGCGCCGGCATGACGAACAAAATCAGTGACTCCTTAACACCCGGATTTTCGCATGCACCGGCGCGTGCCGCAATCCGAGCGCGCTGACTCAACGTCGATGCAGGGGCCACCCCCCGGCAGACGTGACGGCCGCGTCCAGCTCTGCCTGCAGGGCCAGCGTGCGGGCCAGCGCGGCGATCACGCGTTGGTAATGCTCGATGTCGTCGAAGGAAAGCAGCCGCCCCTTGCGGTCCTTCAGCCACTTCTCGGCCACCCGGTAGCCGCCGATGTGCATGTCCCACACGGCCTCGGGCACGCCGTCGAAATACTGGGCGTCGTTGATCCACACGCGACCACTGTTCGCTTCTCCCCCCGGGAGAAGCGCCGTGTTCCCCTCTCCCACTGGGAGAGGGTGGCGCGCAGCGCCGGGTGAGGGTTCGGTCTTGCGCAATGCAACCCTGTGCGTATTCGTACCCTCACCCCCGACCCCTCTCCCGGGGGGAGAGGGGAGCGTGTAGCGCACCTTCGCCACTTCGTTGCTGCCCGCAACCGGGAAACCCGTGATGCGCGGCAGCGTGGCCTGCATCGTGTGCAGCGCGATCAGCTCGCGGCCGATGCCGACAAGCGTGTCGAACAGCTTGCGGTTCGCGGTCAGCGGCACCCGCGGGAAATCGCGCTTCAGGAATTCGGCGTAACGCGTGCGATACGACGGCGCATAAAGGATCGCGTAGATGTAAGCCAGCGTGTCCTCGGGCGTGGGCGTGTCGCCCACCGCTTCGGTGAGCGCCGCGACGAATTCGGGCGCGAGGTTGGCAGTCTTCTCGTGCGGCGCGGTATCAAGCAGATCGGTGGCTTCGCGCGGGTAGAGCCACAGTGGGAAAATGTTCACGCCTCCACGCCGATAGATGTTTGCGTCCATCGGTGCGTGCGAGACAGTCTGCAAGGACCACACCGGCTCGTTGACTGCGACGCCGGCACGACCGATCCCAAGGCAAGTATTTTCTTTGCCCGCAACGTTTTCGATTAGTTCACGACGTGGATAATCCATTGCCACTTCGCTGAAATAACCCCAACGGCAATCAAACGGTCGGTACGCGATGCGAATCAGTTTGCTGTCCCAGCGTTCATCGTCGCATAGCGCCTTGCGTGCCGCCGTAATCTGCCAATCTCGGTTGTTGCGTAACGCGTAATCCCGCGCGAGTTCGCCATCGCTGATCGTCATATCGCGCATTGCTGCAATGCGTGACCGCAGTATTTCGCGGTCCATGTCAATCGCGAAATCGTCGCGATGGGTTTGGAATCCAAGAACATTCACCGGCATCGCCTCGGTGATCTTCCAGCCGCGCTCGTATTCTTCGCGCAGCGCGCCATCCTCGGGCACGAAGAAGTAATTGGGGCTGGCCGGCGCCAGTTCCGTCCACGCTGTCGCTTCGACCGACCCCGCATCCAGCGTCGCGTACTTGACCGCGCGGGTGCCGTACAAGTCGGCGTGGAACACACGGGCGAGGCTTTTCCCTTCCCCCTCCGGGGGAAGGTGGCGCGAAGCGCCGGATGGGGGTTCGGGGTCACCGCGGCGTTCCAGCTCCGCCGTACCCTCACCCCCAGCCCCTCTCCCG
>DASURP010000098.1:0-28220 GCA_036279975.1 Rhodanobacteraceae bacterium
GCGGTCGCGAACACGCCCAGCAGCACGATCGGCGCCGTCCAGCGCTTGCCCGGGCTCGATCGGTTGATCAGCGCCAGCAGCGCCAGGCTGCCGCCCTCGCCCTTGTTGTCGGCGCGCATGATGATGCTGACATATTTGACCGTGACGACGAGCATCATCGACCAGAAGACGAGGCTCAGCACCCCGTGGATGTGATCGACATCGGGCGAGATGCCAGGCGCGCCGTGGTGCGAGGCGAAGGTTTCGCGGAAGGCGTAGAGCGGGCTGGTGCCGATGTCGCCGAACACCACGCCGATGGCGCCGACCATCATGAGGTGCAGGGCCTTGCCGCCCTCCTCGGGCGCGCTGGCGTCGCTGGCCTGCTTGTCGGTCATCGTCCCAACGCCGCCCGCAAGGCCTTGCGGATGATCGTTTCGGCATCGTCGCCGTCGGCCGCTGCCGCCGCGGCAAGCCGTGCAGCCTCGGCAGGCTTGTAACCCAATTGCTGCAACGCCGCTTCGGCCTCACCGCGTGCGTCGCGCGGCAGCGGCGCCGCACCGGCCTGCGTGACCGGCGCCGCCATGGCCACGCGATCGCGCAATTCCACCACGATGCGCTCGGCGGTCTTCTTGCCGATGCCGGGTACCTTGGTGAGCGCGGCCACGTCCCCGGCCTGCACCAGCCGCGCGAATTCGCCGGTGGAGACGCCGGACAGGATCGCCAGCGCGATGCGTGCGCCGATGCCAGAGACCCGTTGCACGTCGCGGAACAGTTCGCGTTCGGCTGCGCTGAGGAATCCGTACAACGCCACGGTGTCTTCCTTGTGCGCGTAATGCGTCAGCAGCGTCACCTCGCCACCGACCTCGGGCAGGTCGTAGAGCGTGGACATCGGCACTTCCAGTTCGTAGCCCACGCCATGCACGTCCAGTACGATCCACGGCGGGCGCTTGCTGACCAGCATTCCACGCAGGCGCCCGATCATGGCGAAAGCCCCGGAACCCGGGACTCGGGACTCAAGACCCGAAACCGGGCAAGCATCCCATTCATCGCCTGCGTCCCCACGCGGCAAGCGCGATGCCGGTGCGCGCCTCGCTGGCGCGCAGGTGCGCGTGGGTGATCGCGATCGCCAGCGCATCGGCGGCGTCGGCCTGCAAGGGGCCGCGCACGTTCAGCAACACCCCGACCATGTGCTGCACCTGCTCCTTGCCGGCGTGGCCTTTGCCGACCACGGCCTGCTTGATCGCATTCGGCGCGTACTCGCTGACCGGCAGCCCGCACCCCACCGCCGCACAGATGGCGGCGCCGCGCGCCTGGCCCAGTTTCAGTGCGGAATCGGCATTCCTGGCCATGAATACGCGTTCGATCGCGGCCTCGCTGGGCCCCTGCGCGGCGATGATGCCCGAGAGTTCGTCGTAGATGCGTTTCAGGCGCAACGGAAACGTCTCCTCGCCGGCCACCTTGAGCGTCGCGTGGAACACGCAACGCAGCTTTCCCGCGGCATCGGCCTCGATGATACCGACACCGGTGCGCTGGCTGCCGGGATCGATCCCGAGGATGCGCAGCGGCGCGGTGCCGGTCAGCATCAGCCCGCCGGAAGATCCGCGTTGGAATACACGTTCTGGACGTCGTCGAGTTCGTCCAGCCGCGCCAGCAACCCCTGCACCGCTTCGATCTGGTCGGCGGCGACCGGCACGTCCAGTCCAGCACGCATGGTGATTTCGGCGTGGTCGGGCTTCAGGCCGGCCTTTTCCATCGCTTCACGCACGGCCTCGAACGACTCGGGCGTGGTGATCACGTCGATCTGGCCGTCCTCCGGCCAAACCTTCACGTCCTCGGCCCCGGCCTCGATCGCCGCATCGGTGACCTTGTCCTCGCCGGCGTCCTTTTCATACGACAACACGCCGATCCGGTTGAACAGGTAGGCCACCGAGCCGTCGGTGCCGAGGTTGCCGCCGAACTTGGTGAAGGCGTGGCGCACGTCGGAAATGGTGCGCTGGCGATTGTCGGTGACGCACTCGACCAGCACCGCGACGCCGCCCGGCGCGTAGCCCTCGAATTGCAGTTCCTCGTAGGTGACACCCTCCAGTTCGCCGGTGGCCTTCTTGATCGCGCGGTCGATGTTGTCCTTGGGCATCGACGCCGCGATGGCCTTGTCGACCGCGGTGCGCAGGCGCGCATTGCCGTTGACGTCGCCGCCGCCGCCGCGCGCGGCCACCATGATCTCGCGCACCAGCTTGGTGAACACCTGCCCGCGCTTGGCGTCCTGCGCGTTCTTGCGACCGGCGATGGAAGGACCACGTCCCATGGGGCGTACTCTCGATGCTGAAAAGTTGGAAGTCTAAGGAAACACTCACTATCCCGCTACGCCTGCGAAATCGCGACTCGCGCTACGCGCGCGTTCGCTGCGCTGCGCCCTGCGCGTGCGAAGAGGGGGGGCGCATTCTCTTCCCCCTTCCGCAGGAGGAGGATCGAGGGGGGGATCGCTTTTGCTTCCGAGACATCCCCCCGTTGCTGCGCAGCGACCCCCTTCGTGCCGAAGGGGGTATTCAATGCTTCTGCTGGTCCCCGGCCCCCGGTCCCTGATCCCGCACCTGCACGTGCAACTCGGCAAGCTGTTTCGGATCGACGACGCTCGGCGCGTCGGTCATCAGGTCCTGTGCGCTGGTGGTTTTCGGGAATGCAATGACGTCGCGGATGGCGTCGGTACCGCCGATCAGCATCGCCAGGCGATCGATGCCGAAGGCGATGCCGCCGTGCGGCGGCGCGCCCATCTTCAGTGCGTCCAGCAGGAAGCCGAACTTGGTGCGCGCCTCGCTCTCGCCGATGCCGAGCAGGCGGAACACCGCGCTCTGCATTTCCGGGCGATGGATGCGGATCGAGCCGCCGCCGATCTCGGCGCCGTTCAACACCATGTCGTAGCCGCGGCTGACCGCATGCGCGGGGTCGCCGGCAAGCGCGACGGCGTCATCGACCTTGGGCGCGGTGAACGGGTGATGCAGGGCCACGTAGCGTTGTTCCGCTTCGTCATATTCGAACATCGGGAAGTCGGTAACCCACAACGGCTTCCAGCCCTGCGCGACCTGGCCTCGATCCTGCGCAACCTTCAACCGCAGCGCGCCCATGAAGGTGCTGACCGTCGCCCACTTGCCGGCACCGAACAACAGGGCGTCACCGTCGCCCGCGCCGGTCTTTTGCAGAATCGTCGCAAGCGTCGCTTCATCCAGGAACTTCGCGACCGGCGAATTGATGCCTTCCAGGCCTTTGGCGGCCTCCGTGACCTTCAGCCATGCCAGGCCCTTGGCGCCGAATTTCGACGCGTGCGCGGCGTAGTCGTCGAGCTGCTTGCGTGAAAGTTCGGCACCGCCGGCCACGTGCAACGCGGCGACGCGGCCGTCGGCGTCATTCGCCGGGCCGGCAAACACCTTGAATTCGAGGTGCTTCACCGCCTCGGCGATGTCGATCAATTCCAGATCGATGCGAAGGTCGGGTTTGTCCGACCCGTAACGGGTCATCGCCTCCGCCCACGTCATGCGCGGGAACGGGTCGGCCAGTTCGATGCCGCCGACCTCGCGGAACACGTCGCGGATCATCGCCTCGACGGTATCCTGCACGTCGCGTTCCTTGACGAACGCGAACTCCATGTCGAGCTGGGTGAATTCCGGCTGGCGGTCGGCGCGCAGGTCCTCGTCGCGGAAGCAGCGCGCGATCTGGTAGTAGCGGTCGAAGCCCGCGATCATCAGCAACTGCTTGAACAATTGCGGCGACTGCGGAAGCGCGTAGAACTCGCCCGCGTGCAGGCGCGAAGGCACCAGGTAATCGCGCGCGCCCTCGGGTGTCGCCTTGGTCAGGATCGGCGTTTCGATGTCCTGGAAACCGCGCGCATCCAGCCAGCGGCGCAGCGCCTGCACCAGCTTGATGCGGGTACGTATCAGCTTCTGCATCTCCGGACGGCGCAGGTCGAGGTAGCGGTATTTCAGCCGCATTTCCTCGTTGGGGTTCTCGTGCAGCGCGAATGGCAGGTCGCGCGCGGCATTCAACAATTCGATGGACTCGGCCACGACCTCGTAGCGGCCGGTCGGAATCCTGTCGTTGATGTTGGAACGCACGCGCACCATGCCGGTCACGCGCAGGCAGTCCTCGTAACCAACCCCCGAAGCAAGCTTGAATACCTCGGCATTGCCGGGGTCGGCCACGACCTGCACGATGCCCTTGTGGTCGCGCAGGTCGATGAACACCACGCCGCCATGGTCGCGGCGCGCATCCGCCCAGCCGCACAGACTCACCCGCTGGCCGACTTCGGCTGGCCCGATCAGACCGCAATAATGGCTACGCATCACCCGCTGCACCCCGGCGCCCGCGCAAACCGACGGGCAAACCGCGCATGCTAAGCGTGATGTTGCTGCGGCGCAACGCAGCGGGTTCAGCCGCGTTCCTGCGCCCGGCTGCGCAGCAGCGCCTTGTCGGCCCGCCGCAGGGTGGACTCCAAGGGCTCGCCGGCCTCGCGGACCGCCCAGCCCAGCGAAAACACCGCCGGCATGCCGTCCTGTGAGGCCACCGCCAGCCGGCCTGCCAGCTCGCGCACGACATCCGCATCCGCCTGCGGCATCACGACCGCGAATTCGTCCCCGCCCATGCGCACGACTTCGGCAGCCGGCCCGGCCTGGTTGGCGAGCAGGCGCGCGAGATCGCGCAGGATCTCGTCACCGCGCGCACGGCCCTCGCTGGCGTTCAATTGCCGGAAATAGTCCACGTCCACCACCACGCAGCCCCATACCTGGTTGACGGTCGTCTGCATCGCGAACGCATCCAGGTAGCGCCGGGTGTGGCAACCGGTCAGCGGATCGCGCCGGTTCTGGTCGCGGATCCGCGATTCGTAGCGGTGCCGCATGGTCACGTCCTGCGCCGCGACCAGTACGTAGGGCACGGGTTCCGCATCGGGATAGCAGACGAACTGGTATTGCCACACGCGCCGCTCGCCGTTGCGCGACGTGAAATGTAGCAATCCCGCGTCGCGCGGGAGGCTGTGGATACGGTCGAGGTAATCGTTCCACTCCGCTTGCGTTTCCTCGGACAGGAAATCGGACAGCGGGCGCCCGATCATGCTGTCGCGTTCGTGGCCCAGTGCGTCCGCCATCGCCGTGTTCAAATGCAGCAGCTGCCCATCCAGGTCGGTCATCCAGACCATGGCAAGTCCGGATTCGACCAGATCCTCGTAGCGGGCCTCGGCCGCCTGCGCCGCGTCGCGCGCGGCCTGCAGGTCGGAAATGTCGCGCACCATCATCACGTGCGCCGGCACGGCCTCGTGCGGCAGGTTGCCCATGTCGGTGAGCACCGCGAACGCTTCACCGCTGGCCTTGCGATGCTTCCAGGCCAGGCTGCCCGGCGGGATGACACGTCCCTCCCTGTGCACATACGCCTGCAGGCGCCCGGCTTCTTCTGTCGCGAACAGGTCGGTCAGGCGCAGCCGCAGCATCTTCGCGCGGTCGTAGCCATAGCACTGCAGGGCCGCCGCGTTGGCGTTGACGACTTGCAGGTCGGGCCCCGTGAAGGTGACCACCGGCAATGGATTCAGGTCGAACCAGATGCGCGTTTCATCGGCGCGCCGGCGCGAGAGCTTGCGCAATTCAAGTTCTTCGGTGATGTCGCGCGCCACCCCGACCAGCCCGGAGATGCCCCCGCGGGCGTCGTGCAGCGGATACTTGCCGACCAGGAAGGCGCGCTCGCCGTCCAGGGTCTTCTGCGACTCGCGGAACAGGGTCGGCAGGTCGCGCTCCAGGCAGACCTGGTCGTTTTCCTCGAAGGCCAGCGACACCGAACCCGGGTCGAGCTCGCTGTCGCGCCGGCCCAGGATGTCCACGGGGTGCCGCCCGACCAGCGCCGCGGTCTCGTCGTTGGCGAACCGGTAGCGGTGCAGAGTGTCCTTCACGAACACCGGACCGCCGCCGCGTTCGCTGAGCACCTGCGTCAGCTCGGCGATCCGGCGCAGGCTCGAAAGGATGCGGACCATCCCGTAACCGGCCGCTGCAAGCGCCAGCAACCCGGCCAGCGACAGCCCCCAGGCAAACGCGACGCTCCCGGAATCACCCGCGCCGCTCGCCGCGAGTACCGCCAGGCTTGCCGCCGGGACCACCAGCAGGGCGACGCCCGCCCAGCCGGCCCAGCGCAACGACGCGCGCGCCCCGGGGATCGCCTCTACAATGCCGAATTGTCGTGGACGCTTCGCCACGCTGCCTGCCCCTGTCCAGCGCACCGCGGAATTGCGGTGACGATGCGGCAAGTGCAAGAGCCGTGCTTGCAACGGCCCGGCCTGCAGGGGTGAAACACTTGTTGACCCGGGTGCCCGTGAAAAGTTGACGCGCGTCCCACTTCGCCGTACGCCCGTTCACGCTCGCCGGCCTGTTGGACCAACGGGCACGTGCTTTTCCCTGGCCCACGAACCTCGGCGCGGCCTTGAAACCGCCATCAAAGCTGCCATCCATGGCGAGGAACCCCGTGGCCCGGAGATCCCTGGGCCGGCTTGCCACGCCAGCCGCTCCGAAAAGGCCGCATGCGGCTCCGTTCAGGCTCGCATCAGGGTGGATTTGCCGAACAGGCTTTCGACCAGATCGACCACCAGCTCGGCGGTGCGATTGTGCTCGTCGAGGGCCGGGTTCAGTTCCATGATGTCCAGCGAACCCGCGCACCCGCTGTCGGCGATCATCTCCATGCAAAGTTGCGCCTCGCGGTAACCCGGGCCGCCGGGAACGGTCGTGCCCACCGCCGGCGCGATCGAAGGGTCGAGGAAATCGACGTCGAAACTGACGTGCAGGTGGGTGTCGTCGCCGACGCCGTCCAGCGCCTGTTCCATCACCCGCCGCATGCCGACCTCGTCGATGTAGCGCATGTCGTAGATCTCGAGGCCCACATCGTGCACCAGGCGCTTTTCGTTGGGATCGACCGAGCGGATCCCGATCTGGCGCACCTCGCCGGCCTTGAGCGCAGGCGCCTTGCCGCCCAGCTCCGTCAGTTCGCGCGGCCCGTAGCCGCACAGGCAAGCCACCGGCATGCCGTGGATGTTGCCGGACGGACTTATTTCGGCGGTGTTGAAATCGGCATGGGCATCCAGCCAGAACACCCGCAGCTTGCGGCCACGCTCACGGCAATGCCGCGCGACCGCGCTGATCGACCCGATCCCGAGGCAATGGTCGCCACCCAGCAGGATCGGCATCCGGCCGGCCTCGAGTTCGGCCAGTTCGGCCGCCATCAGGGTGCGGTTCCAGGCCACCACTTCGGGCAGGTGGCGGTAGCCGTTGCGGGGCGGCTGCCACGGGTTCAGGGGGCCGGAAAGGTTGCCGCGGTCGGCGACATCCAGCCCGCGCGCCGCCAGCGCCTGCGCCAGGCCCGCCACCCTGAGCGCCTCGGGCCCCATCGAAGCGCCGCGCGTCCCCGCGCCTATGTCGGTCGGTGCGCCGATCAGGGAAACCGTTTTCTGCTTGCTGGCCACGCGCCTTCACCCGTGTTGCGATATCCAACCGTCAAGGATAGTCGCCCTGCACGCGCACGGCCAACGCCGCCGCGCCGCGCGCGGGAACAACCGCTTCAGGCAGGAGGAATGGCGGTGTCCAGCAATGCTTCCAGGTGCGCGACCAGGGGCGCGGCTGTCGCACGCATCCGGCACGGTGTGCGGCCGGACAGCAGCTTGTCGAGTTCACGTCCGGCCTCGCCCAGCGGATCGAGTCCGTAACACGCCGCCGAACCCGAAAGCTTGTGCGCAACGTCGCGCAACGCCAGCCATGGCGCCTCGTCGCCGCCATCCGCGCAACCGCTCCACGCAGCAATGAGTGCTGTCCGGCGTTCGGGCAGGCCCTGCAGGAAGTGCCGGCGCAAGGCCTCGATCTGCTCAAGAAACGCGGGGTCCGTGAAATCCACGTCCTTCGCCATCACCTGACTTGCCTCCGCAGCCGGTCTGGTGCCGGCAGTCTGACTCGAACAGACGACCTACCGCTTACAAGGCGGTTGCTCTACCAACTGAGCTATGCCGGCGCACGGCCATTATCGCAGGAACCTCCGCCGTTGCGCCCGATCCGGCGGGCCAGCCCCGGGTTTCCCGTCGTCCGGGAATATCCGCACCAAACATGGCGTACGCGTTGGCAATCCTGCAACCGCAGCCAGTATGCAGCGGGCTCAAAAACAATCGATGGGTTTCGGCGCGAGGTCGCTGCGGCCCGGCAACCATGCCTGCCAATCGAACGGCGCCGCCGCCGGCACGGCATAGTCCAGCCAATAGGCCGGTTCGGTATCGATGCGCTGCTTGACCTGTACCGGGAAACCCAGCTTCTGCAACGTCTCCAGCCGCCTCTGCGCGTTCGATTTGTCGTCGAACAAGCCCAGCGAGACGGTGTTCTGCGCATCGCCGGCGGTCACCACGTAATAGTCGTTGATGCCCTTGGCGGCGAGCGCGCGCGCCTCGTCCAGGGCCGCCTCGCGGGTCGCGGTGGCAGGCAGGTACACCCAGTAACCGTGCGACTGGCTGACCTGCACCTCGCGGTACTGGATGCGGGCAACGTGCGGCGACAGGGCCTGCATCGCCGCGCGCATGTCGGAAGTGTTGGTGAACGGACCCAGCGTGGTGCAGGTCTCGGCGACCGGTTGCGCCGCGCTCGCCGGCGCTGCCGGTGCGGCCGCCGCAGTGGGGGCAGGCCTGGCCTCCGAAAGCAGCCTGAGCTCGGGCACGCCGGGGTCGCTGGCCGGGGGCAGCGCGCGTACCGGCGCGCGCCCGAACAGCAGCCACGCACCGGCGCCAAGGTTCAAGGCGAGCAGCAGCAGGAACAGGAGTCGAACGAACATCGTGGCGTCACCGACCGGGATCGGCCGATTCTATGGCGGCTTCGCCGGCCCACACCGCAAGGCCGTGCAACACCGCATGTTCCAGCACCTCGACCGGACACCCGTCCCGCACCAGCCATTCCGCCAAACGCCCGGCCCAGCCGCCATGCAACCACACCTGCACGACGCCGTCCCGGCGCCGGCCACGCGCCACGAACCACTCCACCAGCGCCCCGGCGGACGCCCAGCAACCCGCCTGCAGTGCCGCCGCGGTATCGTCGTTCGCGCCATCGGCAAAAGCATCCGGGTTGCCATCGGCAATCGCGGTCGCACCCCTCAGCGCCTGCAGCATGCCCTCCGGCGACAACGCGATCATGCCCTCGGCGTGACGGCCATCCGCGGCCACGACATCGAGGGTCAGCGCGGTACCGCAGCCGACCACCACGCTGGCGCCCGCGGCGCGTGCGCGTGCCGCCAGCATCGCGAGAAAGCGGTCGATTCCCAATCGTCCGGGCTTCGCGTAGCGGTTGACCACGCCGCCGGCGCGACGTGGCGTTTCCGGCCACTCGATCCGCCCGACCCCGGTCGCCGCCAGCGCCTCCCGCACCTGGCCGGCGTGTTCGGCTGACGCCACCGACGCCACCCATGCGCGCGCGGGCCGCGGCCAGCGTGCAAGTTTTTCGTGCAGTGCCGCGGCAAAATCCGGCCGCTCCCAATCCAGCGCGAACACCTCCGCGGGCCCGCCCCGTCGCAGCCGCGCCGCCTTGGCCCGGGAATTGCCGAGATCGAACAGCCAGGTTTCGCGATCGCTGCCATTCATCGCGCACGCACCGTCACTTCGGCGCTGTCGATGCTGCGCGTGCCGCCGACAACCTCGACTTGCAAGGCGCCCCGCGCATCCACGCCGACCGCGGTGCCTTCGAATGCACCGCGCGCATCGTCGACGCGTACGACGCGTCCGGCCAGTGCGTCGCGCGCGGCCCACGCCGCCGCGAACGGCGCAAAACCGGAGGCATCGAAGGCATCGAGCGCCTCGACCAGCCGCGTGACCATGGCCGCGGCGAGCACGTTGCGCGGGGGTATCGCAACGCCGCCCAGGTCGGCGAGATCCGTGCACGGACGCGCGAGCGCGCGGCGCATGGCCGCGGGCACGTGCACGTTGATGCCGACCCCGATCACCGCGTGGCACGGCCCCATGAACTCGCCGCCGAGTTCGACCAGCACCCCGCCCAGCTTGGCGTCGCCGTGCACCAGGTCGTTGGGCCACTTCAAGCCGATGCCGCCGATGCCGCAATCCTCCAGCGCGTTGGCAACCGCCACGCCGACGGCAAGCGACAGGCCCGACAGCGACGCGTAACCGCCGCTGAAACGCTTCAGGCAGGAAAACTGCAGGTTGGTCGCCGGCGGCGAAACCCACTGCCGTCCGCGCCGGCCACGTCCGGTGTCCTGCCAGTCCGCGAACACGAAGGAGCAGTCCGCAAGTCCGGCGGCCCGGCGCAGGCACTCGCTCGAGGTCGAATCCAGCCGCCAGTGGTTTTCGATCGCCCCGACCCGGCGCCGCACCGGCGCGGACAGGCGTGCCCGGATGGCGGCTGGATCCAGCCGGTCCAGCGGGTGCGCCAGCCGATAGCCCCCGCTGCCCGACTCGATCGCGAGTCCCGCCCCGCGCAGCGCGGCGATCTGCTTCCAGACCGCCGCCCGCGAGATGCCCAGCCGGCGTGCCAGATCCGGCCCGGAATGGCGCTCCCCGGCCGCCAGCAACGCCAGCACCGTCGGCATCGCGTCGCCGGACCGGGGCCGCCTGGCACTCGCTGGCACGGTCAAGCCGGATGTGTCAAGATGCAAATTCGACATGCGTTCCTTGATCCCGGGGGCTGCCATGAAACAGCTGTCGTTGTGCCTGGCAGTGCTGTTGTTGGCCGGTGTGCCGCTGAGCGCGGCAGCACTCGATTATGGCGCGAATTCACCCCTGCTTGCCGTCGACACCAGCGCACCGCAACTACCGGGTGTGCAGGCACGCCCCGCGACGCGGGGCGATGCGCCCGACTTGATGGCCAACGACGACGCCGGCGACGCCGTGCCGGTCCCGCCACGCATGGCCCCGTCCGCGGCATCCTCGCGCCAGGCCCCGGCAGCGTACGCCTTGCCTGCCACGGCGCACAACCAGCCATCGCACCCACCGGCCACGCATCCTGCGCAAGCGCCGACCACGGCGCCATGGCAATCGCTGTTGCCGGGTTCGATCCAATAGTGGCGCGATCATCCATGATCGCCGTTTCATTGGCGAAATCGCGAGCGCGCTGACCCCAAGTCACGAACCTCATCACGGCCACCCCTGGCCTGACTTCCACAACAGCCGCTTCGCCGGCGTATCCCCACTGCGCGATCCTCACATCTCGGCGAAGCTGACGTGGAAGCACGCGCCGCCCAGCTCGGTCGATCGATCCACGTGCAGCACGCCTCGGTAACCACGCACGATGTCCTCGACGATCGCAAGCCCGATACCGTGCCCCTGCACGCGCTCGTCGCCGCGCACGCCACGCTGCAGGACACTTTCCAGCTGTTCGGGCGGCACCCCCGGACCATCGTCCTCGACCCGGATGTCCAGCCCTTCGCGCCACGCGCGGGTATCGCCTGGCAGGATGCGCACCACCCGCAGCAGGACGCGGTGGTTCGCCCACTTGAACGCGTTTTCGAGCAGGTTGCCCAGCAGCTCCAGCAAGTCGCCTTCCTCGCCGTAGAAGTGCGCGCCTTCGTCGATGTCGAATTCACACAGCACGTTCTTGTCGGCGTACACGCGCTCGAGGCTGCGCACCACCGCCTCGGCGTGGGGCTGGACCGCGATCGGCGCAGCGAAGGTGGAATGCCCCGAGGCCTTGGCCCGCGCCAGCTGGTAGGCGACGATCTGGTCCATGTGCTGCACCTGGTCGGCGAGGTCCTGGCGCAGGTCCGTCTCGACGTCGGTCGATTCCAGCCGCGATCGCGCGACCGCGAGCGGGGTCTTCAGGCTGTGCGCGAGATCGTCGAGGGTATTGCGGTAACGCTTCAGGTGCTCGCGCTCGCTTTCGATGAAGCGGTTCAACCCGCGCGTCAGCACCGTCACCTCGTACGGGTACGGGCCGACCAGGCGCTCGGCGCTGCCCCGCTCGATCCTGGCGATGTCGCGCGCCACCCTCCGCAGCGGCGAAAAGCTCCAGCGCAACAGGATCTGCTGCAACACCAGCAAGGCCAGCCCCAACGCGCTCAACCATCCGAACAGGGTGCGCCGGTAGGCCGCGAGCGCCGACTTGTACAGCGCATCGTTCTCGGCGATGTACACGGTCACGCGGTAGCCCTTGCGGTTCTGCAGCACCCACTCGACCCCCTGCGACAACACGTACAGCGGTCCCGCCGAGGTCGCGACCGGTCCCTGGAACCGGGTGACGCCGGGCGGCAACAATTCGTCGAACGGCAGGTCACGACCCAATGCCGACGGCGCGACCCAGCGGAAGTCGTTCTGGCCCACGATCACCGCGTACAGTCCGGAACCCGGCCGCACGAAGTCCGAATTGGGCAGCGGCGATTCCGGCGGGATCACCCGGTCGGAGCGGCTGCTGACATCGATGCCCGCGAGGTAGGCGTAGGCGTAGCTCTGCAGGCGCGCGCGCAGGCTCGCCAGCGCGGCATTCGCATAGGCGCGGTCGAGCGCGAACCCGGTGACGCCCAGGAACCCGACCAGCACCAGCAAGGTCGCGATGGTCGAACGCGAAACCAGCGACAGCGGCCTGCGTGCGGCGGTCTCCTCGGAAGCCATCCAGCCAGACCCTTCGCGCAGTCACACCCGACTGCGATGATGCCCATCATCACCGCACGCGCGGCGCGCACGCAACTGCGGGCAAGCCCCGCAACGGATCATCCGGCAGGCGTCTCGGCGGGGGTCTCGTCGCGCGGTATCGCGAAGCGGTAGCCGCGGCCGCGCACCGTCTCGATCGGTTTCAGGCTGCTTTCCGGATCGAGCTTGCGGCGCAAGCGGCCGATGAAGACCTCCAGCACGTTCGAGTCGCGATCGAAGTCCTGCTGGTAGATGTGTTCGGTGAGGTCGGCCTTGGACACCAGCTCGCCGGCGTGCAGCATCAGGTATTCCAGCACCTTGTACTCGTAACTGGTTAGGTCGACCGGCGTGGCCTCGACATTCACCGTCTGCGCGGTGGTGTCCAGCCGGATCGGACCGCAGGAAAGCACCGGCTTGGCCCAGCCCGAGGCACGCCGCACCAGCGCGTTGATGCGCGCCAGCAATTCCTCGACATGGAAGGGCTTGACCAGGTAGTCATCGGCGCCGAATTTCAGGCCTTCCACCTTGTCCTGCCACGATGAGCGCGCGGTGAGGATCAGGATCGGATAGCCATGGCCCTCCTTGCGCAGGATTTCGACCAGTTCCATGCCGGACAGCTTGGGCAAGCCAAGATCGACGATCGCCAGGTCGAACGGCACCTCGCGCCCGAGGTAGAGGCCCTCTTCGCCGTCGGCCGCGGCATCCACGGCGAAGCCGTCGCGTTTCAGGCGCGCGGCCAGCGTTTCGCGCAGCGGTGCCTCGTCTTCCACCAACAGGATGCGCATCAGTGCCCTCCTTGATCGGACTCGGATCTGTTCGGACGATCTTGCGACCGCGGGTTCGAATTCAACTGCATCACCTGCACCTTGCCGTCCGGCTTCAGCACCTTGATCCGATACACCTGCGCGCGTCCGCGCGACACGGTATCCGCCGCAAGGATATGCCCGCCGGTCTGGTGCTGCACCTGCTTGACGGCCTGCTCGAGGCTGGCGGGACGGGCCGGCGGTGCGGACGCGGGCTGGTGCGGCGGCGGCGCCGGGCGCGGCGGCGCTGCCCACGCCACGCCGGCACATGCGAGCAGGGCGCCTGTCAGCACCACGGAGGCGATTCGTGATTTCATGGTCCTTGCAACCGGATTCGCGCAAATCTTCATGCCCGATCATGCGGCAGCCCATTGAATTCGTGCTGAACACGCATTGGGCGGCCCGTCCGGGCGGTCATGCGACCACGCGCCCGGCCTGGGCGCGCACCGCTTGCAGGGCGGCTTCGACGGCTTCCCAGCCGGCATCCGGTGCATGCGCACGCTCCGACAACACCCGCCGGAAGACCCTGCCGCCCGGCTCGCCGTGATAAAGGCCCAGCACGTGACGCGTCATCGCCGCGAGCCGGACACCGTCGCTGCGCTGCCCTTCGATGTAGCCGCGCATGCGCCGCAGCACCGCGTCGCGTTGCCGCAGGGGTCCTCCCGACAGCGCCGCGTCGATTCGTGCGAGTGCATGCGGGTCGTGGTAGGCCAACCGCCCGAGCATCACGCCATCGACGTGCCGCAGGTGTTCGCGCACCGCCGGCAGGCCGTCGATGCCGCCGTTGACCACCACGGTCAACCCCGGGAATTCGCGTTTCAAGCGGTACACGCGCGCATGGTTGAGCGGCGGCACCTCACGGTTCTGCTTCGGCGACAGCCCCTGCAGCCACGCCTTGCGCGCGTGCACGATCAGCACGCGCACCCCCGCCTCGACCATACACTGCGCGAAGGCGAACAGATCCGCGTCGTCGTCCTGGTCGTCCACGCCGATCCGGCATTTCACCGTCACCGGTACGCCAACCGCGTCGCGCATCGCGCGCACGCATTCGGCGACCAGCGCCGGCTCGCGCATCAGGCAGGCGCCGAAACGACCGGATTGCACGCGGTCGGAAGGGCAACCGACGTTGAGGTTGATTTCGTCGTAGCCCGCCGCTTCCCCCCAACGCGCCGCCATGGCCAGCTCGCCCGGATCGGAGCCGCCCAGTTGCAGCGCCAGTGGATGTTCTTCGGGTGCGTGCGCCAAGAGGTGCGCGCGCTGACCGTGCACCAGCGCGGCGGCGGTGACCATCTCGGTGTAAAGCCGCGCGTGCGGGCCGAGCAGGCGATGGAAATACCGGCAGTGCCGGTCGGTCCAGTCCAGCATCGGGGCAACGCACAGGCGCCATGGGTTGGCGGCGCGATCTTGCATACGTGAATGATAGGACGATGCTGCCCGTGCGACAGCGAATGCTTAACACGCAGTCGCCTAGACTCGCGTGGCATTCCCCGAAAGCACCGCCATGCAAGCTTCGCGACATTCCTGCCTTGCCGTTGCATTGGCCGTCGTGGCGCTGGCGGCGTGCCAGCAACAACCCGGGACGAACTCGGCTTCCGCGCCCGCGGCGAGTGCGTCCGCCCCCGTGATCCCGGCGCCGGCGCCAGCCACCGCGCCGGCGCCGGCGAGCACCGCCCCGCTGCCGGGCGACCACGCCATTACCCGGCACTACAAGATTGCCATCAGCTTGCCGGCGCTGCCGGCCGCAGACAAACCCCTGGCCGACGCGATTCGCGCCACCGCCGACAATGCCAAACGCGGTTTCATCAAGGCCCTGCCGGACCCGGGCGCCTTGCCCGAATTCGCCAACCGGCAGTTCGAGCTGCTGGTCGATTTCAAACTCACGGCGCAAACATCCGCGTTCGCCAGCGTGCGCGAGACGGGGATGCAGGACACCGGCGGCGCGCACCCGATCCCGGTCGAAGCAGCCTTCGTGCTTGACCGCAAGGCCGGCAAGCTGGTCGCGCTGGACGACCTGTTCGCGCAGCCCGAGGCTGCGCGTACGGCGCTGGCCAACTTCGCGCACGACACGCTGCTCAAGCGGTTCATGGCCAAGGCCCCCAGGCCCGGCGAGGGTTCGCCCGACGCACTCCGGGAATGGAAGGCCAACACGGTGCAGATGCTCACCGACGGAACCAAGCCGACCACCGTGAACTATTCGGTGTTCGTGGTGCGCGCTGGCGCCACGCAGGATGCGCCGAGTCCCGGGATCACGCTGGTCTTCCCGCCGTATCAGGTCGCCGCCTACGTGTACGGCACGCAAACCGTGGACGTCCCCGCCGGCGTGTTCGAAAAATTCCTGAAACCCGCCTACACGGGCGCCTTCGGCGCACAGTGATGGCGGCAAGGGTGGGCTGACTTCCGGCCCATCCTGCAGCGGCGGGAACGTGTTAGCGTCCGCCGACCGGATCCGGAGAAGCGCCATGTTCAAGCGAACGCTGATCGCCCTCGCCGCCTTTGCGCTGTGCACGCCCGCGGCGCTCGCCGCGCCGCCGCCTGTGAGCAAACCCGACCGGCGCCCCGACCAGGCGCCGGTGCCACCGCCCGCGTGGGTGGTCAAGAGCAACCGCGACGCGCAGGTGCTGCTGAAGGTCCTGGCGAACTTCAATCCAGAATTCGCCTCCCGCTTCGGCCTGCCGGGCTACGACACCAGGGTCATCGACCTTGGGCCCGGCGTGGACCAGCGCTCGATCGACGCCCTGGCCGGGGCCCGCGCGACCCTGCAGAAGGAACTGGCGGCCGAGAAGGATCCGAACGTACGCCAGGACCTCGAGATCATGGTCAAGGCCGCCGATCGCCAGATCGAACGCATCAAGCTCGACGACCAGTACATGCTCGACTACAACGACGTCGGCCAGATCATCTTCCAGGGCGAGTTCGCGTTGCTGCAGGACCAGGTCGCGCCGGAGCGCCGCCCGCACGCATTGACGCGCCTGAAGTGCTACGTCGGGATGGCGCCCGGCTGCACGCCGGTCACTGGGGAGGCCGAGGCGTTGTTCGAGGCCAGGGCCGGCGACAAGAAACTGCTCGGGCCGTACAAGGCCGAGGTCGAACAGAACCTCGCCAATACCAGGCGCTACGTCGAGGGCATCCGCAAGTTGTACGCGAAATACAAGATCGCGGACGCCGGCCCGGCACTGGACGCGTTGCAAAAGCAACTGGACGACTATGACGCATGGGTGAAGTCCACCGTGCTGCCGCGCGCACGCAGCGACGCGCGCCTGCCCGAGGCGGTCTACGCCGACAACCTGAAGAACGTCGGCATCGACATTCCGCCGCAGGAACTCATCAAGCTGGCCGAACAGTCGTTCATGGAAATCCAGGCGCAGATGGAAACGCTGGCGCCGTATGTCGCCAAGGCCGAAGGCTTCAAACCCACCACCGACTACCGCGCGGTCATCAGGGACCTGAAAAAGCAGCAGCTCGACCGCGGCACCATCGAGCCGTACTACCACGACGTGATCGGCAAGATCGAGGCGGTCATCCGCGAGCACCACATCGTCACGCTGCCGCAACGACAAATGATCATGCGCCTGGCATCGGAGGCCGAAAGCGCCGCGCAACCCGCGCCGCACATGGACCCGCCGCCGCTGATCAACAACCATGGCGAGCGCGGCGCCTTCGTGCTGCCGCTCGGCAACCCGGCCAGCGGCAAGGGCGGCAACGAGGCCTACGACGACTTCACCTGCAAGGCCTGCGCCTGGACCCTGACCGCGCACGAAGGCCGGCCCGGCCACGAATTGCAGTTCTCGGCGATGGTCGAGCACGGCGTGTCGCTGGCGCGCTCGCTGTTCGCCTTCAACAGCGTCAACGTGGAAGGCTGGGCGCTGTACGCCGAATGGATGATGGTGCCGTACGAGCCGCCGGGCGGCCAGATGATCGCGTTGCAACTGCGCCTGCTGCGCGCCGCGCGGGCATTCCTGGACCCGATGCTGAACATGGGCCTGATCACCAGGCAGCGCGCGCACGACATCCTGGTCGACGACGTCGGCATTTCGGAGGCCTTCGCGCGGGAGGAGCTCGACCGCTTCATGTTCCGCGCGCCGGGCCAGGCCACCGCGTACTTCTACGGCTATTCGCGCATCCTGCAATTGCGCGCACACACCGAGATCGCGCTGGGCGACCGGTTCGACCTGCAGCAGTTCAACGACTTCATCCTGGCGCAGGACCTGCTGCCGCCGGACCAGCTGGCCGAAGCGGTGGATGGGCAGTTCATTCCCGCGCACGAGGCGCACTGA
The DNA here is from genome assembly GCA_036279975.1 of Rhodanobacteraceae bacterium. Taxonomy (GTDB): domain Bacteria; phylum Pseudomonadota; class Gammaproteobacteria; order Xanthomonadales; family Rhodanobacteraceae; genus 66-474. Next base: position 17,673 of record DASURP010000098.1, read on the forward strand.
CACTCGCATCCACAATCCCCTTCGATTCGAAGGGGGTGGGCGCGCGTGCCGGGGGGATGGTGTCCGGCGAAAAGGGGCTTGCCCTGGATTCGTGTGCCGCGGGGTTAGTGGCTCAGCCCGACGCGCGGGCCCGCCAATCCTCGAACGGAGTGAAAGTGCGGATCGCGAAATGCACCAGCGAATCGGCGTTGTCGATCGCGACGCGCGGCAACGCGTACGGATCCGTGCTGCGGCGCGCGCGCCCGCGCCGAACGGTCGGCGAGGCGGTGAATCCCGCTTGGCGGACCACCTCCGCCACCCGCGCATCGGCATCGCCGTACGGGTAGCAGAACTGCGTCACCGGCGATCCGAGCAGGCCCTCGAGCTCGGCCTTGCCGCTGACGATCTCGTCCTGCAGTTGCGCATCGCTGCAGCGGGTGAGATGCGGATGGGTGCGGGTGTGTGCGCCGACCTCCATTCCGCCGTCGCGCCAGGCGTGCAACTGTGCCGCCGACATCATCGGCTTTTGCACGCCCAGCCGCTGCGTGTCCCACAGGTTGTACTCGCCGATGCAGTCGTTGACGACGTAACAGGTTGCGCTGAAACCATGCCGTTGCAGCACCGGCAGCGCGTTCTCGAGGTTGTCGAGGTAGCCGTCGTCGAAGGTGATGGCCGCGACACGCCCGCGTCGCTCACCGCGCAGGTACGGCATCGCCGCGCTCATCGATACCCCGCGATACCCGACCCGCCGCAACAAGGCCATCTGCGCCGCGAACGCAGCCGGCGTGACGTACAGGCAACGCCCGTCGGGATGCAGGCCCTCCGGCACCTCCGCCACGTTGTGGTACATCAGGATCGGAATCGCCATGGCTGGTCGTGCCCCTGTCGTCTTGCGCGTAGCCCAAACGATGCCCAATCAGCCGCTGAACCGGCGTAACGAGCGAAGGCGGATTGCGTGCCCGCGGAGCGCAGGCACCGGAGTGTACACGTCAGTACAAGGGGATGCCGGGCAGCGCACGCGCGCAAGCTGCCGAGCGCAGTAGCCGGTTCACCGGCTGATGGTGAACTTCCCGAAATCCACGCCCAGGTTCCAGCCCTTGCCGGTACCACTCAGCGCCAGCGAAACGTTGCCCTTGGTCATCACGGTGCCACGCGCCGATTTCACCGCGCCGGCATGGGCCCCGCCGGTCGCGTAGGTGCCCAGGATCTCGTTGATGCCGAAGATGCCCGAGAACTTGCCGACCCCTTCGATCTGTTGCTTGCCGAAGGTCAGGCCGCCGCCGCGGCTGCGCAGGTTCACGCTCATCGACTGGCCATTGCTGCAGGTGACGGTGCCGGTGCCGTCGGCCCGCTTGTAGAACACCGACCAGCCGTGCATCTCGAAATGCATCTTGCAGGATATTTCACCCGACGCCTGCGCGTTGCCGGCATACAGGAGCGGCGCCCCGGCGAGCAGCGCGGCGGCGAGTACGAGGTTGCGTGCGATGTGCATGGGGACCTCCAATGAACGTGTCGGATGCTGCCGCACATTGTTGCGGACGTGCCTGAACGAAGCCACACGTTGCCGCGACGGCCGTTCAGCTTGCCGTCGGCAGGGCCCGGCCGAATTGCCGTTTGTATTCGGCCGCGAATTCGTCCGGCGTGAAGTGGTGGTTCTGGGTGCCGGGTTGGGCAATTTTCAGGGCCCCCAGCAGCGACGCGATCCGGCCGGTCGTGGGCCAGTCGCAGCCGCGCAGGATGCCGTGGATCAACCCCGCGCGATACGCGTCCCCGCAACCGGTGGGATCGACCACGGCGGTCGGCTGCGCGGCCGGAATGTCGTGGACTTCGCCGTCGGCGAGGATCGTCGAGCCTTTGGAACCGTGGGTGACGATGTAGGCCTTCACCCTGGCGGCGATTTCGGCCTGCGACCAGCCGGTGCGCTCGGTCAGCAGGCTGGCTTCGTAGCTGTTCGCCGCGACGTAATCCGCCTGTTCGATGAAGGCCCGGAACTCCTCGCCGGAGAACAGCGGCATGGCCTGGCCGGGATCGAAGATGAATGGCGTGCCGCGGGCGGCGAATCCGGCGGCGTGCTGCAGCATGCCGTCGCGGCCGTCCGGGGCCACGATCCCGAGCGCGACGTCCGGGATCTCGCCCACGTGGTTTTCCTGGCTGGCGTTCATCGCCCCCGGATGGAAGGCAGTGATCTGGTTGTTGTCCCGGTCGGTGGTGATGAAAGCCTGCGCAGTGAAACTGTCCGGCACCTCGCGCACTTGGTCGAGGCGGATGCCAAGTCCGTGGAACCATTCCCGGTAGGGTGCGAAATCCTGCCCCACGGTGGCCATCGGGATCGGATCGCCGCCGAGCAATTTCAGGTTGTAGGCGATGTTGCCGGCGCAACCGCCGAACTCGCGGCGCATCTGCGGCACCAGGAACGACACGTTCAGCATGTGCACCTTGTCCGGCAGGATGTGGTTCTTGAAGCGGTCCTCGAACACCATGATGGTGTCGTAGGCCATCGAGCCGCAGATCAGCGCAGCGGGCATCGGTCCGGTTCCTTTTTTGCAGACACAAGCCTGCGATGCTAACAGCGCAGCGCCAGCGGACCCGCCCGCGCATGCACCCCGCCGCCGATTCCTCCGCGCCGTTTCGTGCCGGCGTTCCCAAACCTGCGCCACAGCGGCGTTTCGCCACGTTTTCGTCCTTGCGCTGCAACAGCGCCATGATTAGACTGGCGCGTTCCCTCCCGACCCGCCTGATGCCCCAGGCCCGCACCCTGCCGGTACGCGCATGTTCAAACTGTTCCGCGGCATCTTCTCCAACGACATTTCGATCGACCTCGGTACCGCGAACACGCTGATCTACGTGCGCGACCAGGGTATCGTGCTGAACGAACCCTCGGTGGTCGCGATCCGCCAGGACCGCGGCCCGGGCGGCCCGCGCGCGGTGGCGGCGGTCGGCAACGAGGCCAAGATGATGCTGGGCCGCACGCCCGGCAACATCGTCACGGTGCGGCCGATGAAGGACGGCGTGATCGCCGACTTCACGATGACCGAGGCGATGCTGCAGCACTTCATCAAGCAGGTGCACAAGAGCCGCTTCCTGCGCCCCAGTCCGCGCGTGCTGGTGTGCGTGCCGTGCGGTTCCACGCAAGTCGAGCGCCGCGCCATCAAGGAATCGGCCGAAGGCGCCGGCGCGCGCGACGTGTTCCTGATCGAGGAACCGATGGCTGCCGCGATCGGCGCCGGCATCCCGGTGCACGAGGCGCGCGGTTCGATGGTGCTGGACATCGGCGGCGGCACTTCGGAGGTCGCGGTGATGTCGCTCAACGGCATCGTCTATTCGCAGTCGGTGCGCATCGGCGGCGACCGCTTCGACGAGGCCATCATCAACTACGTGCGCCGCAGCAACGGCACGCTGATCGGCGAGCCCACCGCCGAACGCATCAAGATGGAGATCGGCTGCGCCTGGCCGCAGCAGGAAGTGCGCGAAATGGAAGTGTCCGGCCGCAACCTCGCCGAGGGCGTGCCGCGGATGTTCACCATCAATTCCAACGAGGTACTGGAAGCCTTGCGCGAGCCGCTGCACGGGATCGTCGCGGCGGTCAAGGGCGCACTCGAACAGACCCCGCCGGAACTGTGCTCGGACGTGCACGAGCGCGGGATCGTGCTGACCGGTGGCGGCGCGCTGTTGCGCGACCTCGACAAACTGCTGTCCGAGGAAACCGGCCTGTACGTGCAGGTCGCCGAGGACCCATTGACCTGCGTGGCGCGTGGCGGCGGGCGGGCACTGGAGCTGATCGACATGCATGGGAGCGACTTCTTCGCCAGCGAGTGATGCCGGGTCCCGGGACTCGGGAAAGCATATCCAGCGCGCAAACTCCTCCACCCGCCTCGGCACGAAGGGACCGACGCACAAGCGTCGGAGCAATGACCGTCCGCGAAACCAAAAGCCTTCCCCTCAAGACTCCCTCCCGCGAAAGGGAAGAAATCTGGCAACGCGCCGTACACATGGCGGGCGGTGCCGAGTCCCGAGTCCCGGCCAAAGCGTGACACAATGCCGGATCGTGGTCATCTGCGTTCGCCACACTTCGTTTGCAGCCTTTTTCCCCACGCTTTGCCATGGCGCTTCCGCAAAAGGAATCCACTCCGATCTTCTCGGATGCGACCGCGGGCACGCTGCGCCTGATCGCGTACCTCGCGCTGGCAGCGATACTGATGGTGCTGGACCACCGCAACGGCTGGTTGCACAAGGCGCGTTACGCGGGCGCGGCGGCGATCGTGCCGATCTACAGGCTGGCGGCGGCGCCGGCCGACTGGGTCCACGAGGCCAGCACGGCGTTCGCCCAGCGCGGCAAGTTGCTCGACGAGAACCGGCAGTTGCGCGAAGCGTTGCTGCTGGCCGAGGCCCGCCTGAACCGCATGGACGCGGTGGCGCACCAGAACCAGCGCCTGAAGCAACTGCTGGATACCCAGCACCTGCTCGGCATGCACGCACAACTGGCGCGGTTGATCGACGTGCAGCTGGGACCGACCCGCGACCGCGTGATGTTGAACGTCGGCGCCAGGGAGGGGGTGCACGTGGGCCAGGTGGTGATCGACTCGCGGGGCGTGATGGGACAGGTCATCGAAACCCTGCCGCACGCTGCGGTGGCGATGCTGGTGACCGACCCCGAGCACGCCGTCCCGGTGATGCTCGCGCGCACCGGCGTGCGTGGCATCGCGCAGGGCACCGGCGATGCGGACCAGTTGGTGGTGCCCAACCTGCCGCTGTCCTCGGACGTGCGGCCGGGCGACCAGTGGGTCACCTCGGGCCTGGGCGGGCGCTTCCCCGCCGGCTTCCCGGTCGGCACCGTCACCCGACTGCAACGCGGGCCTTCGGGCATGTTCCTCGAGGCGATGGTGAAACCCGCGGCGCAACTCGAACGCAGCGGCGAGGTGTTGCTGCTGCGCGACCAGCCCGACCCGGTGGGGCCGCCCGCACCCGCGCCGGAAGCCGGGCCGCCCGCCTCGCTGGCGCCGGCCACGGCCGCGCATGGGTCGTTGCAGCGCGGCCGCGCGGCGGCGACCGCCGGAGCCACGCCATGAACCGCATGCGCGCGCAGGGCTGGACGTTCTGGATCGGCATCGCGCTGGCGCTGCTGCTGATGTTGATGCCGCTGCCCGCCGCCATCCAGCCGCTCAAGCCTTACTGGCCGGCGCTGGTGCTGGTGTACTGGTCGCTGGAGACCACCGACCGGGTCAGCATCGGACTCGCGTTCTGCGTCGGGCTCGCCGCCGACCTGTTGAACGGCGCGCTGCTGGGCGACCAGGCCCTGCGCCTGGCGGTGCTGGTGTTCATCGCCCTGCGCTTCCGCTCGCGCCTGCGCTTTTTCCCGATGTGGCAGCAGGCGCTGGCGGTATGGCTGTTGCTGCTCAACAACCACGTGTTGCAGGCCTTGATCCGCGTGTTCGCGGGCGCTCCGGCGATGCCCGCGCTGTCCTGGCTGGCGCCGGCGGTGGGCGCGGCGATCTGGCCGTTCGTGTTCCTGCTGCTGGACGATGTCAACACGCGCCTGCGCGGCAAGGGAGCCGGGGCCTCTTGACGACATGAACGAACGCCACGAACTGCCGGACGAACGCGCCCGGCGCGCACACTTCGGTCGGCGCGCGCTGGCCGGGTTCGCGATCATGCTGGCGCTGGTGCTCGTGGTGGCCGGCCGCTTCGTCTTCCTGCAGGTGTTCGAACACGCGGACTACTCGACCCAGGCCAAGGCCAACCGGGTTCGCCTCAAGCACCTGCCGCCTCCGCGCGGGCTGATCTACGACCGTACCGGCAGGCTGCTGGCCGACAACGTCCCGGCGTTCCGGCTGGACGTGGTGCCGGACAAGGTCGAGCACATGGATGCCATGCTGCAGCGCCTGTCCGCGCTCGTGCCGCTGACCCGCGGCGACATCGAGCAGTTCAAGCAAAGCCTCGACCAGCACCGCTCGTTCGAACCGGTGCCGCTTAAGTTCCACCTGACCGAAAGCGAGCGCGACCGCTTCGCGATCAACCAGTGGCAGTTCCCGGGCGTCAGCATTACCCCCTACCTCACCCGCAACTATCCCTACGGACCCGAGTTTGCCCACGTGGTGGGCTACGTGGGACGCATCGACGCGCAGGAACAGCGCAACATCGACCCCGACCGTTACGCAGGCACCACCCACATCGGCAAGACCGGCCTGGAAAAGCAATACGAGGCGCTGCTGCACGGCACCCCGGGTTACGAGGTGGTCGAAGTCAACGCCAACCAGCGCCCCTTGCGGGTGCTGCAGCGGGTGCCCGCCAGGCCTGGCAAGAACCTCTACCTCACGATCGACCAGCGCCTCCAGCAGGCCGCGTTCGAGGCCTTCGACGGGCAAACCGGCGCCGCCGTCGCGATCGATCCGCGCAACGGCGACGTGCTGGCGATGGTGACGGTACCGACCTTCGACCCCAACCTGTTCGTCAACGGTATCAGCCAGGCCGACTACTCGGCCCTGCTGGACAACCCGGAGAAGCCGTTGCTCAACCGGACGATGCGCGGCGGTTATCCGCCGGGTTCCACGGTCAAGCCGTTCATCGGCCTGGGCGGACTCGAGCTGGGCTTGCGCAAGCCCAGCGACACCGTGTTGTCCACCGGCACCTGGTACATCCCCGGTTCCTCGCGCGGGTACCGCGACGACACGCGTTACGGCGCCGGCAGCGTCGACCTGGTCCAAGCCATCACCCGCTCGGTCAACACGTATTTTTATTCGCTGGCATACCAGATGGGCATCGGCCGTTTCGACAAATGGATGGCCAGATTCGGTTTCGGCAGCCCGACCGGGATCGACCTGCCGGGCGAAACCGGCGGCGTGCTGCCGTCGCCCGAGTGGAAGCGCAAGACCTTCGACAAACCCTGGTTCCCGGGCGAGACCGTGATTTCCGGGATCGGCCAGGGCTACTGGATGGTGACGCCGCTGCAGATGGCGCACGCGCTGGCGACGCTGGCCGGTGGCGGCTCGTCGCACACGCCGCACCTGCTGGCCGCCACCAGCGACAGCCTGGACTCGCCGAAGCTCGCCCACAGGCAACCGCCACCGGTGCAGATCACCCATGCACCCGCCGATCTGGAAGCCGTCAAGCAGGGCATGCTGGGCGTGGTCTACAACCCCCTCGGCACGGCCTACGCGGCGGGCATCGGGAAGGGTTTTCCGTACCTGATCGCGGGCAAGACCGGCACGGCCGAGCGCTATTCGCGCACCAGCGAGGCGTACAACACCAACAAGAACCTCGCGTACCTGGCTTCCCGCCACCGCGCCTGGTTCATCTGTTATACGCCGGCGAACCATCCGCAAATCGCGATCGCGGTGGTGCTCGAGCATGGCGCGTGGGGCGGCAGCGCCGCCGCGCCGATCGCGCGCAAGATGCTGGACCAGTGGCTGGCCGACACGCCGCCCTCCGAACGCCCGCCGCTGCCGGTCACCGCGGTCGCGACGCGGACCACGCCATGAACGCACTCGCCACCAGCCTGACCGCGCGCGCGTTCCGGATCGGGCGCCGGATGCTGTCGCGTCCGCGCTTCGATCTGCCGCTGGCCATCGCGCTGCTGATCCTCGCCGCGATCGGGCTGACGGTGCTGTACAGCGCCAGCAACCTGGACACCGGCGTGGTGCTCGGGCAGGCCGCGCGCTTCCTGATCGGCGCCGCGCTGCTGGTCGCGGTGTCACGCATTCCGCCAACCCTGTTGCGCGCCTGGACGCCATGGTTCTACGTGTTCGCCGTGCTGTTGCTGGTGGTGGTGAAAGTGCTGGGCGAGGGCCAGGGCGCCAACCGCTGGCTGGATATCGGGGTGGTCCGCTTCCAGCCTTCCGAACTGATGAAGCTGGCGATGCCGATGATGATCGCGTGGTACCTGCACCCGCGCCGGTTGCCGCCGCGCTGGCGCGACATCCTGGCCACCAGCGTGCTGATCGCCCTGCCCGCGTTCCTGATCTTCAGGCAGCCCGACCTCGGCACCGCGCTGCTGGTCGCGGCGTCCGGCTTGTTCGTGCTGTTCCTGGCCGGCGTGCAGTGGTGGAAGATCGGTGCCGCGCTCGTCGGCCTCGCGGCCGCGGCGCCGGTGGCCTGGCACTTCATGCACGACTACCAGCGCCAGCGCATCCTGACGTTCCTGCACCCCGAACGCGATCCGCTGGGAAGCGGCTGGCACATCCTGCAGTCGATGATCGCGGTGGGCTCGGGCGGCTGGCTTGGCAAGGGTTTCAACCAGGGCAGCCAATCCAAGCTCGAATTCCTGCCCGAACACACCACCGACTTCATCTTCGCGGTGCTGGGCGAGGAGTTCGGCCTGGTCGGCGTGCTGGTGCTGCTGGCGCTGTACGTCTTCATCGTCGGGCGCTGCCTGTGGATCGCGGCCAACGCCCGCGACACCTGGTCGCGGCTGGTGGCCGGTGCGTTCGCGCTGGCCTTCATGGTGTACGTGATCGTCAACGGCGGAATGGTTTCGGGCATCCTGCCGGTGGTGGGCGTGCCGCTGCCGCTGGTGAGCTATGGCGGTACCTCGGCGATCACGCTGCTGACCGGGTTCGGGGTGGTGATGTCGATCCACGCGTACCGCAAGTGGACGCCGTAGGCGGCGAACTGGCGCCGGCAAACGATTCCCACCGCCCCACTGTTGTAGGAGCGCGCCTGCACGCGATCACCTGCGGGCAGGCTCCTGCAAATGCAATGTGATGCAGGAGCGACTGCGCGCGAGCCCGGCCGCGGCCCGAACGAAACGGAGATACCGACCTCCTGCGGGCGATGAATCGTTACAATCGCCGTTTGCTTTGCGAGCCGCGCCGCGCGCGGAACCCGGGACCTGAGTGATGGACAAGAGTTTCGACCCCAGGCAGATCGAATCGAAGTGGTACGCGCGCTGGGAGCAGGCCGGGTGCTTCAAGCCCTCCGGGCAAGGCGAGCCGTACTGCATCCTGCTGCCGCCACCGAACGTCACCGGCACCCTGCACATGGGCCACGCCTTCCAGCAGACCATCATGGACGCACTGATCCGGCACGCGCGGATGTCGGGCAGGAACACCTTGTGGCAGGGCGGCACCGACCACGCCGGCATCGCCACGCAGAAGATCGTCGAAAACCAGTTGGCCGCGGAAGGCAAATCGCGCCACGACCTCGGCCGCGGCAAGTTCGTCGAACGCGTATGGCAGTGGAAGCAGGAATCAGGCAACGGCATCTACAAACAGATGCGCCGTCTGGGCGCAAGCGTCGACTGGTCGCGCGAGCGCTTCACGATGGACGCGGGCCTGTCGGTCGCAGTGCGCAAGGTGTTCGTCGAGTGGTACCGCGCCGGATTGATCTATCGCGGCAACCGGCTGGTCAACTGGGACCCGGTACTGATGACCGCGGTGTCCGACCTCGAGGTCAACAACATCGAGCGCGACGGATTCCTGTGGTCGATCCGCTACGACGTGATCGATCCGCAACCCGGCGCGCCGGACCACGTGGTGATCGCGACCACCCGCCCGGAAACCATGCTGGGCGACGTCGCGGTGGCGGTGCACCCCGAGGACGAACGCTACAAGGCACTGGCCGGCAAGCGCCTGCGCCTGCCGCTCGCGAACCGCGAGCTTCCGGTGATCGCCGACGACTACGTCGATCGCGAATTCGGCACCGGCTGCGTCAAGATCACGCCGGCACACGATTTCAATGATTACGCGATCGGGCAACGGCACGCGCTGGATTCGATCAACATCCTCACGCTCGACGCAAGGATCAACGACAACGCACCCGATGCCTATCGCGGACTCGACCGCTACGAGGCGCGCAAGCGCATCCTCGCCGACCTCGAAGCCGAGGGCCGGCTGGTGGAATCCAAGCCGCACAAGTTGCAGGTGCCAGTCAGCCAGCGCTCGGACGCGGTGATCGAGCCGATGCTGACCGACCAGTGGTTCGTGGATCTCACGTCGGACAAGGGTCACGCCGCGATCACGCAGCCGGCACTGGATGCGGTGCGCAACGGTGACATCCGTTTCGTGCCGGAGAACTGGACGACCACCTACACGCAGTGGCTCGACAACATCCAGGACTGGTGCATCAGCCGCCAACTTTGGTGGGGACACCAGATCCCGGCGTGGTACGACGAGGCCGGCAACATTTTCGTGGGCGAGGACGAAGCCGATGCACGCGCGCATGCGACCACGCAACCCGTCGGCGCGTTGCGGCAAGACGAAGACGTACTGGACACCTGGTTCTCGTCGGCGCTGTGGCCGTTCTCGACGCTGGGCTGGCCGTCGAACGAGCCGATCAAGAACGAGCATGGCGAAGCCGTCGCGAACTGGCCGCAAGACAAGATCTTCCTGCCCAGTTCGGTGCTGGTCACCGGCTTCGACATCATCTTCTTCTGGGTCGCGCGGATGATGATGATGGGTTTGCACTTCCAGGGCAAGGTTCCGTTCCGGGTCGTCTATCTCACGCCGATCGTCACCGACGAGAACGGCGAGAAGATGTCCAAGGTCAAGGGCAACGTGATCGACCCGCTCGACATCGTCCACGGCGCGACGGTCGAGCAGCTGATCGAGGGCGCGAAGGAGCACGAGGCGGCGCTCA
>DASURP010000099.1:0-3453 GCA_036279975.1 Rhodanobacteraceae bacterium
AGGCCACGGATGGCCGACAGCGAAGCAGGACCTTCCCGCACCTTTGCATGACGCCGCGGCGAGCACCGGGGCAGTCGAGCCGACAGGATGTCGGCGAGGCCGTCATGCCCGGCGCAATGGCTTTGGTTGCTTTCCCCGAGAGGAAAGTAACCCGCTCGGCTGGAGCCGAGCGGAATCAGGACAGGGATGTCATCCGCTTGCCGGCAAGCGGGATCAAATGGTGTGCCCGACATTCAACAACCAGGCCACGACCACCACCTGTATCAGCAGGATCACCAGGATAGCCAGCACCGGCGACAGGTCGAATCCGCCGAGCAACGGCAGTACCTTGCGGAAGGGTTTCAGTACCGGCCCGGTGATCTTGCCCAGCAATGGCACCAGTGGGTTGCGCGCATCGATGTTGACGTAACTGAGCAACGCCCACGCGAAGATCATGATCAGGTACACGATCGCGAAGAAGTTCACGAGGTCGGCCACACCCAGCACCAGCGTGCCCACGCCTGATGCCCAGAAGTCCATCGCGACGAAGCGCAACAGGAAGTTCTTGATCACCTCCAGCACCCACGCGATCAGCAGCGCGGCGAGGTTGATGCGACGCCAGGTCGGGATCACGCGCCGGAGCGGCGTCAGGATCGGGTTGGTGGCGCGGTACAGGAACTGGCAGATCGGATTGTAGAAATCGGCGCGCACGGCTTCCGCGAGCAGCCGGAACACGAACAGCGCGACCACGCATCCGAACGCGAACTGGATCAGCAGCGCCAGCGCGTTGGCAAGGTAGACCATCAGCCGGCATCCAGTTCGGAGGACATCGCTGCGCCGCGCCTTTCGGCCGCGCCGAGCGCACGCTCGACCAGTTCGCGCAAGCCGCCTTGTTCGAACGTATCCAGCGCCGCTGCCGTGGTGCCGTGCGGCGAGGTGACCCGCTTGCGCAACGCGGCCGCCGTTTCCTCGCCGTCGGCCAGCATCCGCCCGGCGCCGAGGCAGGTCTGCGCGGCCAGCGCGCGGGCGGTTTCGCGTGGCAGGCCGAGTTTCACCGCAGCGTCTTCCATCGCCTCGACCAGCAGGAAAAAGTAGGCGGGACCGGAGCCGGACAGCGCCGTCACCGTGTCCATCCGCGCCTCGTCGTCGATCCAGCGTACGATGCCCGCGGCATCGAGCAGGCTTTCCGCCAGCGCCCGTTGGGCGGCATCGACGTTCTGGTTGGCGCACAGGCCGGAAGCACCGGCACCCACCAGCGCGGGGGTGTTGGGCATGCAGCGCACGATGGCACGTCCGGCGCCGAGCAGGCGTTCCAGTTGCGCGAGGCGGATACCGGCCGCGATCGAGATCACCAGCAGCCGTGAGTGGGCCAGCGGCGCGGCGAGGCCTTCGCAAACCTGCCGGATCACCTGCGGCTTGACGGCCAGCACCACGCAATTCGCGCCCGCGACGGCCTCGGCATTGTCGGAAAACGTGGCCACGCCGAATTCGCGGACCAGCGCGTCGCGGGCCTCCGTGCGTGGCTCGGCGACACGTAGCGACGCAACAGGCATGCCGCGCGCCAGCTGCGCGCCGATCAGGCTGCGCGCCATATTGCCGCCGCCGATGAAGGCGATGGTTGCAGCGGTGGGTGACTCGGAATTTGTGGACACGGGCTCGGGCATCTCGCTTCGAGTGGCAACGGCGCCCCCAAGCATATCAAGTCGTGTCATCTGTATTGGAGTCCCGATCCGATGCGGCTCACGCGACCAGCGTTAAAAAGTAGGAAAGTTCCTACAGACGATCTGGAGGTTGTCCACTTGCTTGAATCGCAACCAGGCGGCATGGTTCACGCAACCGGCAATTGAACCGGGCTGCATCCGGGCAATGTTCCGGTATTGCGTAAACAGGGGAGGCGGTCTTGGTGGGTCTTTTTCGCGATGAGGTGGTGCAGGCGCGGCGCGGCCAGTGGCTTGGCGCCATCAACCTCGCGACACCGATCTCCTATCGATGGTGGGCCATGCTGGCCCTGGCGCTGGCCGCCGCCGCCGTCGCATTCCTGATCTTCGGCCAGTACACGCGTCGCGAGACGGTGAGCGGTCAGTTGTTGCCCACGACAGGCGTGTCAACGCTTGCCTCTCAAACCACCGGCACCGTCAGCCGCACCCTGGTGCATGAAGGCCAGCAAGTCAGCGCGGGCCAGCCGCTGGTTGAAATTTCCGCCAATCTCGTCAGCGCCGACATGGGCGATATCCATGCCGTAGTGGGTGCGCAGCTACGCGCGCAAGAGACGCAAGTGCGTGACTCCCTCGCAAACTTGCAGCCGCAGGCAGCGGCACAGGCGAAAGACCTGCAAACACGCATCGGCATGCTTGGCACGCAGGTCCGCCAGATCGATGGCCAGTTGACGCTGGCGCGCAAGCAGGCAGCTGCCTCCGCAGCGTTCGTGCAGAAGATTCAACCCGTGGTGAAGCGGGGCATCATCTCGGTGGCCCGGTTCAACGCCTACCAATCGGCCGCCCTGAACGACCGGGCCCAGGTCAAGGCGCTGGAGCGCCAGCGGCTGGATGCCGAACAACAGCGCAGCAGTTTGCAGGCGCAGTTGACGCAACTGCCATTGGACAGCACGGCCAAAGCCAATCAACTTCGGGGCCAGCTCGCGCAACTGGACGCGCAACTGGCTCAAAATGCCGCGGAGGGCGGAACGCTGCTGCGCGCGCCACGCGCAGGCGTGGTTTCAACCCTGTTGGTCAAGCCAGGTCAAGCGGTCCAGGCCGGCCAGTCGCTGTTGTCGATCCTTCCGCGGGGCGCGAAGCTGGAAGCCCAGTTGCTGGTGCCCAGCAGTGCAATCGGCTTCGTGTCGCCTGGCAACCAGGTCGTGCTGCGCTATCAGGCCTATCCGTACCAGAAGTTCGGCCAGCAATACGGCAAGGTCGTGCAGGTCTCGCGTAGTGCGCTCAGCCCTGCCGAGACCATGAGTCTGCTCGGCAGGAACGTCGCGACCCCGCTTTATCGCGTGCTGGTCAAGCTCGACCACCAGACCATCAACGCTTACGGCAAATTGGAAGCGTTGAAGCCCGGCATGGCGCTCAATGCCGACATCATGCTGGATCGTCGCAACCTGTGGCAATGGGTGTTCGAACCGTTGTATGGGCTGCGCCAGCAACTGGCGGCCAATGACAAGGGGTCGCATCAGGGATGAGCGCAGACATCGCCACGGATGGCCTGTTCGACGGCATGCAATGGGGCTGGCGGCGCAAGCTGCCGGTGATCCTGCAGACCGAGGCGGCCGAGTGCGGGCTTGCCAGCCTTGCGATGATCACGCGCTATCACGGTCACGACGTCGATCTGCCCTCGTTGCGCCGCCGGCATTCGACTTCGCTCAAAGGCGCCAACCTCGCGCGGGTGATGGAGATGGCGGCCAGGCTCGGCTTCGAGACCCGTCCGTTGCGCCTGGAACTGGAAGAACTGCAGGAACTCAAGACTCCGTGCATC
>DASURP010000100.1:0-28716 GCA_036279975.1 Rhodanobacteraceae bacterium
CCACCCCCGCCTACGCCATCCAGGCCGCCGACCAGCCACTCGGCCCGCACGCGATCGTCCGCCGCGCCCCGGGTCCACGCGACGTCGCCATCGACATCCGTTACTGCGGGGTTTGCCATTCCGACCTGCACACCGCGCGCAACGAATGGGGCGGGACGCGCTATCCGTGCGTACCGGGCCACGAGATCGTTGGCAAGGTGACCGCCATCGGCAAGGACGTGCAAGGCTTCAAGGTCGGCGACACCGTGGGCGTCGGCTGCATGGTGGACAGTTGCGGGCACTGCGATTCGTGCAAGGCCGGCGAGGAAAACTACTGCGAGAACGGTTTCACCGGCACCTACAACGGCAACCTGCCCGATGGCAGCCACACCTTCGGCGGCTACTCGGCCGCAATCGTGGTGGACGCGGGCTTCGTGCTGCGCATTCCACACAAGGACAGACTGGCCGCGGTCGCGCCCCTGCTGTGCGCCGGCATCACCACGTATTCGCCCTTGCGCCACTGGCACGCCGGCCCCGGCAAGAAGGTCGGCATCGTCGGGTTGGGCGGGCTCGGCCACATGGGCGTCAAGCTTGCGCACGCAATGGGCGCACACGTGGTGCTGTTCACCACCTCGCCCGGCAAGGTCGCGGACGGCAAGCGCCTCGGCGCCGACGAGGTGGTGATCTCGAAAAACGCGGAAGCAATGGGCAAGCACGCCGGCAGCTTCGATTTCATCCTCGACACCGTCTCGGCATCGCACAATCTGGACGCCTATCTCGTGCTGCTGAAACTGGACGGCACCCTTTGCCTGGTCGGCGCACCGCCCGCGGCGACGCCGCACCCTTCGCCACGCGTGCCGAACCTCTACATGAAGCGCCGTGCGATCGCCGGGTCGCTGATCGGCGGCATTCGCGAAACCCAGGAGATGCTGGACTTCTGCGCCGCGCACGGCATCGTCTGCGACATCGAAATGATCGCGATGCACGACATCAACACCGCCTACGAACGCATGCTGAAGGGCGACGTGAAATACCGCTTCGTGGTCGACATGGCAACGCTGAAGGATGCACCCGGAACTGCGTGAGCGGTGCAGTGCGCGGGTATCATCCGTGCAAGGGCTGCCGGGGGCAGGCATGACGTTCGATCATGTGATCGTGGGTGCGGGATCGGCCGGTTGCGTGCTCGCCAACCGGCTGTCGGCCAATCCCCACACCCGCGTCCTGCTGCTGGAAGCCGGGCCGAGCGACGACAGCCCGCTGGTGCGCGTGCCCGCGGGCATCATCGCGCTGATGCGTTCGAAGCGGCGCAACTGGCGCTACTGGACCGCCCCGCAGGCGGCACTCGATGGCCGGCGCGTGTACATCCCACGCGGCAAGACCATCGGCGGCTCCAGCTCGGTGAACGCCATGATCTACACCCGTGGGCATCCACGGGATTACGACCACTGGGCCGAACTCGGCAACCCCGGCTGGAGCTGGGACGAAGTACTGCCGGTGTTCCGGCGCAGCGAGAACAACACGCGTGGCGCCGACCATTTCCACGGGGTCGGCGGGCCGCTCGACGTCACCGACCTCAGCTACGTCCACCCGGTCAGCGAAGCCTACCTGCGCGCAGGGCTCGCGGCCGGCATCCCCGCGCAGCGCGACTTCAACGGCGCCGAACAGGAAGGCATCGGCCTGTACCAGGTGACCCAGGTCGGCGGCGAGCGTTGCAACATGGCACGCGGTTACCTCACACCGGTACTCGATCGCCCCAACCTCGTCGTGCGCACCGGCTGCATGGCCGCCCGCGTCCTGCTGGACGGCCGCCGCGCGGTCGGCGTCGAATATCGCGAACGCGGCGAACGCAAAAGCCTCGAAGCCGGCAACGTGATCCTCGCCGGCGGCGCGATCAACTCGCCGCAACTGTTGCTGCTTTCCGGCATCGGCGGCCGCGCCCAGCTCGATGCGCACGGCATCGGGCAGCGGCACGACCTGCCGGGCGTTGGACAAAACCTGCAGGACCATCCCGACGCCATGATCGTGGTGCGCTCCCCGCGCCACGACACCATGAGCCTCGGCGCGGGTTCACTACCCCGCACCCTGCGCGGCGCCTGGCAATACGCGCGCAGGCGCAAGGGCTTCCTGACGACCAACGTTGCCGAGGCCGGCGGCTTCATCAAGTCGCGCGCCGGGGAGGACATCCCCGACCTGCAACTGCACCAGAGCGCCGCGCTGATCGACAACCATGGGTTGAACTGGCGATTTTCAATGGGCTGGGGTTTCTCCGCCCACACCGCCGTGCTGCGGCCGAAGGCGCGTGGCAGTGTCGGCCTCGCCAGCGCCGATCCGCTTGCGCCTCCGCGCATCGATCCCAACCTGCTCGGCGATCCGGATGACGTGCAACGCCTGCTGCGCGGCGTGAAGATCATGCGTGATGTCGTGCGCCGGCCGGAACTTGCACCCTGGCACGGCGAGGAAATCTTCCCGGGCAACGAAGCCAGGTCGGATACGGAATTGCGCGCCTTCCTGCGCGCCAGGACCGAAACCATCTACCATCCGGTCGGCACCTGCAAGATGGGCGACGATGACATGGCGGTGGTGGACGCGAGTCTGCGCGTGCACGGCCTCGACGGCCTGTACGTCGTGGATGCCTCGGTCATGCCCACCCTGATCGGCGGCAACACCAATGCACCCACGGTGATGATCGCGGAAAAAGCCGCCGACGGAATCCTGGGCAGGACATGACCGAGCGCCTGATCGCCTGCGTCCTCGGTGGCACCGCGCCCGGCGCGAGGACCGAGTTGCACGACGTGGCCTTCGCGGTCGGCGCTACGCTGGAATCAGTGCACACGCAGTTGCTGGACGGCTGGTTCGGTGATCCGCGCGGGCTGCACGTGGACGCGTGGTGCCTGCTCGACAGCGTCGCGGGTTATCGCGTGCGAGTGTCGCGCGCACCGGCGGACAACGGCCTGCACCTCTACTTCATCAACATCGGCGGCTACCAGCCTGGGGTATTCGGCGAACACCACGCGTGGGGATTCTTCGGCGCGCCCGACAAGGCCACGGCCAAGGCGCGCGCGAAACAAACGTTGCTGCAAGACCACGTCGAGACCCACAAGGACGACCTGCACGAAATCGACGATTGCCTGCAAGTCGCACGCATCGGCGAATGGCACGTGCATCTCGAACCCGATCCCGGCGCCACCGATCCCGTTGTCACCGGTGGTTATTTCCCATTGCCCAAGGCCACCATCGAGGCCTGGTTGGCACAAACCGGCATGCGCGGCGAACGGCCGCCGTTCCACCTCGCCTTTCCGGTCGCATCATTGGCGGAGGCGCGTGCATTCTATGGCGGCCTGCTCGGCTGCCCGGAGGGCCGCTCCAGCGACACATGGGTGGATTTCGACTTCTTCGGCCACCAGATCGTTGCCCATCTTGCTCCGGAAGCATTGCACGCGGCACCGGCGCACGACGTCGATGGTGACGATGTGCCGGTACGGCATTTTGGGGTGGTGTTGCCGATGGAGGCCTGGCATGCGCTTGCGGAAAGGCTGCGCGCCGCCGATACCCGTTTCGTGACCGAGCCGCACGTGCGCTTCCGGGGCCAGTCCGGCGAACAGGCCACGATGTTCCTGCTCGATCCGTCCGGCAACGCGCTGGAGTTCAAGGCGTTCGCGGACTGCTCGAAACTGTTCGCGAAGTGATGGAAGACCGGCCGCGCCGCGGTCAGGCTTGCACGGGTGCCGAAGCGTCGGTGCCTCTTGCCGCATCCAGCCGCGCTTCGGCCCTGGCGATCATTTCCTGGTAGCGTGGGTCGTCGTGCAGTGATTCGAAGTCCGGGTCGGCCTTCAGGTAGCGCAGCAGCGGCGCCGTGATCGTGGCAATCAGCGGTTCGAGCATCTCGAGCGCGGCGTCCTTGTCGCCCAGGTTCGTGCTCAGGGCGCACGCAAAGTTGTAACGCGTATCCAGGTTGTCCGGGTCGATCAGCAGCACGCGGCTCATGCGCGCCTTGGCGCGTTCACCCTCGCCCAGCGCCCCGAGCGCATCGGCGCTGTAGGCCATGATCCCGGAGTTGTTCTGGTCACGCACGAGCACGGCGTCCGCGCGCTTCAGCGCCACGCCCGCGGCACGCCGCATGCCTTCGGCATTTCCCATCGCCCGATACGCGCTGACCAGCATCATCGCGGCGTGGACATCCGTATCCACCAGGTTGGTCGCCTTCTCGTAATACCGGGTGGCGTCCTCGAATCGGTGCACTTGGTAATTGAAGCGGCCCGCCGCGCGGTTGGCCTCGTAGGATTCCGGATCGAGCTTCAACGCGATCGCGATCTCCTCCGCTGCTGCGTCTTCGTTGCCCTGCATTTGCAGGATGTAGGCCTTGACCGCGTGTGCCTCGGCCAGGTTCGGATCGAGCACCAGCGCGCGCTCGGCAGCCGCCAGGCCGTCGTCCAGCTCCACGCCGAGTTCGCGCAAGTTCCTGTAGGCCATCGCCATCAGCGCCCAGGGCTGCGCATAGTTCGGGTCGATCTCGGTGGCACGCTTGCAAGTCCGCACGATGGCCAGCGATGCGCGTTCATCCGACTGGCTGGATACGTAGATCTGCCGCGCCATCAGGTACAGGTCGTGCGCTTCCACGCTGTCGGTGCCGCGCCGCTCGATGGCCTTCTTCTCGGACGGCAGCAACCGCAATTTCAGCGCCTTGACGATCGCGCGGGAGATCTCGTCCTGCAGCGCGAAAATGTCGCTGGCATCGCGGTCGTAGCGCTCCGCCCACACGTGCCGGTTGCTGGTGCCGTCGATCAACTGCGCGGTGATCCGCACCCGGCCGCCGGCCCTGCGCACGCTGCCTTCCAGCACGTGGCTGACCTTCAGCTCTTGCGCGACCCTCGGCACGTCGACCTGTTTGCCCTTGTACAGGAACGAGCCGTTGCGTGACACGACCTCGAGCGCCGAGACCTTGCTGAGGTCGGTGATGATGTCCTCGCTGATGCCGTCGCTGAAGTATTCCTGTTCGGGATCGCCGCTCATGTTGATGAACGGCAGCACGCAAATCGAGAAGCGCGCGGTGTTGCCCTCCGCACTCGCCGCGGGCGCCGCTCCTGCGTCCTTCGCGGCGCTGGCCCCGGTCGCATGCGCGATCATCGCCGCCAGCGCGTGCAGGCACTCCTGCGCACAGGCTGCGGTGGCGTCCTCGTGCCAGTCGTCGAGGTCGGTGGTGTGGATGGCCCGTACGTCGATCGGCAGGCGCGCCTGCTCGAAACGTACCGGCACCAGAATGCCGCGTTCGGCGGCGTCGCGCGCCTCGCCGCGTACCCAACGCGAGACCACGGAAGTCGGTGTCCATACCACCAGCACCGCCTTGGCGGCCTGCAACTCGGTATCGATCTCGTCGTCGAACTCGCGGCCAGGGCTGATCTCGGGATCCCACCACACCGACCAGCCCTTCGCTTCCATCGCAGCCACCAATGGCGCGACGCGGGCCTTGTCGGCGCGGGCGTAGGAAATGAAGACGTCGGCCATCGCGTCAGCCTCCCGCGGCCAGCGTTACGGCAGACTCGGGTATCATCGCAAGCCGCGCTTCGGCGGCGGCGACCATGGCCTGGTAGCGCGGGTCGTCGTGCAACGTTTCGAAGTCACGGTCCATCTTCAGGTAGCGCAGCAGGTACGCGGTGATGCCCGCGAACAGCGGCTCCAGCATCTCGAGGGCACTGTCCTTGTCGAGCAGGTCGCCCGCCAGCGCGCACGCGAAGTTGTAGCGCATGTCCACGTTGTCCGGTTCGATCAGGAGCGCGCGCTCCATCCGCGCCCGGGCCTGCTCGCCCTGGCCCAGCGTGGCCAGCGCGAGAGCGCCGACCGCCATCGCGCCGACGTTGTTGCGGTCCACCGCCAGTACCGCATCGACGCGTTTGGACGCGGCTTCGGCGGTCAGGCGCGTATTGGCCACGTCACCCAACGCCTTGTAGGCGCTCGTCTGGATGATCAGCGAGTTGGCGTCCGAGTCCATCAGGCTGGCGGCCTTGCCCAGCCTGCGCACGGCCTCCTCGTAACGGTGCAGCTGGTAGTTGAGGCGGCCGGCGGTGCGGTTGGCCTCGTAGGAATCGGGATCCAGCCGCAACGCGATCGCGACTTCGGCCTCGGCTTCGTCCATCGAACCGCGCATCTGCAGGATGTAACCCTTGACCGCGTGCGCCTCGACCAGCTCCGGATCCAGCGCGAGCGCGCGCTCCGCGGCCTCCATGCCATCGATCGACTCAAGCCCCAGCTCGTGCAGGTTGCGGTAGCCGGCCGCCATCAGTGCCCAGGCCTGTGCGTAATCCGGATCAAGCCGGGTGGCCTTGCTGCAGGCGCGCACGATGGTCCGCGACGCGCGCTCGTCCATCTGGTTGGATACGTACATCTGGCGCGCCATCAGGTACAGGTCGTGGGCGTGCGCATTGTCGGTGCCGCGCTTGCGGATCGCACGGCGTTCCTGCGGCAGCAGTTGCAGGCGCAGCGCCTTGACGATCGCGTGCGAGATTTCGTCCTGCAGTGCGAAGATGTCGCTGCTGTCGCGATCGTAGCGCTCGCCCCACACCTGCCGGTCGCTGGCCGCATCGGTCAATTGGGCGCTGACCCGCACCCGCCCGCCGGCGCGGCGGATGCTGCCCTCCAGCACATGGCTCACTTTCAGCTCCCCGGCGACCTGGCGCACGTTCGCCTGTTTGCCCTTGTATGCGAACGAGCTGTTGCGCGAGGCGACTTCCAGCGCCGACACCTTGCTCAAATCGGTGATGATGTCCTCGGTGATGCCGTCGCTGAAGTATTCCTGCTCGGGATCGCCGCTCATGTTCGCGAACGGCAGGACGCAGACGGAATAATGCGGACCCTTCCCGCTGGCCGGCCGCGCGCCGTTGTGCTCTGCAGCCTGCGCCCGCGTGGAGCGTTCGATCATGGCGGCGAGCGCCTGCAGGCACGCCTGCACCGGGGCGCTGCCCGGATCCCCGCGCCAGTCGTCCAGATCGGTGGTGTGGATCGCGCGCACGTCGATCGGCAGCCGGGCCTGCTCGAAGCGCACCGGCACCAGCACGTTGCGGTCGGCGGCATCGCGCGCCTCGCCGCGCACCCAGCGCGAGGTCACCGAGGTGGGCGTCCACACCACCAGCACGGCCTTCGCCGACATCAGCTCGGTATCGATCTCGTCGTCGAACTCGCGGCCCGGCGCGATTTCCGGATCCCACCACACCGACCAGCCTTTCGCCTCGATCGCCTTGACCAGCGGCGCGACGCGGGCCTTGTCGGCGCGGGCGTAGGAGATGAAAACGTCAGCCATGGCCGTCAGCCCCCCGCGACCGTCGCCGGCATCGGCGGCTTCGCTGCAGCGAGGCGCGCCTCTGCTCCAGCTACCATGGCCTGGAAGCGCGGATCGTCGCGCAGGGAATCGAGATCCGGATCGGCCTTGGAATATGGCAGGAATTCTCCCGCTATGGTCGCAAATACCGATTCCAGGATATCCAGTGCCGCCTCCTTGTCCTTCAACTGCTGGCACAAGGCACAAGCAAAGTTGTAGCGCATGTTGAAGTTGTCGGGGTCGACCAGCAACGCGCGATTCATCCGCGCCTTGGCGCGCTCGCCATCGCCCAACACCGCCAAGGCATAAACACTGTAGCCAATGACTCCCGAGTTGTTCTGGTCGTGCGCCAACACCGCCTCGCAACGCTTGAGTGCACGCTCCGCGCTTCGCCGCAAGCCCGCCGCATCGCCAACCGCCGCGTAGCAACTCATCAGCAGGTTGACCGAATTGATGTCCGCCTCTACCAATGAGGCGGCCTTCTCGAGGTATCGTATGGCGTCCCCGGATCGGCGCAATTGATAGGAAAGCCGACCGGCGGCCCGGTTGGTCTCGTAGGATTCCGGGTCCAGCTTGAGCGCGATGGCCACTTCGGCGGCCGCCGCGTCGGCGTCACCGAGCTGCAACAGGAGCATCGCCTTGATGGCGTGCGCCTCGGCCAGCTCGGGTTGGAGCGCCAAGGCCCGTTCCACCGCCGCCATGCCGTCATCGGCACTGCCACTCGCGAGAATCTGCAACTTGTAGTAACCAACGGCCATCAATGCCCACGCCTGGGCATAATTCGGATCGAGCTTGGTGACGCGGGCGCACAGGCGCACGATGGCTTCCGCGGATCGCGCATCCGCTTCTTGCGCGGTGATGTAGGTTTGCCGCGCCATGAGGTAGAGGTCATGGGCTTCGGCGTTTTCGGTGCCACGTTGCTCGATGGCCTTCTTTTCCTCGGGCAGCAAGCGCAGGCGCAAGGCCTTGACGATAGCTTTCGAGATCTCGTCCTGGATCGCGAAAATGTCGCTGGCGTCGCGGTCGTAACGTTCCGCCCAGACGTGCGTGCGCGTGGCGCCGTCGATCAGCTGGGCGCTGATCCGTACCCGGCCGCCCGCCTTCCGGACGCTGCCCTCGAGCACGTGGCTGACCTTCAACTCCCGCGCAACCGTCGGCACTTCGACCTGTTTGCCCTTGTACAGGAACGAGTCATTGCGCGAAATGACATCCAGCGCCGACACCTTGCTGAGGTCGGTGATGATGTCCTCGGTGATGCCGTCGCTGAAATACTCCTGTTCGGGATCGCCGCTCATGTTGACGAACGGCAGCACGCAAACCGAGTGATGTGGCGTCTTGGGCACCTGCGGCTTCGCGGCGTCCGCCTTCCCGGCTTGCGCAGTGCTCGTGCGCGCGACCATCGCGGCCAATGCGTGCAGACACTCCTGCAGGACGGGACTGTCTGCATTCCCGGCCCAATCGTCGAGATCGGTCGTATGGATCGCCCGCACGTCGATCGGCAGCCGCGCCTGGTCGAAACGCACCGGCACCAGGATGCCGCGCTCGGCGGCATCGCGCGCCTCGCCACGCACCCAGCGCGATATCACGGACGTCGGCGTCCACACCACCAGCACCACCTTGGCAGCCTGCAACTCGGTGTCAATCTCGTCGTCGAACTCGCGGCCGGGGCTGATCTCCGGATCCCACCACACCGACCAGCCTTTCGCCTCGATCGCCTTGACCAGCGGCGCGACGCGCGCCTTGTCGGCACGGGCGTAGGAAACGAAGACGTCGGCCATGGCGGTCAGCCTCCCGCGACCGGCGCCGGCTTCGCCGCAGCGAGGCGTGCCTCAGCCTGCGCGACCATGGCCTGGTAGCGCGGGACGTCGTGCAGGAACTCCAGATCCGGGTCGACCTTGGCGTAGGGCAGGAAAGCATCAGTGATCGTCGCGTACACGGACTGCAACATGTCCAGAGCAGCTTCCTTGTCCTTCAGGTACACGCAAAGTGCGCAGGCAAAGTTGTAGCGCATGTTGAAATTGTTGGGGTCGATCATCAGCGTCCGGCTCATGCGCGCCTTCGCGCGATCGGCTTCGCCCAAGGCCATGAGTGCATAGGCGCTGTACGCCAGGACGCCGGGATTGTTCTGATCACGCGCAAGGATGGCCTCGGCCCGCTTCAGGGCAATTTCGGCAGATCGCCGTACACCGGCCGTATCGCCCAAGGCGGTATATGCACTGATCAGCATCATCGCCGAATTGAGGTCGGCCTCCATCAGGTGCGCCGCTTTCTCGTACAACCGGATGGCATTTTCAAAGCGGTGGAGCTGGTAATTCACGCGCGCTGCGGTGCGGTTGGCCTCGTAGGATTCGGGATCGAGCTTCAGCGCGACCACGGCTTCGGATTCCGCCGCATCGGTATCGCCGTTCTGGAGCAGGATGTAAGCCTTGACCGCATGCGCTTCGGCCAGATGCGGATCGATCGCCAGTGCGCGTTCCGCGGCATCCATGCCGCTCTCGCTTCCCACGCCCAATGCCCGCAGACTCCGATAGCCGATTGCCATCAACGCCCACGCTTGCGCATACTTCGGGTCCATTTCGGTAGCGCCGGTGCACATGCGGATGATGGCCTGTGCCGCGTGTTCGTCCCACTCCTGGCCGCTCACATACATCTGCCGCGCCATCAGGTACAAGTCGTAGGCCTCGGCGCTGTCGGTGCCGCGCCGCTCGATGGCTTTCTTCTCTTCGGGCAGCAAGCGCAGCCGCAGTGCCTTGGCGATCGCGCGGGAAATCTCGTCCTGCAACGCGAAGATGTCGCTGGTATCGCGGTCGTAGCGTTCGGCCCAGATGTGGCCGTTGTCTTCACAGTCCACCAGCTGGGCGCTGATCCGCACCCGGCCGCCGGCCTTGCGCACGCTGCCCTCCAGCACGTGCGTGACCTTCATCTCGCGGACGAGTTGGGGCACGTCCAGTTTCTCGCCCTTGTACTGGAAGGCGCTGTTGCGCGAAATGATGCGCAGCGAGGAAACCTTGCTGAGGTCGGTGATGATGTCCTCGGTGATGCCGTCGCTGAAATATTCCTGGTCCGGGTCGCCGCTCATGTTGGCGAACGGCAATACGCAAATGGTGTAGCGCGGCGACGGCTTCTTGTCGGAGGCAGCGGCTGGCGCTTGCGTCGACTTGCCGGCCTGTGTCGCTTGCGAACGCGCGATCATCGCGTCCAGCGCGCGCAGGCATTCCTGCATCGCAGGATGGGACGGATTCTCCCGCCACTCGTCGAGATCGGTGGTGTGGATCGCGCGCACGTCCATCGGCAGGCGCGCCTGCTCGAAACGCACGGGCACGAGGATCCCGCGTTCGGCGGCTTCGCGCGCCTCGCCGCGAACCCAGCGCGACGCCACCGACGTCGGTGTCCAGATCACCAACACCGTTTTCGCAGCGTCGATTTCCGCGTCGATCTGGTCGTCGAATTCCTGGCCCGGCGTGATCTCGGGATCCCACCACACCGACCACCCCTTGGCCTCGATCGCGGCCACCACGGGCGCGACGCGGGCCTTGTCGGCGCGGGCGTAGGAAACGAACACGTCAGCCATGTATATCAGCCCCGAAACAAGGGTCAGGACGCGACAACCACCTGATTCCCAAGCATAGCGCGGTTATCGCTGGAATTTCGTTACAAACCGGCGCCTTGCCCCCTCCCGCATCACACGGCGCGCAGGCTGTCGCCGGCAGCGGCGACACCAGGCAGCCGCCGCACCAGGATCAAGGTGACGTCATCGGCCGCGGCGATCCCGCCGGCGAAAGTGTCGGCCGCGGCCAGCAAGCGTTGGCACAATTCCGCCATCGGCAGGCGCTGTCCGGCCCTGACCACCCCGGTCACGCGTTCGCGCCCGAACTCGGCATTGCCGGCATCGAGGCGCTCGTACAGGCCATCGGAAATCAAGGCCAGGATGTCGCCTTCGGCCATCTCGAGCGTCGCCGCCCGGGGCGACTCCGCCATCTCCATCACCCCCACCGGGAACGTCGTCGGTTCGATCCACTCGCAGCGATCGTCATCCGCGTGGTAGAGCAGCAGCGGTCCCTGGCCCGCGCAGTGGTAACGCACACTGTGGGTCCCGGCGTCGAGGTACGCCAGGAACGCGGTAATGAACCGGTCCTCGGGAAGATCCTCGGCCAACTGGTTGTTGACGTGGAGGTAGGCGTCGTCGAGGCTGGCGCCGAGCCGGAACGCAACGCGCAGCATGCCCTGCATTTCCATCGCCGACAGCGCCGGGCCGAAACCGTGGCCGGTGGCGTCACCCAGCAACAGGAACACGCCCGTCGGCAGCTTCACCGCGTCGAACATGTCGCCACCGGCGTAGGTCGCGGGCTGGAAGTGGCCGTACAGGTCGTAACCCGGCACCGCGGGCATTTGGGTGGGCAAGGTGCTGCGCTGGATCGCACGCGCGACTTCCACCTCGCTGTGCAGCGTGTTGACCGCGCCGGGGCCTTCGTGGCGCAGCGCCAGTGCACCCTCGGCGGCGAGCACCTGTGCGAGCAGCACCGTGTTCGGGTCGAAGCCGCGGCCCGATTCGTACAGAAGCTGCAGGATTCCGAGTACGAGGTCACCCGCCAGCAGTGGCAGGCTCAGGACCGCGCCCGTGCGTCCGGCAGGGTCGTGGCCGGCGGCGGCCAAGGCAACAATGTCCACGGCCGTTCCCGCATCGACCTCGAGCAACATGCGCCCGCCCTCCGCGCAACGCCCGGCCAGGCCCGCACCGGCCGCAAGCCGCGGCGGCGGATCGCGGGACGGCACCAACAGGGTCAGTTCGCCGCTGTGCGTGTCGCGGCGCCACAGCGCCGCGGTGCGGGCGCCCGTATGCACGCGCGCGGCTTCGGCCAGCTCCGCCGCAGCGGATCCGGTTTCGGGACCGCCCAGTGCACGGGTGGTGGCCAGCAAGGCCTCCAGCAGATCCTTGCGGGCGATCTCTTCACCTGCTTGCCTGGCGCTGTCCACGCTCATTCCAGGCCAGCGCAGGTGGTGGGCAAAGGCCGCGGCGTACCTGGGGAAAGTCCCCACGAGTCGCCCGCGTACGACACCGCTGCCCGCCACCCGCAACGCCGCGAGGGTTCGGCAGGCAACACGCGCTTTCCGGACGCGCCGGTGTACACGTTCAATTGGCGCCCCAGACTCCCACCGGCAACAGTCCGGTCTCCAGACCCCGGCAAGTCTCGTAGCGCGGGCGCCGCGATGCAAGCGCAGACCCAAGGCTGGCGAAGGCGCTATAGTTGCCAGTGCGCTCCCGTGGCACCGGCGTGACGCCACGGGTTGCAGCGCTCGTCGGCGCGGGAGGCCGGGGCCCGGTGGAAATGACGTTCAAGCGTTCGATCAACGAATTGCCGGCCATCGTCGCCGCGACCGATCGTTTTTTTGCCGGACGGCGCATCGAACCTGCGTTGCGCCTGCCGGTGGACCTGTCGATCGAGGAGTTGTTCGTGAACCTGGTCAAGTACAACCACGGCACGAACCGTGACATCAGGCTGCGCCTGGACTGGGTCGGCGACGCGGTCGAGGTCAGCCTGACGGACTACGACGTGGAACCATACGATCCGACTTGCCCGCCCGAGCTGGACATCGATGCGCCCCTGGCGGCGCGGCGGCCCAACGGCATGGGCCTGTATCTGGTTTCGAAAATGGTGGATGCGATCCACTACGAGTACCGGAATCGCGAGAGCAAGGTCACCTTCACCAAGAGGATGGCGCAGGACCATGCTTGATATCCACTACGGAGAAGACCGCCGCGTGCTGCTGATCGGACGGCTGGATGCGGCCCAGGCGGCCGCGGCCCAGGCGTTCCTGGACGAGGTTCCGCCGCCCTGCGTCATCGATGCGGGCGGGCTCGAATACATTTCCAGCGCGGGCCTTGGCGTGCTTTTGAAGACCCACAAGCGGCTGGCCGCGGCGGGCTCGGGCATCCGCCTGATCAACGTCAATCCGCATGTCCACGACGTCTTTCGCTATTCCGGAATGGACAAGTTGTTCTCGGTGACCTGCAGCACGTAACGCACGGCTGGATCCGCGAGCCCCGCCAACTTTTCGGGGCCTGAGGCGTATATGGCACATATGGGGCGGATGAGCGACGAACCCGACGCGACATGGGCGGCGCGGCTCCGCTTGCGTGATGTCGCTGCGTTCAACGAGCTGATCGAGTGCTACGAACGTCCGATGTTCAACGTCGCCTATCGGATGCTGGGCAGCGCCGCGGAAGCGGCGGACGCCACCCAGAACGTGTTCCTGAAAGTGTTCGAGAACATAACGGGGTACGACCCGCAGTACCGCTTGTTCAGCTGGATCTACCGGATCGCGGTGAATGAATCGCTCGACCGGTTGAAACACCGGAGCCACGCAGAGGCGGTCGCGATCGACATGGAGGATTTCCCGCTGGCGAGCACCGAGCGCGGGCCCGAGCAGGTGGCCGGAGACGCACAGATGCACGACCTGATCCAGAGGGCATTGATGGAATTGCCGTACGACCATCGGGTCGTCATCGTCCTGAGGCACTTTACCGAATGCAGCTACGCACAGATGGCCGAGATCCTGCACATCCCCGAGAAGACAGTGAAATCGCGGCTGTACAGCGCCCGCCAGGAGCTGCACGGGAAGCTCTTCGCGCACGGGGTGGCGACGGCATGATCAGCCCCATCGAAATGGCGTGGCTGCACGCGGAACTGGACCATGACCTGGATCCCGCCGGGCGCGCACAGCTGCAGGCCGCGCTGGACCATTCGCCGGAATTGCGCGCCGCGCGCGCGGAGTTACTCGAACTGGGCGCGGTCCTGCGGGACGCCACGCCAGCGCCGGAGCCCCCGCCATCGCTGCATGCGCGCCTGCTGGAACTGGCCGAGGCGGAGGGCCGGCCCGGGCTGCACGATTCCGGTTCCACGCAAGCACCAACTTTCCGCGGCGCCCGGCGTATTGGATGGCGTGCGTCACGCATCGGATGGCGTATGTCACGAACCCACCACAGACACGAACCGAGGGGCAACACAATGGCAAACTTGACAACGAAGAAGAAGGCGTTGGTCACCGGCGTGGCGATCGCAATCGTCGCGGTTGCGGTTGGCGTTGCCTACATGGGTGACATGTTCCCGCACGGCGCCAACGAAATGGCCGCGGCGACGATCGCCCCGGCACATCGCTACCAGGCCAGCCAGGTGGGCAGCGGCGACCTCAAGCTCGGCAACCAGGACGTGGCGAAATTCGTCCAGACCGATGCCTACCAGAAGATCATCAACGATCCGGAAATGCTGACGCTGCTGCGCAGCGATGCGTTCCGTACCGCGCTGGCGAATAGCGAAATGCGCACCGCGCTGGCCAACAGCGAAGCCTTGCGGACGGCGCTGCAGAGCAGCGACGCGTTCCGCACCGTACTCGCCAACAGCGATGCGTTCCGCACCGCGCTGGCGCACAACGAGGCGTTCCGCACCGCGCTCGCCAGCAACGACGCATTCCGCACCGCGCTGCAGCACAACGCCGCCTTCCGTACCGCGATGCAACGCAACGCTGCGTTCCGCACCGCACTGGCCAGCAGCGACGCGTTCCGCACCGCGCTGGCCAACAACGAGGCGTTCCGCACCGCGCTGGCCAACAACGAGGCATTCCGCACCGCGCTGGCCAACAACGAGGCGTTCCGCACCGCACTGGCGCACAACGAGGCGTTCCGCACTGCGCTGGCCGACAACGATGCCTTCCGCACCGTGCTCGCCAACAGCGACGCGTTCCGAACCGCGCTGGCGCACAACGAGGCGTTCCGCACCGCGCTGGCCAGCAACGATGCATTCCGCACGGTGTTGCAACACAACGCTGCCTTCCGTACCGCCATGCAGCACAACGCCGCCTTCCGCACGGCAATGGCCAACAGCGACGCGTTCCGCACCGCGCTGGCCAACAACGAGGCGTTCCGCACCGCGCTCGCCAGCAACGATGCCTTCCGCACCGCGCTGGCCAACAACGAGGCGTTCCGCACCGCGCTGGCCAACAACTCCGTCTTCCGCACCGCGATGCAGCGCAACGCCGCCTTCCGCACTGCAATGGCCAACAGCGACGCGTTCCGCACCGCACTCGCCTCCAACGATGCGTTCCGCACCGCGCTCGCCAACAGCGACGCGTTCCGCACCGCGCTGGCCAACAGCGACGCGTTCCGCACCGTACTCGCCAACAGCGACGCGTTCCGCACCGCAGTGGCCAACAGTGCCGCGCTCCGCACCGCGATGCAGCGCAACGCCGCGTTCCGCACGGCAATGGCCAACAGCGATGCGTTCCGCACCGCGCTCGCCAGCAACGCCGCGTTCCGTACCGCGCTCGCCAACAGCGACGCGTTCCGCACCGTACTCGCCAACAGCGCCGCGTTCCGCACTGCGCTGGCCAACAGCGATGCGTTCCGCACCGTACTCGCCAACAGTGCCGCATTCCGCACCGCGCTCGCCAACAGCGATGCGTTCCGCACGCAACTGGCCAATGTCGCGATGCTGCGCAGCGCGTTGCTCAACAACGATGCATTCCGCACCGCCCTGATGAACAACGATGCGTTCCGCACTGCCCTGCAGAGCCATGCGTTCCAGCAGGCGATGCAGAACCAGGCGTTCCGCACGGCCTTGGACAGCGCCGCGTTCCGGCAGACGTTGATGAACAGCGACGCCGCCCGCAGCGCCTTGCAGCACAGCCAGGCTGACTAGAGCCAGGGGCTGTCCGGGGTCAAGGAGGCTCCGGCGGCAGTGCTGGTTTCCACGACTCCGCCCGCACCTGCGGGCGGAGTTGTATGCTCCCCTCCACACGTGGTATGCCGCGGGGTGCACGGCTGGGGTGGGCGGCAGGCACTTGGGCAAGGGGCGGATCATGGGGCGATCGTTGCGGGGACATCTGCTGGCCGGGGCCGTGCTGGCCACGGCGAACATGCTCATCCCGCATTGCGCGTCCGCCCAATCGTTCCAACTGCAGAGCATCGAGACCAAGGATCTGCGGGTGTTGTACACCCCGGACAATGCCTATCTGGTCCCGCACGTCGCGCGCAGTTTCGAGAATTCGCTTCGATTCCAGGAAAAGACCTTCCACTGGAAGCCTTGGGACCGCACCACCGTGGTGCTCACCGACTTCAGCGACTACGGCAACGGTGGCACCTCGGTGGCGCCCTTCAACGAGGTGACGCTGTACATCGCGCCGGAACTCAAGGCCATGGGAACCTCGCCCAGCAGCGAGCGCATGTTTTCGACGGCCAACCACGAGCTGGTGCACGCCGCCACCATGGATGGCTGGAATGCGAGCGACGCGCGCTGGCGGGGATTCCTGGGCGGCAAGGTCCGCCCGATCGACGCGCACCCGGAAACCATCCTGTACGGTTACCTGACCACCCCGCGCATGAGCGTGCCGCGCTGGTTCCAGGAAGGCATCGCGGTCTACATGGAAACCTGGATGGGCGGCGGCATCGGCCGCGCCCAGGGGCCTTACGATGAAATGGTGTTCCGCGCGATGGTGCGCGACCACACCCATTTCTACAGTCCGCTGGGGCTGGTGTCGGTGGGCACGTCGGTCAACTTCGAAACCATGACCAACGCCTATCTTTACGGCACGCGCTTCATGACGTACCTGTCGCTGCACTATACGCCGCAGCAACTGCTCGACTGGTTCATCCGCAGCCAGGACAGCAAGGCCTACTACGCCGACCAGTTCCAGCAGGTGTTCCACATTCCGCTGGACCAGGCGTGGAACGACTGGATCGCCTGGGAACACGGCTTCCAGGACGCCAACCTGAAAAAGGTGCATCGGTACCCGATCACCCCGGTGACGCCGCTCGCGCCGCGCGCGCTGGGCTCGGTCTCCCGTTTTTTCATCGACCACGGCGACCTGATCGGCGCGTTCCGCTATCCCGGCAGGCTTGCCTACGTCGGCGTGCTGTCGCTGCAGGACGGAAGCCTTCGCCACGTGGTCGACATCAAGGGTTCGATGAAATACATCGTCACCTCGTCGGCCTACGATCCGGCGACCGGGACGTTCTTTTACACCCAGAACAACCTGGATTACCGCGACCTGATGGCGGTCGACCTCCGCACCGGCAAGAGCCGGCGGCTGCTGCGCAAGGCCCGCATCGGCGATCTTGCGTTCGACCCGGCCGACCGTTCGCTGTGGGGACTGCGCACCGCGAATGGTTACGTCACGCTGGTGCGCATCCCGTACCCGTACGACGAATGGCACCAGGTGCACACTTTCCCCTACGGCGAAGTGCCGTTCGATCTCGACGTATCGCACGACGGCAGCATGCTGTCGCTGTCGTTGGCCGAGGTCAGCGGCGCCAATTTCCTGCATCTCTACAAGACGGGGGACTTGCTGGCCGGGGGCGCCACGCCGTTCGCGACGTACGACTTCGGCCAGGCGGCGCCGGAAGGTTTCATTTTCGGCAAGGACGACCGCCAGCTGTATGGCAGTTCGTACTACACCGGCATCTCCAACATCTATCGCTACGACATTGCCAGCGGCAAGATGGATGCCTTGAGCAACATCGACACCGGCCTGTTCCGCCCGCTGCAGTTGCCGGACGGCAAACTCGCGGCGCTGGAGTACACCGGACAGGGTTTCCTGCCGGTCGAATTCGATCCCAAGCCGCTCGACGACCTGAGTTCCATCGACTTCCTCGGCACGCTGGTTGCCGAGCGCCACCCGATCGTGAAGACCTGGGGCGTCGGTTCGCCATCACGGGTCGACCTCGACTCGCTGATCACCCACAAGGGCGTGTACAAACCGGGCCACGAGATGCGCCTGCAATCGCACTACCCCGTCATCGAAGGTTATCGCGGCGGGGCGGCGTTGGGCTGGCACACCGAACTCGGCGACACCCTGAGCCTGTACACCCTGGGAATCGACGCCGCAGTCTCCGTGGGTGGACCGACCGACCACGGCCAGCGCCTGCACCTCGGCATCGACTTCAAGGCCATGAACTGGGAAGTGCGCTACTGGCACAACCACTCCGATTTCTACGACCTGTTCGGCCCGGTCCGCACCAGCCTCAAGGGCGACTCGCTGCTGGTCGGCTACAAGCGCACGCTGATCCTGGATACCCCGCGCAAGCTGGATTTCAGCGCCAGCGGCGCGTATTACACCGGGCTCAGCACCCTGCCGGGTTTCCAGAACGTCAACGCCCAGGTCAACGACATCTTCGTCACCCGCGCCGGGTTGAAGTACACCGACCTCAAGCAATCGGGGGGCGCCGTGGACCGCGAGCAGGGCATCGGCTGGAACGTGGATGCCACGACCTACGTCGCCAACGGCCAGACCATCCCGCAGCTGCGCGCCGGGTTCGACTTCGGCTTCATGCTGCCCGTGCCACACATGTCGCTGTGGTTGTACAACTCGGCCGGCGCTTCCGGCGGCAACCGCAACAACAACCTCGCCAACTTCTACTTCGGCGGCTTCCAGAACAACTACGTCGACAACCAGGATCCCAAGCACTACCGGGAATTCGACAGCTTCCCCGGCTTCGAGATCGACGAACTTGCGGGCCACTCCTTCGCCAAATCGACGCTGGAACTGAACCTGCCGCCGTGGCGCTTCGAGAACGTCGGCAGCCCCGGCTTCTTCCTCAAATGGATCCGCCCGGCGCTGTTCACGGGCGTGCTGGTGACCGACCCCAACCACGCCGGCCTGCGCAGCACCGCGCGCGACGCCGGCCTGCAGCTCGACCTCGAGTTTTCCGTGATGAACCACCTGCCGATGACGCTGTCGGCAGGCTACGCACGTGGATTCGGCGGCGCCGGCAACGGTTCGGACGAATGGATGCTCTCGCTGAAGATCCTGTGACGATGGACAGCCTCCACCATGCACTGGCGCTGCTCACGGTCGTTCCGGTGGGCCTGCTGCCGGTCATCATGTTCCTGCTGCTGCTGATTTACCTCGACACCTACCAGATGGTGCGGATGCGGCTGGTCCTCGCCATGCTGGCTGCCGGCGGCGTGGTGGCGGTGGCGTGCTACATCCTCAACGGCGAATTGATGGACCTGCTCGGCATGAGCCTCACCCATTACTCGCGCTGGGTGGCGCCGATCGTGGAGGAGACGCTGAAGGCACTGGTGGTGTTGTGGCTGTTCGGCACCCACCGCGTCGGGTTCCTCGTCGATTCGTTGATCCTCGGCTTCGCGGTGGGCGCGGGCTTCGCGGTGATCGAGAACTTCTACTATCTGTATCTCGACCACAACACCACGCTGACGCTCTGGATCGTGCGCGGGTTCGGTACCGCGGTGATGCACGGCGGCGTGGTCGCGATCTTTGCGGTGATCACGCAAACGCTGACCGAGCGGAGCATGGACGTGCGCCCGATACATTGCGTGCCGGGCCTGCTGGC
Organism: Rhodanobacteraceae bacterium; assembly: GCA_036279975.1. Taxonomy (GTDB): domain Bacteria; phylum Pseudomonadota; class Gammaproteobacteria; order Xanthomonadales; family Rhodanobacteraceae; genus 66-474. Next base: position 19,635 of record DASURP010000100.1, read on the forward strand.
GGCCATGGCCGTGCATTCCATCTTCAACCATTTCTATGTCTCGCCGGTGCTGTCCACAGTCGGCATCCTGTTGACCCTGCCACCGCTCTTGTACCTGTTGCTGCGCATCAGCGAACAGCGCACCCACAACTGGCTGGAAGTGGACTTCGACGAGGACACCGAACTGATGCGGATGCTCGATTCGGGAAATTTCGATCGCACGCCCGCCGGGAAATTCTTGGGCAGCCTGCGCGACAAGCTGGACGGTACGCTGGTCGCGGACATGCTGTGCTACCTGCGCGTGTACACCGAACTCGCCCTGCGGGCGAAAGGCCTGCTGCTGGCGCGCGAGAACGGCCTCGACGTGGAGCTGGATGGCGAAACCCGCGAGAAATTCGAGGAGCTGCGCTACCTCGAACACAGCATCGGCGTCACCGGCCGCGTGACGATGCGGCCATTCCTGCAGATGACCACCAAGGACCTGTGGCAGTTGTACATGCTGGGGAAGTAGGAGCGCGCTTGCGCGCGACCGGCGACCCGGATTCCCCGCAGGAGGGCGCCCGCGCGCGATGGGGATCGCGGCCACGCCCGATCGCGGCCAAGGGCCGCTCCTACACAAGCCGCTTCCGCAGGAGGGCGCCTGCGCGCGATGGGTGTTGCGGAATGTCATCCGGCGACGGTCGCCGGAAAAGATGGAGCGGCGCTGCGCGCCGGCCGGCTCCTGCAATTGCCAGCCGGTCAGGCTTGCTGCGACTCAGGCGCCTCATCCTGCTTCTCCGCCGCGAGGCGCGCCTCGGCCGCCGCGACCATTGCTTGGTAGCGCGGATGGTCGTGCAGGGATTCGAAGTCCGGGTCCGCCTGCAGGTAACGCAAAAGTTCGCCGGTGATCCGTGGGAACAGGGGTTCCAGCATGTCCAGCGCGGCATCCTTGTCGTGCTGGTACACGCACAAGCCACACGCGAAGTTGTATCGCATGTTGACGTTGTCGGGATCGACCAGCAACGCGCGGCCCATGCGCGCCTTGGAGCGCTCGGCTTCCCCAGCCGCACTCAGCGCGTTGGCGCTGTAGGCAATGACCGCCACGTTGTTCTGGTCGTGGGCCAGTATCGCGTCCGCGCGCTGCACCGCCACCGCGGCAGCACGCAGTCGTCCCGCGGCATCGCCAAGTGCGCGATAGGAGCTCGCCAGCATCATCGCCGAGTTGACGTCCAAATCCATCAAACCAATCGTCTTCTCGTAATAGGTGACCGCATCCTTGAAGCGATGCTGCAGGTAGGCGATCCGACCAGCCACCCGATTGGCCTCATAGGATTCCGGGTCTACCTTCAGCGCCGTGGCGGCTTCGGCCACTGCCGCATCCATTGCACCCTGCCCACACAGGATGTCGGCCTTGACCGCGTGCGCCTCCGCGAGTTCTGGATTCAACGCCAGGGCCCGGTCCACGGCGACCATCCCATCGTCGGGCTGGGCATTGAGCTCGTTCAGGTTACGCTGACCCCAAGCCAGCAATGCCCAGGCTTGCGCGTAACGTGGGTCAATTTCGGTAGCACGCTGGCAGGCACGGATGATGGCCTGGGAGGCACGTTCATCTTCCTGCGTCGTCACATAAATCTGGCGCGCCATCAGGTACAGGTCGTGGGCCTCGACGCTGTCGGTGCCGCGGCGGCGTATCTCGCGGCGCTCCTCCGGCAGCAATTGCAGCCGCAGCGCCTTCACGATCGCATGCGAGATTTCGTCCTGCAGGGCGAAGATGTCATCCGTGTCCCGGTCGTAGCGCTCGGCCCACACCTGCCGGTCGTTGGCCGCGTCGGTCAACTGCGCGGTGATGCGCACTCGCCCGCCGGCGCGGCGGACGCTGCCTTCCAGCACGTGCGTGACCTTGAGCTTGCGCGCAATCGCCGACGCGTCCATCTGCTTGCCCTTGTAGGCAAACGCGGTGTTTCTTGACACTACCTCGAGCGCGGATACCTTGTTGAGGTCGGTGATGATGTCTTCGCTGATGCCGTCGCTGAAATATTCCTGTTCCGGATCGCCGCTCATGTTGAGAAACGGCAGCACGCACACTGAGTAATGCGGAGCTTCCTTTTTCGCTGGCGCCGCGCGGGCTTTTGCCTCGGCCGCCTGCGCTGCACTGGAGTGCGCGATCATCGCGGCCAGCGCGAGCAGGCAAGTCTGCGCCGGCGCGCTCTCGGGATCCTCGTCCCAGTCATCCAGATCGGTGGTGTGGATCGCGCGCACGTCGATCGGCAGCCGCGCCTGCTCGAAACGCACCGGCACCAGTACGCCGCGATCGGCCGCGTCGCGCGCTTCGCCGCGCACCCAGCGCGACACTACCGAAGTCGGCGTCCACACTACTACCACGGCCTTCGCCGACATCAGCTCGGCATCGATCTGGTCATCGAACTCCTGGCCCGGGCTGATGTCGGGATCCCACCACACCGACCAGCCCCTGGCCTCGATCGCGGCCACCAGCGGCGCGACGCGGGCCTTGTCGGCGCGGGCGTAGGAAACGAAAACGTCAGCCATGCCGGTCAATTCCCGATCTTTGCGGCCACTGCACCGGCGGCACCCGATTTGGCCTCCGCAGCAAGCCGTGCCTCTGCCGCAGCAGCCATCGACACATAGCGCGGCTCACCGCGCAGCGATTCAAGGTCCGGATCGGCCTTGGCGTACGCGAGGAAACTGGCCGAAATGATCTCGAACAACGGGGCAAGCATTTCGAATGCTGCGTTCTCGTCCTTCAGCCGCACCGCCAGCATGCACGCGAAGTTGTAGCGCATGTTGAAGTTGTCGGGGTCGATCAGCAGCGCGCGTTGCATGCGGGCCTTGGCGCGGTCGTTCTCACCCAAGGCCGCCAATGCATCCACGCTGTAGGCCGTCACCACCGAATTGTTGGGGTCGCGCTCCAGGATGGGCTCGGTGCGCCGCAGGGTCAGCTCGGCGGCACGACGAGTTGCTGCGGCATCGCCCAGCGCCGTGTAGCAACTGACCAGCATCGCTGCCGAATTGATGTCCGCCTCCATCAGCGCGACGGCCTTCTCGTAAAAGCGGGCCGCCTCGACGAACTCGCACAATTGGTAGTGCAGGCGCCCCGCCGAACGGTTCACCTCGTAGGATTCCGGGTCGTGCGCCAGCGCGGCCGTACTTGCAGCGATGGCAGCATCAAGATTTCCATCGATCTGCAGGAGCTGTGCCTTTACGGCGTGGGCTTCGGCCAGGTCGGGATTCAACGCCAGTGCGCGATCTACCGCAGCCATGCCGGCTTGGGTGTCATTGGCCTGCGCATCGTTCCACTGCCGGTAGCCTGCCGCCATCAACGCCCAGGCTTCGGCATACTCCGGATCGAGGTCGGTGGCGCGTCTGCAGATGCGCACGATCGCCTGTGCAGACCGTCCGTCCATTTCCTGGCTGGTGACATAGGTCTGGCGCGCCATCAAATAGAGATTGTGTGCTTCGGCGTTCTCAGTGCCGCGTTTGCGGATCGCCTTCTTTTCCTCGGGCAGCAGGTGCACACGCAACGCCTTGGCGATCGCCTGCGAGATCTCGTCCTGGATCGCGAAGATGTCGGCGTCCTCGCGATCGTAACGTTCGGCCCACAGGTGGCCGTTCGATTCACCGTCGATCAGCTGCGCACTGATCCGCACCCGGCCGCCGGCCTTGCGCACGCTGCCTTCCAGCACGTGGGTGACGTTGAGCTCGGCTGCGACCTTGGGCAGGTCCACGTTCTTGCCCTTGTAGCGGAACGCGCTGTTGCGCGATATCACCCGCAGCGCCGACACCTTGCTGAGGTCGGTGATGATATCCTCGGTGATTCCGTCGCTGAAATATTCCTGCTCGGCTTCACCGCTCATGTTGGTGAAGGGCAGCACGCAGATCGAGAATTGCGGCGTGGGTTTGGCCGTGGCGGCCTTGCGCTTGTCGGGCGTTGCCGCAGCCGTCAGCGTGCCCTTTCCGACCATCGCGCCCAGCGCCGAGAGGCACGCCTGCGCCGGCGCGCTCGCGGGATTCTCACCCCAGTCGTCGAGATCGGTGGTGTGCAGCGCGCGTACGTCGATCGGCAGGCGCGCCTGCCCGAACCGCACCGGCACCAGGATGCCGCGCTCGGCGGCATCGCGCGCTTCGCCGCGTACCCAGCGCGAAGCTACCGAGGTCGGCGTCCACACCACCAACACCGCCTTGGCCGCCTGCAGCTCCTGGTCGATCTCGTCGTCGAACTCCTTTCCGGGGCTGATCTCGGGGTCCCACCACACCGACCAGCCCTTCGCCTCGATCGCGGCTACCAGCGGCGCGACACGTGCCTTGTCGGCGCGGGCGTAGGAAATAAATACGTCAGCCATACCCGTCAGCTCCCCACGACCGGCGCCGACGCGGACGACTTCGCCGCCACGAGGCGCGCTTCGGCCGCCACGACCATGGCTTGGTAGCGCGGGTCGCCATGCAACGCATCCAGATCGGGATCCACCTTTGCATAAGGCAGAAACGATTCCGTGATCGTCGCGAATACGGGATCGAGCATCTCCAGCGCCGCATCTTTGTCCTGCAAATACACGCACAAGGTACACGCAAAGTTGTAACGCATCTTCCAGTCGTCAGGATCGATCAACAACGCCCGGTTCATGCGCGCCTTGGCGCGTTCACCCTCGCCCAGTGCTGCAAGCGCATGCGCGCTGTAGGCCATGACGCCCGAATTGCCCTGGTCACGTCCGAGCACCGCATCCGCACGCCTGAGCGCCACTTCTGCAGCATGTCGCATGCCACCCAGATTGTCCAAAGCGCGATAGGCGCTGATCAGCATCATCGCCGAGTTGACATCGGACTCCATCAACGCGATCGCCTTTTCATAGCGACCCACTGCGTCGTCGAACCGGTGCTGCTGATAGGCGAGCCGCCCTGCCGTGCGGTTGGCCTCATAGGACTCAGTGTCCAGCGCCAACGCCGCTTCGACCTCGCGCACCGCCTCATCCATGGAACCCCGCAGCTGCAGGATGTACGCCTTGACTGCGTGTGCCTCCACGAGGTTCGGATTCAATCCGAGTGCGCGCTCAGCCGCCACCATTCCATCATCCGCCCCGGCGCCCATCTCGCGCAGGTTCCTGTGGCCTATGGCCATCAAGGCCCAAGCCTCGGCATAGCCCGGATCAATGCTGGTCGCACGTTCACACGTGCGCACGATGGCCTGCGACGGGCGGATGCCCTCCAAGTTGGTTATGTAGATCTGCCGCGCCATCAAGTACAAATCGTGGGCTTCGGCGCTGTCTGTACCACGCCGCTCGATAGCCTTCTTTTCTTCGGGCAGCAGCCGCAGCTTCAAGGCCTTCACGATGGCGTGGGAAATCTCGTCCTGGATCGCGAAGATGTCATTGGCGTCGCGATCGTAACGTTCCGCCCAGACGTGCTGGCCGGTGGCGCCGTCGATGAGCTGCGCGGTGATCCGCACTCGCCCGCCGGCCCGGCGCACGCTGCCTTCCATCACGTGCGTGACCTTGAGTTCGTGCGCCAGCTTGTGCATCTCGATCTGCTTTCCCTTGTAGAGGAACGAATCGTTGCGCGAGACGACCCCGAGCGATGACACCTTGCTCAGGTCGGTGATGATGTCCTCGGTAATGCCGTCGCTGAAATATTCCTGTTCCGGATCGCCACTCATGTTGGCGAACGGCAGCACGCAGACCGCGAAACGCTTGGCCCCGGGTGCTGGCGCCGCGACACCGCCCTTGGCGGATTGCGGGTCCGGTGCGCGGGCGATCAGCATGCCCAGCGCATTCAGGAACTCCTGCGCCCTGGCTCCGGCGGCGTCCCCGCCCCAATCGTCGAGATCGGTGGTATGGATCGCCCGCACGTCCATCGGAAGGTGCGCCTTGTCGAAGCGCACCGGCACCAGCACGTGGCGGTCCGCCGCGTCGCGCGCCTCGCCGCGCACCCAACGCGATGCGACCGAGGTCGGCGTCCACACCACCAGCACCGCCTTGGCCGCATTGATTTCGGCCTCGATCTCGTCATCGAATTCCCGGCCGGGGACGATCGCCGGATCCCACCACACCGACCAGCCTTTCGCCTCGATCGCGGCGACGAGCGGCGCGACGCGCGCCTTGTCCGCGCGGGCGTAGGAAACGAACACGTCGGCCATGGCCGTCAGCTCCCCACGACCGGCGCCGGCGATTTCTCCCCCGCGAGCCGCGCCTCAGTTGCGGCGACCATGGCCTGCCAGCGCGGGTGGTCATGCAACAACTCGAGGTCCGGGTCGGCCTTGGCGAACGGCAGGAACGTCCGCGCCATGACCTCAAACGCCGGGCCGAGCATGTCGAGGGCGGCCTCCGTGTCCTTCAGATGCACGCTCAAGGCACAGGCGAAGTTGTAGCGCATGTTGAAATTGTCCGGGTCAATCAACAACGCGTGGCTCATCCGCTCCTTGGCCGATTCGCTCTCGCCCAGCGCGGCGAGCGCATACGCACTGTAGAGCATGACCCCGGAATTGTTCTTGTCGCGCGCCAGGATGGCATCGGCGCGCTTGACCCCCATCTGGGCGAAGCGCCGCACGCCCGCCGCATCCTGCAATGCCGTATAACAGCTGATCAGCATGGACACCGAATTGATGTCGGTCTCCATGAGACTCGCGGATTTTTCGTAGTACTGCGTGGCTTCCTTGTACTTGCGCGCCACGTAGAGCAAGCGTCCGGCTGCGCGGTTGACTTCGTAGGATTCCGGATCCAGCTTGAGCGCGCGGGCAACCTCCGCGGCGGCGCCTTCGGAGTCGCCATCCGCCTGCAGGATCTGGGCCTTGACCGCGTGGGCCTCGGCAAGGTCCGGGTCCAGTTCCAGCGCCTTGTCCACCGCCCGCATGCCGTCGCCGGACCCTCCTCCCCGCACATCGCGCAGGCCTCTGTAACCGATTGCCATCAGCGCCCAGGCCTGGGCGTAGCGGGGGTCGATTTCGGTCACCCGGGTGCACAGGCGAATGATGGTTTTCGAATTTCGCTCATCGTTCTCCTGGCTTCCGACATACGCTTGCCGCGCCATCAGGAACAGGTTGTAGGCATCGACGCTGTCGGTCCCGCGCCGCTCGATGGCCTTCTTCTCTTCCGGCAGCAGCCGCAGCTTCAATGCCTTCACGATGGCCTGCGAAATTTCGTCCTGGATCGCGAAGATGTCGCTGGCGTCGCGGTCGTAACGCTCGGCCCAGACGTGGTTGAAGGTCGCGCCATCGATCAACTGGGCGTTGATGCGCACCCGGCCACCGGCCTTGCGCACGCTGCCCTCCAGCACGTGCGACACCTTCAGCTCGCGCACGACCTTCGGGATGTCGATGTGCTTGTCCTTGTAGCTGAAGGCGATGTTGCTGGCGGTGACCGCCAGCGCCGAGACCTTGCTCAGGTCGGTCGTGATGTCCTCGGTGATGCCGTCGCTGAAATATTCCTGTTCGGGGTCGCCGCTCATGTTGGCGAACGGCAGCACGCAGACCGAGAACCGGGGCGCCGGTTTGGCGGGAACGACCGGACCCGCGCCGGCCGTGTCCTGCGCTGCCTGCGCCGAATCCGCCTTGGCGATCATCGTCTTGAGCGCGCGCAGGCATTCCTGGAGCTTCGGGCTTGCCGGATCCTCGCCCCAGTCGTCGAGGTCGGTGGTGTGGATCGCGCGCACGTCCATCGGCAGCCGTGCCTGCTCGAAGCGCACCGGCACCAGGATGCCGCGGTCGGCCGCCTCGCGTGCTTCGCCGCGCACCCAGCGCGAAGCCACCGAGGTTGGCGTCCAGACCACCAATACGGCCTTGGCGGCGTCGATCTCGGCGTCGATCTGGTCGTCGAATTCCTCACCCGGTGAAATTTCCGGATCCCACCACACCGACCAGCCATTCGCCTCGATGGCCGCGACCAGCGGCGCGACACGGGCCTTGTCGGCTCGAGCGTAGGAGACGAAAACATCGGCCATGCCGGTCAGCCCTCCGCACAGGGCTGGCGTCTACAGCCCCCTCTGCACCAAGCATACCGCGGCGGCACGTTGGGGCATAGCCGGAGACCAAGGCCGACTGCGCTGAAGAGGCACGGGGGCAATCGAGCGGAGTTAATTTAGCGTTTAATCACCGCCGCCGTCGACGGACGCCTGGTCATAGGCCAGAACCCGGCATCGGCGAAGGTGACCGCGAAGCGGGTCGCGGCCATGCCGTGACCGGACAAGGCATGCGCCGACGATCCGCTCCACTCAAGCCATCGGCAGCTTTCCCGCAGCACTTGCGGCATTCGCCGGTCGCTACCGCGGCGAGCACGCGCAAGATATCGTGGTGGGCACCGAACCTGACGCGTTGGTGCCCGCCGCCAGTCCGATGGTGCCGAATCGGACTTTGCAAGCGCGCGCAAACCAACGCAGCGCAGACGCAATGATCGACGCAGCCGCGTGCGCTGCAGTCGTTGTTGACGCTCGGTATGCTGCACGCATGACACGCCCCACGCCGGCACCCTGCTCCCGCGCGATCACGGTCGCCGCGTGGTGCCTGCCCCTGCTGCTGGCAGCGTGCGCCACAAGACCCACGCCGCAGGCTCCACGGGTTCCGCCGGCGCAAATACGCGCCAGGATCGTGGATCGCATGCCCACCGACGTGCCGGATCGCGAGGGTTGGGCCACCGACATCCAGACGGCATTCAGCACCCATGGCCTCAATCCGAATCCGGAGAACATCTGCACGGTCCTGGCGGTGATCGCGCAGGAATCCGGCTACCACGCCGACCCGGGCGTACCCGACCTGCCGCGCGTCGCACGCGGGGAGATCGACCGGCGCGCCGCCGCGCACCACATACCCGAATTCCTGGTCGATGCCGCACTGCAAATCCACTCGCCGGATGGCCGCTCGTACAGCGACCGCTTAGCGCACGTACGCACCGAGCGCGAGCTCAGCCGCATCTACGAAGACCTGATCGCCAGCGTGCCGTTGGGAAAGCGTCTGTTCGCGGACTTCAATCCGGTGGAAACCGGAGGACCGATGCAGGTCAACATCGTGTTCGCCGAAGCGAATGCCGGGGACTATCCCTATCCGGTCGCGAGCAGCATCCGCGACGAAGTTTTCACCCGCCGCGGCGGGTTGTACTTCGGCATCATGCGGCTGCTGGGCTACGAG
>DASURP010000101.1:0-12032 GCA_036279975.1 Rhodanobacteraceae bacterium
CGCTGCGCGCGCGTTCGCTTCGCTCCGCCCTTCCTGCGGAAGGGGGAGGACAAGCAGCCCCCCTCCGCGAACCGATGGGATGGGCAACAAAGCGTGATAGCCTCGAAAAATGAACCCTGATTGCATCCAGATCCCATGCGAACGGTCCTGATCATCGACGACCAGGCCGCGGTACGCGAAGCGCTGTCGCTGCTGTTGTCGCTCAACGACATCCGGCCGCTCACGGCGGCGATGCCCGACGAGGGCCTGGCATTGCTGGCCCGCGAGCGGGTGGACGTGGTGATCGCGGACATGAATTTCAGCGCGGACACCACCTCGGGCGAAGAGGGCGTCGCGCTGTTCCACGCCATTCGCGCGAACCACCCCGACCTGCCGGTGATCCTGCTGACGGGCTGGTCGCACCTCGAGACCGCCGTGCAGCTGGTCAAGGCCGGGGCGGCCGACTACATGGCCAAGCCGTGGGACGATACCAAGTTGCTGGCGACGGTCGAGAACCTGCTGGAGCTTTCCGAGAATGCGCGTGCCGCCGAAACCACGCGCGCGAGCCGCCGCCGCCGCCGCGAGGTACTGGAACGCGACCACGACCTGCGCGGAATCGTGTTCGCTTCCGACGAGATGATGGGCGTGATCGAGCTGGCCTGCCAGGTTGCGCGCGCCGACGTTCCGGTATTGATCACGGGGCCGAACGGCGCCGGCAAGGAGCGCATCGCCGAAATCGTGCACGCCAATTCCTCGGTGCGCGGGAAACCGCTGGTCACGGTGAATTGCGGCGCGTTGCCCAGCGAGCTGATCGAGGCCGAATTGTTCGGGGCCGAGGCGGGCGCGTTCACGGGCGCGACCCGGGCCCGCGAGGGCCGTTTCGAGGCGGCCGATGGCGGCACGCTGTTCCTGGACGAGATCGGCAACCTGCCTGCGGCGGGCCAGATGAAATTGTTGCGGGTGCTGGAATCGGGCGAATTCGAGCGCCTTGGCTCGACCCGCACCCGCAAGGTCAAGGTAAGGGTAATCAGCGCGACCAATGCGGATATCTCCGCCATGCTGCGTGACGGCAAGTTCCGCGAGGACTTGTTTTATCGCCTGAACACCATCGAGATCGCGCTGCCGCCATTGACCGAGCGCCCGGACGACATCCTCCCCCTGGCCGAGTATTTCCTCGCCGATGACGCGGTGTTGTCCGAAGACGCGCGCGATGCGTTGATCGCGTACCCGTGGCCCGGCAATGTGCGCGAGCTCAAGAACACCATCGACCGCGCGAAACTGTTGTGCGGGCGCGATGAAATCAGGGTCGAACACCTCGGTTTGCCGACGCTGGCGCCGGTTGCGTCGCGCAGCCTCGACGATCCGCCGCGCGAGGCCGTCGAGGAGGCCTTGCGCAAGGCCGGTGGCGTGATCAGCCGGGCCGCGCGTTCGCTGGGCCTGTCGCGGCAGGCGCTGTATCGGCGGATGCAGCGCTACGGGATTCCGACGGAGGGGTGATGCGTCGCACTGACGCACGGTCGCGCCTGCCTTCCCCCTTCGCTAGCGAAGGGCGGAGCGAAGCGAACGCGCGCGCGGCGCGACCGAGCGGGATGGCTTTTTGCGCATCCGGAGGTTCGCGCTTCGTGCAGCATTCCCCCGCTGCTCCGCAGCGACCCCCTTCCAGTGGAAGGGGGTGAACGCCCATGCGCTTCCCATCCCTCGAAGGCAAACTCGCGCTGATGCTGTTCGGTGCCGCGGTCGTCGCGGCGGCGCTGGCGTCGGCCCTGTCGGCATGGTGGCAAAGCGCGTGGCTGGGCGGCGCCGTCGCGATCGCCGTGTGTCTGGTGCCTCTGGCGTGGGCCGCGCACGCATCGATGCAGCCGGTGCGGCGCTTGTTGCGCGCGCTGTCCGGCAGCGTGGCCAGTTATCGCGACGGCGATTTCAGCATATCGCTGCGTACCCGGCGGCGCGACGAACTGGGCCAGTTGATCGAGGCGCACAACGAACTCGGGCGCGCCCTGCGCGAACAGCGACAGAACATCGTCCAGCGCGAACTTTTGCTGGACACGGTCGTGCAGCATTCGCCGACCGCGCTGGTGCTGACCGATGCCGGCGACCGCATCGTGTACGCCAACCTCGCCGCACGGCACCTGTTCAACGAAGGCAAGAGTCCCGCCGGACTGCGCTTCGAGGATCTGCTTGCGGCTTGTCCCGAAGCGATGCGCCAGGCACTGGCCGCCAGCGAGGACAGCCTGTTTGGCGTCGAGATGGGCAACGACGAGGAATATTTCCACCTGTCGCGGCGCGATTTCCGCCTGCAAGGGCGTCCGCACCAGCTGTACCTGGTACAGCGCATGACCCGCGAACTGTCGCGCCAGGAGGTCGCGGTGTGGAAGCGCGTGATCCGGGTGATCAGCCACGAACTCAACAATTCGCTGGCGCCGATCTCGTCGCTGGCGCATTCGGGAGCGGAACTGGCGCGGCGCAACGACCTGGCGAGGCTGCCGAAGGTGTTCGAGGGCATCGGCGAACGGGTCAGGCACCTGCACTCCTTCACCGCCGGTTATGCGAGTTTCGCCAAATTGCCGCAGCCGAATCCCGGGCCCGTGGAGTGGGCGGAATTCCTCGATGCGTTGACGTTGCACTGCCGGTTCCGCCTCGTGGGCAGCGCGCCGGCCGACTCGGCGCACTTCGATGCCGCCCAGATCGAACAGGTGCTGATCAACCTGGTGAAGAATGCCGTGGAGGCAGGGGGCGACCCGGACGAGGTGACGCTGGGCATTTCGCGCACGCTGCAGCATTGGCGTATCGAGGTGTCCGACCGCGGCCCCGGCATGTCCGATACGGTATTGGCGCAGGCGCTGCTGCCGTTCTATTCGACCAAGCGTTCGGGTACCGGGCTGGGGCTTGCGTTGGCGCGCGAGATCGTCGAAGCCCATGGAGGCCGCATCACCCTCGCCAACCGCGAGGGCGGCGGGCTGCGGGTGACCGTGTCGCTGCCGGCGACAAGGGTGTAAAACGCACGTGCGACGACACCCCCCCCGACGTGCCTGCTTGCAGCAGGCACATCGACCCCCTTCCCACGGAAGGGGGCGGGCGCGCCGCTTGTCTTTCCCCTTCTCGTGGAAAGGGGGAAGCGCGCCGCTTGTCTTCCCCCTTCGCCCGCGAAGGGGGATCGAGGGGATGAGCTTTTGCCGGTCCGCGGCTAGTTATACTGCGCCGATCTCGAACAGGGAGTCGAATCATGGGAATCGTGCTTGCGGTAGTCCTCGTGGTGGTGGGGGTGATCTTCCTCGCGAAGTGGATGCGGATCGTGCCGCAGGGTTACGAATGGACGGTGGAGCGTTTCGGCAAATACACCCGCACCCTGTCGCCGGGCCTGCACCTCCTGATGCCCATCATTTACGCCGTCGGCCGCAAGATGAACATGATGGAGCAGGTGTTGGCGGTGCCCTCTCAGGACGTGATCACCAAGGACAACGCCGTGGTGCGGGTCGATGGTGTGGTGTTCTACCAGGTGCTGGACGCAGCCAAGGCCGCGTACGAAGTGGCCAACCTGGAGCAGGCGACGCTGGCGCTGGTGATGACCAATATCCGCACCGTGCTGGGCGCGATGGACCTGGACGAATCGCTGTCCAAGCGCGATGAGATCAACGCGCGGCTGCTGAAGGTCGTGGACGAGGCGACGCACCCATGGGGTGTCAAGGTCAACCGCATCGAGATCAAGGACATCAGTCCGCCCAAGGATCTGGTCGATGCGATGGCGCGCCAGATGAAAGCGGAACGCGAAAAGCGCGCCAACATCCTGGAGGCCGAAGGCTTCAAGCAGGCGGCGATCCTGAAAGCCGACGGCGAAAAGCAGTCGACCATCCTCGCGGCCGAGGGCCAGAAGGAGGCAGCCTACCGCGAAGCCGAGGCGCGCGAACGGCTGGCCGCGGCGGAAGCCAAGGCCACCGACCTGGTGTCGCAGGCAATTTCCACCGGCAACTTGAACGCCATCAATTATTTCGTGGCGACGAAGTACGTCGAGGCGCTCAAGGCGATGGCCGACTCGCCGAACCAGAAAATGCTGATGCTGCCGTTCGAGGCCTCCGGCATCCTTTCCTCGATGGCGGGCATCGCCGAAATCGGCAAGGAAGTGCTGGCAAAGAATTCATCGTCAGCATCCGGACGGAGCTGATGGCGCCCCCTTGAGTCAAGGGGGCAGCCGGGCCGTTGCATGGCGACGGTCCGGCGGGGGTTGTGGAAGTACGGGAGTCGTGGCGTACTTCAAGGCAGCCCATTGAATCGAACATCCACGTGCGGAGTCGTCACGATGTGGGACGTACCGTTGCATTACTGGTGGTGGGTGCTGGCGCTGGTCCTGATCGCGGGCGAAGTATTGGCGCCCGGGTTCTTCCTGCTCTGGATCGGTATCGCGGCGGCCGTGATGGGGGTGGTTACCTGGATCATCCCCGGACTCGGCGTGCTGGCCCAGGCGGTGTTGTTCGTGATCCTCGCATTCGCCTCGTGCGCGTTCTACTGGCGGTACATCCGCGTGAGCCTGGCACGCCACGACGATCCGGTCGCGGCTACCCTCAGCCGGCGCAGCCATCAGATGGTCGGCCAGCGCTACGTGCTGGTCGAGGCCATCGTGAATGGCCGCGGCAAGGCGCGCGTCGGCGACAGCCAGTGGCTGGTCGCGGGACCGGACTTGCCGGTTGGTGCGGAGGTCGAGGTCGTCGGCGTCGATGGCTCCATGCTGAAGGTCCGCGCGGTGGCGCGATGATGCGGTGGCTGCAGGCGTGAGCACGTCTCCGCCGGTCGCAGGCAGTCGGGCCGAGGTGGCGTCCGGCGGCATCGAACGACGGTGCGCGCGCATCGGATTCGTGATCGAGCTGGCGCGCCGCCTGCACCAATACGGCACCGCGGCGCCGCGCCTGGAGCAAGCCGTGGGCAACGCCGCGCAACGCTTGGGCCTCGCCTGCGACGTGTTGTCGACGCCGACCTCGATCGTATTGTCGTTCGGCGAACCCGACGGCGACGGGATCGCCGATCTCACCCAGGTCGTGCGCATTGCGCCGGGCGACGTGAACCTGGCGCGGCTGTGCCGCGCGGACGAGATCGCGGACCAGGTCGCCAACGGCCAGCTGGAACCGCGCCATGGGCTGGCGCAATTGCGCGCGCTGGGCCGGCCGTTGTCGCGGCCTGCGCTGTGGGCGACGGTGGTGAGCTACGGATTGGCCGCGGCCAGCGTGGCGGTGCTGTTCCGCACGTCGGCGCCGGATGCGCTGGCGGCCGGCGTGATAGGGCTGCTGATCGGCGCGCTGGTGGTGGCGGGTTACGGCCGCCCGCGCCTGTCGGCCGCGAGCGATGCCATCGCCGCGCTGGTGGCCACCTTCATCGCGACCATGGCCAGTGCCTGGCTGGTGCCGCTGGCGCTGAAACTGGTGGTGCTGTCGGCCTTGATCGTGCTGGTACCCGGCATGTCGCTGACCAATGCGGTACGCGAATTGACGAGCCAGCACCTGGCCTCGGGCGTCGCGCGTTTCGCGGGCGCGGCGGCGACCATCCTGAAACTGACCTTCGGTACGATCGCGGCGGCGCAGGTTTGCGAGGTTGCACGCATCATCCCGCCGGTCCATTCGTTGCCGCCATTGGCCGTGTGGACCCAGTGGCCCGCGCTGATCGTGGCGGCCGTGGCTTTCGCGATGCTGTTCCAGACCGCATTGCGGGATTATCCACTGGTGCTGGTGTCGGTGATCGTCGGTTATCTGGTGACGTATTGGAGCGGCAACGCGCTGGGCACTCCATTCGGCGTTTTCATCGGCGGGCTGGTGTTGGGTGCCGGCAGCAATCTTTATGCGCGGATCAAGCACCGTCCGGGCGCATTGATACGCGAACCGGGCGTGCTGTTGCTGGTCCCCGGCAGCGTGGGTTTTCGCAGCGTCTCGGACCTGCTCAACAACCAGATCGCGAGCGGCACCCATATCGCGGTCCTGCTGGTCACGATGCTGATTTCACTGGTCGCCGGGTTGCTGTTCGGCGACCTGCTGGTGGCGCCGCGACGCAGCTTGTAAGGCGCGTGACTTCTCCCGCCGCCCGCGGTATCCGCTTGCTTGACGTACGAGGCATCCCCCCGCGCTATGCGCGACCCCCTTCCTTCGGAAGGGGGTAATTTGCCACGGCCCGGTCCTTGGGCTTTTCCGGGTCCCGAGTCCCGGTTATTTGATCAGCAAATCCTTGTCCTTCTTGCCCGACTTCAGCGCGGCCACGAACCAGCGCGGACGCTTGCCGCGGCCCGACCAGGTCTCGCCGCCGTTCGGATTGCGGTATTTCGGCGCCACCTTGCCCTTGCCGCCGCGCTTCTTGCCGTATACCTGCGCGAAGGTGACGCCTTCGGCCTTGAGCACGGCATTGACCTTGGCCTTGACCTTGGCGGTTTTCTCCTTGTCGATATTCTTCATGCGTCCTTTCGCTTTGCGGATGAGGTCCTTGAGTTGCTTTTCGCTCAGCGAGCTGACGTCGATTGCCATATTGACTCCGATTTGATCAGGGATAATGAAAGTGGCATCGGTAGGCAGTTCAGAGACGATTTGCCGAGCCGATGGAAAGTATTTTCACGCAAAAGCCACGCTATTGCAAAACCCGGCTCTGTTCCACTCAATGGGCCGGCGCAAACAGCGCCAATAACGAATCCCTGTCAAGGTTGCGGCTTTCCGGATCGCGCCGGCCACGATATTCGAACGTCCCCGCCGCGAGCGCGCGTTCGCTGACGACCATGCGGTGCGGAATGCCGATCAATTCCAGGTCGGCGAACATCGCCCCGGGCCGGAGGCCGCGATCGTCGAGACAGGTCTCAATGCCGCGTGCGTTCAAGTCGGCGTACAGCGATTCGGCGGCTGCGTCCACGGCCGGATTGTGCTTGGGGTTGATCAGGCAGACCACGGCGCGCCACGGCGCCATCGGTTCCGGCCAGATGATCCCCGCATCGTCGTGGTCCTGTTCGATCGCCGCGGCCACGATGCGGCTGATGCCGATGCCGTAGCAGCCCATTTGCAGCACGCGGTTTTGTCCCGCATCGTCCAGTACGGTCGCGCCCAGCGCTTCGGAGTATTTGGTGCCGAGCTGGAACACGTGGCCGACCTCGATGCCGCGTGCGATGGCGAGCGCGCCTTTGCCGTCCGGCGAGGGATCCCCCGCGACCACCTTGCGCAAGTCGTCGATACGGTCGATGCGGGCATCGCGATCCCAGTTGGCGCCGGTGTAGTGGGTACCTGCGGTATTGCCCCCGCACACGAAGTCCGCGAGCGCGGCCGCGCTGCGGTCCACGACCACCGGGATATCGGCGGGCAGGCCGACCGGTCCGAGGAAGCCCGGCGCGCAGCCGATGCGTTTCACGATGTCGGCTTCGTCGGCCAGCAGCGACACGCCCGGCAGTTCCGGGAGTTTTGCGGCCTTCACTTCGTTCAATTCATGGTCGCCGCGCAGGCACAGGGCCACCAGGCCGCCGTTGCCGCGCACGACCAGGGTCTTGATGCATTGGCCGGGGCGGACCTTCAGGAACGCGCTGACTTCCTCGATGGTTTTCTGGGTGGGCGTGTCCACGCGCGTCAACGGCTGTGCGGGCGCCGGCCGCGGGGCCGCGGGCGCCAGCGCTTCGGCGCGTTCGACGTTGGCGGCGTAGTCGGAGCCAGTGGAAAACGCGAGCGCATCCTCGCCCGAATCGGCCAGCACGTGGAATTCCTGCGAAGCGCTGCCACCGATCGCGCCGGTGTCCGCCTGCACCGCGCGGAACTTCAAGCCCAGGCGCGTGAAGATGCGTGCGTAGGCGTCGTGCATGTTGTGGTATTCGCGGTCCAGGTCCGCGGGCGTGAGGTGGAAGGAATATGCATCCTTCATCAGGAATTCGCGTGCCCGCATCACCCCGAAGCGCGGACGGATCTCGTCGCGGAACTTGGTCTGGATCTGGTACAGGTTCAGCGGCAACTGCCTGTAGCTGCGCAATTCGTTGCGC
The DNA here is from genome assembly GCA_036279975.1 of Rhodanobacteraceae bacterium. Lineage (GTDB taxonomy): Bacteria > Pseudomonadota > Gammaproteobacteria > Xanthomonadales > Rhodanobacteraceae > 66-474. The sequence goes on from DASURP010000101.1 coordinate 7,955, forward strand.
GCGAAATCGGTAACCACTTCCTCGGCGGTCGGACCGTAGCAATACCCGGCTTCCTTGCGATCCTTGATTTTCAAAAGCTGGCCGCCGAATTCCTGCCAACGGCCGGTTTCTTCCCACAACTCCTGCGGCTGGATCGTGGGCATCAGGAGTTCGATCGCACCGGCGCGGTTCATTTCCTCGCGCACCACGGCCTCGACCTTGCGCAGCACGCGCAGGCCCAGCGGCGACCAGGTGTAGATGCCCGACGCGAGCTTGCGGATGAGCCCTGCGCGCAGCATCAGCCGATGGCTGGCGATCTCGGCATCCGCGGGGACCTCGCGTGTGGTCGCGAGGTGGAATCTGGACAGGCGCATCGGTGCGATCCGGGTGAAAGCGCCGGATTGTAAGGCATCCGCGCGGGACTACAGGCACACCGCCGGTGCGCCGGGGTTTGTCCGATACTCCGTGCGCAGCGGCTCCGGCAGGCTACGGCTCAGCTGCCCTGCTGCGAGCAGAACTGCGCCTGTTGCGCGCGGGCGTTGGCGAGCTGCTGCTCCCGGGCGCTGTCGCTCATCACGACCTGCTTGCCGTTGCTGCTGGCTACCACTGGCTGCTGGCCCTGCAGCACGCCGATGTTGGAGCTCAGTTGCCTGCAAAGCTGTGCCCGGCTGGACGGTTTTTCGGGTTGGCTGCCCGACGCCAGGGTCTGCCTGGGGGCGTCGTCGCCTTCGCCATCCGCTTCCTGGGTGGCTGCCGGCGGCGGGCTGGACGAGACCCCGGGTCCGCTGGAAAGCCGCATCTTGCTGTAGTGCGTGCCAGTGGCGGGGGGCGTCTGCGAGAAATGGACGACACCGTTGGCGTCCTTCCACTTGTAGACCTGCTGGGCATTGGCCAACCCTGCGGCACAAGCGAGCGAAAGCCCCATGACCGACGCGGCAAGCAGGCTGCGCATTTGCATGGAAGGCTCCCGGGGCGCATTGAACGGTGGCGCGAGTATGCCACAGCCCCCCGCAGGCGTCCGGACGCCCGTCACGGACGCCTGCTTCCGCGGACCCTGGCCGGGCCATCGGCTAAACTGGCCCCGTGACCCGGACAGGCGCCTGAATGAGCGATCCGCTTTCCCGCAAGCAGCCGCGACGCGGCATCTACCTGCTGCCGAACCTGTTCACGACTGGCGCGATGTTCGCCGGGTTCTACGCGATCGTGGCCGGGTTCCTGGGGTTCTACACGCAGGCCGCGATCGCGGTGTTCGTGGCCGCGTTGCTGGACGGCATGGACGGTCGCGTGGCGCGCCTGACGGGCACGCAGAGCGATTTCGGCGTGCAGTACGACTCGATGTCCGACCTGATCAGCTTCGGCCTGGCGCCTTCACTGGTGATGTACACGTGGTCGCTGCAGTACCTGCGCGACTACGGCCCGGTGTGGAGCAAGGTGGGCTGGTGCGCGGCCTTCCTTTACGCCGCGTGCGCGGCCTTGCGGCTGGCGCGCTTCAACACCCAGGTGGGTGTCGCCGACAAGCGCTACTTCCAGGGGCTGGCGAGCCCGGCCGCCGCCGGCTTGTGCATGGCGTTCGTGTGGACCATGGAAAATTTCGGCGTCGAGGGGCAGTGGCTGTGTTTCTTCACGCCGATCCTGGCGGTTTTCGCGGGCCTGCTGATGGTCAGCCGGGTGCGTTATTTCAGCTTCAAGACCTTGCCGGTCGGCGATCGCGTGCCGTTCGTGTGGATCATCCTGGCGGTGATCATCATCATTGCGCTGACCTTGAACACCGCGTTGGTGTTGCTGGCATTGGCGACGGCCTATGCGCTCTCCGGCATCGTGATCACGTTGTGGGGCCTGCGCAGCCGCGCGTCGCGGCGGCGCCTCAGGATGGCACGCCGCCATTCCTCCGAGGAGGCGCGCCAATGAACGTGGCGGCGCCGGGGCTGCGCGAACGCCGCCTGCATGCATTGGGCGTGGAGCCCTTGCGGCTGCGCCGCCAGAAAACCACCCCCGCGACGCTTGCGCCGCGTCCCGTGCAGGCCGGCGGGACCGGTGCAACACCCGCCAGCATGCCGGCGGCGGTTCCGATCCGTCGGCTGGCATTGCTGCCTGACTCCGCCGAGCTGGGCGATGCCGCGCTCCGCACGCTGTATGCCGCACTGACCGAGGCGGTCGGCAAGGCCGGGCTGGAGCGGGTCAGGCCGTGCGATGTCGCCGACGATGCCGACGCCGCGGTGATGGTGTTCGGGGCGGCCGAGCCGCCCGGGGGCGTACCGGCCGTGCGCGTGCTGTGCGCCGATCCACTGTCGGTCCTGCACGCCGATCGCGAACGGAAGCGGCATTTGTGGGCATGGATGCAGGCGCTGGGCCGCGGCGGGAGGGTGTGACATGGTCGCGGTCGCACCGCTTGAAGCGTGCCTGCGCCCGATGATGCAGGCGGACATCCCGGTGGTCGCCAACATCGAGGCCGCCGCTTACGAATTCCCCTGGTCGCGCGGCATCTTCCGCAGTTGCCTCGACAACCGGCACGATTGCTGGGTGCTGGAAGAGGGCGGCGCGGTCATCGGTTACGGGATCCTCTCCACCGGCGCTGGCGAGGCGCACATCCTCAATGTGTGCGTGGCGCCGCTGCACCAGGGGCGCGGCCACGGCGCGCACCTGCTCAAGCGGTTGCTCGATCTCGCGCGCTGGCACCGCGTCGAACGCGTGTTCCTGGAAGTCCGCCCGTCCAACCGGTTGGCGCACGCGATGTACGAGCGCGCCGGCTTCAACGAAGTCGGCCGCCGTCCCGGCTATTACCCGGCGCGGCGCGGCCGCGAGGACGCGATCGTGATGGCGATGGAGTTGTTGCCGGCAAGCGAATGAAAACCGGGGTCAGAGTGCACTTTCCTCTGGGAAAACCCCGGTCAGAGTGCATTTTCCTGCGCGGGTGGCCTGCTTCTGCCCTGCACCTCTCATCAGATCAGAGGAAAGTGCACTCTGACCCCTGACGCCCGGTGCCGGGTCCCGAGCCCCGGCTCTCTCATGCCAGCTTCTTGTACTTCACCCGGTGCGGCTGGGCGGCTTCCTCGCCGAGGCGGCGCTTCTTGTCGGCCTCGTATTCGTTGTAATTGCCGGGGAAGAATTCGACGTGCGAATCGCCCTCGAAGGCGATGATGTGGGTGGCGATGCGGTCGAGGAACCAGCGGTCGTGCGAAATCACGATCGCGCAGCCCGGGAATTCCAGCAGCGCTTCTTCCAGCGCGCGCAGGGTTTCGACGTCCAGATCGTTGGACGGTTCGTCCAGCAGCAGCACGTTGCCGCCTTCCAGCAGCGTCTTGGCGAGATGCAGGCGGCCGCGTTCGCCGCCGGACAACTGCCCGACGATTTTCTGCTGGTCGCTGCCCTTGAAGTTGAAGCGGCCGATGTAGGCGCGCGACTGGATTTCGAAATTGCCGATCTTCAGGATATCGAGGCCGCCAGAGACTTCCTGCCACACGTTGTGCTTGTCGTTCAACATGCCGCGCGACTGGTCGACGTAGGCGAGTTTCACGGTCTTGCCCAGCACGATCTCGCCGGAGTCGGGCTGTTCCTTGCCCATGATCATTTTCATGAAAGTGGACTTGCCGGCGCCGTTGGGGCCGATCACGCCCACGATCGCCCCGGGCGGAATCTTGAACGACAGGTCGTCGATCAGGCAGCGGTCGCCGAACGATTTCGAGACGTGCTTGAATTCGATCACCTCGTTGCCGAGGCGTTCGCCGGGCGGGATGAAGATCTCGTTGGTCTCGTTGCGGCGCTGGTAATCGACCGAGCTCAGTTCCTCGAATCGGTTGAGGCGCGCCTTGCCCTTGGACTGGCGGCCCTTGGCGGCCGAGCGCACCCATTCGAGTTCCTTCTGGATGGCTTTCTGGCGGGCCTTTTCGGAGGACGCTTCCTGTTTCAGCCGCTCGTCCTTCTGCTCCAGCCACGACGAGTAATTGCCCTTCCACGGAATGCCGCGGCCACGGTCGAGCTCGAGGATCCACTCGGCGGCGTTGTCGAGGAAGTAGCGGTCATGGGTGACCGCGACGACCGTGCCCGGGAAGCGCGCCAGGAACTGTTCCAGCCATTCCACCGACTCGGCATCGAGATGGTT
>DASURP010000102.1:0-5286 GCA_036279975.1 Rhodanobacteraceae bacterium
ACGCCGGTGTACCTGGAATTCCCCGGCTGGCAGGAATCCACCCACGGCGTCACCGAATGGGGCGAGCTGCCGCCCGCCGCGCGCGCCTACCTGCGCGCGCTGGAAGAACTGGCCGGCTGCCCGCTCGCGATCGTCAGCACCGGCCCCGACCGCGACGCCAACATCGTCTTGCGCGATCCGTTCGCATGACGCCGCCGTCCCGGCGATGGTGAAATGCTTCCCCCTTCGCCTGCAAAGGGGGATTGAGGAGGATGGCTTTCTTGTTTTGTCCAGCGTCGCGGTGGGTGGGCATTCCCCCGAAACCGCCTTTCGGCGGCTTCGACCCCCTTCCTTCGGAAGAAGGTGAACATCCGGCGCAGGCCGGGATCCGGCTCCCATGCCTTTGATCCCACCCAGCACAAAACGCGCGCAGGCTCGGCCTCAGTCGTCGGTCCGCTCTTCGCCAGGATGCCGCTCGCGCCACGCCGCGAGCCGCTGCGCGTACTCTTCCAACTCCTCGGAGTACACGGTGAAAACGCAGGTATCGCAACCACTCTCGCAACAATCGCCGGGCAACGGCTTTTCGGGTGGACTTGGCTTGGGATCGGGATCAACCATCAGGCCCCGAGCCTAGCACCGACGACAGCAAACGCAGGGTGGGACCAGCTTTTGCTCCCCGCTGTCATCCCGGCGCAGGCTGGGATCCAGTACGTCGGTTTCCACGCACGCCCATCAATGCCCAAGCGCACGCGCTCCCTCGAGACCGTTGTTACTGGCGGCTTCGTCGAACTGCTTCAGGTAGTCCTCGAACGCGCGCTGATAGGCCAGTTGCCAGCTGGCCTCGCGCCCGGTCTGGACGGCGTTGGGGTTCTACCCCGTTTTCACGGACAGTTGGGTCAACGCTAGGACCTTCTGATCCCCGGCGTCCAGCCTTTGCTACATCCCCGGGTTGTGGAACCGTTCGATGTGGTCGAACACGTCGCGGTGGGCCTCGACTTCGAAGTACTCCGCGTTGCCGGTGGCCTCCACCGCCGCCTTGGGTAGCGTGAGCTGGTTCTTGGAGGTCAGTTTGGCGAGCATGATGGTTGCGAGGTTGCAAGGCGTCCTTGCTTTAGCACGAGCAGGGCAGGAGGAGCGCAGCGCACCCCACCTCACCGCTGTGCAGATATTCCCGCCCTGCTTGGGTTGCATCGCGCTACGATGGGGAACCTCCATCGTGAGAGGGCCGCAATCATGCGACCTGACGACGACGCCTGCTGGCCTGCGCTGCCATATGGCGCGTGGAAGGACACCTACGACACCTTGCACCTGTGGTCGCAGGTGGTCGGCAAGATCGCGCTGGCGCTTGCCGCGCCGCTCAATCATTGCTGGGCGGTGGCGCTGCAGGTCACGCCGCGCGGCCTGACCACGCGCCCGTTGCCGCACGGCGCGCGCACTTTCACCATCCAGTTCGATTTCATCGATCACCAGTTGCGGATCGCGACGTCGGACGGCCTGGCGCGCACGCTGGCGTTGCTGCCACGCAGTGTGGCGGATTTCTACCGCGAATTGCTGGGCACGCTGGCCGGGATGGGTTTGCCGGTGAAGATCCATCCGTCATCGACGGAATTGCCCGAACCGATCCGGCTGGACCGCGACGCGCGGCACCACAGTTACGACCGCGAATACGCCGACCGCCTGCGCCGCATCCTGGTGCAAGCGGAGCGTGTGTTCACCGACTCGCAATGCAGGTTCGTCGGCAAGAGCAGTCCGGTGAATTTCTTCTGGGGCAGTTTCGATCTGGCGGTAACGCGGTTCTCCGGCCGGCGCGCGCCGCCGCGCGAGGGCCCCGCGTTCGAACGCGACGCGTATTCGCACGAAGTGATCAGCCATGGTTTCTGGCCCGGCAGCGGGCCGGTGCTGGAACCTGCGTTCTATGCGTATGCCGCACCGGAACCGGCCGGATTGAAGGAGGCGCGCGTGTTGCCGAGCGAGGCGTTCTACCACCGCGAACTCGGCGAGTTCATCCTGCCCTACGAGGCGGTGCGACAGGCCGATTCACCCGACGCGATGATCCGCGCCTTCATCGACAGCACCTACGATCGTGCCGCGGACCTCGCGCACTGGGATCGCGGCGCTCTCGATCGCGTTGCCGCGGGGTGAGACAGGGCCTTGTCACTGGGTCCCGGCCTGCGTCGGGATGACGAGCAAAAAGCTGGGCCCCGGCCTGCGCCGGGACGACGAGCAAAAACCGGGCCCTGGCTTGTGCCGGGAAGACGAGCAATAGGCCCGATTCCGGGGTCGATCCCGCGCGTCGCGCCTGGATGACGAGAATGGATTACCCTCGCCGCGCGGCTTCGATGGCGGCGATGTCGATTTTCGTCATGGTCATCATTGCGTCAAACGAACGCTTGGCGGCGGCGGGGTCGGGATCGGAAATCGCGTCCATCAAGGCGCGCGGCGTGATCTGCCACGACAGGCCGAAGCGGTCTTTGCACCAGCCGCAGTCGCTCTCCGCGCCGCCGTTGCGGGTGATCGCGTTCCACAAGCGGTCGGTCTCGGCCTGGTCGCGCGTGTACACCTGGAAAGAAACCGCTTCGTCGAACTTGAACTGCGGGCCGCCGTTGAGGCCAAGGAACGGCATGCCGAGCACGGTGAATTCCACGGTCAGCACGTCGCCCTGTTTGCCCTCCGGATAGTCGCCCGGCGCGCGGTGCACGGCGTTCACGTGCGAATCCGGGAAGGTGCTGGCGTAGAAGTTGGCGGCTTCCTCGGCCTGGCCGTCGAACCACAGGCAAACCGCGATGTTCCTCGATGCGTGGGCACTTGGCATGTCTCGATCCTCGTCGTGGGTGGCAGCGGGAAGCCGCCGGATGGCGCCTCATTCTGTCGCGCACCCGATGGCGACGGACAGGGGCGCCCTGAATCGACAGCATTCTTCCATCGTGGTGAATCACGCGCGCCGGAGTTGATTCGCTGGCACGCAACCCCGATCTTGGACGGGTTCTGGCAAACGGGATGGTCATGACGGCTCAATCGGATCTGCTGGTGATCGGCGGCGGCTCTGGCGGCCTGGCGACGGCGATCCGCGCGGCGCGGCACGGCGCGAAGGTGACGCTGTTCGAACCGCACGAATTGGGCGGCACCTGCGTCAACCGCGGCTGCGTGCCGAAGAAGGCGATGTGGTACGCGGCGGAACTGGCCGAGGCGCAACGGATGGCGCAGGCGGTCGGGTTCGACGTGCGGCCCGGTGCGCTGGACTGGCCGGCCTTCGTGGCGCACCGCGAGGCCTACGTGTTGCGCGCGCGCAATTCCTATGCGAATCGTTTGCGCGAGCTGGGTGTGCGGCATGTCGCGGGGTACGCGCATTTCGTCGATGCGCACACGCTGCGCGCAGGCGACGGCGATTACCGGGCCCCGCACATCGTGATCGCGACGGGTTCGCGTCCGCGCCCGCTCGGCCTGCCGGGTGCCGAGCTCGCGATCGATTCCGATGGTTTCTTCAAGCTGGACCGATGCCCCGCACATGTCGGCGTCGTCGGCGGTGGCTACATCGGCGTGGAGCTGGCGGGCGTGCTGCGCGCGCTGGGTTCGAAGGTGGAATTGATTACGCGCAACGGGTTGCTGACGCACTTCGATGCCGATCTCGGGCGCGAGCTGGGCGCCCTGATGCGGGCGGAAGGCATCCATCACCACGAGGGCTGCGCGGTGCGCGGCGTGCATCGTGATGCCAAGGGGCTGTGGCTGGATTGTTCGGACCACGAACCACACGGCCCGTACGACCAGGTCATCAGCGCGATCGGGCGGCTGCCGAATGTCGAGTCGCTGCGGCTCGACGCCGCGGGCGTGAAGCTCGGCGGGATCAACGAAGTCGTCACGGACGATTTCGAGGACACATCGGTGGGCGGCGTGTACGCCATCGGCGACGTCAACGGCAAGCCCGCGCTCACGCCCGTCGCGATCGCGGCCGGGCGGCAGCTGGCCGAGCGCCTGTTCAACGGCAAACCCGACGCGCACCTCGATTATTCGAACATTCCCAGCGTGGTGTTCGCGCACCCGCCGGTCGGCAGCGTGGGCCTGTCGGAAGCCGCGGCGCACAGGCAATACGGCGATGCGGTGAAAATCCACAAGGCGCGCTTCACGCCGATGCTGTGGTCGCTGGCCGGCCGCGAAGGCAAGACCATGATGAAGCTGGTATGCGCCGGTGACGGCGAACGCGTGGTCGGCCTGCATGGCATCGGCCCCGGCATGGACGAAATGCTGCAGGGGTTCGCGGTGGCGGTGAGGATGGGTGCGACCTATGCCGATTTCCTGAAGACCGTGGCGATCCATCCGACTTCGGCGGAAGAGTTCGTCACCATGAGCTGATGCGCGGGGTGTGCGGACATGGCGGCCATATCCCTGCTTGCGCTGCATCTTGCGGTCATCGCATTCAACGTCGCGGGGTGCGTGCTGGTTCCGATCGGCGCGTGGCGCGGCTGGCGCTGGGTGCGCGGGTTCTGGTTTCGCCTGGCGCATCTGCTCAGCCTCGCGGTCGTCGCATTGCAGGCGTTGCTGGGCCGCGCGTGTTTTTTGACGATCTGGCAGGGCGATGTCTCGGGTGCGTCAAACGTGCCGCCCTTGATCGCGGGTTGGATCAACCGGTTGGTCTACTGGCCGCTTCCGCTGTGGGTCTTCGCGATCGGGTACGTGGTGGTGTTCGTGTACGTGATCGCGCTGTGGGTGTTCGTGCGGCCGCGCGTGCCGTGGCGGCGACCCGGCGCGGAATGAGGAAGTGAAGGATGACGCTCGCCGATTGGCGCTACAGTGCCGGGATGGAACGCATCGCAAGTGGCAAGCGGAAGTCGTCCGACGCAGGGACCGATCAGCTTGCCGCGTGGCTGGAGGCGCATTCGCGCGTGACCGTGATCACCGGAGCCGGCGTCAGCACGGAGTCGGGGATTCCCGATTACCGCGACGGCGACGGCAACTGGAAACGCGCCCAGCCGGTGCAATACCGTGACTTCGTGGCAAGCGAGGCGGTGCGCAGGCACTACTGGGCGCGCAGTTTCGCCGGCTGGCCGATGTTTGCGGCGGCGCGGCCGGGCGCGGCGCACGTGGCCATGGCGCGGCTTGAGCAGGCCGGGCGCGTGGCGCGGCTGGTGACGCAGAACGTCGATCGCCTGCACGAGCGCGCCGGCAGCACGCACGTGATCGACCTGCACGGGCGGCTGGACGTGGTGCGTTGCCTTGCGCACGGGCATCGCTTCGACCGCGAGTGGTTCCAGTCGCGCCTGCGCGAGGCGAATCCGGGCTGGAACGCGGCGTCCGCGCGGATCGCGCCGGATG
>DASURP010000103.1:0-7156 GCA_036279975.1 Rhodanobacteraceae bacterium
TCGACATTCGCGATCCGTCCGAACCGTATTCGGCCGCGACGTTCCGCAACGACGCGCTGGCCGCGATGCGGGCGGCCACGGCGCTGGCCCGCGTGCCATTGCTGGTCGGTGGAACCGGGCTGTACTTCCGCGCGCTCGAACATGGCTTGTCGGCGATGCCACCCGCGCACCCTGAAATACGCGAACGCCTGCGCACGGAAGCCGAACGCGATGGTTGGCCCGCCCTGCATGCGCGACTGGCCGAACGCGATCCCGAAGCCGCGCGTCACATCCGCCCGAACGACGCGCAGCGCATCCAGCGCGCGCTGGAGGCCATCGAATTGTCCGGCCGCACGCTCACGCAATTGCACGCGGGTGGACGCGGCGCGGCGCGATTGCCGTACCGCCTGTTGAAACTGGCCTTGGTCCCCGCGGATCGCACGGCCTTGCGCGAACGCATTGCCGTGCGCTTCGACGCGATGCTCGCGGCCGGCTTTCTCGACGAGGTGAAACGCCTGCGTGCGCGCGGTGATTTGCGCCCCGATTTGCCGGCATTGCGCGCGGTAGGCTATCGGCAGGCCTGGGAATATCTCGACGGGGCCTGCACGCGGGAAGCTTTCCGGGATCGCTCGATCCACGCCACGCGGCAGCTCGCCAAGCGCCAGACCACCTGGTTGCGCGGCGAACTGGATGCGCGCGTGCTGGATCCGGATCGCGCCGGTGGCCATGGCTCGGCCGGCGCGGCGCTGGCGCTGTTCCTGGGGCGGGCACAGGCTTGAAAACGGCCCCGACAGGTTGCTGAAAAAGTGCTCTCCTGCACTTTCTCAACGCGTCGAGTCCGGCACATGTCCGGACTCGGCTTCGTCGAATCAAGCACTTGACGTGCTCGATTCGCGGCGGGCCATCCATGGCCCGCAATGGCAGGGTGTTTTTCAACATCCTGCCATTGGCACGGTTCTGCGTTACCATTCAAGGGTCCCGTGCGGTTGTGCGAAACAATCCGCGGGAACCCGGATCGGAAGGCCATAAAAATGTCGAAAAGCCAGTCGTTGCAGGATCCGTTCTTGAACGCCTTGCGCCGCGAGCGCATCCCGGTGGCGATCTACCTCGTCAACGGCATCAAGCTGCAGGGCGTGATCGAGTCGTTCGACCAGTTCGTGGTGTTGTTGCGCAACCAGGTCAGCCAGATGGTCTACAAGCACGCCATCTCGACCGTGGTGCCAAGCCGCGCGGTCAAGATCGGTGCGGAAGACGCCAAACACGACAACGCCGAGCCGCCGGCGCAGGACTGATTCCTCTGTTTGAAAGACAAAAGCGAGGCGAGCGCGCGCTGCTGGTGCTGCCCTACACTGGCAACGGCGCAGCCGTGCGCCGCGCCCAGGAGTTCAAGGAACTGGCCAGGTCCGCGGGCGCGGAAATCCTGGGCAGCGTGGGTGCGCGCGTGGATGCGCCCAACCCCAGGTTCTACATCGGCGCCGGCAAGGCCGACGAACTGCAGGCGAAGGTGCGCGAGCTGGGCGCCGACCTGGTGCTGGTCGACCATGCGCTGACGCCCGTGCAGGAACGCAACCTGGAAAAACACCTGTCCGCGCGGGTGATCGACCGCGCCGCGCTGATCCTCGACATCTTCGCGCAGCGCGCGCAATCGCACGAGGGAAAACTCGAGGTCGAACTGGCGCAACTGAAACACATGGCGACCCGGCTGGTGCGCGGCTGGACCCACCTGGAGCGCCAGCGCGGCGGCTCGATCGGCCTGCGCGGTCCCGGCGAAACCCAGCTCGAAACCGACCGCCGGCTGTTGCAGAAACGCGTCGGGCAATTGCAGAAACGCATCGACAAGGTCGGCGTGCAGCGCGACCAGCAGCGCCGCGCGCGCCTGCGCAATACCCTGCCGCGCGTTGCGCTGGTGGGCTACACCAACGCCGGCAAATCGACGCTGTTCAATGCCGTCACGTGCGGCGCGGTATACACAGCCGACCAGTTGTTCGCGACGCTGGATCCCACCGTGCGGCGGCTGGAGGGCCTGGAATCCGGCCCCGCGGTGCTGGCCGACACTGTCGGTTTCATCCGCGAACTGCCGCATGATCTGGTCGCCGCGTTCCGCGCGACGCTGTCCGAGGCGCGCGACGCCGACCTGCTGCTGCACGTCGCCGACGCCGCCGACAGCGAACGCGACGTACTGACTGGCGTGGTGAACGGCGTACTGGAAGAAATCGGCGCGGGCGACGTGCCGCAGTTGTTGGTGTTCAACAAGATCGATTTGCTGGATGCGCCGCCGCGCATCGTCCGCGACGCCGCGGGCGCGCCGACGGCCGTGTGGCTTTCCGCGGCGACGGGCGAAGGATTGGACCTGCTGCGGCAGGCGGTCAGCGAGCGCCTTGCCGGCGTCCGCGTGCACGCGGAGTTGCGCCTGCCGCCGCGCGCGGGCCGCTTGCGTGCGCGCCTGATCGAACTCGGCGCGGTCAGGGCCGAGCGCTACGACGAGGATGGCTGGCGGCTGGACATCGACGCACCGCGCGACCTGCTGTTGCCGCTGGCCGGCGACGTGCGTAGCGATGATGCCCGGCTTTTGCGTGAGTGGTTGAGCGCTGCATGAGCAGTGTCGGACGTTGACGCATTGCATCGTACGGGCTTCGTCGGCACCGCACGGGCAACCCACGCCGTCGTCCCGGCGCAGGCCGGGACCCAGTTGGCCCGGCATGACGGCAAGGCCAGATTCCGGCCCCGGACCAAGGGCCTTTCCGGGGCATGCGCTGCGCCGGAATGAAGAGTAGGGCCAGGTTTTCGGTTCCGCCAGTCGAGCTGGCGATCCGGACCGCTCTGGTAGAATTCACCATTTGAGCCGCGTCCGGCGTGCCCGCCCACGAATCCGAGGTTGCAAGCGATGCCCTGGAAGGAGCCCGGTGACAAACCGCGCGAACCCCGTGGCCGGGAGCCGTGGGGTCCGGGGCAGGGCGGCCACGGCAGCGGGCCCGACCTGGAGGCGTGGCTGAGGAAACTCCGGCGCGGGCTCGGACCGTTCGGGCACGGGCCGCTGGGCATCCTCGCGCTGATCGTGGTGGTGGTCGTGCTGTGGTTCCTGATCGGTGGCTGGACCTCGATCGGCGGCCAGCAGGTTGGCGTGGTGACGCGTTTCGGCCGTTTCGATGCGGTCCTGCAACCGGGCCTGCACCTGCGCTTTCCGTCGCCGATCGACCGGGTGCGGAAAGTTGAAATGGGGCACACCCGCACGCTTGGCGACGAGGCCCGGCTGCTGACCCGCGACGGGCAACTGGTGCTGGTCGATTACGACGTGCAGTACAAGGTAAGCGACGCGCGTGTGTTCCTGTTCGCGACCCGCGATGCCGAGGAAGTGGTGCGCCACGCGGCGACTGCGGCGGCGCGCGCGGCCGTGGGCTCGCACACGCTGCAGTGCCTGATCGACGACCTGGGCCTGCCGTGTCCGCAGGGGCAGGTCGATCCCGACCAGCTCGCCGGCGAAATCCGCGCGCAACTGGATGCCATGCTGGCCAATCCGCGCGACACCCTCGGCGTGGCATTGGCCGGCGTCGAGGTCCGGGGCATCGGCGTGCCGTCGGACGTGAAGCAGGCATTCGATGCGATCGGCAAGGCGCACGACGAGGCCAGGACCGCCAAGGCAAGCGCCGAGGCGGAGGTGGCGCGCAGCAAGGTCGAAACGAAGAACCAGGCGGCCGCGATCAAGGCCGATGCCGAGGCTTACCGGCAACAGGCCGTGGCCGGGGCCAGGGCCGCGGTTGCGCGCTTCGCCCAGGTGCTGGTGCAGTACCAGGCCGCGCCGCAGGTGACCCGCCATCGCCTGTGGCTGGACGCGATGCAGGACGTATTGACGAAGAACCGCGTGGTGGTGAACACCGGCTCCGGCAACGTGATCGTGCAATTCCCGGCGCAGCATGCCGGTACGCCCGCGGCCAGCGCCAGCACGCATCCGGCGCCGGCGGTCGGCTTGCCCGCCTCGGCGGCTTCCGCGTCCATCCCGGTGACGTCCGGACCTGGCGTGCAGGGGGTGGATCCATGAGATACGCCATCCCCATCGTGATCATCGTACTCGCGTTGTTGCTCGCCAACAGTGCCTACGTGGTGGGCGAGGGACACGCGGCGGTGTTGTCGCGGCTCGACCGTGTCGAAGCCGCCGGCGTCGGCCCGGGCGTGCATTTCAAGCTGCCGTTCGTGCAGGACGTGACGGTGTACGACGCCCGCGAGATCGCCTCGCAGGCCGAGCCGGACGATTGCAAGACCCGTGACGGCCAGGTGGTGCGGGTGGGCTTCCACCTGCGCTGGCAGGTTGTCGATGCCGATACCTACTTCAAGGCGACCTCGGGCGACGAACTGCAGGCCGTCCAGCAGATGGAACCGTTGCTCCGGGATGCCCTGTGCAAGAAGGTCGCGACGCGCGACTTGCCGGACGTGCTGGCGGCGACGGACCACGACCTCGGCACGCAGGTGCAGGACGAGGTGGGCAGCGGCATCCGCAAGAAACTCGGCATCGCGGTGCTGGAAGTCGGCATCGGCCGCGTGTTGCCGCCCGAAAGCGCGCTGGCATCCGTGTACAAGCGCATGACCGCCGAGGCGCAGGCGGCCGCCGGCACGGTACGCTCGGACGGCGAAGCCGCGGCAGCAGCGATTCGCGCCGAGGGCGACGCCGAGAACCAGCAGACGCTGGCCGCCGCCAACCAGGCTGCAGCCTCGGTGCGCGGCGAAGGCGATGCGCAGGCGTCGAAAATCTACGCCGGGGCGTCGGCCGACGACCCGCAATTCTTCCGTTACTGGAGCAGCATCGAAACCTGGCGCGAAAGCTTCAGCGGCGGCGGCGCGGTGGTCGTGCTCGACAAGGACTCGCCGTTCATGCAGGCCGTCAATGCAGGCGCTGCGAGCGACAGGGCGGCGCCCGAAGGGCATTGACATGAGTTGTTGCAGGACGGATTGACACGTCATCCCGCCGGAATGGCGAAAAATGTCGCCGCCCCGGCCCAGGCCGGCAGCGCCGGAACAACAAGGCCGTCGTCCCGGCGCAGGCCGGGACCCAGTTGACCAACGCAGGCAATACGATGGATTCCGGCCTTCGCCGGAATGACGATAAAAAATACCGTCGTCCCGGCGCAGGCCGGGACCCAGATGTTCACCATGCGGCCGTGGTGAAGGACCATGGATTTCGGCCTTCGCCGGAATGACGATAAAAATACCGTCGTCCCGGCGCAGGCCGGGACCCAGTGGGAATGACATGAGAGAACGGATGCCTTGTGTCTACATGCTTGCCAGCCAGCGCAACGGCACGCTTTACATTGGCGTTACCTCCAATCTAATCAAACGTGTTTGGGAACACAAGCACAACGTCGTGGAAGGCTTCACGAAGGAATATCGGGTCCATGCCTTGGTTTGGTACGAGATGCACGAGACGATGGAATCCGCCATCGCGCGCGAGAAGGCCATGAAGGAATGGAAGCGCGCGTGGAAGATTCGTCGGATCGAGGAAGTCAATCCGGAGTGGAAGGATTTGTACCCTACTATCTTGTAACTGGGAGCCGACTCGGGACTGGAACACTCCGGCGCAGACCGGAATACTAGGAACAACAAAGCTCGTCATTCCGTCGCAGGCCGGGACCCAGATGTTCACCATGCGGCCGTGGTGAAGGACCATGGATTCCGGCCTTCGCCGGGATGACGGGGAAAATGTCGTCGTCCTGAAACCAAACACATCATCGAAGCGAGAACATCATGGGTCAGTCAGTCGTAATTCTTGGAGCCCAGTGGGGGCGAGCGCCCGCGCTTGCGCACTGCCGGGGGCAGTGTGCGCGGGTGTGAGCGCCGCAGGCAGGATGCCGTAGGCCGGCCGACTTGATGAGCCAAGGATGGCGAATCTAGTCGGTGACGTCGCCCAACAGCGAAAGCCAATCATCGAAGCGAGAGACCAACAATGGGTCAGTCAGTCGTAATTCTTGGAGCCCAATGGGGCGACGAAGGCAAGGGCAAGATCGTCGACCTGCTGACGCAGGACATCGGCGCGGTGGTGCGTTTCCAGGGCGGCCACAACGCCGGCCACACGCTGGTCATCAAGGGCAAGAAAACCGTCCTGCACTTGATCCCCTCGGGCATCCTGCGCGAAGGAGCGCTGTGTCTGATCGGCAATGGCGTGGTGTTGTCGCCCGCGGCGCTGCAGAAGGAAATCGCCGAACTCGAGGCCAGCGGCGTCGAGGTCCGTTCGCGCGTCAAGATCAGCCCGGCGACGCCGCTGATCATGCCGTACCACATCGCGCTGGACCAGGCACGCGAAAAGAAACTCGGCGCCGGCGCCATCGGCACCACCGGGCGCGGCATCGGTCCGGCGTACGAAGACAAGGTGGCACGCCGCGGTGTGCGCGTCGCCGATCTCAGCTACCCGCACGAACTCGCGGACAAGCTGCGCGAAGTGATGGACTACCACAACTTCGTGCTGACGAAGTATCTCAACGCCGACGCCATCGACTACCAGCAGACCCTGGACGATGCGGTCGCGTTCGGCGAATACGTCGAGCCGATGAAATCCGACGTCGCCGGCATCCTGCACGATCTGCGCCGCGATGGCGAGCGCGTGCTGTTCGAGGGCGCGCAGGGCGCACTGCTCGACATCGACCACGGCACCTATCCCTTCGTCACCTCCAGCAACACCACCACCGGCGGCGCGCTGGCCGGCGCCGGGGTCGGCGCCGACTACATCGACTATGTGCTCGGCATCGCCAAGGCCTACGCAACCCGCGTCGGCGGCGGTCCGTTCCCGACCGAACTCGACGACGCCATCGGCGAAGGCATCAGGAAACGCGGCGACGAATTCGGCGCCTCCACCGGGCGCCCGCGCCGTTGCGGCTGGATGGATATCGTCGCGCTGAAGCGCGCGGTGCTGATCAACGGCATCTCGGGCCTGTGCATCACCAAGCTCGACGTGCTCGACGGCATGGACAAGCTGAAGGTGTGCATCGCCTACGAATACCGCGGCAAGCGCACCGAATACGCGCCGCTGGACGCCGAAGGCTGGAAGGAATGCACGCCGGTGTACCTGGAATTCCCCGGCTGGCAGGAATCCACCCACGGCGTCACCGAATGGGGCGAGCTGCCGCCCGCCGCGCGCGCCTACCTGCGCGCGCTGGAAGAACTGGCCGGCTGCCCGCTCGCGATCGTCAGCACC
>DASURP010000104.1:0-15767 GCA_036279975.1 Rhodanobacteraceae bacterium
GATGGCGCATCGTCGGGCATCGCTTTCTGCTGGATGGAAAACCCCAACTCGGCATCCTTGTAGTCGCCGATGAAGCTCTGGTACCAGGACAGGTATTGGCCGAAGATCGCGCGGAACGCGGGTTTGCCGTCCGCGGCGTAGGCGCGGCGCATGACCTGGTATTGCGCCAGCAGGCCATCGCGACCTTGCACGCGTCGCATGATCGCGTCCGACTTGTCCATTGCGGCCAGTTGTTCCGCACGCCAGGTTGACGGCAGCTGGGCGGTCGCCGTTTGCACGCAGCCGAGCGCGAGCAGGCCAATCAGGCAGGGCGTGCGCAGGGTTCTCGTGTCCATCACGTGGTTCCGGACCGGCAGGGCGACACCAGGACATCATTTGCATCCGTGCGTTGCGTGGATGGCGGAGTTCAGGCGGCCCTGGGTCGCATCCGGGCCAGGGCGTTTGCGTAGCCGGCCTCGAGTGCGTCGAATCCGGCTACGTCGATCCCGAGGTCGTGGATTCGTCCGTTCGCCAAACCGTAGCACCAGCCGTGCACGGTGAGCGATTGCCCGCGGTCCCAGGCTTCGCGCACGACGGTGGTGTGGCAGGCGTTGGCGACCTGCTCGATCACGTTGAGCTCGCACAGGCGGTCGTGGCGGAACTCGGCAGGCACGGCGTCGACCAGCGCCTGGTGCCGCTCCAGTGTGTCACCGATGTAGCGCAGCCAGTTGTCGATCAGGCCAAGCCGGTCGCCCTTGAGCGCCGCGCCGACGCCGCCGCAGCCGTAGTGGCCGGTGATCATGATGTGCTCCACTCTCAGCACGTCCACCGCGAACTGCATCACCGACAGGCAATTCATGTCCGAGTGCAGCACCAGGTTCGAGATGTTCCGGTGCACGAACACTTCGCCGGGGTCGAGGCCGAGGATCTGGTTGGCCGGCACGCGCGAATCCGAGCAGCCGATCCAGAGGTACCTGGGAGTCTGCTGCTTCGACAGCCGCGCGAAAAACCCGGGGTCCTGCCTGCTGATCGCTTCCGACCAGCGTTTGTTGTTGTCGAGCAGATCATGGGGAGATGTCATAACAGGGCGTTTTCCGGATTGAATGCGACGAGCTGATTGTAGGAGCGGCCCATGGCCGCGAACAGGCGTTGCGTTTCACCGGGGATGCCGTCGCGCGCAACAGCAAAAGACCGCGCTACACGCCGGCGCGCTCCTACTGGGCGATGCAAACGTTCTTGGGCTCGGTGAAGAAGCGCAGTGCGTCCGCGCCGCCCTCACGGCCCATGCCGGAGTGCTTGACGCCGCCAAACGGCGTGCGCAGGTCGCGCAGCATCCAGCAGTTGACCCACACGATTCCGAAATCGATGCGCGCGGCGACGCGGTGCGCACGCGCGAGATCGCGTGTCCACAACGACGCCGCAAGGCCGTAGTCGGTGCCGTTGGCGATCGCGACGGCCGCGTCTTCGGAATCGAACGGGATCAGCGTCACCACCGGCCCGAAGATTTCCCCGCGGTTGGTGGCGCAGTCCTGCGGCAGGCCCTCGATCACGGTCGGCGCCACGAACCAGCCCCCGGCGCAGCGGCCCGGCACCTTCACCGCCTCGCCGCCGCACAGCAGCTTGCCGCCTTCGGCTCTTGCGCGATCGATGCAGGCCATCACCTTGTCGAAGTGTGGCTTCGATACCAGCGCGCCGAGGTCGCTCGTTGCGTCGTCCGGATCGCCGACGCGCAGCGCCTTCACCTTTTCAAGGTAACTTCGCCTGAAGTCGTCGTAGATCGAGTGCTCGACCAGCAGGCGCGATCCGCACAGGCAGATTTCACCCTGGTTGGAGAAACCCGAGCGCACGATGGTGTCGAGGTTGGCGTCGGCAAGGTCGGCGTCGGCGAACACGATCGCGGGATTCTTGCCGCCCATTTCAAGCGATACCTTCTTGAATTGTTTCGCGGCGGCCGAGGCGATGTACGCGCCGGTGCGGGTGGAACCGGTGAACGACACTGCCCTGGTCTTCGGGTGTTCGACGATCGCCTGCCCGACCTTGGGGCCAAGGCCGTGCACGATGTTCAGGACGCCCGGCGGCAGGCCGCATTCGATCGCGAGTTCGGACAGGCGGAACGCGGTGAACGGCGTGATCTCGGAGGGTTTGGCCACCACGGTATTGCCGGCCGCGAGCGCCGGCGCGATTTTCCACGTGAACAGGTACAGCGGCAGGTTCCACGGCGAGATGCAGCCGACCACGCCCAGCGGCTGGCGGAGCGTGTAATTGATCGCGCGCGCATCGACGTGCGATTCGCCCGGCCATTGCGTGATCGCCTCGGCAAAGAAACACAGGTTCGCGACCGCGCGCGGGATGTCCACCCTGCGCGCCAGCGTCACCGGCTTGCCGCTGTCGCGGGATTCTTCGCGTGCCAGTTCGTCAAGCCGTGCTTCGATGGCATCCGCGAGGCGGTGCAGGTGCCTTGCGCGCCCGCCATGCGGCAGCGCCGCCCACGCCGGCGCCGCGCGTTCGGCCGCCGCGACCGCGGCTGCCACATCCTGCGCGTCCGAGTCCGGGCAGCGCGCGTAGACCTTGCCGGTTGCCGGTTCGAACACGTCCAGGTACGCGCCACCGGCGGGTGCCCGCCATTCGCCGTCGATCAGGTTGGCCAGCGTGATCGTTGCCATGTGGCAAGTTTACCTTCCCGCCACTTCAGGCACGGCCGATTGGGGCTTTCTCGCGGCGGGTCGACGTCGCCGAGGTGGGAAGCCCGCGCCCGGAAACCTCATGGCGTCATTCCGGTGCGGGCCCCGGAATGACGAGGGGATTGTTACGATTTTCCCGAGCCCCGAGCCCCGGTTCACAACGACCGCGTGCGCCCGCCATCCACCGGCACGTTGATGCCCGTGATGTAACTGGCGGCCGGTGAGCACAGGAACGCGACGGCGGCAGCGATTTCCGAAGGATCGGCGAAACGTCGCATCGGGATCTCGGATTCCATCCGCCGTTGCATGTCGTCGATGCCCATCCCGGATTTCCCGGCGCGCGTCGCCACGATCTGTTCGATGCGAGGGGTCCTGGTCGAACCCGGCAACACGTTGTTGACGGTGATGCCGGACGCCGCGAGTTCGGTCGCAAGGGTTTTCGCCCAACTGGCGACCGCCCAGCGCGTGGTGTTGGACACGCCCAGGCCCGCGATGGGCTCCTTCACCGAGGTAGAGATGATGTTGACGATGCGCCCGTAGCCCGCGGCCTGCATGCCGGAAATCACGGTTTCCGCAAGCACGTGGTTGGCGATGAGGTGCTTGCGGTAGGCGTCGAAAAACGCATCGACCGTCGCCCCATGCGCGGGACCCGGCGGCGGACCGCCGGAGTTGTTGACCAGGATGTGCACGGGGCGGGCCGCGACGAGTCGCGCGGCGGCTGCACGCAGGCCATCGCTGTCGCCGGAGTCGGCGGCCAGGAAGCCGTGCGCCTGCGCCGCATGGAGGCGTGGCAGTTTCGCGACCAGCTGTTCCAGCACGTCCGCGCGGCGGGCCAGAACGGTGACGTTGGCGCCAAGCCCGGCAAGCTCGATCGCGCAGGCGCGGCCAATGCCCTGCGAAGCGCCGCATACCAGTGCGTGGCGGCCGGTCAAATCCAGATCCATATCCTTCTCCGCGCAAGACACAAGACAAGGCTGCAAATCATCAAATGAATGGTCGTCATTCCGGCGCAAGCCGGAACCCGGCGACTTCATGAAGCACCAAGTGGACAGGCGCCGGGTCCCGGATACCGCTGCGCGATTCCGGGACGACGAGCAAAAACCGACGGCTGCCCGGGACGTCGAATGCCAATACAGGCCTGTGCGTGGCAGGTTATTCGGGATTTCTAGCGATTCTGCAGGGCATTGCGCAACTCGGGCAACAACCCCGGTCCCGTCTCCGGCTTGCCGCACAGTCCGTTGTCCACCGCACTTGCATAGGCGGGCGTCATCCTGCCGAGGTACAAGGTGCCTTCCGGCCCGTGCGGCACGTCGAAACTGCCGCTGGTGACGGGCGCTGACGGCTTGATGCTGGCCAGGGCCGATGCGGACGGGACGTTGATGTTGCTGAAGCTGGTCGGCGACTGCGCCCAGTACGTGCTGGCCGCGAGCTGTTTCGGCGAGGTGGTGACCACCAGGTACTGTGCGTTGGGGCTGTCGATCTCCACGGCACCGAAGCCGCCCGACATGCTGGGCCGCCAATTGATGTACACGCACAGCGACACGTCGGTGCTGGAAAGCGGCTGGTAGTTGGCGTTCAGCAGGGTGACGGTGGGCGCCAGCAGGAAACTGTTGCCGAGGTGGCGCGCGCTGGGCCGCGTCTGGAACACCACCCGGTACGGCTGCTTGTACTTGGGCAGCACGAAGGTCAGGAAATGGGTGCGCTCGCCGTCGAGGTCGGCGACCGGGCTGAACTTGTCGATGGTGAATTCGCGCGGTTCCGCCGGCAGTGCCTCGTGGAAGGGCAGGTCGGCCCAGACGTGGCAGCACGGCGTTTCGGTCTTGAGGCGATCCATCGCCGCATCACGCGATGGCGGCGGCGTCGCGTCGAGGCTTCCCAGCAGCGGCAGCTTGAGCGCATGGGTGCAGCCGGCCAGCAGCAGGGCGATGATGGCGGAGGCGGCCAGGTGGGCAAAGCGGGGCACGGGCTCTGGGTACTTGGGCGGTTGGGGATAGTCGTTGTGCGGCCTGGGGCCTGTTGACGTCCTGCCACATGGCAGGGCGTTGACAGGCCATCATTCAGCCAGTGTACAGAATGTGGCGCGCCATGACGGGCTCAAGGCCACGGATCAGCGCTTTGACCCGGCCCCGCCAGACAAGTTGCCCGAAATCGTCAGAATTCCGCGTGGCCCGGCGTGCGCGGGTAGGGAATCGCGTCGCGGATGTTGGACAGGCCGCACACATACACCAGCAGGCGCTCGAAGCCGAGTCCGAAGCCCGCATGCGGCACCGTGCCGTAACGGCGCAGGTCGCGGTACCACTGGTAATGCGCGGGATCGAGCCCGAACTGCTGCATGCGGCGATCGAGGTAATCCAGGCGCTCCTCGCGTTGCGAACCGCCGATGATTTCGCCGATGCCGGGGGCCAACACGTCCATCGCGGCGACGGTCCTGCCGTCGTCGTTGAGGCGCATGTAGAAGGCCTTGATCCGCTCCGGATAGTTCATCACCACCACCGGCCGTCCGACGTGGGTCTCGGCCAGCCAGCGTTCGTGCTCGGTCTGCAGGTCCACGCCCCATTCGACCGGGAATTCGAACTTCTGTCCGGACTTCTGCAAGGCCGTGATCGCATCGGTGTAGTCGATGCGTTCGAACGGCGCGGCGATGAATTTTTCGAGGCGGGTGACGGCATCCTTCTGCACGCGCTCGGCGAAGAACGCCATGTCGTCCGCGCGTTCATCCAGCACCGCCTTGAAGATCGCCTTGAGGAACGCTTCCGCGCAATCCGCGTCGGCGGCCAGGTCGGCGAAGGCGATCTCGGGCTCGCACATCCAGAATTCGGCCAGGTGCCGCGGCGTGTTGGAGTTCTCGGCCCGGAAGGTGGGGCCGAAGGTGTACACCTTGCTCAAGGACAGGCAGTACGCCTCCACGTTCAACTGGCCGGAAACGGTCAGGAACGCCTCGCGCGCGAAGAAGTCCTGCTTGAAGTCGATCGCGCCCTTGTCGTTGCGCGGCAGGTTGGCAAGATCCAGCGTCGAGACGCGGAACATGTCGCCGGCACCCTCCGCGTCGGACATGGTGATGATCGGCGTGTTGACCCAGTAGAAGCCCTCGCCGGTCAGGTGCCGGTGGATCGCCATCATCATGGTGTGGCGCACCCGCGAGATCGCGCCGAACAGGTTGGTGCGCGGGCGCAGGTGCGCGACTTCGCGCAGGAATTCCGGCGAATGCTGCTTGGGCTGGATCGGGTAGGTTTCCGGGTCGTCCACCCAACCGGCAACTTCGATCGAATCGGCCTGCAGCTCGAAGGCCTGGCCCTTGCCCTGCGAGGGCACCAGCTTGCCGCGCGCGACGATCGCGCAGCCTGCCGAGAGCTTCTGTACGTCGCTGGCGTAATTTGGCAGGTTTGCGGGCGCAACCACTTGCAAAGGCGCGAAACACGAGCCGTCGGAGAGGTTCACGAACGACAGCCCGGCCTTGGAGTCGCGGCGGGTGCGCACCCAGCCGCGCACCTCGACGGTCCCGCTGTCCGGGGCGCCGCCCGCCAGTGCCTGTTTGACACTCATGGTTGCCATGGCTTGAAACCCCGCCCTGCGGATGTCATGTTTTCCGGAAATGAACGCGCGATAATAACTTAGTACCCGACACGACCGGTATCCCATGGCCATCGAACTCACCCCCGCCGCATCCGCACGCATGCACGACTTCCTGGGCAGGCACCCCTCCGCGCCGGGCGTGCGCTTCGGCATCAAGCGCACCGGATGCTCGGGCTTCGGTTACACCGTCGACCTGGCCGGCGAGGTGACCGACGCCGACGAAGTGTTCGAACTCGACGGCATCAAGCTGGTGGTGGACGCCAAGGCCTTGCCGTTCGTGGATGGCACCCGCATCGACTACGTGCGCCACGGCATCAACGCGGCGTTCGAGTTCCACAACCCGAACGCGGTGGCCGAGTGCGGTTGCGGGGAAAGCTTCAGCGTGGACAAGGCCGGCTGATCCGCATGGCGCTGGACAGGCCCCGCGACGGCGGCGACCAGCGCGAAGCAGTTGCCATTCCTGCCGCGGACCAGCACTCTGCGCTGGCGGGCGTGCTTCCGCACATCCTGGCGACCTTCCGCCGCGATCCTGCGTTGGCGTTGACCGTCGCGTACCTGCTGATTGCGCTGGCCGGCATTTACTACGACTACAGCTTCTACCAGGAGGGCTTTGGCATCCCGATCCTGAGCCTGGAGCAGGTAGGTGATTTCCTGGTGGCTGGCCTGCAGCAGCCGGTGGCCATCGTGCTGATGGTGTTGACGCTGCCGTTGTGCTGGCTGCTGGACCGGCTCAACGCGTTTTTTCATCGCCGGTACGAGATCGAGCGGGAAAAGCTGCGGCGGTCGGCCGCATTGCGCTGGTGGCAGGCGTTGCGATTGCGTTACCTGAACTGGCAGCTCGGCAGCCACTGGTTCACGCGGATCATGTACCTCGTGATCATTTTTGGTTACAGCTGGATGTTCGTCGGGATCTACGCCGCCCACAACGTGGGTCTGGCCAAGCGGGGCGGGGGCATGCAGGTGGCGGTGCGGCTGGCTGGCGCCAGCGCCGATCTGGCGGCCGGGAACGTGCCGGCCTGGACCTACCTGGGCGCCGTGTCCAACTACGTGTTCGTGTACGACCACGCCAGCCGCCAGCCCTTGATCCTCCCCGTGGAGGCCGTCGCCAGCGTTCGCCCGCCGCTGGCCGCGAAGCCCGCGACCAAGCGGAGCCCGGTTGCGGGAAAACCCTGATTCCCCTTACAATTGCCTGCTCTCCGCGGTCGCTTGGTCCGCGGAGGCCCTCGCCTCACCGCCGGATTTCCGTTCGGGAGGCTGCCCCGCCATGGCGAAGCCATGGCGACACCCATGAGGAACAACAATGCGTCATTATGAAGTCGTGTTCCTGGTCCATCCGGACCAGAGCGAGCAAGTACCCGGCATGCTCGAGCGCTACAAGGCGCTCATCGAGGCCGAAGGTGGCAAGGTCCACCGCGTCGAGGACTGGGGCCGCCGTCCGCTCGCCTATCCGATCCAGCACCTCGCCAAGGCCCACTACGCGCTGCTCAACATCGAGTGCGGGCCCAAGGCGATCGACGAGCTGAAGTCGGGCTTCCGTTTCAACGATGCGGTCCTGCGCCACCTGATCATGCAGTGGCACGGCGTCGAGACCGAGCCGTCCCTCATCATGAAGACCAAGGACAAGGAAGACAAACCTTCCCGCCATCGCGACGACGACAGCGACGACGGCCACAACGACCGTGAGGAAGCCGCCTGATGCCTCGTCCGACCAAGAAACCGAAGTCCGGAGCCGTGCACATGTCCAAGTTCTTCCGCCGCCGCAAGTTTTGCCGCTTCAGCGCCGAGGGCGTCGAGCACATCGACTACAAGGATCTCGCCACGCTGAAGCAGTACGTCACCGAAACCGGCAAGATCGTGCCCAGCCGCATCACCGGCACCAAGGCGCGCTACCAGCGCCAGCTATCCACCGCGGTGCAGCGTGCAAGGTTCCTGGCGTTGCTGCCGTATTCCGACAATCATTTCGTCTAAAAGATTTCGTCTCCGTCATTCCGGGCGCCGCGTAGCGGTGATCCGGAACCCAGCGCCTTTTGGATGACCATCCAAGTCGCCGGGTTCCCGCTGTCGCGGGAATGACGAGGATCTGAGTATTCGGACAACCACCACGGTTGCGCCGGTGTCCCGGCGCTAACGAATCGGAGAACCCCATGGAAGTCATCCTGCTGGAAAAAGTGAAGAACCTCGGTGCGCTCGGCGACAAGGTCCGCGTCAAGCCGGGCTACGGCCGCAACTACCTGGTGCCGCAGGGCAAGGCGGCGCCTGCCACCAAATCCAACCTCGAAGCCTTCGAGGCCAGGCGTGCCGAGTACCAGGCCAAGGCCGACAAGCTGCTGGCCGACGCCCAGGCGCGCGGCACGAAATTCGAGAATGCCGAGGCCACCATCACCGCCAACGCGAGTCCCGAGGGCAAGCTGTTCGGTTCGATCGGCCCGCGCGACATCGCCGAAGCCTTCACCACCCAGGGCCTCGCGCTCGAGAAGAGCGAGGTGATCATGCCGGAAGGCGCGATCCACAACCTCGGCGACTACGAGGTCGAGGTTTCGCTGCACGCCGACGTGAAGCAGCCGGTGAAGGTGCACGTGGTCGCGGGTGCCTGACCGCAGGGATGGTGATGCGTGTTGTGCGCATCGCACACTGGTTGAGTGAGAAGGGCGCCCTCGGGCGCCCTTCTTTTTCCCGGCTCGATGAATCGACGTCCATGTCTGTTCCCGTCCGCCTCCCGGGCGGCCGGGTAACTTTCTCTTGCGTGGCCCTCGCTTCACTACCCATGGCGCAAGCATTCGTCCCTGAAGCGGTACACCGGACCGGCGTCCCTGCCGGTCAGCTTGGTGAATCGAACGCCCGTTCAATTCACCGGCGCCCCCGTGAACACGCCCTCCGCGCATCCCTGCGCTGCGGGTACGCTCGCGGCCGCTGGGGTTCGCCGACGGGCCATCCATGGCCCTGCGGCGAACTGGCGCACTTCCTGTGCGCCTCCCTGCGGGCATTTCCGTCGTCCGCTCGCCGTGTTCGAGGGGCCCCGCTTGGCGCGCTTCCTGCGCGCCCGACGGGCGAAGCGGACGGTCGGGTCTTGCTTCGCCCGAGGCCATGAATGGCCGTCATCGAAGCAGCGCTGTTCCCCGCGCCGTTGCATGACGCCGAGCCTCGCAGCCGATCGCGCGAGCAAGGCGCGCATGTTCGAGGCCAGGGATGGCCGAGTTCGCGCCGGCGCGCGATCGCGAGAAGCGCAGGGAAGTTGAGGCAACAGGAAGTTGCCGAAACCGGCATGCCCGGCGCAATGGTTTTTGATGGCTTTCTGCCAAAACAGAAAGTCACTCGCTCGCCGCCGAGGCGAGCGAAACCATGGCGAAAACGCCACGTACTCGCACAGCGAGTGAAACCGCTTGTGGGTGGCATGTACGGAAACGTACAGCGATGTCGCTGACGAATCACCCATCTGCAGCACCGAATGAGAAGGGCCCACCCTTGCGGGCAACGCACGCAATCAGTACCATATTGGTACTTATTTACAGCCGATTTGCGCATGCTCCGTGTCAGCCGACTCGCCGATTACGCCTCCGTGGTGATGGCCTGCCTCGCCCGCCATCCGCAGGAGATCCTGCCTGCGGCGCAGGTCGGCGCGGAAACCCATCTCGAGGCGCCGACGGTCAGCAAGTTGTTGAAACGGCTTGCGCAGGCGGGCCTGGTGGAATCGTTCCGCGGCGCGACGGGCGGCTACCGCCTCGCGCGCTCGGCCACCGACATCTCGCTGGCCGAGATCGTCGAGGCCCTGGACGGTCCGATCGGCCTGACCGAATGTAGCGTCGGGCACCTGGGCTGCGAGCGTCAATCGTATTGCGCGGTCTCGCGTGACTGGCAGGGCATTGGCACCACCATCGACAACGCCCTGCGCGCGGTCAGCCTGGCCGACATGGCCCGGCGCTGGCACGGCAATCCGCACGGCCTGCGCGCAAGCTGAGGGAGACGAACATGGCAACCCAACCCGGTGAAGTCCAGGCCGCACTGTCGCGCCGCTACGACGCGGGCTTCATCACCGACATCGAGTCCCACAGCCTGCCGCCGGGGTTGAACGAAGACACCATCCGCGCGCTCTCGGCCCTCAAGGAGGAACCGGAGTGGATGACGGAGTGGCGGCTCTCGGCGTACCGCCATTGGCTGACCATGCGGCAGCCGGACTGGGCGCACGTGAAGCTGGCGCCGATCGACTTCCAGGCCATCAGCTACTACTCGGCGCCGAAGAATCGGCCGAAGTCGCTGGACGAAGTCGACCCCAAGCTGCTGGAGACCTATGACAAGCTCGGCGTGCCGCTGCACGAGCGCGCCAAGCTCGCCGGAGTGGCGGTGGATGCGGTCTTCGACTCGGTCTCGGTCGCCAACACCGCGCGCGAGCAGCTGTCGAAGGTCGGCGTGATCTTCTGCTCGATGAGCGAGGCCATCCGCGAGCACCCGGAGCTGGTACGCCAGTACCTGGGCACCGTGGTGCCGCAGGGCGACAACTACTTCGCGGCCCTGAATTCCGCGGTGTTTTCCGACGGCTCGTTCGTGTACATCCCCAAGGGCGTGCGTTGCCCGATGGAACTGTCGACCTATTTCCGCATCAACGCCGGCCACACCGGCCAGTTCGAGCGCACCCTGATCATCGCCGAAGAGGATTCGGTGGTGTCGTACCTGGAGGGCTGCACCGCGCCGATGCGCGATGACAACCAGCTGCATGCCGCGGTGGTGGAGCTGGTGGCGCTCGATCGCGCCAGCATCAAGTACTCGACGGTGCAGAACTGGTATCCGGGCGACGAGAACGGCGTTGGCGGCATCTACAACTTCGTGACCAAGCGCGGCGAATGCCGCGGCGATGATTCGCGCATCACCTGGACCCAGGTCGAGACCGGGTCGGCGATCACCTGGAAGTACCCAAGCTGCGTCTTGCGCGGCGACCGCTCGGTGGGTGAATTCCATTCGGTGGCGTTGACGCATCATTACCAGCAGGCCGACACCGGCACCAAGATGATCCACATCGGGCGCGACACCAAGTCCAAGATCGTGTCCAAGGGCATCAGCGCCGGCAAGAGCCAGAACAGCTACCGCGGGCTGGTGAAGGTGGAGAAGCGCGCCGAGGGCGCGCGCAACCACACCCGCTGCGATTCGATCCTGATCGGCAAGAAGTGTGGTGCGCACACCTTTCCGTACATGGAGGTCAAGAATCCGACCGCGATCGTCGAGCACGAGGCGACCACCTCGAAGATCTCCGACGACCAGTTGTTCTACTGCCGCTCGCGCGGCATCGGCGAGGAAGACGCGGTCTCGATGATCGTGGACGGCTTCTGCAAGCAGGTGTTCCGCGAGCTGCCGATGGAATTCGCGGTCGAAGCGAAGAAGCTTTTGGAAGTTTCGCTGGAAGGCGCCATTGGGTAGCGCTTTTTCCTTCTCCCCTCGGGAGAAGGTGGCGCGCAGCGCCGGACGAGGGTGGGGAGCGGCGTTTGCGTGATGCCGGGGGCATCACGCGCCGCTACGAACGGGCGGCCACGGATGGCCGCACCGGCGCCACGCGCCATGGATGGTTGCTCGCAAGAAAACAGGAACCGAAATGCTGAAAATCGAAAACCTCCACGCCCGCGTCGCCGGCAAGGAAATCCTGAAAGGGCTTTCGCTGGAAGCGAAGCCCGGCGAAGTGCACGCGATCATGGGCCCCAACGGCGCGGGCAAGTCCACGCTGGGCAACGTGCTGGCGGGCCGGCCGGGCTACGAAGTCACCGGGGGCTCGGTCGGCTTCGACGGCAGTAACCTGCTGGAACTCGAACCCGAGGCGCGCGCCGCCGCGGGCCTGTTCCTTGCGTTCCAGTATCCGGTCGAGATCCCCGGCGTCAACAACACCTATTTCCTGCGCGCGGCCCTGAACGCGCAGCGCAAGGTGCGCGGCGAGACCGAACTCGATTCCATGCAGTTCCTGAAACTGGTGCGCGAAAAGGTCAAGGCGATGGGCATGACGCCCGAGCTCCTTAACCGCGCGGTCAACGAAGGCTTTTCGGGCGGCGAGAAGAAGCGCAACGAGGTGTTCCAGATGGCGCTGCTGGAACCGCGCCTCGCGATCCTGGACGAAACCGATTCCGGACTCGACATCGACGCCCTGAAGCTGGTCGCCAACGGCGTCAATTCACTGCGCTCGCCGGAACGCACGTTCCTGGTGATCACCCATTACCAGCGCCTGCTGGATTACATCGTGCCCGATTTCGTGCATGTGCTGGCCGACGGCCGGATCGTCGAGAGCGGCGACGCGCAGCTTGCGCGCGAGCTCGAGGCGCACGGCTACGCATGGGTGCGCGAACGCACCCCCGCCGGAGCGGAAGCTTGAATACCGCCACGCCCTTCGTGCAATCGATGCATGACGCCGCGGCCTCGCTGCGCCTGCCGGGGAGCGGCCTGGCCTGGCTGGATGGCGCGCGTGCCGACGCGTTGCACGGGTTCGCCGAGCGCGGCCTGCCCGACCAGCACAACGAACTCTGGAAGTACACCTCGCTGCGCGCCTTGTCGCAGCGTGCCTACGTGGTGGGCGATGCCGAAGCGGCATGGCGCGAGGTGGACCTGGTTGCGCTGGGGCTTCCCGCGTTGCAGGGTCCGCGCGTGGTGTTCGTCAATGGCGTGTTGCGCACGGACTTGTCGAGTCTCGACGCACTGCAGGAAGGCGTGAAGGTGCGCTCGCTGGCGTCCGCCCTGCACGAGGCGCCCGAACCGCTGCGCTTCCTGCTGGACAAGCGCGCCGACGACGAGGACGACGGCTTCACGCTGCTGAACCGGGCGCTTGCGGCCGACGGACTGGTGTTGAATGTCGCGGCCGGCGCGGTGGTCCCCGCGCCGCTGCACATCGTGCACGTCGGCGTTGCGGCGCAAACCGCGGGCGCGTTGCACGTGCGCAGCCTGGTCGAACTGGGCGAGGGTGCGCGCCTTGACGTGGTCGAACACCACCTGGGCGAGCCGGAAACCGGGCATCTCACCAACCTGGTTCGCGAAATCGACTTGCGCGAACGCGCGCAACTGCGCTGGACCGTCATCCAGCGCGCGGGCGCGGATGCAACCCTGTTCCAGCACAGCAAGGTGCGCCTGCACGACGATGCCGTGTTCGACTTGCATGCGCTGGAACTGGGCGGGAAGCTGGTGCGGCATGAAATCCGCGCCGACCTGGCCGGTGCGCGCGCACGCTGCGGAAGTCGCGGGGCGTTCGTATTGCACGGCCGCCAGCACGCGGACATGGAAGTGCTGGTGACCCACCGCGGCCGCGATACGCAAAGTACCGCGGTGTGGCGCGGCGTCGCCGACGACCGCGCGCGCGGGGTGGTGCACGGCCGCATCCTGGTGCTGC
The DNA here is from genome assembly GCA_036279975.1 of Rhodanobacteraceae bacterium. Lineage (GTDB taxonomy): Bacteria > Pseudomonadota > Gammaproteobacteria > Xanthomonadales > Rhodanobacteraceae > 66-474. Next base: position 13,582 of record DASURP010000104.1, read on the forward strand.
CGGGCGCGGATGGCGCCGACGGCAGTTTCTACAACAAGAACCTGCTGCTTTCCCCGGGCGCCGAAATCGATACGCGTCCGGCGCTGGAAATCTACGCCGACGAGGTCAAGGCCAACCATGGCGCCACCGTCGGCCAACTCGACGAGCGGGTGTTGTTCTACCTGCGTTCGCGCGGGATCCCGCTGGAGCTGGCGCGGCGCATCCTGGTGCGCGCGTTCTGCACGGTGGCGCTGGACGGCATCGAATCGGCGCCGTTGCGCGAACACTGCGAAACCCTGCTGGCCGAACAGTTGCCGGAGGTGGCGGCATGACCGCAACCGCAAACGCCCTGAAGAATAACGCACAAACCATTGATTGGTCTAGGATACGCGATGACTTTCCGATCCTCGCGCGCAAGGTGCACGGCAAGCCGCTGGTCTATCTCGACAGCGCCAATACGGCGCAGAAACCGCGGCAGGTGATCGAGGCGGTGGATGCCTTTTACCGCGAGCACAACGCCAACGTCTCACGCGCGGTGCACCAGCTGGGCGAGGAGGCGACCGCGGCGTACGAGGGTGCGCGCGACAAGCTGGCCGCGTTCCTCGGCGCCAACCACCGCGACGAGGTCATATTGACTTCGGGCACCACGATGGCGACCAATTTGGTGGCCTACAGCTATCTTTTGCCGCGCCTGAAGCCGGGCGACGCGGTGCTGGTGACGGCGATGGAACACCACGCCGACATCGTGCCGTGGCAACTCGTCTGCAAACTCACCGGCGCGCACCTCAAGGTCGCGCCGATCACCGAATCCGGCGAGCTGATCGTCGAGAAATTCATCGAGGCGCTGACGCCGGAGGTGAAGTTCGCGGGCGTGGTGCACGTATCCAACGTGCTGGGCACGGTCAACCCCGTGAAGGAACTGGCGCGCGAGTGCCGCAAGCGCGGCATTCCGCTGCTGGTCGACGGCTCGCAGGCCGCCCCGCACCTCCCGCTGGACGTGAAATCCATCGGCTGCGATTTCTACTGCATCACCGGCCACAAGATGTGCGGGCCGACCGGGACCGGCGCCCTGTGGGCGCGGCGCGAACTGCTGGAGTCGATGCCGCCGTTCTTCGGCGGCGGCGAAATGATCAAGACAGTGTCCTTCGACCGCACCACCTTCGCCGACTCGCCGCACAAGTTCGAGGCCGGCACGCCCAACACCGCGGGATTCGCCGGGTTGGGCGCCGCGGTCGATTATCTTTCCGCGATCGGCATGGCCAACATCGCGGCGCGCGAATGCGAACTGCTGGAACACGCCACGCCCCGCATGCAGGCCATCCCCGGCCTGCGCATCTTCGGCAATGCGCCCGGCAAGGCCGCGGTGATTTCGTTCCTGATCGATGGCGTGCATGCGCACGACCTTGCCACGCTGCTGGACCAGGAAGGCGTGGCGGTGCGTTCGGGCCACCACTGCGCGCACCCCCTGATGCAGTTCTACGGCGTCGCCGCCACCTGCCGCGCCTCGCTGGCGTTCTGGAACACCGAAGCCGAGATCGACGTGCTGGTCGATGCGATCGGCCGCGTGCGGAAGCTGCTTTTGTGAAAAGTCAGGGCAAGGATGCCCGTTCTGGAGCGGCAGATCACGATTCATGGGTGTCTACTTTGTGGCAGAACGAAGCAGCGATCAGGGACGATCGCACAAACAAACCGGGAATCGGGAATGGAGAATCGTGAATCGGGTCTGCACTTCCGGGCGGCGGAAGCTCGCGACATTGCGGCCGTGGTCGCGCTGACCGAGTCCGCCTATCGCGGGGACGCCAGCCGCGTCGGCTGGACCACCGAGGCCGACCTGCTGGACGGCCAGCGCACCGATGCGCGCGAGGTGGCGGGGCTGATCGCGCGCGACGACGTGATCCTGCTGCTGGCCGAGTGCGACGGCAAGTTGCTGGCGAGCTGCGTGCTCGAGCGGTTGTCCGGCGAACATGCCGGCGAGGGCTACCTCGGCATGTTCTCGGTGCGTCCGGGCGTGCAGGGCACCGGCACCGGCCGCGCGGTACTGGCCGAGGCCGAACGCATCGCGCGCAATGAATGGCACTGCACGAGGATGCACATGACGGTCATCGACGTGCGCGCGGAACTGATCGCGTGGTACGAGCGGCGCGGCTACCGCCGCACCGGCGAGTACCGTCCATTCCCATATGGCGATCCGCGCTTCGGGATTCCCA
>DASURP010000105.1:0-6763 GCA_036279975.1 Rhodanobacteraceae bacterium
CGCTTCGCGAGCGAAACCGCTCCTGCCTTGGGCCTTGGAGGCGGGCGAGACCATGGCGAAAGCGTCACACGCCCGCACGGCGAGCGAAGCGATCGTGGGTCAGTGCGACCCTGCGTCGGTATCGTCCGTGCGCGATTGCCGATCGCGATCGACGGCAGCGATCGTCCACGCGACGACCTGTTGCGCCAGCGCGTCGTCGGCCGCACCGAACGCCGCGACGATCTGCGGCACGCCGGCGCCGGATGGTTTTTCCGTCACCACGAAGCTGCGGGTCGCGAGCAGCCGGCGCGAACCGCCGCGGCGCAACTGCGCATCGAGGCGCACCACCACCACCGGCGCGCCGGCGCGGTATTCCGACTGGAATGCGCGCAGGTCGCCGGAGAGGGTGTAGTCGGAGAAGAAATGATCCTCGTCGGTGGTGACCGCCGGCAGCTGCGCGGCCATGAAGGCATCGACCAGCCGGTGCCGCACCAGCAGTGCGGGCGCGTCGCTCCAGCGCGCGCCCTTGTAGGTGCTGACCTGGCCGGATTCGGGCATCACCACGATGCCGGCCTGGTCGAGCAGGCCGCTGGTGTTCGGGGTGTCCACGCGCAGGCTGAAATCGGCGCTTGCGGCGGTCGCCGCCGCCGGGACGGTGGCGCTCCCTTCCGGCTGCCAGATCTGCACGGCTTCGCGCTTGGGCAGCACCGAGCAGGCGGCAAGCAGGGCGGCGGCGGCACACGCCACGATCAGCGCACGCGTGGCGGGCAACGGTATGGGCACGGTCATGGTCGCGTCCTTTTCAATGCTTTGGCGTGAATTCGTTGGCGTGGTCGCGCCCGAGCAGGTAGCCGGCCGGGTTGGCCTGCAACTGGCTGGTGATGCGGTGGATGTCGCGCAAGGTGGAGCGCAATTCGCGCAGGGTAGGGCCGACCTGGTCCACGCCGCGCATCCCGGACTGCAACGCCCCCTGGTTTTCCGAAAGCAGCGTGTTGAGGGTTTGCGTGCTCTGCTGCAGCGAGGCCATCGCCGCCGCGGCCCGCGTCAAGGTCTCGCGGCCGGGGCCGTTGACCAACTGGTTGGCGCCTGCCAAGGCCTGGTTGAGTTCCTGCGACGCCGCGGACGCCTGCCGGAGGAGGGTGCGCAGGTCGTTGCGTTCGGCGGCAAGCGTGGCGGTGGTCTTGTCGATGTTCGCGAGCGTGCTGTTGATGCGCTCGACGTTCTGCTCGGAAATGATGCGGCCCAGGCGGTCGAGGATGCCGTTCAACGAGGTCACCACGTCGCTGCCGGATGCGAGCAGCTTGGTCAGCGCGGAACTCTCGGACTTGATCTGCGGCACCGGGTCCCTGGGCGTCGGCATCAACGGCTGGCTGGAGGGCGCGCCGCCGGTCAATTGCACGAAGGCGACGCCGGTCAGGCCCAGCAGGCCCAGCTTGGCGCGGGTATCGGTCTTGATCGGGGTGTCGGCGGCCACCTGGATGCGCGCCAGCACCTTGCGCGGATCCCTGGGGTCCAGTTTCAGCTGGCTGACTTCGCCGATCTGGATGCCGTTGTACTGCACCGGGCTGCCCTTGGACAGGCCGGTGACGGCTTCGGTGAACACGATGTCGTAATAGTGGTACTGCTTGTTGAGGCTGGTCTTGCCCAGCCACAACGCGAACAGCAGTACCAGTGCCACCACCACGAGGGTGAAGGCTCCGATCAGTACGTGATGGGCCCTGGTCTCCATGTCGCTACCTCCGCGTGGGAACGTCGCGCGTGCGTGCCCCCCGCCGTGTGGTCAGATGCCTGGTGTCCGTGTGCCTGCCGCTCCCCGACTGCTCCGGAGCGGGTGCGACAATCCCTTGATGCAGGCGGGCCACGGTGCTTTCAACCCAGCGCATGGATGGCTTCCGCCGCGCGTCCGCGCGGCCCCTGGAAGTATTCGCGGATCCAAGGGTCGTCGAAGCGCTCCACCTTGTCCAGTGAATCGGCCACGATCACCCGCTTGTGCGCCAGCACCGCGACGCGGTCGCAGATCGCGTGCAACGAATCGAGATCGTGGGTGATCATGAACACGGTCAAGCCCAGCGCGTCGCGCAGGGTGCGGATCAGCTGGTCGAACGAGGCCGCCGCGATCGGATCGAGTCCCGAGGTCGGTTCATCCAGGAACACGATGTCGGGATCCAGCGCCAGCGCGCGCGCCAGCGCGGCGCGCTTGCGCATCCCGCCGGAGAGCTCCGCCGGGTACTTGTGGCGCACCTCGGGCGTCAGGCCCGCCAGCGCGATCTTGAGCGCGGCCACCCGCAACGCGTCGTGCAGCGACAGGGTGGTGTGTTCCATCAGCGGCACCCGCACGTTTTCGCTGACGGTCAGCGAAGAGAACAGTGCGCCGTTCTGGAACAACACCCCGCAGCGGCTTTCGATCGCGGCCCGCCGGCCTTCCGGCAGGTCGTGCAGGTTCTCGCCGAACAGGCGCACGCTGCCCGCATCGGGCCGGCGCAGGCCCAGGATCGTGCGCAGCAACACCGACTTGCCGCTGCCCGAGCCGCCCACCACGCCCAGGATTTCGCCGCGCTGGACGTCGAGCTCGAGGTTGTCGTGCACGACCTGTTCGCCGAACTGGCTGCGCAAGCCGCGCACTTCGACCAGGGTTTCGCCGGGCGCGACGGCGTTCACCAGTTCATCTCCATGAAGAACAGCGCGGCCAGTGCATCCACCAGGATCACCATGAAGATCGATTGCACCACGCTGGAGGTGGTGCGTTCGCCCACCGATTGCGCGCTGCCGCGCACCTTGAAACCCTCCAGGCAGCCGATCACCGCGATCAGGAAGGCGAAGATCGGCGCCTTGGACAGCCCCAGCCACAGATAGCGCAACGGCGTGTCGGTCTGGAACACCGAGACGAACATGGTGGGCGTGATGTTCAGCGCGAACCAGCACACCAGCGCACCACCGATGATGCCGGCCAGCATCGAAAGGAAGGTCAGCAGCGGCATCACGATCATCAGGGCCAGCACCCGTGGCAACACCAGCAGTTCCATGGGGTCGAGCCCGATGGTGCGCATCGCGTCGATTTCCTCGCCCACCTTCATCGAGCCGATCTGGGCAGTAAAGGCGCTGGCGGTGCGCCCGGCCAGGATGATCGCGGTCAACAGCACCGCCAATTCGCGCAGGAACGAGTACGACACCAGGTCGACCGTGAACACCGTGGCGCCGTAACGCTGCAGGGCGGTGGAGCCGAGGAATGCAATCACCGCGCCGATCAGGAACGAGAGCAGCATCACGATCGGGACCGCGTGCAGGCCGGTCTGTTCCATGTGTGCGACCAGCGAGGTCATGCGCCAGCGGCGGGGCCGCCACAGGTTGCGCGCCAGCGTTTCCAGCGTGATGCCGATGAAGGCCAGCAGCTTGGCGCCGAGCCTGCCGACCTGGATGACGGTATCGCCGATGTCGGCCAGCATGTCCACGAAACCGAAGTTGCGCGGCGGAAGTGGCCGGTGCGCATAGATCTCCGCGACGGCCTCGCTGACGGTATCGAGCAGGCCACGCAGTTCATGCGGGACGTCGCGGTCGTGTTCGGCCAGCCACTGCAGGCACTTGGGGCCGAGCGCCACCGCGATCAGGCCGGCCCCGGCGGTGTCGATCCGGCCGACGTCGTTGAAATCGACGTCGGGCACTTCCGGCAATTGCGGCCTCAGCGCGTCCAGTTGCGCCTCCAGCGCCGCGAAGTGCGCAAGCGTCCAGTCGCCGGTGAAGCGCAGCACGTTGGCGCCGGTTTCCGGCAACGGCAGCCATTCCACGATGCCGGGCGTCGTCGGGGATTGCCTCATCCGCGCAATCTAGCATGCACTGGTTGTGCGATCGTGCCGAATCGCCGTGCCGTTCGGCTTCGGGGAACCCTTGATCGAATGTCCTGCATCGTCGCCCGGTGCATGGCGCCGTCCTGGCTTCCGCGCAGGCCGGGGCCCGGTATGGGTTTGCAACGCCGCCCCGGACCGGGAGTCCTTCCGGGGCAAGCCCTGCGCCGGTACGAGGAACAGAACGAGAGCTTCCCTGACGCGCCCGGCACGGCCGCAGGGCCAGCGGCATCGGCGCGGCCTTGCAGCTGCCGTGCACGGCAATACGGCGCCGCGGCCCGGCTTGCCGCGACAGCCGCCGGGAGCGGGGCGCCCATCGGCGCTGCTCCCATCCCCGATGGGGAACCCCGAAGGTCGCGGCGCCATGCGGGTGCGACGATAATGCAGGTTTCCGCAGCGGGTCGCAGGCCATGACGAAACAGACCATCCTCAACGCCACCCACCGTGCCGCGGGCGCGAAAATGGTGGACTTCGGCGGCTGGGACATGCCGCTCAACTACGGTTCGCAGATCGAGGAGCACCACGCGGTGCGCCGCGACGCCGGCATGTTCGACGTCTCGCACATGACGGTGGTGGACCTGCACGGCGCGCGCTGCCGCGAATTCCTCGAGTATCTGCTCGCCAACGACATCGGCAAGCTGAAGAAACCCGGCAAGGCGCTGTATTCGTGCATGTTGAACGAGCGCGGCGGCGTGATCGATGACTTGATCACCTATTTCCTCGCCGAGGATTTCTTCCGGATGGTGGTGAACGCCGCGACCCGCGACAAGGACCTGGCGTGGATCACGCAGCATGCCGCGGCGTTCGGCGTCGAGGTCAGCGAGCGGCCCGAACTCGCGATGATCGCGATACAGGGGCCCAACGCGCGCGGCAAGCTGCTGGCACTGCTGGATCCCGCCGATCGCGAGCGCGTGGAGAGGCTGGGCAAGTTCGTCGCCAGCGAGGCGCGTGGCCCCGGCGGCATGCCGCTGTTCGTCGCGCGCACGGGCTACACCGGCGAGGACGGTTTCGAGGTCATACTGCCGGAACAACATGCTGTCGCGTTGTGGAATGCGCTGGCCGCGGCCGGCGTGCATCCGGCCGGGCTGGGCGCGCGCGACACGTTGCGGCTCGAAGCCGGCATGAACCTGTACGGCCAGGACATGACCGAGGACGTCACGCCCTGGGAGGCCGGGCTTGGGTGGACGGTGTCCCTGGAAAGCGCCGTCCACGGCCAAGATCTCCGTGGCCGCGATTTCATCGGCCGTGCTGCGCTGGAAAAACAGAAGGCGGGCGGCGCGCCGCGCGAACTGGTCGGCGTGGTGCTGGACGAAAAGGGCGTGCTGCGCCACGGCCAGCGCGTCGTCACCGGCGACGGTGACGGCGAGATACTGTCCGGCATCTTCTCGCCGACGCTGGGCAGGGCGATCGGATTCGCGCGGGTGCCGGCGGGCGTGCACGCGGGGCTCAAGGTCGACATCCGCGGACGCGAGCTGCCGTTGCGGGTCGTCAAATATCCGTTCGTGAGGGACGGCCAGCCCTGCGAAGCCATCGGTACGTAGGAGCGCGCTTGCGCGCGACCGGAGTTGTTGGACGCCCGCAGGCGTGCTGTTACGAGTCGCGGTGGGTCGCGCGCAGCGCGTTCCTGCATTCAATGAAAAGTTGTCGCTAGAATCTCCCCTTCCGGCCAGCACACAGGACACGAGCCATGAGCGAAATCCCCGGGGACCTGAAATTCCAGAAGTCGCACGAGTGGGTGCGGGTCGAGGACAATGGCCAGGCGCGCGTCGGCATTTCAGATCATGCGCAGGAACTGCTGGGCGACCTGGTCTATGTCGAGTTGCCCAAGGTCGGCGACCGGATCGAGGCGGGCGCCGGTTGCGCGGTGGTCGAATCGGTGAAGGCGGCCTCGGACGTGTACGCGCCGGTAAGCGGCGAAGTCACGGCGGTCAACGAGATGCTTGCCGACAAACCGGAGACCATCAACGAAGATGCATTCGGCGAGGGCTGGCTGTTCGTCGTGAAGCTGGATGATCCCGACGAACTGGATGCGTTGCTCGGTCCCGACGATTACGCGGAGCTGGTCGAGAACGACGAGCACTGAGGAGGGGCGGCCTGGGCGTGCCGCGTGCCCGGGTCCGCAAAATGCGCGAACCGGCCGGCTCACGCACGCAAATCCGCACGTCTCCGGAAATTTTTTTGTCCGCCGGTTTGCAGGTCATTCAGCCTGTCGCGACGATCCCGAGTTGCCCTGTCCGGGTCGCGCGCCGCAAGCCGTGTGCGAAAACGCGGCCGTGCGGCATGGTTCCATTCGTCGCGCGTTCGGGCCAGTGTTCATGCGGGTTTGGGCGCTTCGATGCGATTCAGTGCATTCACGATTGTGGACGTCTGGACGTCTCTTCATTGCTTCTCCATTGGTCCGCGCGGCGCATGCCGGCACTGCAACCCGCGCCACGGGGGCAGTCGCAAGGGCTTCATTCGCCGCAAAAAATCGATTGACACCATGATTGCTTGGGGCTAGCTTTCCGCCCGACGACATGTCGCAAGACGGAAACATGCCGACTGCCAAGTACATAAAGCCGTATGTCGCACACGGTCTGAAATCCGAAAAGGTTCGGAAGATCACCGTCTCGATTCCGCTGCATGTACTCCGGCTGCTTTCCGACGAGCGTACACGTCGTCAAGTGTCCAACCTGCGGCACGCCACGAACAGTGATCTTTTGTGCGAGGCGTTTCTGCATGCGTTCACTGGGCAACCACTGCCAACTGATGAGGAGCTGAGACGAACCATGGCTACCAAGAAAGCTGCAAAGAGGAAACCCGCCAAGGCGGCCAAGAAGAGGACCGTGCGCAAATCGGCCAAGGCGAAGACCGCCACGGCCCGCAAGACCGCACGCAAGCCTGCACGCAAGACAGCCCGCAAAGCGGCGAAGAAGCCGGCGCGGAAACGTGCAGCCAAGAAGACC
>DASURP010000106.1:0-7694 GCA_036279975.1 Rhodanobacteraceae bacterium
CATGAAAGGTTTTGCGTGGAACGCGGGCGCGCGCACGGGCGATTGGGCGCACGCCGGCGCCGGGTCCCGGCAGCAGGGTTATCGCCCCGCGCCGCGCAGCAACGGCCCCGATCCGTACGCGGTGCTGGGCGTGCCGCGCGACGCCGACCAGCGCACCATCAAGCGCGCCTACCGGAAGCTGATCGGCGAATACCACCCCGACCGCCTCGGCAACATGCCGGAGGATTTGCGCCGTCGCGCCGAAAGGCGTGCCAGCGAAATCAACGCGGCGTGGGAGCGCATACAATCGGAGCGGGGGTTCCGGTAGGAGCGCGCCTGCGCGCGACCCGGCTGGTTGCCCCAACCATCGAGGTCGCCGGCAGGCCGGCTCCTACAAGGGAAATCCATGGCCAAACAGCCCTGCATCATCGCCCCCTCCATCCTGTCCGCGAACTTCGCCAAGCTCGGCGAAGAAGTCGACGCCGTAATCGATGCCGGCGCCGACTGGATCCACTTCGACGTGATGGACAACCACTACGTGCCCAACCTCACGATCGGGCCGATGGTGCTGAAGGCATTGCGCGATTACGGCATCACAGCGCCGATGGACGTGCACCTGATGGTCGAGCCCGTCGACCGGATCGTGCCCGATTTCGCCAAGGCCGGCGCCACGTCGATCAGCTTCCATCCGGAGGCCACGCGGCACGTGGATCGCACGCTGTCGCTGATCCGCGAACACGGCTGCAAGGCGGGGCTGGTGTTCAACCCGGCGACGCCGCTGGAGTGGCTGGACTACGTGCTCGACAAGGTCGACATCGTGCTGGTGATGAGCGTCAACCCGGGTTTCGGCGGGCAGGCCTTCATCCCTTCCGCGTTGGAAAAGCTGAACCGCGCGCGCGAAATCATCGACCGCAGCGGCCGCGCGATCCATCTTGAAGTCGACGGCGGCGTCAAGGTTGACAACATCGGCGACATCGCACGCGCGGGCGCGGACGCGTTCGTTGCCGGCTCCGCCATCTTCGGCAGCGGCGATTACAAACAAACCATCGCAGCCATGCGCAAGGCGGCCGGCTGAATCAAGCAGCGATCCGCAAACAAACGCAAATCAGTTTGACATTCCGGGGCTGCGCGCAGCGCGGAACCCGGAATCGGTCGCATCCAGCCACCAAACAGATTCCGGGTTCCGTTCGCGACAAAGCCGCGAACGGCCCCGGAATGACGACAATTTCTTGCTGACATCACACCCAAGCCAACGGCCCCGATGCTTGCGCACCGAGGCCGCGGCCGACCAGGAGAGGAATGAACCGAAGAGGCGGAAGAAAGCGCCCCGCATTTTGCGTGGTGGTCCACCGCGCTGGACGCCTTCCGGTGTCAGTGGCCGGGTGCGTCTCCGGCGCCAGCGCGGGGGTGTTCCACGGTCGTTATCCACGGCAGGAGTACCGACTGCCGGTCCATTTGGCACGCGCCCGCCGCCGCGCCGAGGGCGCGTCAAGGGCGAAAAGCGGGCGATTTCTGGCAAAACGCGGGCAGCCCGGACGGGTGGCTTGCGTGGCACGCCGGCATGGCGCACGCTCGCGCTCGAGCGGCTCGCGGGCGCGGCCGCATGGATCAAGGAGAAATGCATGGCTCGCGCCATCGCGATCGTGGAGGACGAGCCGTCCATCCGTGCCAATTACGTCGAGGCGCTTTCGCGCATCGGTTACGAGGTGCGCGGCTTCGCCTCGCGCGGGGAGGCTTCCGGCGCCTTCGCCAACCGCATGCCGGAACTGGTGATCATCGACATCGGGCTCGGCGACGAACCCGAGGGTGGCTTCGACTTGTGCCGCGAGCTGCGGGCGAAATCGGCGACGCTGCCGATCATTTTCCTGACCGCGCGCGATTCCGATTTCGACGTGATATCGGGGCTGCGCCTGGGTGCAGACGATTACCTGAGCAAGGACACCAGCTTCCATCAGCTCGCCGCGCGCATCGGCGCGTTGTTCCGGCGCGTGGAATCGCAGAAGGCCCCGGCACCCACCGAGACGGTAGTCGAGCACGGGCCACTGAAACTCGAAGCAGAACGGATGCGCGTCACGTGGAACGACATCGACGTGCCGCTGACCGTCACCGAATTCTGGATGGTGCACACGCTGGTGCGTTTTCCCGGCCACGTGAAGAACCGGGACCAGTTGATGCGCGACGCCGAACTGGTCGTGGACGACGCCACCATCACCTCGCACATCAAGCGCATCCGCAAGAAATTCCTGGCCGTCGATCCCGCGTTCGATGCGATCGAGACGGTGCATGGGGTGGGGTACCGCTGGAAGCCATGATTTGTGCGATCGTCCCTGATCGCTGCTGCGAACCGCCTACTGCAAGATTCCGGATCACGGCGTCGGCTGCTCCAGAACGGCCATCAGAGCCGCCATCCTTGGCCAGGAGCTCCGTGGCCTGACTTTCCACAACAGCCGCTTCGATCGGTACATTAAGGCGCTCAAGCCCGGGCCATGCTGTCCCCCGCCCCCCAATGACCCTCCGCCGCAAATTGCTGCTGGTCGCGCTGTCCACGCTGGCGTTGCCGTGGGCGGGCTGGCTGTACGTGCGGCAGATGGAGCACCTGCTGCGCAACAGCCAGGAACAGGCGTTGCTGGCGATCGCGTTCGCGCTGGACCGCGGCCTGGTCGCGGTGGGCGCGGAATTGCCGCGCACCGGGCAAGGCTGGTACGTGCAGAACGCCGCGCAGCCGATCGTGATCGACGGGGATGCTTCGGACTGGGCGCCGCTGGCGCGCTGGACCCAGCATCCATGGCCTGGGGCGGATGTCCAGCTGGCGGCCGACCCGGTGTGGCTGTACATGCGTATCGATGTCGCCGACGCCACGCATACCCGGGTGGACGCCTACGACGCCGCGGTGGTCGAGTCCGACCATGTGCTGTTGCAACTCAGCCGCGGCAGTCGCGAGCGCCGCTACCTGCTGGCCAGCGCCAGTTCGGGGGCGATCCTGGCGCACCCGCTGGGGTCGCGCGAGCAGGGCCTGCCTGACCAGATCAGCGGGCAGTGGCAGGATGCCGGCAAGACCTACCGGATCGAATTGCGGATCCCGCGCGCGCAGGCGCCGGACCAGTTGGGCATCGGGGTGTTCGACGCCGATGCGCCGGCCCGTTTCGACGGCGGCAAGCCGGAAATCCGGCCGTTGCTCAGCCTGTCGCCGGCGCTTTCCAACGACCTCACCCAGCTCGCGCCCAGCGGCGTGCGGGTGCGCGTGCTGAGCGCGGATGGCTGGGTGATCGGCGAGGGCGGCAGCATGCTGGAGCCGCCGGAACCCGCGCCCAGCCGCTTCCCGTGGTTGCAAAAGGTGTTGTCCGACCTGCTGGTGGTGCCCTCGCTGGACCAGCGCGCGCACCTGCCGCGCAACATTCCGCGCCTGTCCGCGCCCGACGTGCGACAGGCGCTGGGCGGGCAGGCCAACGCCAGCTGGCGCGGCGGCGACACCCCCGGCAGCGTGGTGCTGACCGTGGCGGTGCCGCTGGACGTGCGCGGACAGAACCGCGGGGCGCTGGTGCTGGAGCAGTCCAGCCAGGCCTTGCCGCTCCTGACCAACCGCGCGTTGCTGGGGCTGATGCTGGCCAGCATCGCGGTGCTGCTGATCGCGGGCGCCGTGCTGTTCGCGTTCGCGACCTGGCTGTCGGTGCGGATCGGGCGCCTGCGTGACGCGGCCGAGCATGCCCAGCACCACGAGGGCCTGGAATTGGCGAAGCTGCCGCTGGTGGACGACCGCGACGAACTCGGCGATCTGGCGCGCAGCCTGTCGCGCCTGCTGGCGTCGATCGGCACCTACACGGAATACCTGCGCAAGCTCGCTTCCAACCTTTCGCATGAGCTCAATACGCCGCTCGCGATCGTGCGCTCGTCGCTGGAGAACCTCGAGCATGCGGAACTGCCGCGCGAGGCGGTGCCCTACCTGGCGCGGGCGCGCGACGGCGCGGCGCGGATCGGTACCATCGTGCGCGCGATGAGCGAGGCCAGCCGCATGGAGCGTGCCATGGCGTCCGCCGACGGCGAGGACATGGACCTTGCGCAGGTGGTGCGTGGCTGTGCGGAGGCGTACCGGCCGCTGGCGGCGCCGCGCACCCTGACCTGCCACATTCCCGACCAACCGGTGCCGTTGTACGGGGCGCCGGAGTTGATCGCGCAGGCGCTCGACAAGCTGTTCGACAACGCGCTGTCGTTCACGGCTCCGGACGGCTGGATCCGCATCACGCTGGAAGCAGGGGACGAGGGTGAAACACGCATCCTGGTGGCCAACCAGGGTTCGCAACTGCCCGACTCGATGCAGGGGCAATTGTTCGACTCGCTGGTCAGCGTGCGTGGCGCCGGCGCGCGCGCGGGCGCACCGCATCTCGGGCTGGGCCTGTACGTGGTGCGCCTGGTCGCCGAATTGCACCAGGGCCAGGCGTCCGGCCGCAACGAGGCCGACGGCGTGGTATTTGAAATGAGCCTGCGCGGCATGCGGCGGCCGGAGGAAGGCTAGGCGAGCCCTGATTGTGCCCGGTGTCCCGGGGTCGCGAAGCGATATCCGGGAACCGGCGCCTTGGCCCATCAACGCAGCGCTGGAAAGTCGCCGGGTCCTGGCTTGCGCCGGAAAGACGAGGGGGAAGATCGACCAGGCGTTCCCTGGGCGCAAAATCTTTTTGCGTTCGTGCGTGAACGCAGCACAATGCATGGTTGCGCCGGCGGCAACCATCCGCGGGATGCAATGCCGGGGGCGGGCATTCGTGGCCGGATATTCCACGATCGCCGTTTCGCAAGCGGCTTTTCCCCAAGGAATCGACAGTGATCGACCAGGCCCGATTCGATGCACTCGCCCGCGCGGGCCACAACCGCATTCCGCTGGTGCGCGAGGTGCTGTCCGATCTCGACACGCCGCTGTCGGTGTACCTGAAACTCGCCGATGGCCCGTATACCTTCCTGCTGGAATCGGTCGAGGGCGGCGCGAACTGGGGGCGCTACTCGATCATCGGCCTGCCGGCGCGGCGCGTGTTCAGTTTTCGCGCGCACACGTTGACGGTGATCGAAGAGGGTGCGGTGGTCGAAACGCGCGAGGTAAACGATCCGCTGGCGGAAGTCGAAAAACTCCGCGCGCAATATCGCGTGCCGCATTTGCCCGACCTGCCGGCCTTCACGGGCGGGCTGGTCGGTTACTTCGGGTTCGAAACCATCGGCTACGCTGAATCGCGCCTCGCCAACTGGGATCGCACCGACGAACTCGGCACGCCGGACATCCTGCTGGTGCTGGCCGAGGAAGTCGCGGTCTTCGACAACCTCAAGGGGCGCTTGTACCTGATCGTGCACGCGGACCCTTCGCGCCCGCACGCGTATGCGCGCGCGCAGCGCCGGCTCGATGCGCTGACGCACCGGCTGCGGCAGGGCGGCGCGGCCTATCCGCAACCCACGCACGGCGCGGTGCTGGACGAGCGCGACTTCAAATCCTCGTTCACGCGCGAGGCGTTCGAGGCGATGGTGGAACGCTGCAAGGCGTACATCCGCGCCGGCGACGTGTTCCAGGTGGTGCCCTCGCAGCGCCTCAGCATCGGATTCAACGCGCGGCCGGTGGACGTGTACCGCGCTTTGCGCGCGCTGAATCCGTCGCCGTACATGTACTTTTTCGATCTGGGCGAAACCCAGATCGTCGGCTCGTCGCCGGAAATCCTGGCGCGGCTGAACAACGGCAAGGTGATCGTGCGCCCGCTGGCCGGCACCCGCAAGCGCGGCGCGACGCCCGGGGAAGACGCGGCGCTGGAGCAAGAGTTGCTGGCCGATCCCAAGGAACGCGCCGAACACCTGATGCTGATCGACCTCGGCCGCAATGACGTCGGCCGCATCAGCGAGACCGGCAGCATCGAGGTCAGCGATTCCTTCGCGGTCGAACGCTATTCGCACGTAATGCACATCGTCTCGCAGGTCGAAGGCGCACTGCGGCCGGGCATGAGCTACATGGACGTGTTGCGCGCGACCTTCCCGGCCGGCACCGTGTCGGGTGCGCCCAAGATCCGCGCGATCGAGATCATCCAGGAACTGGAGCCGTGCAAGCGCAACATCTATGCCGGCGCGATCGGCTGGATCGGCTGGTGGGGCGACGCCGACACCGCCATCTCGATCCGCACCGCCGTGATCCAGGACGGCCGCCTGCACGTGCAGGCCGGCGCCGGCATCGTGTACGACTCCGACCCGGCCGCCGAGTACGAGGAAACCATGAACAAGGGACGGGCGCTGTTCCGCGCGGTGGCGCAGGCGGTGCAGGGGCTCTGACGGCAACGCAGGTTTTTGCCTTCATCCCGGCGCAGGCCGGGATCCATTACCCCTTCGGCACGAAGGGAGTCGCGTGCCGAAGGCGCGCGGGGGGATGTGACATTCCTGTCTTGATTCCGAGCGAGGACGCCGTGTTCGTGTTGTGGTTCCGCTCGCCTCGGCGGCGGGTGACCTGGACGCGGAAGCCATGCCCCGCGACTCCGTCGCCCGCGCTGCGCACGCGTTCGCTGCGCTCCGCCCTTCGCGAGCGAAGGGCGGTGGGCCGAACGCACTCACGCGAGCGTGCGCACCTTCACCACCGCCGGATCGTCGGCGTGCACCAGCAGCATCCGCCGTACGCGGTCCTGCCACAGGCGGCCGAACTCGCGACGCTGGGCAGCGTCGGCCTGGCCGGTCATCGTCAACTGCAGCAACGGACGCATCATGGGGTTGCCGGGCACCGGGCCGGTGTCGATCTCGACTTCGATCTCGTCGCCGGTGTCGTTGCGCTTGAAGCGCACCCCGGCGACGTCGCCCTGCGCGTAGTGCAGCAGGTTGTTGCGCGCGTGGCGGCCGCCGAGTCCCTTGAAACCGTTGCCGGCGGCGGCGCCGGTGATCAACGTGAGTACCTGCCCGATCACGCCGGTGACGCCGGCATCTTCGGGTTCGTCCAGGTACACGCTGATACCGCCGCGTTCGGGCACGCTGTCGGGATACAGATGGCGCAGCGCGGCGCGCGCGCTGAGCCACCCGCCGGCGACGGTGGGGCAGGAGTGCCCGGCCAGCCTCACCGCGTCGGCGTAGTGGTACTCGATCATGCCGTCGTCGCTGGCGCCCAGCAGTTGCGCGAGCCCGTCGTGCAACCGGAGCGCCGGCACTTCGGCGAAGAAATCCGGGAAACCCATTACTGCGTGACCACGAAATCGATCACGACGGGCCCGTCGCCGCCGCGGGCCTGGTAGATCACGTCGATGCGGTCGCCGTAGCGCTGCTGCATCTGGTTGAGCAGCGGGATCGGGTCGTGGTCGTTGACGAAGCGCATGGCTTCACCGGCCTGCAGCGCGTCCAGCGCGCCGAAGATCGCGGAGTGGCGGAAACGGTGGGCGATCGCGCGTGCGTCGAACGGGTAGGTCTTGTAGGCGGGGGCGTCCGCGGAGGCGTTCATGGGGTTCCATGCGTGGGGAAAACGCGCACAGCATGCGCGCCCGCCGCGCCGGTCGTATTGACCTGTGTCAGCCTTCCGCCGCGCTGGCTGCGAGAAACGCATCGCGTTGCGCGGCCGGCTCGCCGCCGACTTCGCGGACGGCGGCGTAGAAGCGTGTCCAGTCGCCATTGCATCGCTTGAACAATGCGGCGAACGCGGGCACGCCGCGGTCGTACAGCCCGAATGGCAGCAGCTTGGCGTTGTTGATCGGCGTGTCGAACCAGTGGTCGTAGCCGGCGTAGCC
>DASURP010000107.1:0-9949 GCA_036279975.1 Rhodanobacteraceae bacterium
TCAGCGATTGAACACCACGTTCACCATCACCAGCGTCACCATCAGCATCAGCGCCGTCAGCGGCAGGCCCACCCGCACGAAATCGCGCGGCTTGTAGCCGCCGGGGCCGGCCACGATCAGGAGGGTGGGGCTGGCGCCGGGGATCAGGAAGGTGTTGGACACCGACAGCGCCACGATCAACGCATAGACGGCCGGGTTGCCGCCGGAAGCCAACGCGATGTTGATGGCCATCGGCACCATCATCACCGCGGTGCCGACGTGCGAGATGATCTGCGAAAAGATCAGCGCGAGGATCGCCACGAAGGCCTGGATCGCCCACTGCGGCAGGCCGCCGAGGTAGCGCATGATCTCCTGCGCCATCCATGCGGCGGTGCCGGTGGAATCCATCGAAATGCCGAGCGGGATCAGGCAGGCCATCACGAAGATGGTCTTCCAGTTGATCGCCCCGTAGGCCTCGTCCATGTTGAGCACGCCGGCCAGCAGCATCCCGACCGCGCCGGCCATCATCGCCACCGACAGCCTGAGGTCGGTGAACAGGCCCAGGCCCATTGCCAGCGCGAAGAACACCAGCGCGTAGCGGACCTTGCCCGGGCGCTGCTCCTCGCTCGGGATGTCGGTGACCGGCACCAGGTCGCGGCTCTCGGCGGCCAGCGAGAGGTCGCGCCAGTAGCTGTGCAACACCAGCGAATCACCGGCGCGCAGGGTCAGCTTGCGCGCGTCCTCGCCGCGGATGACCTCGTCGCCGCGGTTCACCGCGAGCACGGAAATGCCATAGCGCTTGCGCAGGCGCAGCTCGCCGATCTGGTGCTTGATGAACTTCGAGCTGGGCGGGATGACCACCTCGGAGATGCCGGCGCGGGTCGGGTTGAACATGTCGGCCAGTGCCTGGATGCGGTTGCCCACCCGGCATTGCATGGACTGCGCGAAGGCGTTGACCGCCGCGCGCGGTCCCAGCACGCCCAGCACGGTGCCGACCCAGATCATCTGGTCGGAGGGCGGTGCCAGCCGCGCCTCGTTGCCGTTCTTGACCGCGAGGATCAGCGGTGCGTGTTCCAGCGTCTCGGCCTCGCCGATGCTCATGCCGACCAGCGGGCTGTCGGCGGTGACGGTGAGCTCGAGCACTTCGCCTTCGATGCCGTAGGTGTCGGCGAAGTAGCTTTCGGTGCGTCCGGGGGTGACCTTGGGCTTGTCGTCCTCGTCCGGCATCAGGCGCCGGGTCAGGAACGCGAAGTAGCCGATGCCGACCAGCAGCAGCGGGATGCCGATCGGCGTGATCGCGAACAGCTTGAAGGGCTCGATGGTCTGCGCACCCGGCGGCAGGTTGCGGTTGGCGCTGGCGATCAGGTCGTTGAGCAGGATCAGCGGCGAGTTGGAAATCAGCGTCATGCTGGTGCCGGCCAGGATGCAGAACGCCATCGGCAGCAGCAGGCGCTTCAGCGGCACGCCGGTGCGCGCGGAAATGCGGCTGGCCACCGGCAGGAACAGCGCCGCCAGCGCCTGGCTCTGGATGATCGACGACAGGATTCCGACCGTGGAATTGAGCAACAGCGAAACGCGGCTCTCGACGCCCCCGGACAGGCGCAGGATGAAGGAGGCTGCGCGGTTCAGCACGCCGGTGCGATCCAGCCCCGCGCCCATGATCATGATGCCGATCAGGGACAGCACCGCGTTGGAGGCGAAGCCGTCGAACAGTTGCTGCACCGGCATCAGCCCGGTGATGCCGATCACCACCAGCACCAGCAGCGCGACGATGTCGGCGCGCACCCACTCCAGGATCAGCATGATCACGGTGAAGCAGACCAGCCCGAGCACCAGCAGCATGTCGGGGGTGAGGGTCAGCTCCATCGGCGCGGGGATCCGTCAGGTCAGCGTGCGGGCGGGTACATGATTTTCACACACGGTCGTACAACAGATCCGTAACCGGATGGCCGAGCGCCAGCCCGCGTCGTTCGAAACGCGTCTCGATCCGCCATGCCGGTCGCTTCGATTCACCGCTTTCCCCGATCCGCAATCGCCAGCCCGGTTGCGCGGCCAGCACTTCCCTTGCCTGCAAAGCATACTCGGCCCAATCGCTGGCGAAATGCAACAGACCACCCGGTTTAACGCGGGTTGCCAGCAGTGCGGCGAACGCCGGCTGGAGCAGGCGCCGCTTGTGGTGGCGTTTCTTCGGCCACGGATCCGGGAACCAGATGCGGACTTCGTCCAGCGCGGCTGGCGGGATCTCGTATTGCAGCACCTCGACCGCGTCGTGGTTCCAGATGCGCACGTTGCCGGTAGCCGACGCCGCCAGCGCATTCATCAGCCGGCCGACCCCGGGGCGATGCACCTCGATGCCGAGGTAGTCGCGCGCGGGATCGTGTTCGCCGGCCCAGGCCAGTGCCTCGCCGTTGCCGAAGCCGATTTCCAGCACGCGCGGCGCGTGGCGTCCGAACAGCGCATCGAGATCGCGTGGTTCGCCCCGGTTCCCGGAAGGCGCGTAGTCGATCCCGAAGCGGGCCCAGTGTTCGACGAACGCGCGTTGCTGCGCGCGGGTTATTCGACCTTCCCGCAAGACGAAGCTGCGGATGCGGCGGTGGTGGTCGCCCGGTACGGTATCGGTTTCGCCGCTGCTCAAGCGATCAACCCGTCGACCGGACTCGACGCCGACGCGTAGCGTTTGCGCGGGATGCGCCCGGCGCGGAACGCGGCGCGGCCGGCTTCGATTGCGCATTTCATCGCGTGTGCCATCAACAGCGGATCCCTGGCATGCGCGATCGCGGTGTTCATCAGCACGCCATCGCAACCGAGTTCCATCGCCAGCGCGGCGTCGGAGGCGGTGCCGACGCCGGCATCGACGATCACCGGGATCTTCGCGTTCTCCACGATCTCGAGGAGGGTGTAGCGGTTCTGGATGCCGAGTCCGGAACCGATCGGCGCAGCCAGTGGCATCACCGCCGCGCAACCCATTTCCTCGAAGCGGCGCGCCAGCAATGGATCGTCGGTGGTGTACACCATCACGTCGAAACCGTCCTTCACCAACGCTGCGGCCGCCGCGAGGGTGGCGATCACGTCGGGGAACAAGGTCTTCTGGTCGCCGATCGTTTCCAGCTTCACCAGCGAATGGCCGTCCAGCAATTCGCGCGCGAGTCGGCAGGTGCGCAGGCATTCCTCCGCGGTGTGGCAGCCCGCGGTGTTGGGCAGCAGGGTGTAGCGGTCCGGTGGCAGGGCATCGAGCAGGTTGGGTTCGCCGGGCTGCTGGCCCAGGTTCATCCGGCGCACCGCGAAGGTGACGATCTCGGAGCCCGCCGCTTCGGTGGCGCGCCGGGTTTCGTCGAGATCCTTGAACTTGCCCGTGCCGGTCAGCAGGCGCGAGCGGAAGGTGCGGCCGGCGATGACGAGTGGGTCGGGCGGGATAGTGGCGGGGGCGGATTGCAGTTGGGCGTTCATGGTTGCGTGCTTCGGAAAGCAAAACACGATTGTAGTACGCACGGTGTGGCGGCTCGTCGGCGGATTGCCGCGACATTGGAGCCGTGGACGCGCTCGCTGCGCGAGCGGGCGCGGTTGCCGTGCATGGATCAGGCGAGCAACCGTCCTTGGTACGGGGCGCCGGCCCGGCCGTCCCTGGCCGGTCGTTCGTCGGCGCGCGACCTGCCGCCGGCAGATCGCAAGCGCGCTGCCTCACCCTCGCAAAGCAACCCGGCCCGCGGCTTCCTGCCTCGGGCGTTCGAACGCGCACGAGATGCCTTCGGGCATCTCGCAAACGCGCGTTCTCACCCTCCGCCAATGGCCTGCACGATTTCCACGTGGTCGCCCTCGTGCAGGGGCTGCTGCGCGTGCCGGCTGCGCGGCACGATCTCGTGATTGACTTCCACCGCGACACGCCGTTCTCCGCGCCCGGTTTCCGCGAGCAGCTTGGCGATGGTGGTCGCCGGTGCGCAGTCGTGCACCTGGCCGTTGAGGAAAATCTGCATGCGTGGATTGTAACGCCCCGCGAGCTCAATCGCGGGGCGTCAGGTGGCGGTTTGGTTCAATGAATCCGGTTTCCGCTGCTATCGGGTGGATGTTTCCTTGAGCGTGGCTCGCGACCTTCCGGTTCCGATGCGTTGCGCGGTTGCGCGACGCGCTGAACGTCGCGCCCACGCACCTGCGGCTGGCGTTGCATTTCCGCCGCGTGCCGCTGCGCCTGCATCTGCATGGCGCGTTGCTGTTGCATCTGCTGTTGCTGTTGCATGGCCTGCTCGCGGTTGTACTGCTGCGCCTGCACCTGGGCCCGGCGTTGCTGCTGCACTTGCTGTTCGCGACGCTGCTGCTGCATCTGCTGTTGCATGGCCTGCTCGCGGTTGTACTGCTGCGCCTGCACCTGGGCCTGGCGTTGCTGCTGGGCTTGCTGTTCACGTGCGCGCTGTTGTTGCGCTTGTTGCTCGCGTGCGCGTTGCTGTTGCTGGTCCTGCGGCCGTGCCTGCTGCGCACCCAGGCGTTGCCGGATTTCGGGACCGGCCTGGGCCTGCCGCAGGGCCCGGTCGTCAATCCGGCGCGGCGCGAATTCGGTCGACCGGGTCACCGGCGAGCGCCCGGGTGCCGCCACGCGCTGCGGCTCGGCGGGACGCACTGCCGGTGCGCGCGACGATACCGTCGGCTGCCCGGGGTGGGCGAAACGCGCGCTCGGCAATTCATCCGGACGTCGCGCGGGTTGCGTGGGCTCGCTGCGCGCGGGGATCGGGCGCACCGTGTTCCTGAAGCCCGACGCCATGGTGTCGCCACGGCGCGCCGACGGTTCCGACGGCCGCGACGGGATCGCGCGGTCGCGGCGCAACGCGGTGATCGCGGCGTTGCCGGCGGCGTCCGCAGCCGGCTCGCGAACGAGTTTCACGCGTTCATTGCGCGGCCCGTTGTCGGGACGGGTCTTGCGCAGTTCCTGCAGTTGCGCCGGGGTCGGCGGCTGGCCGTGCTGGCTGGCGATGACTTTCCTGCGTGCCGCGAATTCGACCGGCCGCGGCGGCGGCTGGTGGCGCGCGACCACCGGCCGCGTGAACGGTTCGCGTCCGTCCAGCGTGGCGGGTTTTGCAACGGGCCGCCTGAGGCCGAGGCTGGCCTTGCCCGGGTTGACGTCGGGGCGCAGCGCGAGCCGGGTGCGCGCGAGCTCGTTGCGGTCCAGTTTCAGCACTGCGGGATGCACCGGGCGTGCGTCGGTGAATACGTTGCGCGGCACCGCGGTCACGGCGACGGGCAGCGTGCGGTAGGCGTAGTCATGCCCGCCGCGCGGTGGCACGCGACCCGCGCGGTAATCGTCGTAGAAGTTGTTGATGACCGTCTTGTTGACGTACACGTTGCGGATGTTGGTCACGTTGACGCGGGTGAAGTAACTCCGCGAGGCGTGGAACCAGGGCATGTACACGTCGCGCGGACCCAGCGGGAACCAGCCCACGGGCCGGCTGCCGCCGAAATTGAGCGACAACGAGAAACCCGATCCGCCGATGAAGGCGACCAGCGCGGGTGCGTACACCGGGCGCACGTCGAGCGGTCCCGGCAGCCAACCCCAGCGGTTGCTGATGTAGACCCAGCGGCCGTAATGGAAGGGCGCGAAGCCCCAGGGTTGGTCGTCCACCCAGGTCCAGCCCCACGGCTCGATCCATGCCCAGTGGCCGTAGCGGTACGGCGCCCAGCCGGCCGGGACCGAGCTCGGATACCAGACATTGCCGTAGGCGGGCGTGTCGTCCCAGCGGCCGTACTGGTACAGGTCGTCGCCACCGATCATTTCGGGCGGCACGTATTGGCGCGGCTGTTCTGCGTAGCGGTCGTAGTTGCTGTCGCGCGTTTCGCAGAAGCGGTCGAAGTCGTCGGGTTGCGGCAAGCCGTCCAGGTCGACGCTGGCCAGGGTCGAGTCGTTGAAGCGGTAGGACGTGCCCGCCACCACCTGGCGGCTGGCGCCGTTCTCGCCGTACACCGTGCCCGAGCCCTGGAATACCGTGACCATGCTGCCGGTGCCGTCGGGATCGTTGTCGATGCGGAAAACGCCGGGTGTCGCTGCAACGAACGCAATGGTCGGGGTATCCACCTCGAAGTTCGCGCCCTGGGCCATATGGCGCACGGCCAGGTTCAAGGTGCCCTGCGACAGCTCGATCTGGACGTTGTCCTGGGCAAGGTTCAGGAAGTCGAAGGCCGAATCATGGTCGATGCGAACCGAGGCGTCGCCGAGCTCGAGCACGGCGCGGCCGGCGTCGCCAGTCAGCAGCCGGTCGCCGATCACCATCGGGCGGTTGATTTCAACCGAACCCCAATTGTTTTCGCCGGCGGGCGCGAACTGCACCTGGCCGGAGAGATACGCCATGCGCGCGACCCGGCCGGGGGCCTGATCGTAGCTTCCGTAGTCCGCGGACGGGCCCTGGCTGCCATAGTCCGTGGCCGGCTCGTAAGGCTGGGTGTTGTCGTATTGCTGGGCCTGCACCGCTGCGCCGAGCAGCAGGGCGCAGACGCCGAAGCCCACCAGCAGTGGTCGCGTGAGACGGATGTGGAACAGACGGATGCTGGACATGGCAACCCCCGTGGTGAACCCGGGCGCGGCTGACGTGCCTCGTCGGAGCGGCGCCCTGCGTCCGACGGGTTCATGTAAACCCATGCGGGCTGAATGCTGACCTGCTGAGTACATTATTTATCGCCGAGTCGTGGATGACGTTCAGCTTGTGTTTTACGATCGTTGCACGACTGGCGCCGCGCTCGCTAACATTCCGTTACGGTGCGGGTGTAGCTCAATGGCAGAGCTGTAGCTTCCCAAGCTACTGACGAGGGTTCGATTCCCTTCACCCGCTTGTTCCGGAGCCAAGTTGCAAATTGCAGTTCAAGGGTCATGCAACGCTTCCGCGGTTCGGATCTTCCGTACTTCCACAACCCCCGTTCGTTCGCATGCCTTCGCACGCGGACGAAGCGCCGCCTTGACCCAAGGGGGCGGGAAAACCAGCAGTCGGGTACGCGCAAGTGAAAATCGTGATCCTGTCCCGCAACTCGCGCCTGTATTCCACCGCGCGCCTGGTTACCGCGGCACGCAAACGCGGGCATCGCGTGCGGGTTCTCGATCCGTTGCGCTGCTACATGCGGATTTCCCGTGAAGGTTTTGCCGTGCATTACGGCGGACGCGCGCTGAAAGACGTCGATGCGGTGATCCCGCGCATCGGCGCATCGGTGACATTCTACGGCACGGCGGTGCTGCGCCAGTTCGAGATGATGGGCGTATACACGCCGAGCCCGTCGGATGCGGTGCTGCGCGCGCGCGACAAGCTGCGCAGCCTGCAGATCATGGCCCGGCATGGCATCGACCTGCCGGTCACGGTGTTCGGCGACAACCCGGACGACACCGCCGACCTGCTCAACATGTTGGGCCCGCCGCCACACGTGATCAAGCTGAACGAAGGCGCGCAGGGTTCCGGCGTGGTGCTGGCCGAGAAACCCGCGGCCTCGCAGAGCGTGATCGAGGCGTTCCGCGGCCTGTACGCCAACTTCCTGGTGCAGGAATTCGTGCGCGAGGCCAACGGCCGCGACATCCGCTGCTTCGTGGTGGGCGAGTGCGTGGTGGCCGCGATGCAACGCGCCGCGGTGGACGGCGATTTCCGCGCCAACCTGCACCGTGGCGGCAGCGGCAGTCCGGCACGCCTGTCGGCGGCCGAGCGGAACGTGGCGTTGCGCGCGGCCAAGGTGCTGGGGCTGGGCATCGCCGGAGTCGATCTGCTGCGTTCCCGGCACGGCCCGCTGGTGCTGGAAGTCAACGCTTCGCCGGGCCTGGAGGGCATCGAAAGCGTGACCGGGGTGGATGTTGCGGACGCCGTGGTCCGCCACCTCGAGGAGGCGGTCGGGTAGCGGGACGCAGCCGCGACACGACCCGGGCGCATGACGCCATCGCGAGGCCGCGGTGGCCCCGCCTCGTTTTCGCATTTCGCATGCCGTTGGGCTAGGCTAGGGTCGTCTTGTTCCGGGATTTCCGCCGACGGGCTTGAAACGCCTGCTGCCCCCGCTCCGTTCGAACCGGCGTGGCCATCACAAAAATTCAGGAACCTTCATGAAATTCGACACGATTTCCGGGTGGCGCTCGGGTATCTTGCTTGCTTCGGAGCCGCCCTTCGCCAGCAGGCAAGGTCAGTGCCTTCCTGGAATTGGACACATCCGCGTCATGATTGCAGGGTACGCGGCACCACGATATCGAGGCGTACAGACATGAAAACAGCGAGAGTTTGGGTAGCGGCGGTCGTGATGGCCGGTTTTGGATTGCAAGGGTGTGCCAGCAGTGGCGGCACGCAGCAGGGCGCCGCGGAGGGTTCGATCGGGTCGTCGACCGGCCCCACTTCCACGCTGGCCGCTGCGCCGGGCAGCACCAAGACCGTGGTCAACGCCGACACCAAGGCAAAGTTCGAGGCGACGGTTGCGGCCGTACGGCAACAGATGCAACCGGGCGGACGTTGGCAGTTCGTCGATGACGGCCAACGCGCGGTCGTCAACGGTACCTTTGCCGACATGGGCAGGATCTTTGACCAGTACGGCAGCGTGGACAAGATGGACCCGGGTTCCAGGGAGCGCCTGCTTGTCGACCAAAGCAAGGTCAACGCGATCCTGACCCAGACCGACGGTCTTCGCGTGATCTGCTGGAACGAGATTCGGGTGGGTACGCATTTCCCGGTCAGGACCTGCAAGACCTACGCGCAGTTGCAGATGGAGCATCAGGCAACCCAGGAGGGCCTGAGGCGCCTGCAGCAATTGAATCCGCGTGTATCGCCGGCGCCCAGGGACCACTGACTGCATGATTGGTGAGCCGATGCGCGCCACGGCGATGCCGGGGCGTGTCGTCGGGGTCGAGAGGGCGGTTTTCGGCATGGGCTGCATTGCGGTGCGCCCGGTGTATCCAACCGCGCAGGCGCGACCGGGGTGGATGGCGCGGGGATGGCGTAGCGGCACGTGCGGGCCGCTGTCCGCGGCGGGCACGAGTGCCGGCAGCATTTCCGTGGCCCACGACAAAGATAGTACGAGATAGATCGTTGACAGGCGCGTTCCCGGATATTACCGTCCGATGTGCCTGCGCCGGGTTGGGTGCGCGTTCCTTCATCGATGGGGTAGGGTTCCATGAAAACATCCGGTGGGTGGGTCACGATCATCGCGGTCGCGGCGTTGGCGTTGCAGGGGTGCGCCGGCACGGGGTCCCTGACTTACGCCGACGGTGCAGCGCCGTCTTCCGGGCGCTCCGGTTCAGGCGACGGCGCCAAGGCAGTCGTGAGGGCCGACAACAAGGCCGACTTCGAGGCTGTCGTGGCCGCCATCCACAAACAGATGGAGCCGGGCGGACGCTGGCAGTACACCAGCAGCAGCGAACGCGCCACGATCGATGGGAGCTTCGCCGACATGCAGGCGCTGTACGACAAGTTCGGCAGCGTGGACAAGATGGACCAGAACGCCAAGGTGCGACTGCTTGCCGACCAGAGTACTGTCAACGCCATTCTTACCAAAAAGGACGGCGACCGATTGATCTGCAGCAGCGTGATCCCCGTGGGTTCGCACCTGCCGGTCCAGACGTGCAGGACGTACACGCAAATCCAGGCCGAACAGCGCGAGGCGCAGCGGTCGTTGATGGAAATGAACAGGCGGTCCAACCAGCAGAAGGCCGGCGGGAACTGATCCATGCAGGTTGGGGCCCGAACCGGATCGTGGCGGTCTTGGTGCGGTGGGCATGTTTCCGGATCACGCATGCCGCGGGCCGGGGCTTGCATCGCCACGGGCTCGACCTCGGTTCCGCGCGGCAGACGTGAAGCCGTGCAATGGCTGACGTAGTGTCCAGGCACGAAAAGGCGACGCCCAGGCCGACAGAGGCCGAACTGGAAATCCTGCAGGTGCTGTGGGAACACGGCGCCTGCACGGTGCGCGACGTGCACGAAGTCCTGCATCGGCGTGGCGGAACCGGTTACACGACGGCCCTCAAGCAGCTGCAGATCATGCA
>DASURP010000108.1:0-25576 GCA_036279975.1 Rhodanobacteraceae bacterium
TGCTCCAAATACTGCAGCTACTGCGTGGTTCCCTACACGCGCGGCGAGGAAGTCTCGCGCCCCTTCGAGGACGTGCTCACCGAGATCGCGGGTCTGGCCGACCAGGGCGTGAAGGAAGTGACGCTGCTCGGGCAGAACGTCAACGCGTGGCGGGGAGAAATCGACGGCGAGCGTGCCGATTTCGCGGAACTCCTGAGATATGCATGCGAAATGCTCGAGCGGGTGCGCTACACCACGTCCCACCCCAGGGAATTCACGCAGCGCCTGATCGACGCGCACCGCGACCTGCCGCAGCTTGCCCCGCAGGTGCACCTGCCGGTGCAATCGGGCTCGGACCGCATCCTCTCGATGATGAAGCGGAACTACACGGCTGCTATGTACAAGGAGAAGATCGCCAAGCTGCGCGCGGTGCGTCCCGACATCTGCATTTCCAGCGATTTCATCGTCGGCTTTCCGGGCGAGACGGACGCCGACTTCGCGCAAACCCTGCAACTGATCGAGGACGTCGGTTTCGACCAGTCGTTTTCTTTCATCTATTCCAGGCGACCCGGCACGCCCGCCGCCAACCTGTTCGACCCGACGCCGGAAGCCGCCAAGCACGCGCGCCTGACGCGATTGCAGGACGTCCTCAATTTCCATGCCGCGAGGATCAGCGCGGCGATGGTCGGCAGCACCCAGCGCATCCTCGTCACCGGCCCCTCGAAGAAGAACCCCAACGAACTGACCGGCAAGACCGAGAACATGCGGCAGGTGAATTTCGCGGGCGATGCGCGGCTGGTCGGCCGGTTCGTCGATGTCACGATCACTGCGGCGCTGACGAATTCGTTGCGGGCGCGCCTTCAAGCCCCTCTCCCCTCGGGAGAGGGGTTGGGGTGAGGGTTCGATTTTGCGAACACACTCATTCTTGCGAGTGACCCGAACCCTCATCCGGCGCTTCGCGCCACCTTCTCCCGACGGGAGAAGGGTAAAGCAGGTGGTCCTCGCGCACCCATGACCGAAGGCATCATCCAGCACGACTTCACCCTCGAGCCCGACGACGCCCAGCGGCTCGCCAACCTGTGCGGGCCGTTCGACGAGCACCTGCGCCAGATCGAACTGCGCCTGGGCGTCGAGATCAACAACCGCGGCAACGTGTTTCGCGTGATCGGCGAGGACGACGCGGTGAAGTCGGGCGAGCGCGTGCTGCGCAGCCTGTACGCGGCGACCGAGCACGAAACCCTGAACGGCCGCGCGCTGAACCTGCGCCTGTCCGAAGCCGGCGTGGATGCGCTGGCCGGGCAGCAGGCCGAAGGCGCACAGGAAGTCGCGATCAAGGTGAAGCGCGGCACCATCCGCGGGCGCGGCCCGAACCAGGTGCGCTACCTGCACGCGATCGCCACCCACGACATCAACTTCGGAATCGGCCCGGCCGGCACCGGCAAGACCTATCTCGCGGTGGCAAGCGCGGTCGAAGCCCTGGAAACCGGCCGCGTGCAACGCCTGATCCTGGTACGGCCCGCGGTCGAAGCCGGCGAGAAACTCGGCTTCCTGCCGGGCGACCTGGCCCAGAAGGTCGATCCCTACCTGCGGCCGCTGTACGACGCGCTGTACGAAATGCTGGGCTTCGACAAGGTCGCGCGCCTGATCGAACGCAACGTGATCGAGATCGCGCCACTGGCCTACATGCGCGGACGCACGCTCAACGATTCGTTCGTGATCCTCGACGAGGCCCAGAACAGTACGGTCGAGCAGATGAAGATGTTCCTGACCCGCATCGGTTTCGGCACCACCACCGTGGTCACCGGCGACGTGACCCAGGTCGACCTGCCGCGCAACACCCGTTCGGGCCTGCGCAACGTGATCGAGGTGCTGCGCGGGGTGGATGGCATCAGCTTCACATTCTTCACGGCGCGCGACGTGGTGCGGCATCCGCTGGTCGCCAAGATCGTGCGGGCGTACGAGAAGGCGGAAGACAGCGAAGACGCGACCCGGGACCCGGCACCCGGGACCAGCCACCAAGGATCCGGGACCAGGGACCGGGGACCGGGGACCGGCGAACATGCGTCTCGCAATCCCGGCTAAGGTCTTTCAACTTCGATGCCAGCCCGCCCGCACCAGAGCACTTCGCGCAAACGACGACCACCCGTCAGTTCCGGTCCCCGGTCCCCGGTCCCCGGTCCCGCCGTCCACGTCGGCTACGCCGCCCCCCGCCGCGGTGTTCCCGCGCCCGCGAGTTTCCGGCGCTGGGTGGCGGCGGCATTGGCCGGCGCCCGCCTGCGCAAGCCCGCGGAGCTCTCGATCCGCATCGTGGGCGCCGCCGAGGGCCGCAGCCTGAACCGGCGTTACCGCGGCAAGGACTACGCCACCAACGTGCTCTCGTTTCCCGCCGAACTGCCGCGCGGCGTGGCCTCGCCCTTGCTGGGCGACTTGGTGATCTGTGCGCCCGTGGTGGTGCGGGAAGCCCGCGAACAGGGCAAGCCGCCACGCGACCACTTCGCGCACCTGGCCGTGCATGGCGTCCTGCACCTGCTCGGGTACGACCACCGGCACGCGCGCGAAGCGCGGTGCATGGAGGCGCTGGAGACCCGGATCCTCGCGTCGCTGGGTATCGCCGATCCCTGGGAACCCCGGGGCTGAGCCGCGGCCCGTTTTCCGCTAGAATTGACGACCCGCCCCCACGGGGACGTGTCCCAACCCATGTCAGCAGAACCCCCAAGTACCACCGGCCCCGCCCACCGCTCGTTGTGGGACCGATTGGGCCACATGCTCGCCGGCGAACCCCGCAGTCCCGAGGAACTGCTCGCGGAACTCCGCGATGCGCAGACCAACGGCCTGCTCACCGGCGAAACCTACGCGATGATCGAAGGCGCGATCCGGGTCACCGAGATGGTGGTCGGCGACGTCATGGTGCCGCGCGCGCAGATGGTGATGCTGGACGTCGACGACGACATCTCGACCATCCTCGACACCGTGATCGAATCCGGGCACTCGCGGTTCCCGGTGCACGGCGAGGACAAGGACGAGATCCTCGGCATACTGCTCGCCAAGGACCTGCTGCGGCGCGGCCGGAACGGCACGCCCGACCTGCGCACGCTGCTGCGCCACGCGGTGATGATTCCCGAATCGATGCGCCTGAACGTGCTGCTGGCGGAATTCCGCCGCTCGCGCAACCACATGGCGGTGGTGGTGGACGAATACGGCGGCGTCGCGGGCCTGGTCACCATCGAAGACGTTCTGGAGGAGATCGTCGGCGAGATCGACGACGAGCACGACGATGCGGCGCCACCCAAACTGATCGTCGCGCAAGCCGACGGCAGCTGGCTGGTCGATGCGCTCACGCCCATCGAGGACTTCAACGATGCGTTCACCACCACGTTCTCCGACGAGGAGTACGACACGGTCGGCGGCCTCGTCACCTCCGCGATCGGCCACCTGCCGGATCCCGGTGAATCGGCGGCGCTGGGCGACTACGCCTTCGACGTGACCCGTGCCGACGACCGGCGGGTGCTGCAGTTCCGGGTTCGCAAGGCTGCCGCTGCGTAACGGGACTCGGGAAAGCGTATACCCGCTCGTCATCCCGGCGCAGGCCTGGATCCAGCGCCTCTGTTCTGTTCGTGATCCCGGCCTGGCCACGTGGCATGGCGTTAGCAGGCCCAAGATCCAGCGCCTTTGCTTTTATCATGGGCTGTCGCCACTGGGCCCCGGCCTGCGCCGGGGCGACGGATCGGGAAATGCCATTACGGAAATTTGCCTGGGGCCTTGCCGTTCTCGCGGCGTCGGGCATCGCCGCGTTGTCGCCAATTTCCCGGGCCGGCGTCGTCGACGCACCCGGCGCCGACTTGCGCGTGGACCTCTATACCTACGGTCCCGGCACGATCTACTGGGAACGCTTCGGACACGACGCGCTGGTGATTACCGATACCGCGAGTGGCGAGGCCTGGGCCTTCAACTACGGCATGTTCGATTTCAACCAGCAGGATTTCTACCTGAACTTCGCGCGCGGCGTGATGATCTACCGTGCCGCCGCCTGGCCGGTAGCCGACGACATCCAGGAATACGCAGGCGAAGGCCGTTCGATCACCGACCAGCACCTGAACCTGACCCCGGCCCAGCGTGCCGCCTTGCGCGATTTCCTGGTCTGGAACGTGCAGCCCGAAAACGCGCGCTACCGCTACCGCTACTTCCGTGACAACTGCACGACCCGGCTCCGCGACGTACTGGACCGCGTGCTGGGCGGTACGCTGGCACCGCAACTGGCCAGCCCCGCCCCGCACGGCGAAACCTACCGGAGCGAAACCGACCGGCTGATGTCGGGGCAACCGTGGCTGATGTACCTGCTGGACCTCGGCCTTGGCCCCTACGCCGACCAACCACTGACCGGCTGGACCGGTGCCTTCATTCCCGCGCGGCTGATGCACGAGTTGGGTGGCGTGCGTGGCA
Source organism: Rhodanobacteraceae bacterium (assembly GCA_036279975.1). GTDB lineage: Bacteria > Pseudomonadota > Gammaproteobacteria > Xanthomonadales > Rhodanobacteraceae > 66-474. Next base: position 4,420 of record DASURP010000108.1, read on the forward strand.
CCAACGGCGCGCCGCTGGTGCAATCGGAAACCGTGTTGTCGCCGCAACGCCTGCCTTCGCCGCCAGCGCGGGCTCCCGACCTGCGTTGGCCGTTGCTGGTCGCCGGGCTGGTGCTTGGCATCGCGTTCGTGGCCGCGGCCTGGTTGCGCGACCAGTACGACATCGAGCGCTGGTGGTTCGCGCTCGCCGGTACGCTGTACGCCCTGCTGGCGGGCCTGGCCGGCATGCTGATGCTGGTGCTGTGGTTCGCCACCGCGCACCGCGCCGCCTGGGCCAACGAAAACCTGTGGCTGTTCAATCCGCTGGCGTGGCTGCTGATCCCCGCGCTGTGGCGCGTGCGCAAGCCGGGGGCACACACGAGCCGCTTCGCGCTGGCGCTTGCAGGATTGCTGGCGCTGCTGGCCGTGTTCGCGCTGGTCTCGAAGCTCTCGCCATGGTTCCCGCAGCAGAACCTGCCGTGGATCCTGTTCGCGCTGCCTGCGTGGGTCGGGCTGGCGTGCGGTTCATGGCTGATGCGTGCAAGGCGTTTGTCCGCAAACGCAAGCGTATAAAAACAAGGCAGGAACCTTGTTCGCGTTTTTGGCGTTGCTTCGCGTACCGATCGCCCCGGTCTTGCAGATACAGGGGTACCACGCATAATCGGCGCATGGACGATCGCACTGACACACCGAAACCGATGGTCGCCAACTGCGCCGCCTACGACGCGCAGGGTCACAAGCTCCGGGACATCACGCTGGACGAAATCAGCGATTTCCTTGCCCAGCCCTCCGGCTTCGTCTGGGTCGGGCTGGTGGAACCGGACGAACCCTTGTTGGAGAAATTGCAGGGCGAATTCAACTTGCACGAACTCGCGGTCGAGGACGCCCACAGCGCGCACCAACGGCCCAAGATCGAAGCCTATGGCGCCTCCCTGTTCGTGGTCGCCCAGACCGCCCAGATGACCGATGGAAACATTGCCTTCGGCGAAACGCATATCTTCGTCGGCAGGCGCTACCTGCTGTCGGTGCGCCACGGTGCGTCGCAATCCTATGCGCCGGCGCGGCGCTCCTGCGAGCAGGCCCCCGAACATCTCGCGCTGGGCCCCAGTTACGCGCTGTACTCCATCCTTGATTTCATCGTGGACAACTACCTGCCGATCGTGCAGGAATTCAAGGAGGAATTGCAGGAGCTGGAACAGGACGTGTTCACCGACGTCTCCAACCGCGACGTCACCCGCCGCCTGTACGACATGCAGCGCGAATTGCTGACGTTGAAGCTGGCCGCCACGCCGTTGCAGGACATCCTTGGCCAACTGGTGCGCCTGCATCCCGAAGTGATCCGCGACGAGGTGCGGCCCTACTTCCGCGACGTGCAGGACCACGTCACCCGCGTCAGCGAAGCGATCAATTCAATGCGGGAAATGCTGGGCGCGGCGATGAACGTGAATCTGTCGCTGATCACGGTTCGCCAGAACGAGGTGGTCAAGCGCCTGGCCGGCTGGGCGGCGCTGCTGGCCGCACCCACCCTGCTCGCGAGCTGGTACGGCATGAACTTCCATGACATGCCCGAACTTTCGAACAGCTACGCCTACCCCGCCATCATCGGCGTGACCGCCGCCGTTTGCATCACCCTTTTCGTGGTGCTGAAGCGTGCGAAGTGGTTGTGACCGGGACGGGGGCGGGTTGCACCACCGGCGCACGCCGTGACATCCACAGCAGGACCAGGCCGACGACGATCAGCGGGATCGACTGCACCTGCCCCATGGTCACCCAGCCGGTATGGAACAGGTAGCCGAGCTGCGCGTCGGGTTCGCGGACAAACTCGATCATGAAACGGAAGCAGCCGTACAGCAGCGCGAACAGCCCCGACACCGCGTAACGGCGGCGCGGCCTGGCCGAGAACAGCCACAGCACCGTGAACATCACCACGCCTTCCAGCAGGAATTCATACAGTTCCGAGGGATGCCGCGCGTAGGCATCCAGCGCACCGCTCGGGTACAGCGTTCGCAATTGCTCCACCGACATGCCGGCGAATTTCGGATTCTCCTGCAACGCGTGTGGGTAGATCATCGCCCACGGCAGGTCGCTGACCTTGCCCCACAGTTCGCCGTTGATGAAGTTGCCGAGCCGCCCGAGGCCCAGCCCGATCGGCACCAGCGGCGCGACGAAATCGACCACGTCGAAATAATGTTTTACTTTCAGGCGGTTGCGCCGCCACCACCACAGGCTTGCGGCCAGCACGCCCAGCAGGCCGCCATGGAAGGACATGCCGCCGTCCCACACCCTGAACAATTGCAGCGGATCGGTCCAGATCCAGTTGATCGGCTGGTAGGTCAGCATGTACCAGATACGTCCGCCCACGATGATGCCCAGCATCGCGTAGAAGGCGAGATCGAGGAACGAATCGCGATCGACCGCCAGCCGCCCGCGCCGACGGCGGTACTCGCCGAGCGCGAGTCCGCCGATGAACCCGCCGAGGTACATCAATCCGTACCAACGCACCCCGAACGAAAACACGTGGAACGCGACGGGGTCGATAGCGACGAAAAAGGGGTGGGTCATGGGCCAGCCAATCAGCAGCGCGACCGGTCATTCTAGCGTGCGTGCGGCCGCGGCGGCCCATGCCGGCCTGCGCGCGCGACCCGGCACTCCCGCAGCCGTGCGAAAATCATGCGATGCCCGCGAACCGTTCGTTCATCCTGCCCGATGTCCTGGCGCCCGGCTTGCGGGTGGTGTTCTGCGGCACCGCACCGGGTACGCGTTCGGCGCGTGACGGCGCCTATTACGCGCACCCCGGCAACTATTTCTGGCGCACCCTGTTTGAAACCGGGTTGACGCCGCGGCATCTGTCGCCGCCCGAATACCGCCAAGCGCTGGGCTTCGGGATCGGCCTGACCGATGTCGCCAAACACCATTTCGGTTCGGACGCGGAACTGCCGCGCGGCGCATTCGATGCGGATGCGCTGCAACGCAAGCTCGCGCGCTACAAACCGCGCATCGTCGCATTCACCAGCAAGAATGCCGCGCGGGCGGGGCTTACGGACGGACTCCGCAACCTCACTTATGGCGAACAGGACCTCGTGATCGCCCACACCCGTGTGTTCGTGCTGCCCTCGCCGTCCGGCCAGGCGCGCGGGTTCTGGGATATCGAGCCGTGGCGTGCGCTGGCGCACGCGGCAGCTGGTACCTGAACGGCTCCGGGTTCAGGCCGCTGTCGCGGCACTCGATTTGCGGACGATCAGCATCGCCAGCTCCAGCGCCTGCTCGTAGTTGAGCCGCGGATCGACGGTGGACTTGTAGGCGCGGGCCAGGTCGGCCTCGGAAAGATTGCGCGCACCACCCATGCACTCGGTCACGTCCTCGCCGGTCAACTCCAGATGCACACCACCCAGGCGCGTGCCCGCCGCCGCGTGGATGTCGAAGGCCTGTTCCAGCTCGCTGCGGATGTTGGCGAAGCGTCGCGTCTTGACGCCGCTGCCGAGCTTCTCGGTATTGCCATGCATCGGATCGCACACCCACAACACGCGCCGGCCGGTGGCCTTGACCGCCTCGATCAGGCGCGGCAGGTGCTGGCCGATGCCACCCGCGCCCATGCGGTGGATCAGGGTGATGCGCCCCGGATCGTCGTCCGGATTCAGCATATCGACAAGTCGCCGCAGCGGGTCGCCGTGCATGGCCGGTCCGATCTTGATCGCAACCGGATTGCGGATGCCGCGGCAGAATTCGACGTGCGCGCCGTCCAGCGCGGCGGTACGCATGCCGATCCACGGGAAGTGCGTAGACAGGTCGAACCAGCCCCACTGGCGCGGCACCTGCCGCGTAAGTGCCTGCTCGTAGGGCAGCAGCAGGGCCTCGTGCGAGGTATAGAAATCCACGCGCTGGAAGCTGGCGATGGGATCGCCCGCCAGCGTTTCCATGAAATGCACGGCATCGCTGATGCCATCGACCATCTTGCGGTATTCCGCGGCCAGCGGCGATCGCTCGACCCAATCAAGGTCCCAGTATTCCGAGTGGTGGAGGTCGGCGAAGCCGCCCTCCACCAACGCGCGCACGAAGTTCATGGTCATCGCCGAGCGCGCGTGGCCTTCCAGCATCCGCGCAGGGTCGGCGCGGCGCGCCGCGGCCGTGAAGTCGGGACCGTTGACCAGATCGCCGCGGTACACGGGCAGAGCCACGCCACCGATGGTTTCAGTGTCCGCCGAACGCGGCTTGGCGTACTGGCCGGCGAAACGCCCGACCCTGAGCACCGGCATGCGCAGGCCGTGCACCAGCACCAGGCTCATCTGCAGCAGGACCTTCAGGCGATTGGCGATCACCTCGTTGTTGCAATCGGCGAACGCCTCGGCGCAATCGCCGCCCTGCAACAGGAAACGCTTGCCTTCCTGCGCATCCGCCAGCAGGTTCTTGAGGGCGAGGATCTCCCACGATGTCACCAGCGGCGGCAGCGCCCGCAGCCGCCCCAACGCCGACTCCAATTCCACCGGATCGTCGTAGACGGGCATTTGCGCCGCAGGATGTGTCTGCCAACTGCCGACCTGCCACGGCCGTGGCTCGCGTACCGAACGCAGGGACGCGTGCGAAGGCACTTCGGGACCCGCCATGTTCAACTCCCCAGCGCGCGCAACGGACGCGCATCGCCCATTTTTTTGCGTTGTTGCCGCGGCAGCAACGCCCACACACCCAGCAGCACGTACCAGATCAGCGTCCAGCCCGCCATCGACAGGCCGAGGAAACGCCAGGTGACTTTCGCGCAGTCGCCGGAGCCGCTCAGCATCAGCTTCACGAACTGGGCGAATGGCAGCGATCCGGCCTTCACCATCGTCAGGAGCATGTCGACGCCCGCACCACAGGCCGGCACCTGGTCGGCCGGCAGCGATTGCAGCCACAACTGGCGCGCCGCGGTCGCGATACCGAACGCCACGCCTACCAGCACCAGCACGACGTACGCCCAGCGCCCGCCACCACGCGGAGCGTGCAGGCCACCGACCAGGAACCACAACGCCATCCACAGGAACGCCACCCGCTGCAGCACGCACAGGTTGCACGGCAACAAGTGGAGGCGCTGCTCGGCGTACAACGCGTAACCCAGCAAGGCGACGCAGACGACGAAGCCGAGCAGGAAGGCGGTTCGGAAGGACCAGCGAAGGGGGTTCATCATCAGCGGTTACAAGGGGGACAAGGCCGCTACTGTAGTCGCTGCAGGCCGTATTGTCAGCCGGGGGGGTGGCCCACACAGCCGGCCCGATGCCGGCGGGCGGCTCTCCGGCACGCCGCCGTGGCGTCGCGTCTCCCGCACCACGTGTCGAATGGCATCGATCACGACTTGCGGCCGGTCGAGCTGGATGTAATGGCCAGTGCCGGGAATGATCTCGTTGACCCCGCGCGTGGACAGCGCCGCGATGTCATCGTGCAGCTCCACCCACAGGTAGTTCTTGGCATCGCGCATGGCCTGCGTTTCATGCGGCAGCAATGGGAAAGGCGCCCTGCTCAGCACGGTCAAGGGCATGCCACCGTAGCTGCACCGTGCCGCACGAACCTGGTCCGAGCTGACGGAAAAGACGTTGGCCCACTCCGACCATGCCGCCTGCATGTAGTCGACGGTCGAATGATCGGCAAGGAAGGCCTGGTTGAATGCCTTGCCGAAATGGGGATCGGGCTTGCCCACACACTGTTCGAACAATTTCGATTCGCCAATGTAATCCTTGCGGGCCGCCGGAATGCAGCGCGAACGAAGGCTCGCGACGAACGCGGCATTTTCCTTTGTCATGGACGGATCAAGTGCGTTGTAGCGGCGTCCCTGCTCGTCCGAGACCGGATCGACCAGCACCATCCCCACGACTTCCGGGCGGTGAAGGTCGGCAAACAATTGCATGTACATCCCGCCCAGCGAATGCCCCACGAGAACATAGGGTGGATTGATCGACGCCGCCACCAACAACCGGTACAAATCGTCGATTGCGTTCGCCGCCGTCCCGGGACGTCCACTTGGGTCGCTGAAACCCAGCCCTGCGCGATCGTAGGAACACACACGTGTCACCTTCGAAACCGCGGGCTGCACCATCGCCCATGCACGAATCTGGTCGCCCAGTCCCGCATCGAACACAACCGTCGGCGATCCGTGGCCGAGGCAGTAGAGGTTCATTCGCCGCCCGCCGCCGATGTCCACCAGTCGCGCAGGCTCGATGAAAGCCATGTCCGTGACCACGGATCCCGTTGACACCGATGCCACGCCCCATGCGGTATTGGCGACCGTCAGCACCGCGATCGCGGACAGCACCGCCACCAGCAGCAAACGATGCGAAGCGCTCATGCTCTGGCTCCCCTTCGAATCCGGCAACACTAGCGATCCGCAGGCGTGCCGACAAGCTCGGCACAGCAACAAAAAACCCGGCCTTGGGCCGGGTTCCTGTTCGGGTCACCGCGCGGATCAATCCTCGCCGGTCGGCTGCGTCTTCGGCCGGTCGACCAGTTCGACGTAGGCCATCGGCGCGTTGTCACCGTCGCGGAATCCGCACTTGATGATGCGCAGGTAACCGCCCTTGCGCTCGCGGTAACGCGGGCCGAGTTCCACGAACAGCTTGCCGACCGCCTGCTTGTCGCGCAGGCGCGCGAATGCGAGGCGGCGGTTGGCGACTCCATCGACCTTGGCCAGCGTGATCAGCGGCTCGGCGACGCGGCGCAGGTCCTTGGCCTTGGGCAGGGTGGTGCGGATCAGCTCGTGCTTGATCAGCGACGCCGCCATGTTCTTGTACATCGCCTCGCGATGCGAACTGGTCCTGTTGAGCTTGCGTCCGGATTTGAGGTGGCGCATGAGATAAGTCTCTTGTCTGTTGTTATGGGAAACCCGAGTCCTGCTCGGGAGCCCTGCGGATAACCGCTCTTGAAAACCGAAGCGCCTGTCGAAGCGCGCTGTTGCTTCTACTCCCCTCTCCCTTCGGAAGAGGGTGCCCCGTCAGGGGTGGGTGAGGGTACGCACTTGCCTTTTCTGCTGAGGTGCGAGTGCAACCGTCGAGCGGTACCGGACCCTCATCCGGCGCTTCGCGCCACCTTCTCCCGGAGGGAGAAGGACTAAATCCACTACCTCACCCAAGCTGCATGCCGGACGCAATCCCCGCGGGCGGCCAGTTTTCCAGCTTGGTGCCGAGCGCCAGGCCCTTGGAGCCGAGCACGTCCTTGATCTCGGTAAGCGACTTCTTGCCGAGGTTCGGGGTCTTCAATAGCTCGACTTCGGTCTTCTGCACCAGGTCGCCGATGTAGTAGATGCTCTCGGCCTTGAGGCAGTTGGCCGAACGCACGGTCAATTCCAGGTCGTCGATCGGACGCAGCAGCAGCGGCGAAATGCCGGTCTTGTCCTTCTCGGACTCGGCCGCCTCGCGGCGCTTGAAGTCGCCGAACACGGAAAGCTGGTCGTGCAGCGTTTCGGCGGCCTGGCGCACCGCGTCGTCGACGGCAACGGTGCCGTTGGTTTCGACGTCGAGGATCAGCTTGTCGAGGTTGGTGCGCTGCTCGACGCGCGCCGCATCGACCGAGTAGGCCACGCGGCGTACCGGGCAGAACGAGGCATCGATCTGCAGGCGGCCGATCGCACGCGCTTCCTCGTCGGGATTCGCACGGGTGACGGCCGGTTGGTAGCCGATGCCGCGACGCGCCTTCAGGCGCATGTTGAGCGTGACGTCCTTGGTCAGGTGGCAGATCACGTGCTCGGGATTGACGATTTCCACCGTGTGGTCGGTGGTGATGTCGCCGGCCGTGACCACGCCCTTGCCCTTCTTCGAAAGGGTGAGATTGGCCTCGTCGGTGCCGTTGAGGCGGATCGCGACGCCCTTGAGGTTCAGCAACACCTCGATCACGTCCTCCTGCAGGCCCTCGAGCGTGGTGTATTCGTGCAACACGCCGTCGATCTCCGCCTCGACGATCGCCGCGCCGGCAATCGACGACAGCAGCACGCGCCTGAGCGCGTTGCCGAGGGTGTGGCCGTAACCGCGTTCCAGCGGTTCCACGACGACACGGGCGTGGTTGGGGCCGACGGGCTCGACTTTGAGACCGCGCGGGCGCAGGACGTGAGTGGAAGAAACTGCCATGGGCTACACTCCGGAATATCACTGTTGGGGCCACGCAGGATTCGGGTCCCGATGTTTCCTGGCCGGGCGGCCGGGCCGCCCGGTATGCGTCGGTGGCGCGGCTTCGACCGAACGGTCGAAGCGCGCCGGCTGCGACGCGTTACTTCGAATACAACTCGACGATCAACGCTTCGTTGATGTCGCTGGGCAGGTCGCCGCGATCCGGCATGGCCTTGAAGGTGCCCGCCGCATTCTTCGCATCGAACTCGATCCAGCCGGGCCTGAGGTCCATGCTGTCGGAAACCTTCATGGCCTCCTGCACGCGCAACTGCTTCTGGGCGTTCTCGGTGAGCTTGACCTCGTCGCCGGGGCGCATCACGTACGACGGCACGTTGCACTTCTTGCCGTTGACCATCACGGCCTTGTGCGAGACCAGTTGACGCGCCTGCGCGCGGGTCACCGCAAAACCCATGCGGTAGACCACGTTGTCGAGGCGCGCTTCCAGCAGGCGCAGCAGGTTCTCGCCGGTATTGCCCTTGAGCTGGGTGGCTTTCTTGTAGTAGTTGCTGAACTGGCGTTCCAGCACGCCGTAGATGCGCTTGACCTTCTGCTTCTCGCGCAGCTGGACGGCGTAGTCGGACGGGCGCGAACGCTTGGCGGCGACCCCGTGCTGGCCCGGCTTGTTGTCGAACTTGCACTTGGAATCGATCGCACGCGCCGGGCTCTTCAGCGACAGGTCGGCGCCTTCGCGGCGGGCAAGCTTGCAGGTGGGACCACGATAGCGTGCCATGTCACACCCTCCGCTTCTTCGGCGGACGGCAGCCGTTGTGCGGAATCGGCGTGACGTCGATGATGTTGGTGACCTTGTAGCCCAGCGCGTTCAACGAACGCACCGCCGACTCGCGGCCCGGGCCCGGGCCCTTGATGCGCACTTCCAGCGACTTGACGCCGTAATCCAGCGCCACGCGCCCGGCCTTCTCCGCCGCGACCTGCGCGGCGAACGGGGTCGACTTGCGCGAACCGCGGAAACCCGCGCCACCCGAGGTCGCCCACGACAAGGCATTGCCCTGGCGGTCGGTGATGGTGACGATGGTGTTGTTGAAGGAAGCATGGACGTGGGCAACGCCGTCGGTGACGACGCGCTTGGTCTTCTTCTTCGGCTTGGCAGCTGGTTTGTCCATGGATAGTCCGGTTGAAGAATGTTTCGGTGCAACGTTGCGGGCCGGCGTGGCCCGCCGGGATCACTTCCTGATGGCGCGGCGCGGGCCCTTCCGGGTGCGTGCGTTGGTGCGGGTACGCTGGCCGCGCACGGGCAGCCCGCGGCGGTGGCGCAGGCCGCGGTAGGTGCCGAGGTCCATCAGGCGCTTGATGCTGATGCCGACTTCACGGCGCAGGTCGCCTTCCACGGTGAACTTCGCCACTTCCCGGCGCAGGTTTTCGACTTCGCCCTCGGACAGCGACTTGATCTGGGTGGTCGGGTCGACCCCGGCGGCTTCGCAGACCTTGCGCGACCGCGTGCGGCCGATGCCGTAGATGCTCTGCAGGCCGATCCAAACGTGCTTGTTGACCGGCAGGTTGACGCCCGCGATACGTGCCATGTGGGTTGCTCCACCTCGAATACGTTGCCTGTTCGGCAAACTGTCAATTATAGCGAGAATTTCGCCCGTTTGGGAACCTCGCTCCACGGGCCATTCCTGCCCCGGGCTGGCATGGTTCGGCTGCTTTCGCCCGCTCCGCCACCGGCCCCGTTGTCCTCTGACCGCCCGCGCCCGCTATCGGCGGCGCAGATTGGCCTTCTTCAACAAACTGTCGTACTGGTGCGACACCAGGTGCGCGGAGACCTGCGCCCGGAAATCCATCGCGACCACCACCACGATCAGGAGCGAGGTGCCGCCGAAGTAGAACGGCACGTGCCACTCACTCTGCATGAAATCCGGAATCAGGCAGACCGCCGCCAGGTAGATGGCGCCGGCGCCGGTCAGGCGGGTGAGCACCGCGTCGATGTAATCCGCGGTGGCCTTGCCCGGCCGCAGGCCCGGAATCAGCGCACCCGAGCGCTTCAGGTTGTCGGCGGTCTCCTGGGAATTGAACACGATCGCGGTGTAGAAGAACGCGAAAATGATGATCATCCCGGCATACAGGATCATGTAGGACGGCTCGCCCGGCGACAGCACGGTCGTGAGCGTCTGCAGCCAGTGCATCTGGCTGGCGTTCGAGAACCAGGTCGAGGCCGTGGCCGGGAACAGGATCAACGACGATGCAAAGATCGGCGGGATCACGCCCGACATGTTGATCTTCAGCGGCAGGTGCGAGCTCTGGTTCGTGTAGGCATTGGCGCCGCCCTGCCGGCGCGCGTAATTGACGGTGATCCGCCGTTGCGCGCTTTCCATGAATACGCAGAACGCGGTCACGGCCAGCACGATCACCACCACGATCAGCACCTTGATCGCCGAGAGCTGGCCGGTGCTGGCCATCGTGAAGGTCTGGGTGAGCGCCTGCGGCAGGCCCGCGACGATGCCCGCGAAGATGATCAGCGAGATGCCGTTGCCGATGCCTCGCTCGGTCATCTGTTCGCCCAGCCACATCAGGAACATGCTGCCCGCGGTCAGCCCGATCACCGAGGCAAAGACGAAGCCGAAGCCGGGGTCGTAAACGACCGGCACGCCGCCGGAAATGCCTTCCTTCTGCAGCGCCATCGCGATGCCGAAGGCCTGGAAGGCCGAAAGGCCCACCGTTCCCCAGCGGGTGTATTTGGTGAGGATGCGCTGGCCGGACTGGCCTTCCTTCTTCAGCGCCTGCCAGCTGGGCAGCACCGAGCCCATCATCTGCACCACGATCGATGCCGAGATGTAGGGGATCACGCCCAGCGCGAACAGCGAGAACCGCGCCAGCGCACCGCCCGAGAACATGTTGAACATGTTCAACAGGCCGCCGCCCTGCTCGATCATCCGGGTCATGGCCTCCGGATTGACGCCCGGCACCGGGATGAACGAGCCCAGCCGGAACACGATCAGCGCCCCGATCAGGAACAGCAGGCGCTGGCGCAGTTCGGTCAACTTGCCGAACTGGGCGAGTGCACCGGATGACTTCGAAGCTGCCAAGACGCCTTACTCCACCGAGCCGCCGGCGGCTTCGATCGCCGCCTTCGCGCCCGCGGTCGCGAGCAAGCCGGAAACCTTCACGGCACGGTCGATTTCGCCCTTCTTGACGATCTTCACGCGCCTGGCGCGGCCATCGACCAGCTTGGCCTCGCGCAGCACGCCCAGGTCGATCTTGTCCTTCTTCAGGCCGGCAATCTGGTACAGGAACACCTGCTGCGATTCGACCTGCTTCTTTGAACGGAAGCCCACCTTGGGCAGGCGGCGCTGCAGCGGCATCTGGCCGCCTTCGAAACCGATGGTGTGGGTGCTGCCGGCACGCGCATGCTGGCCCTTGTGGCCACGGCCCGCGGTCTTGCCGAGGCCCGAACCGATGCCGCGCGCGACGCGGCGGCGCTCCTTGCGCGCGCCCTTGCCGGGCTTCAATGTGTTCAAACGCATGACTTACTCCTCGACCCGGACCAGGTATTTGACCGTATGGATCAGGCCGCGCACCTGAGGGCTGTCCTTCAATTCGCGCACGTCGCCGGTGCGGTTGAGCCCCAGCGCCTTCACGCTCAGGCGGTGCCGCGACTGGACGCCGCGCAGGCCGCCCACAAGGCGCACCTTGACGGTGCCGGTGGTGGTTTTCTTAGCCGCCATGACCGAGCTCCTCGACCTTCTTGCCGCGCTTGGCCGCGATGTATTCCGGGCTCGCGACCGACTGCAGGCCCTTGATCGTGGCGCGCACCAGGTTGATCGGGTTGCGCGAGCCGACCGCCTTGGCCAGCACGTCCTTGACCCCGACCACTTCCAGCACGGCGCGCATCGCGCCGCCGGCGATCACGCCGGTACCTTCGGAAGCCGGCTGCATGAACACGCGGGCGGCGCCGTGGTTGGCCTTGACCGCGTACCAGATGGTACCGTTGTTCAGGCCCACCGTGACCATGTTGCGGCGCGCACGCTCCATCGCCTTCGAGATCGCGACCGGCACTTCACGCGCCTTGCCGTACCCGAAACCGACCTTGCCGGCGCCGTCGCCCACCACGGTCAATGCGGTGAAGCTCATCTGCCGACCGCCCTTGACCGTCTTGGCCACGCGGTTGACGGCGATGAGCTTCTCCAGCATCCCGTCCGAATTTTCGCGATCGTTGTTCGCCATGTTCGTCACCTTGCGCCCGCGAAATGCGGGCATTTGCTTGCGGCATCAAGCCGCTTGGAGTTGTTGTGTGTTGCTTCGTGGAAAGTCAGGGCAGGATGCCCGTTCTGGTGTATCCAACTGCTTGTTGCCACAATCGCCAAAGCCGCCTGGTCATGCAGCGATCAGGAACGATCGCTGAAACAAGCCCGTGGGCCCGACACGCGACGACGATCCATCATCAAAACTTGAGTCCCGCCTCGCGCGCGGCATCCGCCAACGCGGCGACGCGCCCGTGGTACCTGAAACCCGAGCGGTCGAATGCGACCGACTCGACGCCCGCGGCGCGCGCCTTTTCGGCGATCGCCTTGCCGACCGCGGCGGCGGCCGACTTGTTCTTGGTGCCCTTCAGGCCTTCGCTGAGCGCCTTCTGCGCAGTCGAAGCGGCCGCCAGCACGGTCTCGCCGTCGGCGGCAATGACCTGCGCGTAAATGTGCTGCCCGCTGCGATGCACCGAGAGGCGCGGCACCGCCAGCTTGCGGATCCTGGCGCGCGCGGACTTGGCGCGGCGCAAACGCGATGTTTTCTTGTCGATCATGATCAGGCCTTCTTCGCTTCCTTCAGCGTGATGCGCTCGCCCGCGTAACGCACGCCTTTGCCCTTGTAGGGTTCCGGCGGGCGGAACCCGCGGATCTTCGCGGCGGTCTGGCCGACCCGCTGCTTGTCGGCGCCCTTGACCAGAATCTCGGTCGGCGATGGCGTTTCCAGCGTGATGCCTTCCGGCGCGGGGAACACCACCGGGTGCGAGAACCCGATGGACAGGTTCAGGCTCTTGCCCTGGATCGCCGCGCGGAAACCCACGCCGACCAGCTCGAGCTTGCGCTCGTAACCCTGGCTGACGCCCTTGACCATGTTGGCCAGCAGCGCGCGGGTGGTGCCCGCGAACTTGGTTTCGGCGCTGCCGTCGGCACAGGTCAGGTGACCGTCGCCGCTCTTGATTTCGACGCCCGGGATCGCGTGCATCCTGAGGGTGCCCTTGGGCCCCTTGACGGTGATCCCGTCCGCGGCGATCTGGCACTCGACGCCCTTGGGCAATGCGATCGGTTTCTTGGCTACTCGTGACATGTCTCTTGCTCCGTCCTGCCTTACGCGACGCGGCCGATCACTTCGCCGCCCAGACCCTTGGCGCGCGCCTGCGCGTCGGTCATCAGGCCACCCGAAGTGGACACGATGGAGATGCCGAGGCCGCCCAGTACCTTGGGTAGCCCATCCTTGCCGCGGTATACGCGCAGCCCGGGCCGGCTGATGCGCTCGATGCGCTCGATCGCCGGCTTGCCTTCGAAATACTTCAGCTTGATTTCCAGCTGTGCCTTGCCGCCGCCTTCCGAACGGCGTGAATCCAGCACGTAGCCCTCGGCCTTCAGCAGATTGGCCAGCGCCTGGCGCAGTTTCGAAGCCGGCATGCTCACCGTCGGCTTGCCCATGGCCTGGGCATTGCGGATGCGGGTAAACATGTCGGCGATGGGATCAGTCATGCTCATGGGTTGTTTCCTTGGAACTGCATCGATATCCAGATGAGTAGGCCGCTCGCTTCGCGAGCTGTAAAGTCGCGCCTGCGGCGCTGTAAAGAGTGAAACGGAAAAGTCGCAGGTTGCTTGCTTTGTTGTTACTCCTTGCAGGGCGCGTAGCGCCCGACTTCACTCCTTACCACGAAGCCTTGCGCAGTCCCGGCACGTCGCCGCGCATGGTTGCTTCGCGCAACTTGCTGCGGCCCAGGCCGAATTTCGCGTACACGGCGCGCGGACGACCGGTCAGCGCGCAGCGCGTACGCAAACGCGATGGACTGGAGTCGCGCGGCAGCTTCTGCAGCTTGGCGGCCGCGGCCATCTTCTCGTCGTAGCCCGCGTCGGCGTTGGCGATGATCTTCTTCAGATCGGCGCGCTTGCCGGCGTGTCGCCTGATCAGCTTGGCGCGCTTCAAGTCGCGGTTCACCATCGATTTTTTTGCCATGGGTTTGAACCTCAATATTGCGAATGCAGGAGCGCGCTATGCGCGCCAAGGCGCCATCCGTGGCCCAAAAACTCCGTGGTCGCGGCCAAGGCCGCTCCTACGTGACAACTAGTTCCTGAATGGAAAATGGAAGGCTTCCAGCAGCGCCTTGGCTTCCGCGTCGGTCTTCGCGGTGGTGGTGATGCAGATGTCCATGCCGCGCATCGCATCGACCTGGTCGAAGTCGATTTCCGGGAAGATGATCTGTTCCTTCACGCCCATGTTGTAGTTGCCGCGGCCGTCGAACGCGCGGCCGGACACACCGCGGAAGTCGCGCACGCGCGGCAGCGAGATGTTGATCAGGCGATCGAGGAACTCCCACATGTTGGCACGGCGCAGGGTGACCTTGCAGCCGATCGGCCAACCGTCGCGGATCTTGAACGAGGCCACCGAAACGCGCGCCTTGGTGACCACCGGCTTCTGGCCGGCGATCTTCGCCATGTCGGCGGTCGCGTTCTCCAGCACCTTCTTGTTGGCCGCGGCTTCGCCCACGCCCATATTGAGCGTGATCTTGCTGATGCGCGGCACCTGCATCGGGTTCTGGTAGCCGAAGCGCTTCATCAGCGTCGGCATCACTTCGTCTTTGTAGATCTTTTCGAGGCGGGTCATGGGTTCATCCTCACGCGTCGACCACTTCGCCGGTTGACCGGTACACGCGCACCTTGCGCCCGTCGCCGAGCGTCTTGCGGCCCACGCGTTCGCCCTTGCCGGTGGCCAGGTCGTACAACATGACATTGGAAATGTGGAGCGGGGCCTCGCGTTCGACGATGCCGCCCGGCTGCTGCAACTGCGGGTTCGGCTTGGTATGGCGCTTGACCATGTTGATGTTCTGCACGAACACGCGGTCGCCCGCGATGCGGGTCACCTCGCCGTGCTGGCCCTTGTTCTTGCCGGCGATCACGAGCACCGTGTCGCCTTTTCTGATCCTGTTCATATGCGTGTCTCTGCTTTCGTAGGAGCGCGCCTGCGCGCGATTCCAAGATCTTTGCCAATGTGATGGCGTTTCCGGTCGCCTGCAGGCAGGCTCCTACAGAACCTCCGGCGCCAGCGAAACGATCTTCATGAAGCGTTCGCTGCGCAGTTCACGGGTGACCGGCCCGAAGATGCGGGTGCCGATCGGTTCCAGCTTGTTGTTCAGCAACACCGCGGCGTTGTCGTCGAAGCGGATCAACGAGCCATCCGGACGGCGCACGCCCTTGGCGGTGCGCACCACGACGGCGTTGTACACCTCGCCCTTCTTGACCTTGCTGCGCGGGATCGCGTCACGGATCGACACCTTGATGACATCGCCGACACTGGCATAGCGGCGCTTGGAACCACCCAGCACCTTGATGCACATCAGTTCGCGCGCACCGCTGTTGTCCGCCGCGGCCAGCATGGTTTGCATCTGGATCATGGCTTCGTTCTCCTCACTCGGCCGCGCGCGTCAGCACTTCCACCACCCGGAAATGCTTGGTCTTGGACAACGGCCGGCATTCGACGATGCGGACACGATCGCCCTCGTGGCATTCGCCCTTTTCGTCGTGCGCGTGCAGCCTGGTGGTGCGGCGCAGCAACTTGCCATACAGGCCATGCTGTTCCTGGCGGTCGATCACCACGGTGACCGTCTTGGCGCTCTTGCTGCTGGCAACGCGACCCTCGAGGGTGCGCGCGCCGCCCTTGTCGACCTGGCTGTTGGTGTCGTTCATCACGCGGCTCCGCCGTTCTGTTTTTGACCCAGGATCGTCGCGGCGCGCGCGATTTCGCGGCGCACCTTGGCGAACTGGTGGGTCTGGGTGGCCTGACCCTGGGCCTTCTGCATGCGCAGGCTGAACTGCTCACGGCGCAGCTCGGCAATGTGGTCCTGCAATTCCTGCGCAGACTTCCCGCGCATCTCGTTGGTATCCATCACAGCAGCGCCCTGGTCGCGAATTGGGTTTGCACCGACAGCTTGGCTGCAGCAAGGCGGAAGGCCTCGCGCGCCTCGGCTTCGGTGACGCCTTCGATTTCGTACAACATCCGGCCCGGCTGGATCGGGGCAACCCAGTACTCGACGTTGCCCTTGCCGGCGCCCATGCGGACCTCGATCGGCTTCTTGGTGATCGGCTTGTCCGGGAACACGCGGATCCACAGCTTGCCGCCGCGCTTCACGTAGCGGGTGATGCAGCGGCGCGCGGCTTCGATCTCGCGCGCGGTGATCGCACCGCGTGCGGTCGCCTTGAGGCCGTACTCGCCGAAGCTGACGAGGTTGCCGGACAGGCTCAAGCCCCGGTTGCGGCCCTTGAACTGCTTGCGGAATTTGGTTCGCTTGGGTTGCAGCATGGCTACGGTTCCTTACTCGGCGGCCGTCCGCTCACGACGCCCACGCGGGGCGCGCTCGCGGCGCGGTTCGTCGTCGCGGTCCGCGCGCGGACGGCGCGTCGGCTGTGCGTTTTCGTTGCGGTCCTCTTCCTTCGCCTGGCCGATGCTCGCGAAGTCGAAGATCTCGCCCTTGTAGATCCACACCTTGACGCCAATGACGCCGTACGTGGTACGGGCTTCGGCCAGGCCGTAATCGACGTCGGCGCGCAGGGTATGCAGCGGCACGCGGCCCTCGCGGTACCACTCCGAACGCGCGATCTCGGCGCCATTCAGGCGGCCGGCGACGTTGACCTTGATGCCCAGCGCGCCGAGGCGCATCGCATTCTGCACCGAACGCTTCATGGCGCGTCGGAACATGATGCGGCGCTCAAGCTGCTGCGCGATGGACTCCGCCACCAGCTGCGCGTCGAGCTCGGGCTTGCGCACCTCGCTGACGTTGATGTGGGCGTCCACGCCCATGATGGCCGACACCTCGCGGCGCAGCTTTTCGATGTCCTCGCCCTTCTTGCCGATCACGACGCCCGGACGCGCAGTGAAGATCGTGATCTCGGCGTTCTTCTGCGGACGGTTGATCTGGATCCTCGACACGCCCGCCTGGGCCAGCTTTTTCTTCAGGAGCTCGCGCACCTTGAGGTCGGACACCAGGTTGTCGGCGTACTGGCGCTTGCCCGCGAACCACTTGGAGTTCCAGTCCTTGGAAATGCCGAGGCGGATTCCGATTGGATTGACTTTGTGACCCATGATCAGCCTACCTCGACGGTAATATGCGACGTGCGCTTCAGGATGCGGCTGCCGCGGCCCTTGGCGCGCGCGTGCATGCGCTTCATGACCGCGCCTTCGTCCACGCAGATGCGCGACACCCTCAGTTCGTCCACGTCGGCGCCGACGTTGTTTTCGGCGTTGGCGACCGCCGACAACAGCACCTTGCGGACCAGGTGCGCCGCCTTCTTGTTGGTGTGCTCCAGCACCGCGCTGGCCGTACCCACGGGCATGCCGCGGACCATGTCGGCCACCAGCCGCGCCTTCTGTGCCGAAATGCGCGCACCGCGCAACACGGCCCTGGCTTGAGTCGTAGTCATGTCGGTACTCACTTCTTCTCGCCCGCGGCGGCGGCGGTCTTCTTGTCGCCGCTGTGTCCCTTGAAGGTACGGGTCACCGCGAACTCGCCGAGCTTGTGCCCGACCATGTTCTCGTTGACCAGCACCGGTACGTGCAGGCGGCCGTTGTGGACGGCGATCGTCAAACCCACCATTTCAGGCAGGATCATCGAGCGGCGCGACCAGGTCTTGATCGGGCGCTTGCTGTTGCTCTGATTCGCCGACTCCACCTTTTTCAGCAGGTGCAAGTCGATGAACGGGCCTTTCTTGAGTGAACGTGGCATGTCGATGGGCCCCTACTTCTTGCTGCGACGACGCACGATCATCTTTTGCGTGCGCTTGTTGTTGCGGGTCTTGTAGCCCTTGGTCGGCGTGCCCCACGGGCTCACCGGATGACGCCCGCCCGAGGTGCGGCCTTCACCGCCGCCGTGCGGGTGGTCGACCGGGTTCATCACCACGCCACGCACGGTCGGGCGGATTCCGAGCCAGCGCTTGGCGCCGGCCTTGCCCAGCTTCTTGAGGCTGTGCTCGGAATTGCCCACCTCGCCCACGGTGGCGCGGCATTCGACCGGAACCTTGCGCATTTCGCCCGAACGCAGGCGCAGCGTGGCGTAGCCAGATTCGCGCGCAACCAGCTGTGCGGAAGAGCCGGCGCTGCGCGCCATCTGCGCGCCCTTGCCGGGCTTCATCTCGACGCAGTGCACGGTGGTGCCGATCGGCATGTTGCGCAGCGGCAGCGTATTGCCGTCCTTGATCGGGGCATCGGTGCCGGCCATCAGTTGCGCGCCGACCTGGACGCCCTTGGGCGCGATGATGTAGCGGCGCTCGCCGTCCACGTAGCACAGCAACGCGATGTGCGCGGTGCGGTTGGGATCGTACTCGATGCGCTCGACCCGGCAGGCCACGCCTTCCTTGTCGCGCTTGAAGTCGATGATCCGGTAATGCTGCTTGTGGCCGCCACCACGGTGGCGCACGGTGATTCGCCCGAAGTGGTTGCGGCCACCGGTCTTGGACTGGACTTCCGTCAGCGGCGCGTAGGGTTCGCCCTTGTGGAGCCCCGCGGGCGCCACACGAACCATCCCGCGGCGGCCCGGCGAAGTCGGTTTGGGTGTGATCAGTGCCATCTGGATTGCACCTCTGGATATCAGGCCCGGCCCGCGGCGACGTCGATGCTCTGGCCTTCAGCCAGGCGCACATACGCCTTGCGGACATCGGCCTTGCGACCCGGGCGGAAGCGGAACATCTTCAGCTTGCCCTTGACGTTGGCCATGTTCACCGACACCACGCTCACGTCGAACATCTTTTCGACCGCGGACTTGACATCGGCCTTGGTGGCGTCGGGCGCCACCGCGAAAACGTACTGGTTGTGTTCCGACAACCGCGTGCTCTTCTCGGAAACATACGGCGCACGCAGCACCGTCAGGACGCGTTGATTCAAACCCGACTCGCCGTTCATGCCAGCCACTCCTCGACCTTTTTCACGGCATCGACGGTGATGACGACGTGGTCGGCCGTGGCCAGCGCGACCGGATTGATGCCGTCCACATCGATGACGTCGATGATGTTGGGGTTGTTGCGCGCGGCGAGGTACAGCGTCTCGTCCACGGCCTGGGCCACGATCAGGGTGCGGCCCTTGGCTTCGACCTGTTCGAGCTTGCCGATCAGCGCTTTGGTCTTCGGCGCGTCCACCGCGAAATCCGCGACCACTTTCAGACGGCCTTGGCGGTTCAGCTCGGCCAGCATCGAGCACAGCGCGCCGCGGTACATCTTGCGGTTGACCTTCTGCGCGAAATCGCGCGGTTGCGCCGCGAACGCGCGCGCGCCACCCACGAAGATCGGGGCACGGTAATCGCCGTGGCGGGCGCCGCCGCCCTTCTGCTTCTTGAATTTCTTGGTGGTGCCCGACACGCGCGTGTGGTTCAACTGCGCCTTGGTGCCGGCACGCCCGGCGTTGCGATACGCCGTGACCACCTGGTGCACCAGATCCTCGCGGAACGCGGTGCCGAAGATCGCTTCGGAAACCTCGACGGGCTTGGCGCCAATCACATTGAGTTCCATGACCTGGCTCCTTTACGCCTTGGCCGCCGGGCGGACGACCACGTCGCCGCCGGTGGCTCCGGGCACTGCGCCCTTGACCGCGATCAGGTGACGCTCGGCGTCGACGCTGACCACTTCGAGATTCATCGCCGAACGATTCACGTTGCCCATCTGCCCGGCCATCTTCTTGCCCGGGAACACGCGGCCCGGGGTCTGGCGCTGACCAATCGAACCCGGCGCGCGATGCGACAGGGAGTTGCCGTGGGTGGCGTCGCCCATGGTGAAGTGATGGCGCTTGATGGTGCCCTGGAAGCCCTTGCCCTTGGACACGCCGGCGACATCGACCCTCTGGCCAACCTTGAACACCTCGTCCAGCTTGATCTCGGCGCCGACCGCGTACTTGTCGGCATCCTTGTCGTCGAGGCGGAACTCCCACAGGCCGCGACCCGGCTCCACCTTCGCCTTGGCGAAATGGCCCTTGGCCGGCTTGGTCAACAGCGAAGCGCGCTTGGCGCCCGCGGTGACCTGCACCGCGACATAACCGTCGTTGTCGACGGTCTTGACCTGGGTGACGCGGTTCGGCGACGCCTCGATCAAGGTCACCGGCACCGAGCGGCCGTCTTCGGTGAAGAGCCGGCTCATGCCGCATTTCTTTCCAATCAGTCCGATGCTCATGTTCAGTTCCTGCGGTATCCCTTGTAGGAGCGCGCCTGCGCGCGACCTGTCTCATGTCGCCGGCAAGGCCGGCTCCTACATCAGCCCAGCTTGATCTGCACGTCCACGCCAGCGGCGAGGTCGAGCTTCATCAGTGCATCCACGGTCTTGTCGTTCGGATCGACGATGTCCAGCACGCGCTTGTGGGTACGGGTCTCGTACTGGTCGCGCGCATCCTTGTCCACGTGCGGCGACACCAGGATCGTGTAGCGCTCGATCTTGGTCGGCAGCGGAATCGGGCCGCGCACCTGCGCGCCCGTGCGACGTGCCGTTTCCACGATCTCGCTGGCCGACTTGTCGATCAGGCGGTGGTCATAGGCCTTCAGCCGGATGCGGATGTTCTGGGTTGCCATGTCAGTTGCTCACTAAAAGAACGTTGTCGGCTTGCGCCGTCGCTTTTCGCTTTTGCCTTTCCCGGTGTTATGCGGCTCTGCCGCATGGACACCGGAAGCTATTGCGGCGCGCTTTCCAGCGCCGCAATAACCCTTACTCGATGACCTTGGTCACCACGCCGGCGCCCACCGTACGGCCGCCTTCGCGGATCGCAAACCTGAGCCCTTCCTCCATCGCGATCGGGTGGATCAGCGTCACCACCATTTTGATGTTGTCGCCCGGCATCACCATCTCCACCCCCGCCGGCAACTCCACCGCACCGGTGATGTCCGTC
>DASURP010000109.1:0-21295 GCA_036279975.1 Rhodanobacteraceae bacterium
GGCCTTGAACTCCCCGCCAAACCGCTCCGCGCCCACCTTCGTCAGCGCCGCC
This sequence comes from Rhodanobacteraceae bacterium, assembly GCA_036279975.1. GTDB lineage: Bacteria > Pseudomonadota > Gammaproteobacteria > Xanthomonadales > Rhodanobacteraceae > 66-474. Next base: position 53 of record DASURP010000109.1, read on the forward strand.
GTCAGCGTCGTCTTGCCGTGGTCCACATGACCGATCGTCCCCACGTTCACGTGCGGCTTCTTGCGCTCGAATTTCTCTTTGGACATGGCGGCTTACCTATCGTTGAGTCTTGGTGTCAGTTGAGTTCTACGACTTCGGTGAATCCTGGTTCGGGAACCGGAGACCGGCAAAATCAAACATCCTCGAAGCCTGCTTCTACCGGTCCCCGATCCCTGGTCCCTGCTCTTATTGGTGCTCACGACAGGAATCGAACCTGTGACCTCTTCCTTACCAAGGAAGTGCTCTACCGACTGAGCTACGTGAGCGTGGACGCTGCGAAACTCATTCAATGGAGCGGGAGACGGGAATCGAACCCGCACCATCAGCTTGGAAGGCTGAGGTTCTACCATTGAACTACTCCCGCATCGGGGCGCCCTCTGGCGGAGTTTTCGACTCCGTTGCATGAAACTGGTGGAGGGAGGTGGATTCGAACCACCGAAGGCGTAAGCCAGCAGATTTACAGTCTGCCCCCGTTGGCCGCTTGGGTATCCCTCCGAAAATTCTGGTTTGTATTGTCGGGGCCTCGCACGATCACGAAGGCGCAAGCCGGCAGGCCACGCTTCCTGTCTGCCACCGTTGGCCGCCTGGGTATCACTCCGGATTTTGTTGCGTTACCTCGTCAGGTTGTCGTGCCGGGAGGTGGATGACCCGCCCGTCCATGGGGTTCGCCCTTCGGGCCGCGCGGCCATCGCTCCATGCCCGGGTCCACCGCCAACACGTCGGCGGCACCGACACCAAGAACCCGGCGATGTGCAATGACACCCGGGTTTCGTCCATTTGCTTCACAAAGACTGCGTATTTTTGCGGCTCACGGGCCGCAAGTCAACCACGCCAGTCCCGTCCACAGGGATGCTGGCCAATCCGGGCCTGTACGGGCCCGCCGCGGATGCTTCCACGGCTGCCCCGGGCGCGCGAGTGCCCGGTTGCGCCGGCACCCGCTGCGTCGCGGCAGTGACCAGGTTCACGATTCTCAACAGATATTGCGATTGCGTCACACATGTAATGAATGATGGTGCGCGTGTCACATGGCATGGAACTTGCCCCCGGCTTGGCGAACCCGGTTCTCGCACAACGCGACCGGGATCATCCAATCCACCGACAGAGAGATCCCATCCATGAACATGAAACACACCCTGTTGGCCTCCGGCCTGGTGATCGCCCTCGGCGTCACGGGCCTGGCCGCGCCCTCCGCCCATGCCGCCATCGCGACGAGCACCATGCCGGTGACGATCACCATCCAGAACGCCTGCGATGTCAGTTCGGTCGCGCCGACTTCACTGGATTTCGGCACCCAGGGCCTGCTGGCCACGGCGGTGAACAACACTTCGACCCTCACCGTCACCTGCACCAGCGGCGCCGCGTACAACATCGGCCTCGATGGCGGCGGCAGCGGCAACATCAATGCCCGCGTGATGAACAACGGCGGCAACACGATCGGCTACCAGCTTTACTCGGACTCCGGGCGCACCACGGTCTGGGGCAACACCATCGGCACCGACACGCTGGCGAGCACCGGTACCGGCAGCGCGCAGTCGTTCACGGTGTACGGCCAGGTTCCGGCCCAGGCCACCCCTCCGGCCGGCGTCTACAACGACACGGTCAACGTCACCGTCACCTACTGAGCCGCCACCCATGAGCAGGCACTCCCTGACCCGTGGTCTGCTGGCGGTTGCAATGGCGGCGATATGCGGGACCGCGGGCGCTTCCGGTTTGCAGGTTGCGCCCGTCGGTCTCGAATTCCCCGCCGCCAGTCCAGCGCAGGGACTCTGGCTGACCAACACCGGCAGCGACGCGCTGCATGCCCAGGTGCGGGTGTTCCACTGGACCCAGGCGGACGGCAGGGACATGCTGACGCCCACCCGGGAACTGGTGGCCAGCCCGCCGATGCTGACCCTTGCCCCGGGCGCACGCCAGCTGGTGAGGGTGATCCGCCTCGACACGACCCACGCGGGCACGAGCGAGGATGCCTACCGGCTGCTGGTGGACGAACTTCCGCAGGCCGACGGGCACCAGCAGGCCGGCGTGCAGTACGTGCTGCGGTATTCGCTCCCGGTGTTCGTGGATCCCGCCAACCTGCCCGAAGCCGGGTCGGTTGCGTCTTCGCTGCATTGGTCGCTGGTCCGCGAAAACGGCGAAGCCACCCTGCAGGTACAAAACCCCGGCCGGATGCATGCCCAGGTCAGCGACGTCTCGCTGCTGCCCCCCGGCGGAGCTCCCATCGAGGTTACGGCAGGCCTGCTCGGCTACGTGTTGCCCGGAATGACCATGCGTTGGCCGCTGAAGGTTTCCGCCTCGCGGCTTCCGGCTGGCACCACCCTCAAGGTCGAGATCAATGGCAAGCCTGCCGACCAGACGCTGCAGATTGACGGCCTGCCTCGCTAGCGCCCTGCTGGCGCCCGGCGTTGCTTTCGGATCCGGGCCACTGCCAGCCATGCCGGCAGCGGGCGCTGCCGCCGCGCTGGTCATCGCCGACGGCGCCGGCGCGCCCGGTGCGCAGGCGCAAGGTGAAAGCCTGTACCTCGACGTCGTCCTGAACGGGAAAGACACCGGCAAGATCGCCCATTTCACGCGTTCCGGCGACGCCTTCCGCGCCAGTGCGGACACGCTGCGCCAACTTGGCTTCAAGCTGCCCGGCTCCGGACAAGGCGTGATCGACGTCGCGGCGCTGCCGGGCGTCGGCGTGCATTACGACGAAGCCGCGCAGCGCCTCCAAATCACCACGCCACCGGATCTGGTCAACCAGGACCTCACGCTGCTCAACCGGCGCGCGAATCCGATTCCCCGTCCCGGCGCCTCGCCCGGCCTGTTGCTGAACTACGACCTGTACGGTGCGCGCGGCAACCACGACTTCGGCAGCGTGTCGCTGTTCTCCGAACTGCGCGCCTTCAACGCGTGGGGCGTGCTGTCGAACACCGCGTTGACGCGCACCTACGAGCAGCCCGGCTACGCCTGGCGTAGCGACAGCGTGCGCCTGGACACCACCTTCATCCACTCGTGGGTGGGCCCAGCCCTGACCTTGCGGGTCGGCGACGTCGTCAGCGGCGCACTAGGCTGGTCGCGCGCCACGCGTCTCGGCGGCATCCAGTTGCAGCGCAACTTCGCGCTGCAGCCCGAGCTGATCACCTTTCCGGTGCCGGCGTTCTACGGCCAGGCCAACCTGCCCTCGACGGTGGAGCTGTACATCAACGGCTTGAAGCAATACAGCAGCAGCGTGCCGGCCGGTCCGTTCCAGCTGGACACCATTCCCGTGGTCAACGGCAATGGCCAGGCGTCGGTGGTGATCACCGATGCGATGGGGCGGCAAACCACGCTGGCGTTCCCGTTCTACACGACCAGCCAGTTGCTGAAGCCGGGCCTGAGCGACTACTCGCTGGAGCTCGGTCTCGTCCGCGAGGACTACGGCCTGCGTTCGTTCGCGTACGGCTCCGATCCCGCATCCAGCGCGACCTGGCGGCGGGGTTTCGCCGACTGGCTGACGCTGGAAGGCCACGTCGAGGTCATGCCGGGCCTCGCCGAAGGCGGCGGCGGCGTGGCCGTGGCAATTGGCGAAGCCGGCGTACTCAACGCCTCGCTCGCAGCCAGCGGCGGCCAGGGCGACAGCGGCCACCAGGCCGAGTTGGGCTACAACTGGCGCAACCAACGCTTCAACTTCTCGCTCGACACCCTGCGTACCTTCGGCACCTACCGCGACATCGCCTCGCGCTACAGCCTGCCCCCGCCCGAACACTCGGACCGCGCCCTGGTCGGCATGACGCTAGGTCGCGTCGGCAGCATCGGCGTCAGCTACGTCGCGCTCGAATACCCGGACCAGCCGCGCTCGCGCTACGCCAGCGCGTACTATTACAAGTCGCTGGGACAGCATGCCGCGTTGAACCTCAGCCTCAGCCAGAACCTGGACGATGACCGCGACCGCAGCCTGTTCCTGGGTATCTCGGTGTCACTGGACAACAACGTGACGGCCTCGCTGTCGGTGCAGCACGATCGCACCGGCAACCTCACGACGATCGACGTCGGCAAGCCCGTCAATCCCGATGGCGGCCTCGGCTGGCGCCTGCGCGCGCAGGATGGCAATCACCTGCACGGCGGGCTGGCGGAAGTCGGCTACAACGCCGAACACGCGCAGGTGCTGGCCGGTGCGCAGAGCCTGAACGGCGACTCGTTCGGTTACGCCGACCTCAGCGGCGCGGTGGTGTTCATGGACGACCAGTTCTTCCTCTCGCGCCGGATCGACGATGCCTTCGCCGTGGTGTCCACCGACGGCATCGCCAGCGTGCCGGTGCTGCTGGAGAACCGCCCGATCGGCAGCACCAACGGGCGCGGCGACCTGCTGGTGACGAAACTGAATTCGTACCAGCGCAACAAGCTGTCGATCGACCCCATGCAGCTGCCCGCGGACGTCGCCATCAACCGCGTCGATGCGGAAGTGGTGCCGTCGGACCGCGCCGGCACGCTGGTGAAGTTCGGCATCGTAACGGTGCACGCGGCCTCGGTGCTCCTGCACGACGCGGCAGGCAAGCCGTTGCCCGTCGGCAGCCGCGTCACGCTGCGCGGCAGCCAGGCCGCGCCGGCGGTCGTCGGTTACGACGGCATGGTTTATCTGGAGGGCCTGGGTGCGCACAACGTGCTGCAGGCAACCACCCGGCACGGTCAATGCACCGCACGATTCGACTATCAACACCAAGGCAGCAGCGTACCCGTGATCGGGCCGCTGGACTGCCGCGGGAGTCAGCCATGAACCACACCTTCTTGCGCTGCTGCGCCGTGCTGCTGCTGATCGGCTTCGGGCTGGCCTGGTTCAAGCCGGCGCATGCCCAGGCCGTCTCCTGCTCCGCGTCGATGAGTGACGTGAACTTCGGCAACGTCGATCCGCAGTCCAGTCGGACCGACACGACCGGTACGCTTGCGTATTCATGCACCAACAACGACCACGGGCCCCAGACCATCGCGCTTTGCTTCAGTCTCCTTGGGCAGGAAACCGATCCGCGATCGATGGCCGACGGCGCCGGCGATGCCTTGCAGTTCCAGCTGTACACGGATCCGGCGCGCACCCAACCCTGGGGCAACATGGGCTTTGGCACCCAAGTCCAGGGCTTTCTGCTGAAAGTCGCATCCGGCCAGACCAGCAGCGCAAGCGCGACGATCCAGGCGCGCGTATTGGGGGGCCAGACCAGCGCCGTGCCCGGCGCCTACACCGATTTTTTCCTGCCCGGCTATTTCAGATTCACCACGCACGCCGGTGGAGGCACACCGGCTTCGTGCCTGGATTCAGGCGATTTCGGTTTATTCAACGGATTCAGGACCACCGCGCAGGTCACCGCACAGTGCACGGTGAGTGCCGCCACCCTTGATTTCGGCACGGTTGGCCTGCTTGCCGGCGCCGTCCCCGGCACCTCGACCATTTCGGTGCAATGCGCATCGGGCACCCCCTACGACGTCGGGCTCGATGCCGGCCTGAACGGCGGCGGCAACATCAACGCGCGCAGGATGGTGCTGGGCGCCAACAGCATTGCCTACCAGCTGTACCGGGATCCCGGACGAACCCTGGTGTGGGGCAACACCGTGGACACCGATACCGTGGCCGGCACCGGCAACGGCAACGCCCAGTCGCTCGCGGTGTACGGCAGCGTACCGACGCAGCCGACGCCGCCCGCCGGCACCTACAACGACACCATCACGGTGACGGTCACCTATTGACGCCCGACCGGCGTGGCGTGCCAAAGCGCGCCCTCCGGGCCGTAGCGGGCCGCCAGTCCTGCTCCCGGAATCTCGGATCAGCGCCGTGCGGCGCCGGCCTCGATCGAACCGGGGCGCGCGACGCGCTGCCCGGCTTCCCTCGGCGCCGGGCGCTCCAACAGGCGGCCATCGACGACATCGATCCGTTTGCGGAACGCGGGATCGGTCACCGTGAATCCGGGCAAATCCAGCTTGCTGCCGGTGCCGACGCCGACCACCACGAAGCCCGGCAGGTCCAACGGCTTGCCGGGTGCGACCCGCTCGCGCAGATACGCAGCCAGCGCCTTGCGCCCACCCGCGCGTTCCACTTCGCGCAGCTGGCGTGGAACCACCACCCAGGCGTGGCCCTCCGGATGCCAGCTCAGCAATCGCGCCGAGCCGTCCGCATCCACCAGCAGCGCGCTGTCCTGGTCGACACCCAGGCCGGTGATCGCGGCGGTGTGGTGGTCCCTGGCCAGTCGCGCGACGAAGGCGAGCAGGCGTCCGAGCCTTTCGCGCTGCGCGAAATGCGTGTCGGTGATGGTGTGTGCGAGCAGCGGGAGCGTGATGAAGTGGTCGACCAGGGTCAGCGCGGGACCGTCCGGGTCGCGCAATGCTTCGGGCGAGGTGATGCTGCCGCCGTCCAGCGCGCCGTAACCCCACTGCCCCAGGATCGCCAGCCCCGCGCTGGTGCCACCGAGCGGCTTGCCGGCGCGCACGTGCGCATTCAACAGTACGTTGAGCGGCGTGCCTTTCCAGAACCGCACGTAGTTGGCCTGGTCGCCACCCGCGATGAAGATGCCGTCGGCGTGCCGCACGATCTCCAGCACACGCGGGTCGCTGGCCGGCGCGCGCGCGTGGAAGACCAGCGTCTGTACCGATTCAACGCCGCCCACGTCGCGGTAGATCCAGTTCTGCAATTCATCGTCGCCTGAGGCCCGCAGGATCACGATGTGGCCGTGCCCCGCCCGCGCCGCGAACCACTCGAAGGCAGCGTCGATCTCCTGCCCGCCGCCCATCAGCAGCAGTCCGGGCGAGGTTTGCGCAGGCGTCCCCGCCTTTACGTCGCCGATCCCGAAGTACTCGTAACCGGCATGCCCCGCCGCCGCGTGCGGCACGGCAGCGCGTACCGGTTGCACGGCGGAAGCAACCGCCAGCACGCACGCCAGTGAAAACACCCACCCCCGACCGGTTGCAAACATCGCGTCCTCCGCGTGGCTGGAACCGCAACAACCTGTTGCATGCAACCACGACGAGACGCCCGGCCGATTCCCCCATGCCGCGCGGCATGCCCGGCCACGCTGCCCCGCGATGCCGTAAGATCGCCGCATGGGAGAAGCGGTCGACACATGGTTCGTGCGCGAAGTGCTCGCGCACGAGCAGGCGCTGACGCGCTTCCTGCATCGCAACTGGCGCGACCACGACGAGGTCGCGGATTTGCGGCAGGAAATCTACGTGCGCGTGTACGAGGCGGCGCTGCGGCGACCACCCGATTCGCCGAAGTCGTTCCTGTTCGCCACCGCGCGCAACCTGCTGGCCGACCGGGTGCGCAGGCAGCGCATTGTGTCGATCACCGCAGTGGGTGATCTGGAACAGTTGCACGTCTTGGAGAATGAGCTGGAACCCAGTCGCTGGCTGGGAGGCCGCGAAGCGCTTGCGCGGCTGGCCCGTGCGCTGGACCAACTGCCGGATCGCTGCCGCGAAGTGGTGTGGCTGCGCCGGGTCATGGACCTGCCGCAGAAGGAAATCGCGAGCCGGCTGGGCATCAGCGAGAAGACGGTCGAAAAACACATCGCCAAGGGATCGCGCATGCTGGCGGATCGTTTCCATGGAGGACCGGACACGCAGGCCGCGCCCGCGGCATCGGCGGGTGCAGTTGCGTGGACGCGCAAATCGACATGACGGCCAGGCACCGACAAATCGAACGCAGTGCAGCGTCGTGGCTGGCCCGCCGCGACGCCGGCGGCTGGGCGGATCGGCAGCAGTCCGCGCTGGACGCATGGCTGGCCGAAGACACCGCGCACCGCGTGGCCTTCCTGCGCCTCGAAGCGGCGTGGAACGAGGCGGCAAGGCTGAAAACGCTGGCCGCCGGCGCCGGGCATGGCCAGGTTCCAGCGCGTGGCGCATGGGCGGATTCGCCCTACTTCGCGTCGCCGCTCGGCAGCCCACGCGCGGTGGCCGGACACACCCGTACCGCGAGGGCGTCGCGCGGGCGCAGGCGCCACCGGCCGCTGCTGGCGGGCGCGGCTGCGGCATTGCTGGTCGTCGCCGCACTCGCGGGCGGCCTGTTGTGGCGCAACTCCAACCACGTCGAACGTGCCGCCTGGAGCACCCTGCTGGGCGCCCAGCAAGTGGTGCACCTGGCCGACGGGTCCACCGCCACGCTGGGCAGCGACACCGAATTGCGCATGGCGTTTTCACGGCATGAACGCGCCCTGGAGCTCACCCGCGGCGAGGCCTATTTCGACGTCGCCCACGACACGTCGCGGCCGTTCGTGGTGAACGCCGGCGGCTACCACGTGATCGCGGTCGGCACGCGTTTCGACGTGCGCCGCGACACCGACGGGCTGCGCGTGGTCGTGACCCGCGGGCTGGTGCGGCTGCAATCGGCGCGGGATCCGGCGCCGGCCGCCACGATGTTGCCGTCTGGCAGCATCGCGCTGGTGGATGGCGGCAACGTGGTGGTGCGGCACATTCCACTGGACCGGGCCATGGAATACCTCAGCTGGCGCGACGGCTACGTGGTGTTCCACGGCACCCCGCTGGCCCAGGCGATCGATGAATTCAACCGCTACAACGCACGCAAGATCGTGCTTGCCGATCCCTCGCTCGACGGCCTGCGGGTGGGCGGCAACTTCCGCCTCGACAACAGCACGGCGTTCGTGCGACTGATGCAGCAGGTGTTCCCGGTACGGGTCGAACAACGGACCGACGGGATCGTGTTGTCGCGGCGCGGGAACCCGAACACCGCGCATTGAGCGGGCGGACTCCGGATCCCTGCGGATCCGCGGCGCATGGCAACAGGCTCGGGCTGCCACGTGCGGGATCGGCGGGCCTGGTTCGTCTAGTCTGGGAAGGGCTGCTCGCCGCCACCGGGGATGGGGTATGTTCAAGCCGTTCGTTCGTTGCCTGCTCATCGTCGCCTGCCTGTTGCCAATCCTGGCTTTCGCGCAACAGCGAACGGCCAGCGAAATCGACATCCCGCCCGGCAATCTCGTCACTGCGCTCGACACCCTGGCGCGCCAGACCGGCGTGCAGTTCGTCTACAGCGCCGACCAGTTGGCGGGCCTGCGCACCCGTGGCGCGCACGGCACGCTTTCCGCGCAGCAAGCCCTGGCCGAGCTGCTCGCCGGCACCGGTTACATGGCTCGCCGCGATGGCTCCGGCGCCATGGTCATCGTCAAGGATCCACCGCGGCAGGCCGCGCCAGCCGCCAGCACCGCACCCCAGCAATCCGAGCCCCCGCCGCCGAAAACCCTCGAGGAAGTGGTCGTCACCGGCTCGCGCATCCCGCGCTCGCAGATCGAGGGTCCCGCGCCGGTGGTCACGATCACCGCCCAGGACATCGAGCAACGCGGCTTCAGCAACGTTCCCGACCTCATGACCTCGCTGCCGCAGAACCTCGGGGCGCTCGACAACAACCAGTACACGGACGGCTTTTCCCCGGGCGCGCAGGCAGTGGACCTGCGCGGGCTCGGCCCCAACCACACGCTGGTGCTGGTGAACGGGCGGCGCATCGCCGACTATCCGCAGTCCTACAACGGCGAAAGCAACTTCACCGATATTTCCAACATCCCCACTTCGCTGATCGAGCGCGTGGAAGTCCTTTCGGGCAGCGCCTCGGCGGTATACGGTTCGGATGCGATTTCAGGCGTCATCAACTTCATCCTCAAGAAAAAGGTCGACGGCACCACCATCGACTACCGCGCCGGTGGCACCCAGCACGGCGGCGGCGGTTCGATGCGGCTGGATATCACCAGCGGATTCTCGAAGGGCAAGTTCGACTCCGTATTCGGCCTGGAACTGGTCGACAGGAAACCGCTGTGGGCCTTCCAGCGCAGCTTCACCGATTCGCGCCTCGACAGCCCGGCCGATCCGTCCGACATCATCGCCAGCCGGGTGTTCGTGCGCGAGGACATCGACGTGAATTACATCGATCCCGGCAAGGGCACCTGCGACAAGTTGGCGTACCTCGACAAGGGCACGATCTTCTACGCCTCGCGTGACGGCTACGCGCCACCGGATGGCGATGGCCCGGGCTATTACTGCGGCAGCTACTACGACGTCGGCTACGGCACGCTCGAGAACGGCCAGCGAATGGCCAACTTCTTCGGATCGGCCACCTACCACTTCAACGATTACACCGATTTCTACCTCGACGTGCTGGCCGGCACCTCGCACCAGGAAACCTACAACACCCCCCTGCAGTGGTACAACTGCGAGCCGCTGAACGGTGACTGCACCGACACCCCGTTCTACAACACCGCCACCGGCCAGGTCGAGGAATGGGGCCGCAGCTATTTCACGATCGAGGAAAATGGCGGATTCGAACCCGGCAAGATCCGCAACATCGGCAACACCTTGTCGCTCAACACCGGCGTCAAGGGCACGCTCGGCGTCGACAGCGACTGGAACTACGAAGCCAATTTCGAGCACGCGCAGAACCAGGTCGAGTCGAAATGGCCGGCGCTGATCGCGGCCAAGGCGCAGGCGTTGTACCTCGGGGCACCGCTGGGCATCGATCCGGCCAGCGGTTACCAGAGTTTCTATGCGCCGCCGGGCCGCCTGTACACGCCGCTGACCGTCGCGCAATTCCGCTCGATCACCCAGGACTCCATCGACAACGACAAGACCCGCGCCGAGAACTACTCGCTGACGGTCACCAACACCAACCTGTTCAACCTGCCCGCGGGTCCGGTCGGATTCGCCGGAATCGTCGAGTACGGCAACCAGTACTTCGCGCAGGTCGCCGATCCGCTGTCGCTGGATGGCAGCTACTACGGCCTGCACAACACGACCTCGGTCGGCTCGCGCAGCCACGCAGCCATCGGCTACGAATTCAGTGTTCCCGTTTTCCGGCAATTGACGCTCACGACCGCCGGCCGCTACGACCGTTACAAGTACAGCGAAACCTCCACCGGCAAGTTCACCTACGCGCTGGGCATCGAGTACCGGCCGTTCCAGAGCCTGCTGTTGCGTGGCTCGCTGTCCACCGGTTTCCGCGCGCCGGACCTCTCCTACCTCTATGCGGGGCTGAGCGGGTCCAGTTCCGGCGGCATCGACTACTACCGCTGCCGGCGCGACGAACCCGGCACCGGTCCCGATTTCTTCGATTGCGATTGGAGCGACGAGGGCTTCAACGGCCGCAGCCACGGCAGCACCACGCTGAAGGACGAAACCAGCCGTTCGTTCACCTGGGGCTTCGTGTTCGCACCGACGTCGAACTTCGACGTCAGCGCCGACTACTACCGCATCAAGCTCAACAACGAAGTCGAATACCAGGACAGCGACACCATCCTGCGGCGCGAGGCCGACTGCAGGCTCGGACAGGACATCAACGGCAACCCGGTGGACGGCAACTCGTCGTATTGCCAGCTGATCGAGAGCCAGGTGGTGCGCAACCCGATCACCGCGTCATTCAATCCGGAGGGCATCACCTCGGTGCTGGTGTTGCCGATCAACGCCGCGATCGACCGGACTTCCGGTATCGACCTCAATGCGCACTACCGCCTGGACGCGCAGCGCTTCGGCACGTTCGACTTCAAGTTCGGCGCGACCTACGTAATCATGCATGAGACGCAGCTTTCACCCGACTCGCCGGTCGACAACCAACTGACCGATCTCTACTACTACCTGATTCCGCGCACCAAGGCCAACGCCTCGGTCACCTGGAACCTCCGCGACTTCACCAGCACCTTGTACGTGTCGCGCATCGGCGGCCTGCCCAACTACGACGGCGACAAGCGCCTGGCGCCGACCTACCGGGCCAACCTGACGCTCGGTTACCGGATCGCGCCCGGCATCAACGCGTCGTTGATCGTGGACAACCTGTTCGACAGCCGGCCGCAGTTCGACTCCACCTGGACCAGCTACCCCTACTACGACCGCAGGTGGTTCAACGCGATCGGCCGTGCCTACTTCGTGCAAGTCAACATGAAGTTCGGCGGCAGGAACGGGATGTGAGCTCGCCGTGGGCGTGGGCCGCCCCTGCAATGCAGGAGCGGTCCGGCGGGTAGCGCCGCCTGCTGTTGTTGGCCGCGATGGGCGTGGCGGCGTCCCGCGCGACAGGATCGCGCGCATGGCGCGCTCCTACACGTTGAAGCGGAAGTGCAGGACATCGCCTTCCTGCACCCGGTACTCCTTGCCTTCCAGCCGCAGCCGGCCAACGTCGCGCGCGCCCGACTCGCCGCGGTACTTTACGTAATCGTCGAATGAAATCGTCTCTGCGCGGATGAAGCCTTTCTCGAAATCGGTGTGGATCACGCCAGCGGCCTGCGGCGCGGTGGCGCCCTGCTTCACTGTCCACGCGCGTACCTCCTTCGGGCCCGCGGTGAAATACGTCTGCAGGCCCAACAGCGTGTAGGCGGCACGAACCACCCGGTCGAGGCCCGGTTCGGATAATCCCATCGAAGCCAGGAACTCGCCGCGGTCGGCTTCGTCGAGCTGCGCGAGTTCCTCCTCGATCGCCGCACACACCGGCACCACCACTGCGCCTTCCGATTCCGCACGCTTGCGCACCGCATCGAGGTGCGGGTTGTGCTCGAAGCCGTCCTCGCGCACGTTGGCGATGTACATCAGCGGCTTCAGCGTCAGCAGGAACAGGTCGCGGACCGCGGCGCGCCCTTCGTCGTCCAGCGGCACCGATCGCGCAGCCTTGCCGTCATTCAATGCCGCGCGCAGTTTTTCCAGCACCGGACGCCTGGCCATGGCTTCCTTGTCGTTGGCCTTGGCCGCCTTTTCCGCCCGCGCCAGCGCCTTGTCCACGGATTCGAGGTCGGCCAGCGCCAATTCGGTATCGATGGTTTCGATGTCGGCGATCGGATCGATCTTGCCAGCGACGTGCACGATGTCGGGATGCTCGAAGCAGCGCACCACGTGCGCGATCGCATCGACCTCGCGGATGTGCGACAGGAACTTGTTGCCCAGGCCTTCGCCCTGCGAGGCACCGGCGACCAGCCCGGCGATGTCGACGAACTCGACCGAGGCCGGGATGATCTTCTGCGGATGCACGATGTCTGCGAGTTGCTGCAGGCGCGGATCGGGCACCGGCACCACCCCGACGTTGGGATCGATGGTGCAGAACGGGAAATTCGCCGCGGCGATGCCCGCCCTGGTCAGCGCATTGAAAAGCGTCGATTTGCCGACGTTGGGCAGGCCGACGATGCCGCATTGGATGGCCATCCGAGAATCTCCACGCCGTCATTCCGGCGAATACTTCATGCCGCCATTCCCGCGAAAACTCCACGCCGTGATTCCAGCGCAGGCCCGTATCCGTTGCGTTTTCGGACTTCGGCAAGGTCAAGTTGGATCCCGGCCTGCGCCGGGATGACAAAACAAACCGGTTGCAACACAAGCACTCGAATCTAGGCCCTAACCTTTGACCCCGGTTATCGGCTCCGTATGCAACCGCTTCATCGCCTCGTTGAAATCACCCGCCACCAGCAGCGGCAACACATCCAGGGCGCGTGCGATCGAGCCGAGCATCGCATCCTCGTCGGCCGCCGACGGGTTGCCCAGCACCCACGGCGTGACGCGGCCGCGGTCGCCCGGGTGGCCGATGCCGATGCGCAGGCGATGGAAGCAGCCGTGCCCGAGTTGCGCGATGACATCGCGCACGCCGTTCTGGCCGCCGTGGCCGCCATCGAACTTCAGGCGCGCGGTACCCGGCGGCAGGTCCAGGTCGTCATGCACGACCAGCAATTCGTCGGGCGCGAGTTTCCAGTAGTTGAGCGCCGCGACCACCGCGCGGCCGCTTTCGTTCATGAACGTGCCGGGCTTGACCACCCGCACCACTTCGCTGCCCACCTGCACGCGGCAGGCTCCCGCGTGCACGCGCTTCTCCGCAACAAAACGCTCGCCTGCACCGGACGCCAGAGTGTCGACGAACCAGAACCCGGCGTTGTGCCGGTTGCGCAGGTATTCGGCCCCGGGGTTGCCCAGGCCAGCGATCAAGCGAATGCCGGACATGAAAAGAAACCCCAAGTGAGAAGAACATCGTCATTCCCGGATCGCCGTGGCTCCATCACGGCGGAACCGGGAACCCAGTGTGGTCGGGTCGATGTGCGCAAAGACGCTGGATCCCGGATCACCGCTACACGATGTCCGGGATGACGATTGGGAGTCGCCCACACGCCAGTACTTACTTCTTCTCGGCCGGCTTCTTGTCGCCGGCGGCCGCGGGGGCGGCGGCCTTGGCGGCGTCGCCAGGTGCTGCAGCCGGAGCGGCAGCGCCTTCGGCGGGCGCGGCGCCTTCGGCGGCGGCTTCAGCCGGAACTTCTTCCACTTCCTCGCGTACCGCCTGCGCTGACACCACGGTGTGGTCGTATTCCTTGCCGAGCTTCAGCTCGGGAATCTCGACACCCTCCGGAAGCTTGAGGTCGGACAAGTGCAAGACATCGCCGAGGTCCAGGTTGCCCAGGTCGAGATCAATGTGTTCCGGCAGGTCCTTCGGCAGGCACGCCACCTCGACTTCGGTGATGTTGTGCGAAATCACCACGCCGGAGGTCTTGGCCGCCGGCGACTTGTCCTTGTTCAGGAACCGGATCGACACGTACACACGGATCGGCTTGGCCTCGTCGATGCGCAGGAAGTCCAGGTGCAACATCTGCGGCTTGACCGGGTGCTTCTGCAAGTCGCGCAGCAGCACCTTCTGGCGGTTGCCATCAACCAGCAGGTCGAGGATCGACGATGCGAACCAGTCGTTGCGTACCGCCAGCGAAAGATTCAGGTGGTCGAACTGGATGTTTTCGGCGGGTTGCCCCGCACCGTACACGACGGCGGGAACCTTGCCGGCGCGACGCAGGCGGCGGCTCGCACCTTTGCCCTGGTCGGCACGGCGTTCGGCCGTGATTTCATGGATGGTTGCCATTGCTTTCTACCTTTGGTTGCATGATTCCGCCTTGCGGCGGAGGAAAACTCTCCCGCGACCAGGAGAGTGGTGTTCGAGGGACGAGGGGCGAGTGGCCTGGGTGTGTTCCGAATGTTTCCGCAAGCACCCTCGCTACTCGCCCCTCGCCCCTAATCTACGTACAAACTGCTGACCGATTCGCCATACGCCATGCGGCGCACGGTTTCGGCCAGCAACTGCGCCACGGACAACTGGCGGATCTTCTTGCACGCGACGCCTTCGGGGCTGAGCGGGATGGTGTCGGTCACCACCAGTTCGTCCATCTGTGATTTTTCGATGTTGCTGATCGCCGGCCCCGACAGCACCGCGTGGGTGCAGTACGCGACCACTTGCCTGGCGCCGCGGTCCTTCAGCGCCTTCGACGCGGCGCACAAGGTGCCGGCGGTGTCCACGATGTCGTCCACCAGCACGCAGGTGCGGCCCACCACCTCGCCGATGATGTTCATCACCGTCGCCTCGTTCGGACGCGGCCGGCGCTTGTCGATGATCGCGAGGTCGGCATCATCCAAACGTTTCGCCACCGCGCGTGCGCGCACCACGCCACCGACGTCGGGACTGACCACCGTCACGCCCTCGGTGCCGTGCTTGCGCCAGATGTCGGCCAGCAGTACCGGCGAGGCATACACGTTGTCCAGCGGCGCCTCGAAGAAACCCTGGATCTGGTCGGCGTGGATGTCCACCGTCAGGACCCGGTCGGTGCCCACCGCATCGATCAGTTTCGCCGCCACCTTGGCCGTGATCGGTACCCGCGCCGCGCGCAGCCGGCGATCCTGGCGCGCGTAGCCGAAATACGGAATCACCGCGGTTACGCTGGTCGCTGAGGCGCGCTTGAGCGCGTCCACCAGCACCAGCAACTCCATCAGGTTTTCCGCAACCGGCGCGCAGGTCGACTGCATCACGAACACATCCTGGTTGCGGACGTTTTCGTCGATCTCGATCTGCACCTCGCCATCGGAGAACTTGCCGACCACGGCCCTGCCCAGCGGCTCGCCGAGCTGATGCGCGACGTCCTCCGCCAGCTTGTGGTTGGCGTTGCCGGAAAACAGCATCAAGCCGGATGTGTCGTGCATGCCTTGAACCTTCGTTCATAGTTCCGACGGTGGCTGGGGCGGCAGGATTCGAACCTGCGAATGCCGGGATCAAAACCCGGTGCCTTACCGCTTGGCTACGCCCCATTTTTGATCGCGACCGGGCTCCTGCCCGGCGCGATGAACACGGTCGCGGCACAGCCGCGCCACGTGTTCCGCATCGGCGCAAAGCGCCTCTGCGGCGGCACATCCCTGTGCCGCGAATCCCGCACCATGCAACACCTTGATCGCGACCGGGCTCCTGCCCGGCGCGATGAACACGGTCGCGGCACAGCCGCGCCATTCTCCCGCAAACAACCGGGCGCGCGACACCGAACCACGGCCCCGCGTGCGCAAAGCCGCATATTGTCGCCGGCGGTGCAATCCGTGTCAATTCAGGCGCTTGCCAGTAGAAAACGCCTCGACTATTGACCGGCATCCCAAGTTTCGATGAATACCCGCACACCGTACGGAGCGCGGCTGGCATAGACCTTGCGCGGCAGCGGCGGGTTGCGCTCGGCGTACCAGTCGCGGTAATCGACGTGCCAGCCGTCCTGGTCCAGGGTGGCAGGCAGGCCATTGGCGCCGAAGGTCAGGATGGCCGGTTGGCCGGGGGCGCGCAGGCCGCGCACCCACCACGCCAGGTCGGCAACCGGGACGTCCCAGCCGAATTCCTCGTTCAGGACCACCGCGGCGCTGCGGCCGGCCAGCGGCTGCTTGCCGGCGCCAGTCAGGATTGCTCCCTCCGGCCCGCCCGCCAGCTGCACACTCTTGCCGGTGATCGGTGCGCGCAGGGTGAACTGGTAATGCGGGCCACGCTGTTGCCAGCTCAGGCTGCCGCTGCCCCCATGCTGCCCGTCGGAGGCGGCGAACCGCCCCTCGATGCCCCAATCCCGCTGGGCACCGAGCAGCTGCTCGCGCGCGGCCTGGGCCGCGAGTTGCCGCGCGGTGCCCGGCTCGCGGACCGGCACCGGTGCGCACGCAGCCAGCACCAGCCCGGCCAACGTCGCCGTGGCGGCAAGCACGGGCAGGCGCTTCACGGTTTCAGGGTCCGTTCGACGCGTTGCAGCGCGGAGTTGTGGGGATCGAGCTTGCGCACCTTGCCGAACAGCTCGCGCGCGTGTTCGTGCTGGCCGAGCTTCCACAGCACTTCACCCAGGTGCACGCCAATGTCTGGATCCTGCTGCCGGCCCCAGGCGCGCTTCAGGTAGTGCTCCGCCTTGTCGAGGTTGCCGAGGCGGTACTGCAGCCAGCCCCACGAATCCATGATCGCGACCGCGTCGGGCTGGGCCGCGAGCGCCTTGCGCAGCAACCGGGTGGCTTCCGCGAGGTCGCGATCGGCGTCCGCGAGGGTGAATCCCAACGCGTTCATCGCATCGACGTTGTCGGGGTTCGCCACCAGCACCTTGCGGAAGTCCGCCAGCGCGGCGTCGATGTTGCCGGCGTTGGCCTCCTCGACGCCGCGGTCGTAGGTCAGGACCGGATCGCCGGGCAGCGCCTGCAGGCCACGGTTGTAGGCAGCGATCGCCCCGGCGTGGTCACCGTGCCGGGAGTAGATCTGCGCATCCAGTTCGTAGGCGGTCCGCAAACTGTCGGTATCGTCGGCGTAGTCCTGCTGCAACTGCACCGCCAGCGTGTGCGCCTGCGCGGACTGGCCGGCCTTGTCCAGCAACACCGCGCTGCGCACCTGCGCATCGAATCCGTGGCGGCCGTCTGGATCGACCTTGCCGTACCAGGCGAGCGCCTGGTCGTCGTGGTGCAACAACTCGGCGAGCTGGCCCAGCAGGAACGCGTTCTCCTCGCGTTGCACGTCGGGTGCACGCTGCAAGTCGGCATACAGGCTGCGCAGCGCGGCATCGTCCTGCGCACGCGCCGCGATCGCGACCCGCGCCGACCACGTCGCCGGCGTTTGCCGGCCATGCGCCAGCACCTGCAGGGCCTCGGCGTGCCGGCCCGAATCCCCCAGCAAGCTCGCGTAACCCAGGCGCAGGTCGGTATCGTGCGGGTGCGCGGCCAGGCCCTTCGCATACAGCGCCAGGGCACCGGCGCGATCGCCTGCGGACACCCGCAGGCTGGCCGCCCAGCGAATGCCGTCCGCACTGTCGAACCGCTGCACGGCCGCATCGGCAAGCTCGCGTGCAAACGCATGCCGTCCAAGATGTTCGCCCAACTGGCTCAACGCCACCCATACGCTTTCATCGGGCGGCAGTCGCTGCGGTTGCCCGAGGTCTTCCAGCACGCGCCCCGCCAGCGCGGTATCGCGCGTGGTCAGCAAGGTGGCCGCGAAGGTTTTCCAGTCGTCCACCGTGCCGGGTGCCAGCAGGGTGTGGAACTGGCGTTCCGCCCCGGCGCGATCGCCGTGCAGCAGTGCAAGGCGTGCCCGCGCCAGGGCCAGGTCATGCGGATCCGCGCCCAGGGCCTGCCAGCGTCCCAGCATCTGCTGCGCCGCATCGGCGTCGTGCAGCGTCAGGGCCAGTTGCAGGGCGCGCTTCGCAATGGCCGGGTCGCTGGAAATCCGCGCGGCTTCGGCGTAGTCCGCCGCGGCGCCGGCGACGTCGTTGTCCTGCAACGCGAATTCGGCGGCGATCATCAGCGCCGATGCCCTGCCGTTCGCGCTGTCCGCGGGCAGTTCGAGCCTTGCCAGCGGTTGCTCGACGACCGCGCCGGCGTGGCCCCGCGCGGGCAGTTGCGCGCAGCCCGCGACCAGCGCCAGCGCGGCTGGCAGCACGGCAAACGCG
Source organism: Rhodanobacteraceae bacterium (assembly GCA_036279975.1). Taxonomy (GTDB): domain Bacteria; phylum Pseudomonadota; class Gammaproteobacteria; order Xanthomonadales; family Rhodanobacteraceae; genus 66-474. The sequence continues at coordinate 18,736 of DASURP010000109.1, forward strand.
CTAAAATGAAGCCATGACGGCTTCATCCCGGCCGGCACATGGACGCGCGATGAGCCGGGATCCAGTTCACGCTTCATCCCGGCCAGCACGTGGACGCGCGCCGAACCGGGAGGCTGCTGCTTGTACTTGTCAGGTTGAATCCGCACACTTCGCTCCGGAAATCCGGTCCACTTTTGCCATGCCGCCAGGCGACAGCTTAGCCTGTCGCCGTACCGGGCCTGTTAACCCATGCCGTTGATCGCACTCGGCCTCAACCACCTCACCGCGCCAATCGCGTTGCGCGAGCAGGTGGCCATCGACGCGGACGCCACGCCGCCGGCGCTGGCGGAGCTGGCGGCGCAGCCGGGCGTGGACGAGGCCATGATCCTCTCGACCTGCAACCGCACGGAGCTGTATTGCAGCGTCCGCGAGGGCGCCGAGCACGCCCCGGAGTCCTGGCTGCACGCACGCAACCAGATGACCCCGGGCAGGCTGGACGAGTTCCTGTACCGGTACGCCGACGGCGACGCCGTGCGGCATGTGTTCCGGGTCGCGACGGGCCTCGAGTCCATGGTATTGGGCGAACCGCAAATCCTCGGCCAGGTGAAGGACGCTTGGCGCGCCGCGCGGTCGGCCAACACCCTGCACGCACCGATGGACCGGCTTTTGCAGAACGCGTTCCAGGTCGCCAAGCGCGTGCGCACCGAAACCCGCATCGGCACCGGGCCGGTGTCGGTCGCGTTCACCGCTGTGCGGCTGGTCGAACAGGCCTTCGCGGACCTGCGCGAATCCTGCGTGCTGCTGATCGGCGCCGGCGACACCATCGAGCTCGCGGTGCGGCATTTGATCGAGCGCGGCGTCAAGCGCCTGATCGTCGCCAACCGCACCATCGAGACCGCGCAGGCGCTGGTGAACCCGGTGGGTGGTTACGCGATCGCGATCGCCGACCTGCACAAGCACCTCGCCGAAGCCGACATCGTGATCTCGGCCACGGCCAGCCGCGGGGCGATCCTGGACGTACCGATGCTGCGCGACGCCCTGCGCCGCCGCCGCCGCCGGCCGATGCTGCTGATCGACCTCGCCGTGCCGCGCGACATCGATCCCGCCGTCGCCGACCTGCCCGACGTGTTCCTGTACACCATCGACGACCTGCAACAGACCATCGAGAGCGGCCGCCATTCACGTGAAGCCTCGGTGCGCGAGGCCGAAGCCATCATCGACCTGCAGGTCGAACGCTACCTTGCGTGGCGGCGCGCCGCGCAACTCGACCAGCCGCTGCGCGCGTATCGCGCCAACGCCGAAGCCCAGCGCGACGAGGTGCTGGCGCGCGCGCGCGAAATGCTGGTGCACGGCCGCGACCCCGGCGAGGCCCTCGACTACCTGGCGAATACCCTGACCGGCAAGCTGTTGCATGCGCCCAGCGTGCGCCTGCGCGAAGCCGCCGAACACGGCGACCAGGCCCTGCTCGACGCCGCCACGCGCCTTTTTTCCGACGTGAACGAATCCGACGTGCACGGGGACGCGGACGGGCACGACGCGTGAATCCGCACCTGAGGCGCCGTCTCGAACAACTGCTGGAACGCCACCACGAGGTCGGCCTGTTGCTGGCAGAGCCCGATGCCGCGCGCGACGCCAAGCGCTTCCGCGAGCTGTCGCGCGAGTACGCGCAGACCGCTGAACTGGCCGGTGCCTTCACCGCTTCGGAAAGAAACGCTGACGAGCTTGCCCATGCACGCGCGATGCTGGCCGATCCTGACCTGCGCGAACTCGCGCGCGATGAAGTCGCGCGGCTGGAAACGCAGGCCGCCAGCCTCGACGAACGTTTGCAGGCATTGCTGGTACCGCGCGATCCGCTCGACGACGCCAACCTGTTCCTGGAAGTGCGCGCCGGCACCGGCGGCGACGAGGCCGCGCTGTTCGCAGGCGACCTGCTGCGCATGTACCTGCGCCACGCCGAGCGGCGAGGCTGGCGATCCGAACTGATGTCGGCGCACGCAGGCGAGCACGGCGGCTACAAGGAGGCCGTGGCGCGCATCGAGGGCGCCGGCGCCTACGCCGCCCTCAAGTTCGAATCGGGCACTCACCGCGTGCAGCGGGTGCCGGTGACCGAAGCCTCCGGGCGCATCCACACCTCCGCCGCGACCGTCGCGATCCTGCCCGAACAGGAAGACATCGCCGAGATCGAACTGCGCGATGACGACTTGAAGGTCGACACCTTCCGCGCCTCGGGCGCCGGCGGCCAGCACGTCAACAAGACCGACTCCGCGATCCGCATCACACACCTGCCCACCGGCACCGTGGTCGAGTGCCAGGACGAACGCAGCCAGCACAAGAACCGCGCGCGCGCCCTGTCGCTGCTGAAGGCGCGCCTGCTGGATGCGCAACGCGCCAAGCAGGCTGCGTCGCAGGCCGCCACGCGCAAGCTGCAGGTCGGCTCGGGCGACCGCAGCCAGCGCATCCGAACCTACAATTTCCCTCAGGGGCGCGTCACCGACCATCGCATCAACCTGACCCTGTACCATCTTCCGGAAATCCTCGACGGCGACCTCGACGAACTCACCGCCGCGCTGACGCGCGAGGC
>DASURP010000110.1:0-28652 GCA_036279975.1 Rhodanobacteraceae bacterium
ACCTCCAACCCCTTCGAGCGCCTGTTGCCGGGCGTGGCCGATGGGCGCGACCTCAATCCGTTGCTGCAGGATCCGGGGATGATCATCCATCCGCCGATGCTGTACATGGGTTACGTCGGCTTCGCGGTGCCGTTCGCCTTCGCCATCGCCGCATTGCTCGACGGCCGAATCGATGCGCGCTGGCTGCGCTGGACTCGCCCGTGGACCAACATCGCCTGGGCGTTCCTGACGCTGGGCATCGCACTGGGGTCGTGGTGGGCGTACTACGAGCTCGGCTGGGGCGGCTGGTGGTTCTGGGATCCGGTCGAGAACGCCTCGTTCATGCCCTGGCTGATCGGCGCGGCGCTGATCCATGCGCAGGCGATCACCGACAAGCGCGATGGCCTGCGCGCGTGGACCCTGCTGCTGTCGATCTTCGCGTTCGCATTTTCGCTGCTGGGCACCTTCCTGGTGCGCTCGGGCCTGCTGACCAGCGTGCATGCGTTCGCGTTCGCGCCCGCACGCGGCGTGTTCATCCTCGTCTATCTCGCGGTGGTGGTCGGTGGCTCACTGCTGCTGTACGCATTGCGCGCACCGAAAGTCACCGGCGGCAAGTCGTTTGCACTGGCTTCGCGCGAAACGATGATGGTGATCGGCAATTTGATGCTCACGGTCGCCTGCGCGATGGTACTGCTGGGCACGCTGTATCCGCTGGTGGGCGAGGCGTTGGACATCGGGCGCATCTCGGTCGGGCCACCCTACTTCGGGCCACTGTTCCTGATCCTGATGACGCCGCTGGTGCTGGCGCTGCCGTTCGGCCCGCTGTCGCGCTGGGGCAAGGCGGACCTGAAAGTCTGGAAGCGCGCGCTGGTCCGGATCGTGTCGCTGGCCGTCGCGGCCGGCATCATCGGTTTCATCGTCGGCGCGCGAAGCTGGTACGCACTGCTCGGCGTCACCGCGTCGGTGTGGGTGATGGCGGGCGTCGCGACGTTCGCGATCAAGCGCTGGCGCGAAGCGCCGCGCGGCAAGCGTTATCCCTTCGAGATGCTGGGCATGATGCTCGCGCACTTCGGGATCGGCGTGTTCATTGCGGGCGCGATCCTGACCCGTTCGATGAGCGTGGAGCAGGACGTCAGCATGAAACCGGGTGCGAGTGTCGACGTCGGCGCCTACGATTTCCGCTTCAACGGCGTCACCGAAACCGAGGGGCCGAACTATCGCGCGCAACAGGGCACGGTGGTGATCACGCGCAACGGCAAGCATATCGTGACCCTGCATCCGCAAAAGCGCACCTATGCGGGTGGACAGGTGCAGACCGAAGCCGCGATCCAGGCCGGCGTGTTCCGTGACCTGTACGTGTCGCTCGGCGATCCGATCGGCGCTGGCGCGTGGTCGCTCCGGGTCTACGACAAGCCGTTCGTGCGCTGGATCTGGGGCGGTGGCGTGCTGATGATGCTGGGCGGATTCACGGTGGTGCTGGACAAGCGTTTCCGCCTGAAGCGCGCCGTCGAACCCGAAACCGTGCGCGCCAGGCCCGAACCCGAAACACCGCGCAAGCTGGCGGAAGGTGAGGCGTGAGCACGGCCACGCGCAAGCCGCTCGCCCGGTTCGTGCCGCTCGCCGTGTTCGCGGTACTGGTGGCGTTCTTCGTGGTCGGGCTGGTGTGGAACCAGACCCACGACGCGCGCTTCGTGCCCTCGCCGCTGATCGACAAGCCGGCGCCCACGTTCCGCCTGCCGCGGCTGGAAAACCCCACCGAGTTCGTCAGCAAGGCCGACCTGCTGGGCAAGCCGTACCTCATCAACGTGTTCGCAAGCTGGTGTTTTGCGTGCGGCGACGAACATCCGGTGCTGATGGCTTATCGCGACAGGTTCGGCGTGCCGCTGATCGGTTACGACTACAAGGATGCGCCGCAGGACGCGCGCGCCTGGCTGCAGCGCCACGGCAACCCCTACCACGAAGTGATCACCGACCAATCCGGTGAAACGGCGATCAACTTCGGCGTGTACGGCGCACCCGAGACTTACCTGATCGATGCCAGGGGCATCATCCGCTACAAGCACATCGGGCCGCTGACGCCCGACGTGATCGCGAAGGAACTCGAACCGAAGATCCGCACTCTCGAGCAGGAGGGCAGCACGTGAAGCGCCTGCTTGCGTGGCTTGAACCCCTCTCCCTCCGGGAGAGGGGCAGGGGTGAGGGTTCGGGGTGGGCAAGCAACCATCCATGGTGCCGGGCGCCGGTGTGGCCATCCTTGGCCACCCGTTCGAAGCAGCGCGCAATGCCACTGGCATCGCGCAAACGCCGCTTCCCACCCTCACCCGCCGCTGCGGGTTCGCGCTACGCGCGCGTTCGCCCCGCTCCGCCTCTACCGAAGGGAGAGGGAAAAGTCGTTCGCAGCCTATGGCTGCGTTGGACCGTCGCAGCAGTGTTGGCGGGTTGCGTGATCGCCCCGGCCTTCGCGATCGACCCGCTGCCGTTCCAGAACAACGCGCAACGCGAACGTTTCCAGCACCTGACCCGCGAACTGCGCTGCATGGTCTGCCAGGACGAGAGCCTGCTCGCCTCGAACGCCGATTTCGCCAAGCAACTGCGCCGGCAGATTTTCGACATGATGCAGCAAGGCAAGAGCGACAGGGAAATCAAGGATTGGCTGGTTGCGCGCTATTCCGCCTTCATCCTGTACGACCCGCCGCTGGCGCCCTCGACGATCGCGCTGTGGTTCGGCACGCCCGTGATCCTGTTGGCCGGCGGTATCGTTGTGGTCGTGTTGTTGCGCCGGCGCACGCGACCCGCCCACACGATCGCCGAAGAGCCCGGAGACGATTGGTGACCATCCGTTTTCTCGTCATCGCGGCAACCGCAGCGACCACGCTGGCCCGTGCATACGTTGCCGTTACCGGGCATCCCGGAGACGATTGATGACAACACGATTTCTCGTCATCGCCGCCGTGATGGTAGTGGCCGCACTCGCTTGCGTGCTGGTGCCGCTGTTGCGCAGCGCGCGCCGCGCCGGCCGGCCGCGCGCACCCTTCGTGCTTGCCCTGCTGCTGGCGCTGGCGACGCCGCCCGCGGTGCTGGGCATGTACCTGGCGATCGGCACGCCGCAGGCGCTGCAACCACCCCCCGCGGACGACCACGCCACGCTCGCCGAAGCCACCCGCCAGCTGCAGGAAAGCATCGCCCGCAAGCCCGATGACGCACGGGGCTGGGCGTTGCTGGCGCAGGCCTACGCCGCGCTCAACCAGCCGCAACAGTCGCTGGATGCGTTGAACCACCTTTTGCAACTGAAGCCCGACGATCCCGACGCGATGGTCGCGTGGGTGGAAGCCAAGGCGGAAACAGACCCCTCCCACCTGATCGACGATGCTTCGCGCGCACAGCTGCAACACGCCCTGCAGATCGAACCCACCCACCAGCGCGCGCTGTGGCTGCTAGGCATCAGCGATTTCCAGCGCAACGACTACGCCGACGCCGCGAAGCAATGGAAGACCCTGCTGCCGCTGCTGGACCCTGGTTCCCGCGTCGCCGCAGCCGTGCAGCAGCAATTGGCCGAAGCCGAAGCGCGGGCGGGTGATGCCAGCCTGGCAACCGCCGCGACCAGCGCGGAACCTGCAACCGCGTCGTCCGCCACCGACGCGAAGCGTGTTGCGATCCGGGTGACGGTGAACATCCAGGACCAGATGCTCGACAAGCTCAAGCCCGGCGACACCCTGTTCGTCTTCGCCAGGGCCATCGACGGTCCGCCGATGCCGTTGGCTGTCGCGAAACTCAGCGGGGTGCGATTCCCCGCCACCGTCACCCTGACCGACGCGCTGGCGATGTCACCCAATCTGCGCCTGTCGCAATACCACAAGGTGGAAGTCGTGGCACGCCTCAGCGCCAGCGGCAACGCGCTGCCGCAGGCGGGCGACCTCGAGTCCACGCCCATGCAAGTCGCCACCGACTCCCGCACGCCGGTCACCCTGACGATCAACCGGGTGGATTGAGGCCCGCGACCAGGGCCCGGGATTCGTGGAAGGCGCAAAACACCCCCTTCGGCACGAAGGGTCGCTGCGAAGCAGCGGGGGGGGGGGGTGGATGCCACCGGGCCCGGAAAACGTTCTTGCCTGTGGAATGCGAAGGTTGGCCGTGACCGCCGCACTCGCTACCCTTGCGGATTCCGCCTGCAAAAAACCGCCATGGCCGATGCCCGTCAATACTTCGACCTGCCCTCGCCGTTCAAGCTGAAACGCGGCGGCGAGCTGCGCGGCGCACGCCTCGCCTATGAAACCTGGGGCACGCTGGACGCGGCGCGCGACAACGCGGTGTTGATCCTGACCGGCCTGTCGCCCAGCGCGCACGCAGCCAGCAATGCCGCCGACGACACGCCGGGCTGGTGGGAAGACGTCGTCGGTCCCGGCAAGGCCATCGACAGCAACCGCTGGTTCGTGGTCTGCGTAAATACATTGGGAAGCTGCAAGGGCTCGACCGGTCCCGCGTCGATCGATCCCGCCAGCGGCGAACCCTACCGCACCGGGTTTCCCGAACTCACACTGGAGGACGCCGGCAACGCCGCGTTCGTACTCGCGCGCGGACTCGGCATCGAACGCCTTGCGGCGCTGGTCGGCTGCTCGATGGGCGGCATGGCTGCACTGGGAGGACTTGCCCTGCACGCAGGCTTCGCACGCGCGCACGTGAGCGTGTGCACCGCGCCGCGCGCACAGCCGTTCGCGATCGCGATCCGCTCGCTGCAACGCGAAGCGATCCGCCTCGATCCGAACTGGAACGAAGGCCGCTACGACGACGAGCACTACCCGGAAACGGGCATGAACATCGCGCGCAAACTGGGCGTGATCACCTACCGTTCGGCACTGGAATGGAGCGGACGCTTCGGACGCATCCGGCTCGATCCCGACGACCGCGACGCAGAACCGTTCGGCGCCGAGTTCCAGATCGAGTCGTACCTGAACGCGCACGCCCGCCGCTTCACCCGCTCCTTCGACCCGAACTGCTATCTCTACCTGTCGCGTGCCTCGGACTGGTTCGATCTCGCTGAGTACGGCGGCACACCGGATCCCACCACCGCGGTGCGCAATGCCCTGGCCCGGATGCGGCTGGAACGCGCACTGGTGATCGGCGTGGAAACCGACATCCTGTTCCCGCTGGAACAGCAGCAGCAGCTGGCCGACGACCTCACCGCGACCGGCACCGACACCACCTTCGTCGGCCTCGATTCGCCGCAGGGCCACGATGCGTTCCTGGTCGACACCGGCCGCTTCGGGGCCGCGATCGGGGCCTTCATGGCAACCCTGTGACGCAGACGGCGCCGCGTTGGCCACGCGAACGACCTGACGTTATATGCTTGTGCCATGCAGATCGACTTTCCCGGCCGCGACAAACTGATCCAGTCGCTCGACACGGCCATCGGGGCCGGCAACACGCCGGCCGTGATGCAGGCCATGCGCCACACCCTGTGCCGCCTGATCCGCGACGACTCGGTGCGACTTCCGGACTGCGTGTTCGAGGCCAACCCCGAGCATTACGCCCGCCGCGAGCTCTACCACAGCGGCCCGCGTGGCTACTCGGTGATGGCGATGACCTGGGGTCCCGGACAGGGCACGCCGATCCACGACCACGCGGGCATGTGGTGCGTCGAGGGGGTGTGGCACGGCGAGCTGGAAGTGGTGCAGTACGAACTGGTCGAACGGCACGACCAGCGCTTCCACTTCCGGCCCGCGGGGGTGATCCAGGCGGGGCCGGGCTCGGCGGGCAGCCTGATCCCGCCGCACGAATACCACACCATCCGCAATCCTGCGGCGGACGCGATTACCGTTTCGTTGCACGTTTACCAGGATCGCATGACCCGCTGCGCGGTATTCGAGCCGTTGGGCGGCGAATGGTATGCGCGCGGCGAACGCGCGCTGGTACAGGACGCAGCGTAGCCGCATCCGCGAACCCTTCGCCCCACCCCGGCCCTTGGCTTCGGGCCCGCGCTCCCGCATACTTGCCGGCCCGGCCGAAGTGGCGGAATCGGTAGACGCAGCGGACTCAAAATCCGCCGCCCTTGAAAGCGTGTGGGTTCGAGTCCCACCTTCGGCACCAGGCAACGGCGCGGTATCACGACGCCACGCCGTGCATGGCCATTGTGCCTGTCCAGGCGTCCTGATGCGCAAAGTCGGCAAGCTCATGTCTTTGATCGCGCTGTGCGCCGCATGCGGCGCATGCGTGCAGGTGCCTGCACCGCGGATCCCTTCACCCGAGCCGGTCCCCTACCACCCATCTTCCCCCCAGACCAGGCCTGCTACAGTCCCGGCCGACTTCCCGAATCGTGCCAATGCCAAACGGGTATGCAGGGAAGTCAAGACCGACCAGGGCAACAAGCGCGTGTGCGTGTGGGAACCGCGGCACTGACATGCGCCGCGACGAAGTCGTGCGGATTCGATCTCCACTTCGCGACAGGCGGCTCCTTCGATCCTCCCAGGGTACCGCACAACCCCGCCTTCCGGCGGGTTTTTGTTGCGTGGCGGCTGTCCGGCCCGCGGCACCCGCGACCGTCGCCATCTGTGCGCGTGCGCACATTGCCATGGCCTGCGATGGCACGGCAGTTGCATTGAATCATGCAGACCCGTGTTGCGCGCCCCAGGCAGGCCACCATGGACACCAAGATCGAGGATTCGGAACAAACCGAACGCGTACTCGCGCGACTGGCGCGGCTGCGGCACAGCGGCGAGCCGTCCGCGCAGGACGCGTTGGAAAACCTGAAACCGTGCTGGTTGGGCCTGGATGCGTGGGATGTATTGCTCGAGGAACTCGAGAACCAGCACTACCGGGAGCGCCGCGTCCAGCCGGTGGATCCGGCGACGCGGCTGCCGGGCGGCCCGCATGCCCCGCAACGGCCGCGCGCGCACTTGGCGGCAATCAAGCCCTGAAGTCCCGCCAGGGCATCGAGCCACGCAGATCACATCCGCGCCCAACCGCGGCATCCGTCCGCGGCGAACCCGCGCGGTCGAATTTCGGGAGCGTGCAGGCGGCGCCCCGCATCGCGCACATCATCGGTCGGCTGGTTCGCGGTCCAGCTTCCATTCCTCGAAGCCGGTGATCCCGCATTCCATGCACGGAACCTCGCCGATGTAAGCGCGCAGTTCGTCGAGTTCGGCGCGCAACGCCGCGACCTCCGCACGCAGCGCCGCGACTTCCGCGCGCAATGCCGCGTTGTCCTCGCCCACGTCTACCTCCGCAAGATCGCACGATCCGGTTGCCCTACGATAGCGCAATGCGGCAATCGGCAAGCCGACCATGAGCAACCGCGACGCGCGCGGCGCATACGTCAAACGCCGCGACACTGCGCCGGCGGGGTTTTTCGAGGCCGAGGCGCGCGGCTTGGCAGCGTTGCGCGACGCCCGGGCGCTGCGCGTTCCCGCGGTTTTCGAAGTCGACCGTCACCACATCGTGCTCGAGGATCTGGGCCACGGCGTCCGCGCGGCCGACTACTGGCAGCGCGCAGGTGCGGGCCTTGCCGTACAGCACCACGTCACCGGTGTGCGCTTCGGGTTCACGCACGATGGTTTCTGCGGTGACGCGCCGCAAGCCAACACGCCCGACGCCGATGGCTGGCGCTTCTTCGCCGAGCGCCGCCTGCTGCCGCAAACGCGCCAGGCCCGCGATCGCGGCCTGATCGAAGCAGGGGACGCCGCGTCCGTCGAAACCCTGTGCGCGGGCCTGCGCGAGCGTATCCCCGCGCTGCCGGCGGTGCTGCTGCACGGCGACCTCTGGTCCGGCAACCTGCAGGTATGCGGTGACGGTTCGCCGGCCCTGATCGACGCGGGCGCGGTGCACTACGGCTGGGCGGAAGCCGAGCTCGCGATGTTGACCCTGTTCGGTTCCCCGCCTGCGGCATTCTTCGACGCCTACATGGAGCACGCGCCATTGCGCCGCGACTGGCACACGCGCGCGCCTGTGTACAACCTCTACCACCTGCTTAACCACGTCAATCTGTTCGGCACGTGTTACGTCGCGCAACTGCGGGCAGCGCTTGCCGGTTGCGCCTAAGCGGTGGTCATCGGCCTGCAATGGCCATCGATCCCCCGTACTGCGCGCGCTTGCCACGCCCCGTCCTACGCCCGAAGAGCGTAATCGCCGCCCCCGTCCTACAGGTCACGCGCCACGCGGAACCCGACCCGCCCGCTGCGCGAATCGGCCGCAGCGCCCATCCGGAACGCCGAGCGATCCTGGTCCGGTGCGCTACCCCAGGAACCGCCGCGGATCACGCGCTCGTCGCAACCCGGATTGACCCAGGCGCTGCCGTCGGTCGGCGCGCGGACGTAATTCTCGTGCCAGCAATCGGCGACCCACTCGGATACGTTGCCGCCGATGTCGTACAGGCCGAACGGGTTGGGCAGGAAACTCATCACCGGCGCCGGACCCCAATAGCCGTCGCTGTAGTTCTTGAACGCGTTGGCCCAGCTGCGGCGCGCGGGCGAACGATCGCCGGCGCCGGTGAGGTTCTCGACCTTGCGTCCTGGCGTGCCGCTGCCCCACCAATAAGGTGTCGTGCTGCCGGCGCGCTCGGCATATTCGTACTCGGCCTCGGTCGGCAGCCGGTAGGACTCGCCGGTATGCTTGGCAAGCCATGCGACGTACGCATGCGCGTCGTTCCAGGACACGTTGACCACCGGATCGTCGTCCCTGGCGCGCTGGCCGGCGTAATTGTCCTGCCAGCCTGCGCCCGCACGCGTCTGCATCCGCCCGTTGCTCTCGTCGTACACCGAGGCACCACCGAGCCGTTCGGAATCCGGGACGTACCCGGATGCGCGCACGAACGCACGGAATTCGCCGACCGTCACTTCGGCGCGCCCCAGCGCAAAGCCCTTTGCGATCGCGACTTCGTGCTGCGGCTGCTCGGCACTGGTCTGCGCGCGGCTGCGTTGCGGCGAACCCATCAGGAAACTGCCGCGTGGCATCACCACCATGGCCGGCGCCTGGCCCACGATGTCCAGGAAGTGGTCGGAAAACACCTGCCCGGGGTGGTAGCTGGCGTACTCGCGGGAATTCTGCAACCTGGCGAGGAACGCCTCGTTGTTGGCGCCCAGCGCGCCGGCCTGCTCGGCAAGCCGCTGCGCGAGATCGGGATTACCGGCATCGAGCGCGGACTGCGCCTGCGCCAGCAGGTTGTCGGCGCGGCCACTGCGCAGCGCGGCGATGCGCGCCCGCGTGTCCGAGAGCGCCGGCGACGACGGCAGGATCGACGCGGCGTCGGCTAGCGCCGCCTCGGCCCTGGCATCCTGGTTCTGCGCGGCGGCAGTCAGCGCGCGGTCGAGCGCTGCCTGCTGCACCCGCTGCAGTCCCTGGCGCGCGACCACGTTCTCGGGATCGAGCGAGAGCACCTTGCGGTACACCGCAAGGGCATTGCCCTCGCCGGAACCTTCCAGCTTGCCTTGCTGCACCAGTTCGCTGGCCTGCTCCAGCAACGGCTGGACCTTGCCGGCGGCGTCGATGCGCGCGGCCAGCGCCGCGAGATCGCTGCGGGGGCCCGGCAATTGCGTGAGCGCAGCGAGGTTGGCGCGCGCCGCGTCGGCATCGCCAGTCGCGAGCGACTGCTGGGCATTGGCGATCAGGCGCGCGTGCAGCAGCGACACCGCCCGTTCGACGCGTGGATCATCCGGCGCTTCGTGCACCGCCTGCAGCACCAGCGCCAGCGCGCTGTCGGTGGCCGGACCGAGCAGGTTGCCCGTGCGCGCCGATTTTTCGGCATCGGTGAGCAACTGCGCGATCTTGCCGTTGCCCGCGCGCGCACCCAACGAGCCTGCGCGGGCCCGTTCGGCAATCACCACCGCCGGCGCCAGCGAAATCGGCGGGCCGGCATTGAGCTCCGACTCGGCCGGGATCCGCGTGCGCGGCGTGGTGCCGGTCGCCACCGCCGCGCTGGTCGTCGAAGCCGGATGCGACCTCAGCATCGCCGGTTCCACCCTGAGCGCCTCGGGGAAGAACCGGTAGACCAGCGCGAACGCCAACAACGCCACCCCGATCGCACCACCGATCGCATGTTGACGAGTGAGGGATTGCGGCTTCGGCATGCGTAAGCGACGGCTGGCTGTTATCGTGTGCGGTTCACGATAGCAAACCGATGCGTAATGGAACACCAATCAAGGGACGCCCGCCAGCCATGAACCCCGTCTGGATCGACCATCCGGGCGCCCTGACACCCGCAACCGACCACGTGGTGATCGGCCTCGACACCGAATTCATCCGGCGCAGCACTTTCCACCCGAAGCTGGCGCTGGCGCAGGCGGCACAAGGCGGCACATGCTGGCTGATCGACCCGACGGCCTACGATGCCGGCGCCGACCTGCGGCGGCTCGTCGCCGGGCGCGTGTGCGTGATGCACAGCGCCGGCGAGGACATGGAAGCACTCGCGCCGGCGCTGGGCGACGTGCCGCTGGACTTGTTCGATACCCAGATCGCCGCGGCGCTGTGCGGCATGGGCCCGGGCCTCAGTTACCAGAAACTGGTCGCGACGCTGCTCGGGATCGACATCCCCAAGGACGAGACCCGCTCCGACTGGATGCAGCGCCCATTGACGCCGGGCCAGCTCGATTACGCAGCGCAGGACGTCACGCACCTCGCGGCCCTGCACGAACGCCTGTCGGACGAACTGCAGCGGCGCGGACGCAGCCAGTGGCTGGCCGAAGACTGTGCGCGATTGACGCAACGCCAGCGCGACGGGTTCGACCCGCAACCCCAGCGCGGCTTCCCCGCTGCGGCGGATTGGCCGCCCGCGGAACAGGCAAGGCTGCAGCGGGTGCTGCTCTGGCGCGAAGCGACCGCGCGCAGCATCGATCGCCCACGGCCGTGGATCCTGGACGATGCACATGCGCTGGCGCTGGCGCAGCAGCCCCCGGCAACCGCCGGCGAATTGTTCGAACGCGTCAAGGGCCAGCGGGCCCTGCGCGGACCGCAGCGCGCCGAACTGTTCGCCCTGCTGCAGGCGGCGGCGACGCCCGCGGAACTGGAAAACCTGGCGCCCATCCCGGCCAGCCCGAAGGGCGAGGCCAAACGCGCCGTGGACGCGATGCGCGAAGTGGTGAAAACCACGGCGGAAAGGCTCGACCTGCCCGCGGGGCTGCTGTGTCCGCGCCGGCTGATCGAGGAGTTCGTGACGACCCGCACCTGGCCCGCGGCGTTGCAGGGCTGGCGGGCAAGCCTGCTGGAAACCGGGCTGACCAGGCTGCTGCCCGGCTGACCCCGTTGCGCTTGGCGCAAGACTGCATACCGGCTACCATACGCGGCTCGCTGGCGCGCAATGCACCGGCAGTGGCGCCGCCCGCGGTTCGGCCGGCACGCCTGAAAATCCACGTGGGGCGGTAGCTCAGCTGGGAGAGCGCTGCGTTCGCAATGCAGAGGTCGAGGGTTCGATCCCCTTCCGCTCCACCAATCCGGCAGCCCGGTAGTCCCGGGAGCGTTCCACCATGACGGCTTGCCCCGTAGCGGTCCAGGTCATGCGCGAATCCGCGCGCATGCACGGTGGCGTCGCGAAACCGTGAATGGTGCACGTTCTGCCGCGACGCAAAGGCGCACGCTGCGCCCATGCGCATGCGGACCGCAATCGTCGTCCTGGGGTTGCTCACCGGACTGGCTGCGCCGCTGTGCCTGCATGCGGGCGAGGCGCGCAGTGCGCTCATGCTTTCGGTCACGATCCTGCCAAGCTGCATCGTGACCGACGACGCCACGCGCGAAACCGTCCGTGCGCGCTGCAACTTCCCCCGGCCCTACCGCATCGACTGGCGCCAATCGCGCACCATCGGCCCCGCCGAATTGCCGCCGCCGGTGACCTGCCCCCGCGACGCCGCGACGACGGCGCCGGGGCACGTGCCGCCGGCATGCGGCGTACCCACCGTCCTGCGCGTGAAGGTCATTTATTTCTGACGCCGCCAAGCCACCGCAACGGCCGGCTCAGCGATCGCGGTGGACGATGTAGCGCGCCATCCAGCGCAGCGGTTCGGCCGCGTCACCGAAGGGCGCCAGCGCATCCAGTGCATCGTCGTAAAGCGCGTCGGCACGGCGCTTGGCACTGTCCAGGCCCAGCAAGGCCGGATAGGTGGCCTTGCCGCGCGCGGCGTCGGCGCCCTGGGTCTTGCCGGTCAAGGCCTGGTCGCCCTCGACGTCCAGCACGTCGTCCTTGATCTGGAACGCCAGCCCCACGTTTGCGGCGAAGCGGTCCAGCGCCGTGCGTGAGGCCTGCGGCAGGCCGGGCACCGCGCAACACGGCATCAGGACCGCGGCGCGGATGAGCTGGCCGGTCTTGTCGCGATCCAGCGCTTCGAGGTCGTCCGCGGCCAGCTGCTTGCCCTCGGATTCCAGGTCCACGGCCTGGCCCCCGGTCATGCCAAGCGAACCGGCCGCCGCCGCCAGGATCGCGATCATGCCGAGGCGTTCGCCGGCGTCGTGGCTGCCATCACCCGCGAGGATTCCGAACGCGCGTGTCTGCAGGGCATCACCCGCCAGGATCGCGGTGGCCACGCCGAACGCCGCGTGGGTCGAGGGCCTGCCCCGGCGCAACGCATCGTCGTCCATGGCCGGCAGGTCGTCGTGCACCAGTGAAAAGACGTGTATGCATTCGACCGCACAGGCGGCATCATCCAGTCGCCCGGGCGCGACGCCCAACACCTCGCCGCTCGCATAGCACAGCAACGGCCGGATACGCTTGCCGCCATCCAGCGCCGCGTAGCGCATGGCCGCGTGCAGCGATGCAGGGCGCACGTCGGCGGCGGGCAGCCGTGCAGCCAGCGCCTGTTCGACCCGTGCGAGGTAACCGGCGACGCGATCGGCAAAGGCCATTGGACGGCTCCGTGTCTGGCGGCGGGCGCCGCGCATCGCCGCGAGCCTAGCGAGACCCCGGCACGCCTGTCAAAGCGATCCCCGCGCGACTTCCACCTCGTCTTCACGCACAATGGATAGGATCATGGGGACGGTCGGAAACGCGCCGAAGGAGACCAGCAGGATGTTTGCCCAAACTGCCGCCCGTGCGTCGCGACGTGGTGCCGAAGCCTATCAGGAACGCATCCTGCCCGCGGTGTCGCGCACCTTCGCGCTGACGATCCCGCAACTGGACACGCGCCTGCGCACGGTGATCGCCAATGCGTACCTGCTGTGCCGGATCGCGGACACCATCGAGGATGAACGGGCCTTGCCGGGCGACGTGAAACAACAGTTCCACGACCGTTTCACCCGGGTGGTCGGATCGACCGAGGATCCGGCCTCGTTCGCGCGCGACCTTGCGCCGCTGCTGCACGGCAATACGCTGGCGGCCGAGCGCGACCTGGTCGCGCACACGCCGGCCATCATCGAGGTCACCGACAGTTTCAACCTGGCCCAGCGCGAAGCGCTGGCGCGCTGCATCCGCACGATGTGCACCGGCATGCCCAGCTTCGAGCGCGACGCCAGCCCCGCCGGCCTGGCCAACATGCGCGAGATGGACCGCTACTGCTATTACGTCGCGGGCATCGTCGGGCAGACCCTCACCGACCTGTTTTGCGACTACTCGCCGCGGATCGCGGAACAGCGCGAAGCGATGTCGGCGCTGGACGTGTCGTTCGGCCAGGGCCTGCAGATGACCAACATCCTCAAGGACTTCTGGGAAGACCGCGACCGCGGCGTGTGCTGGCTGCCGAACGACCTGTTCGCACGCGTGGGCGTGGACCTCGAGGACCTCCGCCGCAACAACGTTCCCGCCGCGTTCGGCAAGGCTTACGCACAACTGATCGGGGTTGCGCACAGCCACCTTCGCAACGCGCTGGATTACACGCTGTTGATTCCCGAGAAGGAAGTCGGCATCCGCCGCTTCTGCCTGATCGCGCTGGGACTCGCGATGCGCACGCTGGCATCGATCCTGGCCAAGCCCGACTTCACGGCGGGCGCGCAGGTGAAGGTGTCGCGGCAGGTGGTCAACAAGATCGTGATCGTCACCCACCTGTTCGCCGGCTACAGCCGCGTGCTGCAGCGCTGGTTCACGCGGATGGCCGAGGGCCTGCCGTTGCAGGCGCTGGCCTCGGACTGGGGCGGGTTGTTGCCGGACCCGCAGGCGGCGTGGCCGCGCAGCGACAGCTGCGGCCCCGCGCACGCCTTCACCTTCAAGTAGCGCCGAGCAGGCCCGCCATGGCGCCCGATTCAGGCATCCCGCAACCCGGCACGGCGGCACGCAGCGCGACTGCGGTGCGCGATCGCCTGGACGCCGCCATCGACGCCGCGCGCACGCGCATCCTCGCGCACCAGCACGCGGACGGCTACTGGCAGTACCAGCTGGAGGCCGACTGCACCATCCCGGCCGAATACATCCTGATGCTGCACTACCTCGGCGAATCGGACCGCCTGCTCGAAGCGCGCCTCGCCGGATACCTGCGCGCGCACCAGTCCCGCGACGGCGGCTGGCCGCTGTACCCCGGCGGCGCCCTGGACGTTAGCTGCAGCGTCAAGTGCTACTACGCCTTGAAGTTGACCGGCGACCGCGCCGACGCGCCGCACATGGCGCGTGCCCGCGCCGCGATCCTCGCCCGCGGCGGCGCCGCGCGCTGCAACGTTTTCACCCGCATCGCGCTGGCGCTGTTCGGGCAACTGCCGTGGCGCGGGGTGCCGTTCCTGCCGGTCGAGATCGTGCTGCTGCCGCGCTGGTTCCCGTTCAACCTCGCGAAGGTGTCGTACTGGTCACGCACCGTGATGGTGCCGTTGTCGGTGCTGACCTCGTTGAAGCCGCGCGCGGCCAATCCGCGCGACGCGCACATCCGGGAACTTTTCGTCACGCCGGCCGACCAGGAAAGGCACTACTTCCATGCACGCTCGCTGCTGAATCGCGCCTTGTTCGTGTGCGAGGAAGCGGTGCGGCACCTGGAACCGCTGATCCCTGCGCGGCTGCGCCGGCGCGCGCTCGCGCGCGCCGAGGCGTGGATCCTGGAGCGCCGTAACGGCGACGGCGGCCTCGGCGCGATCTTCCCGGCCATGGTCAACGCCTACGAAGCGCTGGCGCTGCTGGGTTATCCCTCCGGGCACCCGGCACGCCGGGAAACCCGCAAGGCCATCGACGACCTGCTGGTCGTGCACGACCACGACGCCTGGTGCCAGCCCTGCGTGTCACCGGTGTGGGACACCGGCCTGGCCTGCCTTGCCCTGCAGGAGGACCCGGACGCGCCGGAGGCCGACGTACAACGCGCACTGGCCTGGCTGGAGGCGCGCCAGCTTCGCGATGCGCCCGGAGACTGGCGTGAATACCGTCCCGCGCTGCCCGGCGGCGGCTGGGCCTTCCAGTTCCGCAACGACGCCTACCCCGACCTCGACGACACCGCGGTCGTCGCACGCGCACTGTGGCAATCGTCGCGGCGGACGGAGTTCGCGCAATCGATCGGGCGCGCCGCGGACTGGCTGGTCGGGATGCAATCGCGACACGGCGGGTTCGCCGCCTTCGACGCCGACAACGACCACCAATGGCTGAACCAGATTCCGTTCGCCGACCACGGCGCCCTGCTCGATCCGCCCACCAGCGACGTCAGCGGCCGGGTGCTGGCGCTGCTGTCCCTGCTCGACCGCGACGGCGACCGCGCCGCGCGCGAACGCGTGCTGCGTTTCCTGCTCGACGAGCAAACCCAGGAGGGCGCGTGGTTCGGGCGCTGGGGCACCAATTACCTGTACGGCACCTGGTCGGTGCTGGTCGCGTTGCGGGCGGCCGGCATGCCTGCCGATGCCACCCCGGTCCGGCGCGCGATCGCGTGGCTCAAGTCGGTGCAACAAGCCGACGGCGGCTGGGGCGAAGGCAACGACAGCTATCTCGATCCCGGGTTGCGCGGGCGCGGCGCCCGCAGCGGTCCGACCCAGACGGCGTGGGCGTTGCTGGCCCTGCTGGAGGCCGATGAGGACGACAGCCCGGCGGTGGCGCGAGGCATCGAATTCCTGCTGAAAGCGCAAGTCGATGGCGAATGGTTCGACAAGCGCTTCAACGCCCCCGGCTTCCCGCGCGTGTTCTACCTGAAGTACCACGGTTACAGCCGGTACTTCCCGTATTGGGCGCTGGTGCGCTACCGCAATGTCCAACGGCGCCACTGAAAGCATCGGCCTGGTGGTGGCGCTGCCCGCCGAGGCGCACAGCATCGGCGTGCGCGGCGTGCATCCCGGCGAATGCGGGCCCTGGCGCCAGGGCTGGGCCGCGGTGTCTGGCATCGGCCCGCACAACGCGATGCGCGCGGCCGAGCGCCTGCTTGCATGCGGCGTGGGCCGGCTCGCCAACTGGGGGGTGGCCGGCGCGCTCGATGCCGGCCTCGAACCCGGTGACGTGCTGATCCCCGAACGCGTCCGCTACGCCGACGACGACCCCGGCTTCGCGACCGATGTCGAGGACAGCCGGCGGCTCGCCGAGGCCCTGTCCGCAAGCCTGACCGTGCACCGTGGCACGCTGTGGTCCGCAGCGCAACCGGTCGCCACGCAATCCGGCAAACGGGCGCTGGCCGAACGCACCGGCGCCGTTGCGGTGGACATGGAAGCCGCGCCCATTGCCGCGGTCGCCACGCGAGCAAGGCTGCCGTTCGTGGTGGTCAAGGCCATCTGCGACCCCGCCACCAGCGAACTGCCGGCGGGCATCGTGCGCGCGCTGGACGGTTCGGAAGGCGGGCTGTCGCTGCGGATGCTGTCGGCGATCGCGTTCGGGGGCCCCGCCAGCTGGCGCGCGGCGCGTTCGCTGGCGCGCGATTTCGCGCGCGCCCGGCACAGCCTCGCAGCGGCCGCGCGAATGGCTGCATGACCGCGCGCGTCCTGGTCAGCGGCGCCAACGGATTCGTGGGATCGGCCGTGGTGCGCGCGCTGCTGCGCCGCGGCTACACGGTGCGCGCGCTGGTGCGCGCCGCAAGCGACACGGCCGGCCTCGCCGGCCTCGAGGTCGAAATCGTCCGCGGCGACCTGCTCGACCCCGCATCGCTCGCACGGGCGCTGGCCGGTTGCGGCGGCCTGTTCCACGTCGCCGCCGACTACCGCCTGTGGGCGCGCGATCCGCGTGAGATACGCAGGAACAATCTGCGCGGCACCCACAACATCCTGCTGGCGGCACGGCGTTCCGGCGTCCAGCGCATCGTGCACACGTCCAGCGTGGCGACGCTGGGACTCAACCAGGATGGCCACCCCGCGGACGAGGACACGCCCGCGCGCCTCGCGGACATGATCGGCGAATACAAGCGTTCCAAGTTCCTGTCCGAAGCGCTGGTGCGCCGCTGCGCACGCGCCGGCAGCGAAGTCGTGATCGTGAACCCGGCCGCGCCCGTCGGTCCGCGCGACCGCAAGCCCACGCCCACCGGGCGCATGATCCTCGACGCCGCGCGCGGACGGATGCCGGCCTACGTCGACACCGGCCTGTGCATCGTGCACGTGGACGACGTCGCCGATGGCCATGTGCTCGCCTACGAGCATGGCCGCCCCGGCCGCCGCTACGTGCTGGGCGGCGAGAACATGAGCCTCAGGTCCATCCTGGCCGTGATCGCCGGAATGTGCGGGCGCCGCGCGCCGTGGCTGCGCCTGCCGCACGCCGCGGTGCTGCCGGTCGCGTACATGGCCGAAGCCTGGGCGCGCCTGACCGGGGCCGTGCCGAACATCAGTGTGGACGGCGTGAAACTGTCGCGACACCGGATGTATTTCTCCAGCCGCCGTGCCGAGGCCGAACTCGGCTACCACGCGCGCCCCGCGCGGGAGGCGCTGGCCGACGCAATACAATGGTTCCGGAACAACGGTTTTTTGTAGGAAAGTGGCGGTTTTGAAAGACATCCCCCTCACTTCCCCTGCGCAAGCGAAGGGGGAAGTCAAGATTGAGGCCTCGTCGCGCACTACCCCATTCCGGCAGAAGGGGGTCGCGCCGCAGGCGCGGGGGGATGATGCCTTGTGCAGGAGGGTGGTACCGCCATCCCGGGAGCGGCAACGATGCCCGGGAGTTTCGCATGCCACGGCTTGAGCAGGATCAAGGACCACTTCGATGACCTCGCGACCCATGCAGGCCACCGCGCAAGCGCAACCCAACATCGCGCTGGTCAAATACTGGGGCAAGCGCGACGATGCGCTGAACCTGCCCGCCGCGGGTTCGCTGTCGATCACGCTGGATGGGCTGCATACCCGCACGTCCGTACAGTTCGATCCTGCGCTCACGCAGGACGACATCGTCTTGAACGGCGAGCGCGACCGCGGCCAGACGCTCAAGCTGGGCGCGTTCCTGGACCTGTTCCGCGAACGCGCCGGCGTCACGACGCGTGCGCGGATGGAATCGTGCAATGATTTTCCCACCGGCGCGGGCCTGGCTTCTTCGGCGTCGGGCTTCGCGGCGCTGGCGGTCGCCTGCGACCACGCGCTCGGCCTCGGGCTGGACGCGCGTGAACTGTCGCGGCTCGCGCGGCGCGGCTCGGGCTCGGCCGCACGCTCCATTTTCGGCGGTTTCGTGGAAATGGCCGCGGGCATGCGCGAGGACGGCACGGACGCCTTCGCGGCGCCGTTGCTGGGCGCCGCCGCGTGGCCGCTCAAGGTCGTGATCGCGATCACCACGCGGGAAGCGAAGGCCACCGGCTCGCGGGCCGGCATGGCCGCCTCGCAACGGACCTCGCCGTATTACCGCGACTGGGTCGCGACGGTGCCGCACGATCTTTCGGTCGCCCGCGCCGCCGTAAAGGCGCGCGACTTCGACAAGCTCGCGGAGGTCAGTGAAGCCAGCTGCCTCGCCATGCACGCGGTGATGCTGGCCACCCGGCCCGCGCTGATCTACTGGAACGGCGCCACGCTGGATTGCATCCAGCGCATCCGCGCGCTGCAGGTGGCGGGCACCAGGGTGTTCTACACCGTCGATGCGGGCCCGCAGGTCAAGGCCGTGTGCCCGCCGGAGGCCGTGGCGCAAGTCGCCGGGGCGCTGCAACAAGCGAGGGGAGTCGAGGAAGTCCTGGTCAGCGGCCTCGGCGCCGGCGCGCGCATCGTCGGGGACACGGCTTGAGCCGGATCGAGGCCAGTGCGCCCGGCAAGCTGGTGCTGCTGGGCGAATACGCGGTACTGGAAGGGGCGCCGGCGCTGGTGCTGGCGGTCAACCGCCGCGCCCGGGTCACACTGGACGGGACTGCCGGCGACGCATGCGAAATCGTGTCGCCCACGCTGGAACTCGGCGCCCGCTTGAACCTGGGCGGTGGTGGCGTCGCATGGACCGCCGCGCCGCCACGGGAACTCGAGTGGGTCGCCACTCTGCTGCGGAGGTTCCAGCCCGCCGCCCACAATTTTCCGGCCAGCCGCATCGAGCTCGACAGCGGCCCGTTTTACCTTGACCGCACCGGCGGACGGGCCAAGCTTGGCCTGGGCTCGTCGGCCGCGCTCAGCGTGGCGCTGCTGGGCGCGCTGCACGCCGCGTCCGGCATGGCAAGGCCCGCGCTGGATGAATGCGTCGGCGCGCACCGGGCGATCCAGCACGGCCACGGCAGCGGCATCGACACCGCGGCGTCACTGGCGGGCGGACTGACGCGGTATGCGTTGCGCGCCGGCCAGATGCCGTACTGCGAACCATGCGAATTGCCGTCCGGATTGCACTGGCGTTGCGTGTACAGTGGCCGTCCCGCCTCCACCCGCGCGATGCTGGCCACGGTCGCCGCGTGGCGTGACCGCGAGCCCGCCGCATTCACACAGCGCATGGATGAACTCGTTACAATTTCTTCACGCGGCGTCGACGCGGTTGCCGCAAACGATGCCGCCGCCTTCCTGTCCAGCCTCCACGATTATGCACATGCCCTGGCCCGCTTCGGCGAGGCGGCTGGCGCGGATATCGCAAGCCGCGAACACCGCGCGCTGGGCGTGCTCGCCTCGGGTTGCGGGTGCACCTACAAGAGTTGTGGCGCGGGGAACGGTGACATCGGCATCACGTTTGCCGTGGAAGATACGCGGCTGCAGGAATTCTCGGTGCGCGCGTCGCGGGCCGGGTTCCCCGTGATCGATCTGGCAGCGGACCCCAAGGGTCTGGATGTTGTGTCAACCGTTTGAGGCTTGCGAGGAACCAAGATGGATCAGTCGAGATTTCCGGGCTTCTACAAATTGTCGGTGTCCGAGCGCGTGAACCTGGTGCGCGAACGCGGCATGCTTTCCCGCGAGGATTTCCAGACCCTGTCGAGCGGCGCGCACACGCTCACCGTCGCGCGCGCCGACAAGATGATCGAGAACGTGATCGGCGTGATGGGGTTGCCGCTGGGGCTTGGCCTCAACTTCCTCGTCAACGGCAAGGACCACGTGGTACCGCTGGTGGTCGAGGAGCCCTCGATCGTCGCGGCGCTGTCCTCGGCCGCCAAGCTGGCGCGCGCCGCGGGCGGTTTCACTACCCGATCGACCGACCCGATCCTGATCGGCCAGGTGCAGATCGTCGACATCGACAATTCGGCGACCGCACAGGCCGCGCTGCTGCAGCGCAAGCAGGAAATCCTGAACCTCGCCAACAGCCTGCACCCCAAGATGGTCGCCCGCGGCGGCGGTGCCAAGGACATCGAGGTGCGCATCCACCCCGCGGCCGATGGCCGCCGCGACATGGTGGTGCTGCACCTGCTGGTGAACACCTGCGATGCGATGGGCGCCAACATGGTCAATACCATGTGCGAGGGCGTGGCGCCGCTGGTGGAGGGCATCACCGGCGGCAAGGTGTTCCTGCGGATCTTGTCGAACCTCACCGACCGCGCGCTGACATGGGCAAAGGTCGTGATCCCGCCCGCATTGCTCGCGGGCAAGGGCTACGACGGCGAACAGGTGCGCGACGGGATCATCCTCGCCAACGACCTCGCGGTGTGCGATCCGTACCGCGCCGCCACCCACAACAAGGGCATCATGAACGGCGTCGATGCCGTGGCGCTGGCCACCGGCAACGACTGGCGCGCGCTGGAAGCCGCCGCGCACGCCTACGCCGCGCGCGGCAAGCACTACACGTCCCTGACCCGCTGGTACAAGGACGATCAGGGCAACCTGGTCGGCAACATCGAGATGCCGATGAAGGTTGGCACGGTCGGCGGCAACCTGCAATCGAACGCGACGGTCGCGCTCAACCTGCGCCTGTTGAACGTCGCCTCGGCGCGCGAGCTGGCCGAAATCATGGGTGCGACGGGCTTGGCCCAGAACTTTTCCGCGCTGCGCGCACTGGTCACCGACGGCATCCAGCAAGGCCACATGACCCTGCACGCGCGTTCGGTCGCGGTCAGCGCCGGCGCCACGCCGGAAATCTTCGATACCGTGGTCGAACGCCTGCTCGATTCCGGCGAAATCAAGGTCTGGAAGGCCAAGGAAATCATCGCCGAGGTCAAGGACCAGGCCCAGCCGGAAGCCAGGACGGTGGCACACGGTTTCGAGCCGGTCGACGAGGCCGAATACGCGACCGGTTACGGCAAGGCGATCCTGCTGGGCGAACACGCGGTGGTGTACGGCCGCCACGCGATCGCGGTGCCGGTGCCGATGGCGATCCGTGCGCGCGCCGAGGAGTCGAAGGACGGCACGCAACTGATCATCCCGCGCTGGGGCGTCGAGCAGCGCCTGCACCCCGGCAGCAGGCATCCCGGCTCGTTCCTGCAATCGCTGGAACTGATCCTCGCCAAGCTCGAACTGACCGACCACCCGTTGCGCATCCAGGTGTATCCCAACCTGCCGCGCGCCAATGGCCTGGGCGGCTCCGCAGCGCTCGCGGTCGCGGTGATCCGCGCGCTCGACCGCCATTGCGCGCTCGGCCTGACCGACCAGCAGGTGTGCGCACTGTCCTACGAATGCGAACGCGTCGCGCACGGCACGCCGTCCGGCATCGACAACACGGTCGCCACCTACGGCCAGCCGCTGCTGTACCAGCGCGGCGAGCCGCCGGTGATCGAACCGCTGCACTTCGCCAAACCACTGCCGATGGTGATCGGACTCTCGGGTGTGGAAAGCCTGACGGCGCGTACCGTCAGGCGCGTGCGCGAGGCGTGGCAGCGCAACCAGAAGCTGTACGAACGCATCTTCGACGAGATCGACGCGCTGGCGCTGCAGGGACTCAAGGCGCTGCAGGCCTGGGACCTGCAACAGTTCGGCGAACTGATGAATGTCTGCCAGGGCCAGTTGAACGCCCTGCAGGTGTCGAGCTGGGAACTGGAGGAGATGATCCAGGTTGCGCGCGCCAACGGCGCGGTGGGCGCCAAGCTCACCGGCGGCGGCGGCGGCGGCGCGATGATCGCGCTGTGTCCGGAGGATCCGGCACGCGTCGCGCGCGCGCTGCAACAGGCGGGTTACCAGGCCATGGAGACCAGCATTGGGTAAGCACGGCGACAACCCTGCCGCTGATCGGCGTGTCGTCTCGTTCGACTCCGAACGATTGATCCTGGTCGACGAGGCCGACCGCGAAATCGGGCATGCGTCCAAGGCCGACGCGCACGCCGGACGCGGCATCCTGCACCGCGCGTTTTCGCTGTTCGTGTTCAATGCCGCGGGCGAATTGCTGCTGCAGCAACGCGCGCCGTCGAAGCCGTTGTGGCCCGGTTACTGGGCCAACAGCTGTTGCAGCCATCCGCGCGGCGGCGAAGACATGGACGCCGCCACGCAGCGGCGTCTGTCCGAAGAACTCGGGTTCACCTGCCCGCTCGAATTTGTCTACAAGTTCCAGTACCACGCCGAATACGGCGACGCCGGCTCGGAAACCGAACTGTGCTGGGTGTACCTCGGCGTGTCGGACGCGCCGGTGCGGGTCAACGACACCGAGATCGCGGCGTGGCGCTATGTGACGCCGGCGGCCCTCGACCGCGAAATCGCCGAATCGCACGAGCACTTCACGCCGTGGCTGAAAATGGAATGGCAACGCCTGCGCGGGGAATTCCGGGACCGCCTGCCGGGTGGTACGGCGCCCGCGCGTCGGCAACGCGAAGCCTGACCCGGCGAGGGCACCGTTTCGCCGCCCGATCGAGCCCGCCCGCGCGCCTGGAAGCCGGTGGGCGCGCCACGCAGGCCATCTCAACGCCGCGTTGACAACTCCCGGTCCAGTATCGGGGACAGGCCCACCGGCTGGCAGCCGCCTGCCGGTCACCCCAGGCGCCAGGGCGCTGCGAGGAGGCATGATGTCGATTCCGGTTCGTCAA
This sequence comes from Rhodanobacteraceae bacterium, assembly GCA_036279975.1. GTDB lineage: Bacteria > Pseudomonadota > Gammaproteobacteria > Xanthomonadales > Rhodanobacteraceae > 66-474. The sequence continues at coordinate 23,070 of DASURP010000110.1, forward strand.
CAACTCAAGGTCGCGAGCTATATCGTTGGACGCAAGCTGCATGGCGTCCAGCGCTATCCGTTGACGCTGATGCTGGAGCCGCTGTTCCAGTGCAACCTGGCCTGCCCCGGCTGCGGCAAGATCGATTACGACTCGCACATCCTGAAGGAACGCCTGTCGGTGGAGGAGTGCATGCAGGCCGTGGACGAATGCGGCGCCCCGATGGTGTCGCTGGCCGGCGGCGAGCCGCTGATCCACCACGATGTCAAGCAGATCGTCGAAGGCTTCATCGCGCGCGGCAAATACGTGTACCTGTGCACCAACGCGATCCTGCTGGAAAAGAAGCTGGACCTGTTCAAGCCGTCCAGCCACCTGACGTTCTCGGTGCACCTGGATGGCATGCGCGAGCGCCACGATGAAAGCGTGGGCCGCGCAGGCGTGTTCGACATCGCGGTGTCGGCGATCCGCGAGGCCAAGCGCCGCGGGTTCCGGATCAACATCAACACCACGCTGTTCCAGACCGCCAAGCCGGACGAGGTTGCCGAGTTCTTCAGCTTCGCCACCGATGACCTGAAGGTGGATGGCATCACCTTCTCGCCGGGCTTCGCCTACGAGCATGCGCCGCGCCAGGATGTGTTCATGGGCCGGCGCCAGTCCAAGGAGCTGATGCGCAAGATCTTCACCAACAGGAAGCAGAACCACCGCAAGTGGGCGTTGTCGCAGTCCAGCCTGTTCCTCGATTTCGTGTGCGGCAACCAAGGCTACCAATGCACCGCGTGGAGTATGCCCTGCCGCAACGTGTTCGGCTGGCAAAAACCGTGTTACCTGCTGGTGGACGAAGGTTACGCGAAGTCCTGGGATGAACTGATCAACGCTACCGACTGGGACCACTACGGCGTCGGCCGCAACCCCAAGTGCGCCAACTGCATGGCCCACTGCGGCTTCGAAGGCACCGCCGCCAACGACGCGTTCCGGCACCCGTTGAAGGCGCTCTGGGTGGGCCTGCGCGGCCCGAAACTGACCGGGCCGTTCGCCGCCGATCCGCCGATCCTGTATGACACGCCGGCACCCAACCAGCGCCGCGCGCCACACAGCGACATCCCGATCGCGCACTTCGGCGGCATCCAGCACTGAGGCTCGCGGCGGAGGGGGCGGGGATGGTCATGCTGATTCTCGCCGCCGTCTCGCTGGGTTGCTGGGCCGCGCTGTTGCTGGCGCCATGGGGCGCGTGGTTGTGCCGTGAACCGCTGGAAGCCGACCCGCGGGCCGCGCCGCCGCGCAACGATTTCACCGTGCTGATTCCCGCGCGCAACGAGGCGGCGGTGATCGGCGAAACCCTGCGCGCGCTCGCTGCCGCGGCGCCGGGTGCCGCGGTGATCGTGGTCGACGATGAATCCGGCGATGCGACCGCCGAGCTGGCCCGCGCCAGCGGCGTGCCCGGCTTGACGCTGGTCCGGGGCACCCCGCCGCCCCGTGGCTGGACCGGCAAGTTGTGGGCCCTGCAACAAGGCCTGGAACGGGTGGCCACCCCGCACGTGTTGTTGCTGGATGCCGACATCCGTCTTGCGCCGGGCCTGCCCGCTGCCCTGCAACGCAAAGCCGACGAAGGCTGCGCGCTGGTTTCGGTGTGCGCGGAACCGTGCTGGCACGGCATCTCGGCGCGCTGGCTGCTGCCGGCGTTCGTGTATTTCTTCAAGCTGCTCTATCCGTTCGCGCTCGCCAACCGCAAGGGGTCGCGCGTCGCGGCGGCAGCGGGCGGCGTGATCCTGCTGGAGCGCGAGGCCCTGCTCGCAGCCGGGGGTTTTCCTGCATGGCGCGGCGCGATCATCGACGATTGCGCGCTGGCCGCGCATGTCAAGGGCACGGGCCGCCGCTGCTGGATCGGGCTGACGCACGGCGCCACCAGCCTGCGCCGTGCGGGATTCCGCGACATCGCCCACATGATCGCGCGCAGTGCCTTCGTGCAGCTGCGCGAATCGGTGTGGCTGACGCTGGCCGCCTCGGCATTGCTGGTCCTGGCGTTCTGGATTCCCGTGCTGGCCATCGCATTCGGCGCCGGCCACGGCGCTCGCGCGGTCGGCCTCCTGGCCATGCTCGCGATGCTCGCTGGTTACCTGCCGACGTTGATGTACTACCGCCGCAACCCACTCGCGTCCCTGTTGCTGCCGTTGGCCGCGACGTTCTTTCTCGTGGCGACCTGGTATTCGGCATGGCGCGGCCTCGCCGGCACCCGCTCGGTCTGGAAGGGCCGGCGCTACCAGCACGGCGTCAACGGGTCCTGAATGCAGCGCCAGGCGAACCCAGCCACACCAGCAGACCGGACGCGCAGGTGGCTGCCCGACGCCGAACTCGACGCGCATCCACTCGGCACCTGGCTTCTGCAGATGGGTTTCGACCTGTGGATACGCTCGCTCTACGATCGCGTGATCCTGCGTCCGGACGGCTTCCGCATCGCGCCCGGGACCATGCTCGCGTCCAACCACCAGCGCGACGTGGACGGCCCGATGCTGGGCACCGTGCTGGTACAGCGGCACGGCCTGCATTTCCGCTGGCCGCTGCCGTTCTACGCGACACGCGAGGACCTGTTCCGCCCCGGCATCCTGTCGCGCCTGACCGTGCAATGGCCGCAACCGCTGTCGGCGTTGCTCGGACACGTTTCGCTGGCGTGGTTCTTCCCGCTGGGCCGCGCCGAACCCATGCGCCGCGTGCGCGAATACACGCTGGGCGAAGCTCTGCGCGCACTCGCCGCCGCGGGGTTCGCCGATGCCGACGCCGCGTCGATGTTGAATGCACGCGGCCGGCGCGAAACCGGCCTCGCGGCCGGCGCCGCTTCGGTGCGCATGGCCGGGCAGCGTGACGACCCCCGGATGGAATCCTGGTGGGGACTGCGCCGCCTGGCGCCCGCCGCCTCGCACGCGCTGGCGCCCGGGTTCCGCGCCACCGTCGACGCGCAACTCGCGCATTTCGCGATGCGCCTGGATCGCAGGCGTTGCGTGTATTTCTCGCCGGAGGGGACAATCTCGATGGACGGCCACTTCGGACGCATCCGCGCGGGCTTCTTCCGGCTTGCGCGGATGGCCAGGGCGCCGCCCTGGATCCAGCCGATGGCCATCGGCTACGACACCCTGGCGCCGGGGCGTTCACGGGTCGTGGTCCGCATCGGCGAACGCCGTCGCGCGGTGACGTCGCTCGAGCGTCGCGCCTTCGATGCGACGCTGCGCCGGATGATCCTCGAACTGGCGCCGATCACGCCCAGCCACCTGCTGGCCAGGTTCCTGTTGCACGGCCCCGTGGCGTGCACCGAGGCGGACCTCGCCGGATGGCTGGCCCGCTGCCTGCCCGCATTGCGCAACGCGCATCCGTCCCTGGATCCGCTGTTGCAAAACGCCGATGTGCGGGTGCTGGCCAGCCAGCGCCTGCGCTGGCTGGAGCACAAAGGCGTCGTGGTGCGCCAGGGCGATGTTTTCCGGAACCTCTGTGACCGCGGCGCGGAACCCGGATGGCGCGCACCGGCCAACATCGCACGTTATCTTGACAACAACCTTGCCGACCTGGTGCCAGACGCCGACCGGCGCTTGCCATGTTGAACGTCCTGTCGCACGCGCGTGTCCTGCTGAGGCCGCAGGTGATCCTGCCGGTGCTGCTGGCGGTCGCGCTGCTGGTGTTCGCCTTCAGCCTCGGCGACATCCACAACGTGATCGGACGGGTCGGCAAGCTGCCCATCCCGGTGCTGTGGATCTCGCTGCTGTCGGCGGCCTGCTACCTCGCATGCAAGGCCGCGCAACTCAAGTTGATGCTCACCCAGATCGACGTGGATATTCCGGCGCGTCCGTTCTGGCTTGCGTTCGCGGTGGGTGAACTCACCGTGACCTTGCCGCTGGGCATGTTCTCGCAGAACTGGGTGCTGTCGGCATCGCGCCGCGTGCACATCGGACGCAGCTCCGCGGCGACCGTGATGATGGTGCTGGCCGAGGTCGCGGTGGTGTTCCTGTTCCTGGCGGTGGTCGGCATCCCCGGCTGGCGCGACACGCGTCCGTTCGCGGTGGCGCTGCTGGCCGCCACCGGATTGCTGCTGGCGGGTCTGATGCTGTTCGAACACAAGGCCCGGGCCATGGTTACCCGGCTCCGCCGCCGCTGGGCGCGGCGCGGCGCCGAAGCCGGGCTGGAAACCCTGCGCGGGCTGCGCAAGTTGTCGACGCCGCTGCTGCTGGCGGTCAGCATCGCGCTCGCGGCCGTCTACCTGGGCGCGCTGACCTTCGCGTTCTGGATCGTCGGCCGCGGCATGGACGTGCACCATCTCGACTACCTCACCGCCACGACGATCTACATGTTCTCGCTCGCGATCATCCTGGTCGGCGCGGGGCTGTTCAGCCAGATCGGCACCGTGGAACTCCTGGGCATGCTGGCGGCGCGCGCATGGGGCATCGGCTATACCGACGGGCTGGCGATGATGCTGGGGTTCCGGATCGTGTGGACCGGCGCGATCTGGCTGCTGTGCCTGCCGATCGTGGCGACCATGTGGCGCGAGATTCCCTCGCACGCCCGGCCACGCTCACGCGATCGCGGCAAGGAAGTTTCCCGTTGAAGCCGCCATGTCCATGCGTGGGATCCCGTGCGCGGCGCGCGCACGCTCGAGGTCGCGGGGAATGTCGAGCTGCCTCTGCTCGACCGACCACACGTGGCCACGCTCGCGATGGAACCGTGCGAGGTATTCCTGCTCGCTTTGCCCCGGGGTCGCCACGAACAGGGCCTTGCGGCCCAGCCCGGCCAGTTCCATCAGCGTGGTGTAGCCCGAACGCGTCATGACGAGTTTGGCGCGGTTGAGCATCTCGGCCTGGCGGTTGCGGTCGAGGTAGCCGTACACCGTGACGCCCGCGATCTCGCGACGTTCGCCAGCGTCGCGCGGGCGGCCCAGCGTTACCACGATCCGGCCCGTCAACTTCGGCAGCGCTTCCAGCACCAGCTTTTCCAGCAGGCCGCGCTGCGGCTCGATGCCCGACACGGAAAAGAACACGTCGATGTCCTGTTCCACGTCCATGCGCGGCACGCTGGAGAGCGGGCCCATGTAAACCAGCCTGCCCTCGCCCCAGTCGAACACCGGATCGTGCCCAAGCCAGCCGGAGAGCCCACCGTTTTCCTCGGCATCGGGGATCAGTACCTTGGTGAAACCCTTCAGCAGGTCGCGCTGGCCCCACTCCACGAAACGCTCCGTGAAGCTGCTGCAGAACGGCACGCGCTGGTGGAGCGAATGGAAGATGCAGTAACTCGGCACCGCCTGCGACCACACGCCGAGCCTGCTGTCGGACACCACGCAGTCGAGTTTGCGTTCCGCAACCAGTTTTTCGGTGAGCCGATGTTCGCGCCGATAACCCGCCAGCACCCACGGCATCGCCGCGGTCATGCGCAGGTAGAACACCGCCGGATAGCGGCTGAACGGTGCGGGCGTGTCGCGGAATGGATAAAACTCGCAGGCATCGCCGAGTTCCGACCGCAACAGGTGCAATCCGGCTCCCGGCGCCATCAGGACCGTCACCGCATCGCCGCGTTCGACCAGCGCGCGGATCAGACCCAGGCTGCGCGTGGCGTGCCCAAGGCCCCAGTGAT
>DASURP010000111.1:0-16325 GCA_036279975.1 Rhodanobacteraceae bacterium
GAGGCCGTATTCGTGCTTCGCCTCCTCCGGGTCGGCGAAGGCGTCGTGGATGTCGATCTCGAAGCCGCGGCCCTTCAGCCCCTTGACCACGTCGACCACGTGCGAGTTGCGCAGGTCGGGCACGTTCTCCTTGAAGGTCAGCCCGAGCACCAGCACGCGCGCGCCGGCGCCCTTGCCCTTCTTCGCCAGCTCGCGCGCGATGCACTCGGCGATATAGCCGCCCATATTGTCGTTGATCCGCCGCCCGGCGAGGATGATCTCCGGATGATGGCCCATCGCCACCGCCGCGTGCGCGAGGTAGAACGGGTCGACACCGATGCAATGGCCGCCGACCAAACCGGGGGCGAAGCGCAGGAAGTTCCACTTGGTGCCGGCCGCTTCCAGCACGTCCAGCGTGTCGATGCCCATGCGGTGGAAGATCAGCGCAAGCTCGTTGATCAGCGCGATGTTCAAATCGCGCTGGGTGTTCTCGATGACCTTGGCGGCCTCGGCCACCTTGATGCTGGAAGCCTTGTGGGTACCGGCACTGACCACCTGCCGGTACAACGCGTCCACGAAATCGGCGGCTTCGGGCGTCGAGCCCGAGGTGACCTTCTTGATGGTGTCGAGGCGGTGTTGCTTGTCGCCGGGGTTGATGCGCTCGGGGCTGTAACCGGCGAAGAAATCCTGGTCGAATTTCAGGCCCGACTCGCGCTCGATGATCGGCACGCACACTTCCTCGGTGGCGCCGGGATACACGGTCGATTCGAAAATCACGATGCCGCCGCGACCGATGGCCTTGCCGACGGTGCGGCTGGCGGCTTCCAGCGGCGAGAGGTCGGGGCGCTTGGCGCGGTCGATCGGGGTCGGCACGGTCACGATGAAGACATTGCAGACCTTGAGGTCGTTCGCGTCATGGCTGAAGCCCAGCCGCGTGGCGGTGTTCAGTTCATCCGGCGTCACCTCCAGCGTGTGGTCGCGGTGCTGCAGCAACTCGTCGATGCGCGCCGCGTTGACGTCGAAGCCCAGCGTGGGCAATTTCCGCCCAAAACCGACCGCCAACGGCAGCCCGACATAGCCCAGGCCGATCACGGCAAGGCGGATTGCCTCGGGGCGGGGCAGTGGGGCGATGGACATGCGCGTTCCTCGCGGCTGGGACGTGTCGGGGTCGAGAGCGGATTATGCTGACATGCGGCGGCTGAATTGCAAAGCAAGCAGGGCCGCCCCGATCAACACGATCCCGAGCCATTCAGCCGGCGACGGCCGTTCCTGAAGCAAGCCCCAGGCGAACAGGACCCCGGCCACCGGCACCGCGAGGCTGGTCAGACCTGCCACGTTGGCCGACAGTCGTTGCACGACCAAGGCCCACAATACCCAGCACACGCCCGACGACAACAAACCGTTGTACAGCAAGGCCGCGACGTACTCACCGCTCCAGGTCACGGCGTCCTCGTGCGTGGCCAGCGCAAGGACCACCAGGCCGAGCGTGCCCGCGAGCATCTGCCACGCCGTCAATTGCAGCGGCGTCACCTGCGGGTGCCGCTGGAACAGGCGCTTGGAAAGCACCGTCGCAATGGCCCATGCGAGCCCCGCGACCAGCGCCAGCGCGACACTGTGGGGGGCGCCAAGCGGACGCCACGGCTCGATCACGCAAACGAAGCCCGCGGCGGCGATCGCGATGCAAAGCCATCCCGGCAACGCGGGCTTCTCGTGGAGCCACCACCACGCCAGCGGCACCACCCAGAACGGCATGGTGTAGGCCAGCAGCGCGGTCTTGCCGGCGCCGCCCGATACCAGCGCCCACTGCACCAGTGCCTGGAACGCGGTGGTCTGGGCGAGGCCGATCAGGGTGGTGGCAAGCCAGGGTGTCGGTTTCAGGGAGTCGTGACGCAGCGCAAGCAGCGCGAACAACACCACGGTGCCGATCACGTAGCGCTGGGCGCTGAACGTGAACGGGCCGGCGTAGTGCGTCGCGACTTTCATCACCGTCCAGTTGAGGCTCCACACCACGGTGAGGACCAGCAGCCCGATCCAGGCGGCGCGTTCCGAGGCAGGGACAAGGGTCATGCCGGTCAAGCGTCCACGAAGAAAAGCGCAGGATAGTGCGGGCGAATCGCCGGTGGGTCGAGCAGGGCCAAGCCTCGGCTGGCGGTGCGCCGACGACGTTGGGCCGCACCCGGAGAGCAAGCAACGATTCGCGGACGGCCCGAATGTGATGCGGCGCACGAATTGCAATGAGGGGATAAACACGCCCTGAACCGGCGCACGAAAAAACTTCACTGCCAACCCGCGCCGGTGCAGACTCCCTTGCACGGCACCGGCTGGCGAGTGTCAGCGTTTCGTATCGCCGGAATGTCCCGGGTCGATTTGCATGCATTTCCACCCATGTCCTGCGGAGGTTTTCTGCCATGAATTCCCGTCGACCACTCCTGACCGCGCTCGCCGCGGGCCTGCTTGCCGCCATGTCGGCGTCGGCATTCGCCGACAGCGGCAGCTCCGACACCAACAACGCGTCGGACAAGCTCGTTTCGACCTATGCAACTTTCGCGGGTTCGGAAACGAATTCCGAGGCGTTGGTCGACGGCCTGCGCAATGGCACCTCCATCACGCTGGAAACCTCCACCACGACTACGAATGCCGACGGCACCACCAGCACCGCGACCACGCCCACCACGTTCCAGCCGGCCACCGGCAAGCTGGGTTACGGCAACGTCAACATCGTGCTGGCACTGGCGCAGGACGAATTGACCAACATGGGTATCACCGATCCGACCGCCGACGAAATCGAGGCGGCGTTGAACGGTGGTACGGTCACGCTGGCCGACGGCAGCACGCAAACCATGCAGGGCGTGTTGGCGCTGCGCGCCCAGGGTGAAGGTTGGGGGCAGATCGCCAATACGCTGGGGTTCAATCTGGGCGCCGTGGTCAGCGCGTCGAAGACCGACCACTCGCAAGCCGGCCTCGACCACTTGCAGCACGGCAGCGACCTGGCGGCGGCGAACCGGCCGGTGCATCCCGACCATCCGGTCCACCCCGACGTCCCGCAGCGTCCGGATGTCCCGCAGCGTCCCGACATCCCGCAGCGCCCGGACATTCCGGACCACGCCGGACGCCCGGGCCACTGATCGCGGATCCGGCTTCGTGACCGTGCGGGCGCCTGCAGGCGCCCGCTTTCCAGCGCCCACGGGAAACACCAATGAACTGCAAAAAGTCCATCGTCATCATGCTTGCGCTGTTGCTGTCGGGGTTGTCGTCGCAGGTTGCACGTGCCGCGGATCCCGGCCATGTCACGCTGGGCGTCGGGGCCGATTACAGCTCCGGCAAGTACGGCACGGCATTCGAAACCGAAATCTGGGACGTGCCGTTCAGCATCGGCTATGCGGCCGATCGCTGGTCGGTGCGGTTGACCGTGCCCTACATCAACATCAGCGGCGCGAACAACGTGATTCCCGGTGTCGGCCCCGTGCTGAACCTCAACCCGCATGGCCGCGGGCTCGGCCTCGGGCTGGGCGGCGGGGGCGGCTCGGGGGGCACGCCCACCGTGACCCAGGGCTCCGCTTCCGGCCTCGGCGACGTGGTGGCGCAGGCGACCTATGGCCTGGTGCGCGATGACGCGGCGCAGTTCGGACTGGACGTGACCGGCAAGATCAAGTTCGGCACCGCCGACGAAAACAAGGGTCTCGGCACCGGCAAGAACGACTACGGCCTGAACTTCGACGCCTACAAGGGACTCGGTGCGTGGACGTTGTTCGGCGGCGCCGGCTACACCAGGTACGGCAGCTCGACGTACATCCCGTTGCACAATGGCTGGAACGCCAATGTCGGCGCGGGCTACAGGCTGGACCCCTCGAACACGATCGGCGCCTATTACTACTACCGCGAGAAGATTTCCGACTCCGGTTACCGGCAGAGCGAGGGAACGGCGTACTGGAACCACAAGTTCAGCGACAGCCTGCGCCTGCAAGCCTACGGGTTGGCGGGCTTCACCGATGGCAGTCCGGATTGGGGCGCGGGCGCCAACCTCCGGTATTCGTTCTGAAGCCGTGTTGGCACGGCGTCGCGGCCCGTCCGCCGCCGCATCGTCGCGCCCCGGACGACCGGTGACGCGCGGCCGTCACCACCGCGGTTCGCGGCGGCTGATCACCTCGAAGCGGGTTTCGCGCCCGCCGTACAGGGGCAGCGCGTCGGCGGGAAAGCCCCAGGCGTGCATCGTCACCACTTCCCAGGTGGCCGGGATGCGTCCGTCGCGGCGCCTTGTTTCGTAGGCGGCGAGCATCGTCCCGAAGCGTGCCTTGCCGGTCAGGCCGCGCGGGCGCCCGCGGTCGGCGTTGGTGGCGCCGAGACCCTTCAGATCCGCGAACAAACCGCGCACGTCGCGGTAGTCGAGCGTGACGTGGTCCGAATCCAGCACCGGATCCCTCAACCCCGCCGCGAGCGCGGCATCGCCGATGTCGTGCAGGTCGAGGAAACGGCCGATGTGCGCGCGCGCCGGATCGGCTGCCGCCCACGCCTCGCGCAACTCGTTGAGCGTATCGGGTCCGAGGCTGGAGGCGACCAGGAATCCACCCGGTTTCAGCACCCGGCTGAGTTCCGCGAAAAACCGCCGCGGCGTCTCGCACCACTGCAGGCAGAGGTTGGAATACACCACGTCCATGCTGCGGTCCGGGAACGGCAGCGCCTGCCCGTCGGCGCATGCGCGCGCGAAGGTTTTCCGCCAGCCGGCGTGACGCCGCGCCTGCCGCAACATCGGCAGCGACACGTCCAGCGCGATGACCTCGGCGTGGCGCCAGCGTTTCTTCAACCGGGCGGTGCCGCGTCCGGTGCCGCAGCCGACGTCGAGTACGCACCGTGGATTGCCGTCGTAGTAGTCGAGGCTGTCGAACAGGCGCGCCTCGACTTCGCGTTGCAGCGTGTCGTGGCGTTCGTAGCTTGCGGCCGCGCGGTCGAACGCGCGGCGCACCTGGCGCAGGTCGAGTGGCGCGTCGTTCATGCCGGTTGCATCGCAAGCAAGGGTTGCAGCGCCGCGACGACTTCAGCCGTATGGCCGATGAAGGGCGCGTGGCCGCCACCGGCGATGCACGTGAAGCGCCCGCCGCATTGGGCGGCACTCCATTGCATCGCCTGCCACGGGACCAGGCGGTCGCGGCGCCCGGCGACCCACACGCTTGGGTGCGGCATGTTGCGCAACCGCCCGCGCAGGTCGGCGTGCTCCAGCACCTCCAGCCCTTCCACCAGCGCACGCACGTCGGGACGGTGTTTCTCGAAGGTGTCGGCACGCAGCCGGCGCAAGTCGGTCCGTGCGCAATCGCTGCCCAGGGCCTCCAGCGCAAGGAAGCGTTCCAGTGTGCCGTCGTAGTCGGTTGCGAGGTCGTGGCCGAATTCCTGCAGGATTTCCGGGGACACTGCGTGCGGCCAGTCTTGCCCGGCAGGACCCTCGGCACGCGCGAAGCGTGGCGAGGCGCACACCATCGCGAGCCCCTGCACTTGCGCGGGAAAATCCAGCGCCGCCTGCAAGGCGTACAGGCCGCCCAGCGACCAGCCCAGCCAGAGCGCGGGCGGCAGGCGTTCCGCGATCGCGCGTGCACAGGCCGCGGGTTGCAACGACACTTTCGAAGCGTGCGAGTGGCCGTGGCCCGGCAGGTCGACGATGTGCAGCGTGCAACGATCGCGCAGCGCGTCCACCAGCGGCGTGAACACGCCGCCGTGCATCGCCCAGCCGTGCAGCAGTACGATGCGGGTGTCGCCTTGGCCCTGGGTGTCGATGTAAACGTCTGACATGGAATTCGGAAATCGGGGGTGGGGATGGGGGATGGGAGGCGGGGGATGGGGATGGGAAATCGTGAACCGTGAATCGTAACAACCTTCGTCACCCCGGGGCCGCCCGCTGCCTTATCGCGGTCGGAACCCGCGACCCAGTGATGCTTCGCCGTGAACCGCCATCCGGCCCAAAGCATCCAGCAGCCGATCCACGTCGTCTTCCGAATGCGCGGCCGACAGCGTGACGCGCAGACGTGCCGATCCGGCCGGCACGGTAGGTTGTCGAATCGCGGTGACCAGGAAACCCGAGGCTTCCAGCGCGCGCGCCGCCGCGAGGGCACGTCCGGTGTCGCCCAGCACGAGCGGCTGGATCGCGCTGCGCGATTCGGCCAGCGGCAGGCCGAGTTGCCGGGCGCCCGCACGGAAACGCGCGATCACGGCGTGCAGGTGCGCGCGCCGCCCGTCGTCGTTCCGCGCAATGTGCACCGCCGCGCGGGCTGCGGCTGCCAGCGCCGGTGGCAATGCGGTGGTGTACACGAACGTACGTGCGAACTGGGTGAGGCCTTCGATCAGCGCACGGCTGCCCAGCACCGCCGCGCCCATGCAGCCGAGTGCCTTGCCCAGGGTCACCATCAGCACCGGTGCGACTTCCTGCGCAAGACCGGCCTCGGCTACGCTGCCGGCGCCGCGCGGACCCAGCACGCCGAGGCCGTGTGCATCGTCCACCAGCAGGGTTGCGCCTGCGCGCTTGCACAAGGCGGCGAGGTCGCGCAACCGCGCCACGTCGCCATCCATGCTGAATACGCCGTCGGTCGCGAGCAGCGCGGGTTTGTCGTCGGTACCCGCGAGTTGCCGCGCTGCGCCAGCGGCGTCGTTGTGCGGGTAGCGCTGCAGCGCTGCACCCGAAAGTCGTGCGGCGTCCAGCAGGCTGGCGTGGTTCAGCTTGTCCTGGACGCAGGCGTCACCACGCGCGAGCAACGCCTGCATCACGCCCAGGTTGGCCAGCCAGCCGGACGAGAACAGCAGCGCGGCCTCACGCCCGGTCCATTCGCACAGGGCTGCTTCCAGTCGTGCGTGTTCGCGGTGGTGGCCGCACACCAGGTGTGCGGCGGTGCCGCCTACGCCGGCTTCGTTTGCGGCGTTTTGCAGCGTTTCGATGATGCGCGGATCCTGCGCCAGGCCGAGGTAATCGTTGCTGCAGAAATTCGTGAGTTCGCGGCCGGCGATCACGACCTGCGTGCTGCGTGTGTCGTCGGCGGTGCGCGCGCGTCGCAGCAGGCCCGCGCGCTCGCGTGCGGCCACGCGCTTGGCCAGCGATTGCAGCAGGTCGGGACGCACGGGTCAGGCTGCGTGCGGGCAGGCTGCAAGGATGTCCACGTGGACCGTATCGGGTTCGTGCGCCTCGACATCGACCTGCATCGCGTACAGGTCGAGGCGGCGGAACAGCGCGTGGTCGTGTTCGACGTCCGGGTTGCCGGTGGTCAAAAGCTTCTCGCCCATGAAGATCGAGCCGGCGCCTGCGAAGAAGCACAGTGCCTGCAGTTCGTCGCTCATCTGCTGGCGGCCGGCCGAAAGGCGCACGATCGATTGCGGCATCGCGATGCGCGCGACCGCGATCGTGCGCACGAACTCGAACGGATCCATGTCCGGCACGTTTTCCAGTGGCGTGCCGGACACCCGCACCAGCTGGTTGATCGGCACCGACTGCGGGTGCTCCGGGAGGTTGGCCAGCGCGCGCAGCAGGCCGGCGCGCTGGGCGCGTGTCTCGCCCATGCCGACGATGCCGCCGCAGCAGGTCTTGAGGCCCGCCGCACGGATGTCCTCCAGCGTGTCCAGCCGATCCTCGAACCCGCGCGTGTGGATGATCTCGGCGTAGTAATCGGGCGAGGTGTCGAGGTTGTGGTTGTAGTAGTCGAGGCCCGCCTTCTTCAAGGCTTCGGCGTGGCCTTCACCCAGCAAGCCCAGCGTCGCGCAGGTTTCCAGGCCCAGCGCCTTCACCGCGCGGATCATTTCGGCCACCTTCGGAATGTCGCGATCCTTGGGTCCGCGCCACGCCGCGCCCATGCAGAAGCGCGAGGCACCAGCGGCCCTGGCCGCGCGCGCGCGTTCCAGCACGTCTTCCACGCCCATCAGCTTCCGGGCTTCGACGCCGGTGTGGTAGCGCTGCGCCTGCGGGCAATACGCGCAGTCCTCCGGGCAGCCACCGGTCTTGATCGACAGCAGCGTGGAAACCTGCACCGCGGCCGGGTCGTGGTTGGCTGCGTGCACCGCGTGCGCGCGCGCCAGCAGCTCCATGAATGGCAGATTGAAGAGGTTTTCGATTCCGGCCTGCGACCAGTCGTGGCGCACGGGCGCATCCGGGTGCAAACCGTCCATTGCGGCAACTCCGCGCCTATAGTGGAGGACGAGTGTCGGAGGCGAGGGAGATGCCTGTCAACCCGAAGGTCAAACGATTGGTTGACGCTGCCGTCACTGCGTTGCTGCCTCCGCATTGCCTGCTGTGCGGGGCGCGCGGGCAGGGCGCGTTGAGCCTGTGCGCCGATTGCGCGACGGAGCTCCCCCGCAACGCAGTGTGTTGTGCGCGTTGCGCGTTGCCGCTGGATTCGCCGGCGCCCTTGTGCGGACGTTGCCAGAAACACGAGCCGCCCTGGCGTTCGGCCTGGGCCCCGTTCCGTTATGAATGGCCGTTGGCGCAACTGCAGGGACGCTTCAAGTTCGGCGGCGACCTCGCGTCCGGGCGCACCCTGTCGCTGTTGTGGGCGCGGGCTCCGCAGCCGCCGGATCTGCCACAGGCCATCGTGCCGGTACCGCTGCATCGTTCCCGCCTGCGCCGCCGCGGCTACAACCAGGCGCTGGAGCTTGCCAGGCCGCTGTCCGGGCACTTCGGGTTGCCACTGCTGCACGGCGCCTTGCGTCGAACCCGCGCCACCGGGGCGCAGACCGAGCTCTCCGCGTTACAGCGTCGCCGCAACGTGCGCGGTGCGTTCGAGGTGCATTTCGACGATGCGGTTCCCGAACATGTGGCGGTGCTGGACGACGTGTTCACCACCGGCGCCACGCTGGGGGAATGCGCGCGCGTGCTCAGGCGCGCGGGCGTGCAACGCGTGGACGTGTGGGCGCTGGCGCGGGCGCCGGCGCGCTGAAGGTCGAACCATCACCCGCCCGCGCTGGCACGCCGCGTGGTTGCTTGTCGCCGGCAGGTTGGCTCCGGCGAGGGTGCCTGCGTAGGAGCCGGGCCTGCCCGCGACCCCCCCCCGCGCGTCCCGGCGGCAGGTGGCGCTACCTGATCGCCAGCGCGACCACCATCCCGAGCCAAACCACGCCGCCGACCCAGTTGTTGTTGCGGAATGCAGCGAAGCAGGCTCCGCGCTGGCGCCAGCGCATGTTCCACAGCTGCCACGCGAACAGCAGCAGGGCGATGCCGAGGCCGACCAGGAACGGCCATTCAAGTTGCGCGCGCTGCCCGACCAGCAGCAGTGTGAACAGCAGGGTCGCCATCAGGATCCCGAGGATCGGAAGGTCGGCGTCGCCGAACAGGATTGCGGTGGACTTGGCGCCGGCGCGCAGGTCGTCGTCGCGATCGACCATCGCGTATTCGGTGTCGTAGATCGTCGAGAACAGCACGTTGGCGAGGAACAGCAGCCAGCACACTGGCGGCAGCGCGTTCGTCACCGCGGCGAATGCCATCGGGATGCCCCAGCCGAAGGCTGCGCCCAGCACGACTTGCGGCAGGTGGGTGTAGCGTTTGGAAAACGGATACAGCGCGGCCAGCGCGGCGCCCGCGAAGGAAAGATAAATCGTCAGCCGGTTGGTGAAGGCCAGCACCAGCGCGAAACCGATCAGCGCCAGCACCACGAACGTCAAGACGGCTTCCCACGGTTTCACGCGCCCCGCGGCGAGCGGCCTGCCGGCGGTGCGCTGCACCTGCGGATCGAGCTTGCGGTCGGCGAAGTCGTTCATCGCGCAACCGGCCGCGCGCATCACGAACACGCCCACGGTGAACACGACCAGGTATTTCCAGCGCGGCCAGGCGTCGTTGCCGGCCAGCCACAGCGCCCACCAGGTCGGCCACAGCAACAGCAGGGCACCGATCGGGCGATCCATCCGCACCAGCACCAGCAGGTCGCGGGTCTTGTCGCGCCACCCCGTGGGCAAGGCGCGCAGCAGGAATTCGATCGTGCGGGTGGAGCGCGGCGAGGCATCGGCCGGATGCGACGTGTCGGGCGCAGCGGCGGGTTGAAGCTCGGGTGCGCGCAGATCCAGCAGTGGCAACTCGGGTTGCTCGACGGGTCGGGACGACGGGTGTTTGCGGCTGGGTTGGCTGCGTTTGTGGGGCATGCTGGAAAAGTGCGAAATCCTTGGTGGTGAAGGCCATCCGGTGGGAGGCAGGGTATTGCACGGTGGCGTCATCCGGCTGGCCGCGCCGGCAGCGGTGCCGGCGCGGGGATGCTCCACGCGGGGTTGGATTGTCGCGCAACCGTTGCCGGGCTCCAACAGCGCACCGCGACCCGGACCAGGCAAGGCACCGGCCTGTACCGTTATCCTCGGTCGCTTCTTGCGCAAACCGGGGCACCAGTGATGGGTTTCTTCGACAAGTTGATCCGGCACAAGACGGTCGAGCAGTTGCAGGCCGAGGCGGGCGAAGCGAAGGATTTCCGCCGCACCATGGGGGTGTGGCAGTTGACCGCGATCGGCGTCGGCGCGATCGTCGGCGTCGGGGTGTTCGTGCTGGCGCCACACGAAGCGGCGCTGCACGCGGGCCCGGCGATCGTGCTGAGCTTCCTGATCGCCGGCATCGGCAGCGCCTGCGCGGCGCTGGCCTATGCCGAATTCGCGGGCATGATCCCGGTCACCGGCAGCGCCTATACCTACGGTTACGCGGTGCTGGGCGAGCTGCCGGCGTGGGTCATCGGCTGGGACCTGCTGATCGAATACGCGTTGATCGTGGCGGTGGTGGCCGCCGGCACCTCCAATTACCTGCAGTCGTTGATCCAGCAGATCACCGGTTGGCAGTTGCCGCTGGCGCTGCAGGGAGCGTATGGCGAAGGCAATGGCATGGTGTTCAACCTGCTGGCCGCAGTGGTGGCGCTGCTGGTTGCCGGATTGCAGATCTTCCGCACCGAGATCGGCGCGCGCTTCAACACCGCGGTGGTGTCGCTGAAGGTGCTGGGCGTGATCATCGTGATCGTGGTTGGCGCATTCTTCGTCGATACCAGCCTGTGGCATCCGTTCATCCCGAAGGTCGTCGAGCAACCCGACGGCACGCTGCAGTACGGCTGGGCCGGGGTGATGGCGGCGGCCAGCATCGTGTTCTTCGCCTGCTTCGGTTACGACACGCTCACCACGGCGGCCGAGGAATCGAAAAACCCGCAGCGCGACTTGCCAAGGGCGGTGATCCTGTCGCTGGTGGTGGCGATGGCGATGTACTTCGGCGTCTCGCTGGTGTTGACGGGGATGGTCCACTACACCGATCTCAACGTGCCGGCGCCGGTGAGCGCGGCGTTCCAGGAACGCGGCCTGCACTGGGTCAGCGGCGTGATCAACGTGGCCGCCGTGGCCGGCATCGCCAGCGTGGTATTCGCATTCATGCTGGGCGCGGCGCGCATCTGGTTCGCGCTGTCGCGCGACGGCCTGCTGCCGCGTTGGTTCGCGCATTCGCACCCGAAGTACGGCACGCCCTATCGCACCACCGCGATCCTGGGCGTCGCGACCGCGATCACGGCCGGCTTCGTGCCGCTCACTGAACTGGCCAAGCTGGTCAACATCGGCACGTTGTCGGCGTTCATCCTGATCTGCGCCTCGGTGTTGATCCTGCGCATCCGGCGGCCGGAACTCGAACGCCGCTTCCGCACGCCTGCGTTGTGGCTGGTGGCCCCGCTGGGCATCGTCTTCTCGTTGTTCCTGATCATCGGCTGGCCGTGGCTCACCCGTGGCGGGTTCCATCTCATCGGTGGCCTGGATCGCCAGACCTACGAGCGCTTCATCATCTGGATGCTGATCGGGTTCGTGATCTATTTCGGTTACGGGATCCGGCACAGTGCGCAGGGGCGCAAGGACTGAGCGGCGGCTTCCTGCAGTTGAGATGCGGGGTACGCGGCACCATCTGTGACGGTATCGCGCGACGACCTGTCGCCGCGCTGCCGTCACAGCGAGGTGCGCCGAATCATGCTCGATCTCTACTACTGGCCGACGCCGAACGGCCACAAGATCACGTTGTTCCTCGAAGAAGCCGGGCTGCCGTACATCATCAAGCCGGTGGACATCGGCAAGGGCGACCAGTTCAAGCCCGAATACCTCGCGATTTCGCCCAGCAACAAGATGCCGGCGATCGTCGACCACGCTCCCGTGGATGGTGGCGCGCCGATCAGTGTGTTCGAATCAGGCGCGATCCTGGTGTATCTCGCGGGCAAGACCGGGCGATTCATCCCGAAGGACGCGCGCGGCCGGGTCGCATGCCTCGAGTGGTTGTTCTGGCAGGTGGGCGGCCTTGGCCCCATGACCGGCCAGCACGGACATTTCAGCGTGTACGCGCCGGAAAGGATTCCGTACGCGATGGAGCGCTACCACAGGGAGTCCGAACGCCTGCTCGACGTGCTGGACCGCCGCCTGCGCGGCCGCGCCTTCATCACCGGCGACGACTACAGCATCGCCGACATGGCCTGCTATCCGTGGATCGACCCGTACGGCAAGGCGCCGCTCGACCTGCAGCCATTCCCCGAAGTGCGGCGCTGGCGCGACGCGATCGCCGCGCGACCGGCGACGGTCCGCGCCTGGGCGCGCGGCCCGGAAGTGAATCCCAGGTCCGGCACGCCGATGGGCGACGACGAAAAGAAGATCCTGTTCGGGCAGGGGGCCCGGAAGGGTTGAGGCGCTGCTGAACACCACGGGGCAGGCATGGAGCCGGTTGGAACAGCGGCTACTGTGCCATCCGGCCCATGCACCAGGGTGCGCAGGGTGCTACGTTCGACGGGTCCACCCTCGCGGAGCCCTGCATGTTTTGCCCGCGCCGTCGTACGTTTTCGTCGCTTCCCGCCCGCTTGCTGTGCGTGCTCGCGATTGCCCTGGGCGGCGTGGCCGCCACCGCAAACGCGTTTGCCGACGCCGCCGACGCCCACATCCCGCCGCCGCAGGACACGCCGTACCCCGGCACCATCGCGCTCCACGTCGATGCCAGCGACACCGCGCAAGGCATCTTCCGCGTGCATGAAACGATTCCGGTACAGGCTGGCAAGCTGATCCTGCTGTATCCGAAATGGATTCCCGGCGACCACTCGCCTTCGGGCCCCATCGACATGCTGGCGGGCCTGAGGGTCAGCGCCGACGGCAAGCCGCTCAAGTGGACGCGCGACAAGTACGACGTGTATGCGTTCCGCGTGGACGTGCCCGCGGGCGTGTCCAGCATCGACGTGGACTTCCAGTTCCTGTCCGGGCGCGGCTCGCACGCGTTCGTGCAGATGACCGACAAGCTGCTGTCGCTGGAATGGAACACGGTGTCGTTGTATCCCGCGGGCCACTATTCGCGCGACATCACCTTCGCGCCCAGCGTGACCTTTCCCGCGGGCTGGAAGTTCGGCACCGCGCTCGAAGAGCAGTCGCGTTCCGGGGACACCGTCACCTTCAAGCCCATCACGTTCAACACTTTGGTCGATTCGCCGATCTACGCTGGCAAGTACTTCAAGCGCGTCGATCTCGACCCGGGCGCCAAGGTGCCGGTACACCTCGACGTGTTCGCCGATGCGTCGAAGGATCTGGCAATCACGCCGGAACAAATGCAGGTGCACCGCAACCTGGTGACGCAGGCCTACAAACTGTTCGGCTCGCACCACTACGACCACTACGACTTCCTGTTCTCGCTGTCGGACCAGTTGAGCGGCAATGGGTTGGAGCACCACCAGTCCAGCGAGGACGGCATGGGCCCGGACTACTTCACGAACTGGGACGAGGGCGCACCCAACCGTGACCTGCTGGCGCACGAATACACGCATTCCTGGAACGGCAAGTTCCGCCGCCCCGCGGATCTCTGGACGCCCAATTTCAACGTGCCGATGGGCGATTCGCTGCTGTGGGTGTACGAAGGGCAAACCCAGTACTGGGGCTACGTGCTGACCGCGCGTGCGGGGATGTGGACCCCGGAACAGTTCCGCGACGCGCTGGCGATGGTCGCGGCCAACTACGACCGCAACCGCCCTGGTTTCCAGTGGCGCACACTCGAAGACACCACCAACGATCCGACCGCCGCGCATCGCACGATGCTGCCGTACCGCAGCTGGCAGATGAGCGAGGAGTACTACTCCGGCGGGCAGATGATGTGGCTGGCGGTGGATGCGAAGATCCGCGCGCTCACGCATGACAGGAAGTCGCTGGACACCTTCGCGAAGGATTTCTTCGGCGTCGACAATGGAAGTTTCGTCACCAGGACCTACACCTTCGACGACATCGTCGCCGCGCTGGACGGCGTCGTGCCATACGACTGGGCCGGTTTCCTGCACCGCTACGTCAATGCATTGGAACCACCGCTGCTGGAGGGGCTGGAAGCCTCGGGCTGGAGGCTGGTGTACACCGATGAAGAAAGCCCGTACGAGAAGCAGTACGAGGCGCAACGGGAATCGCCGCGCCACCTCTACAACTTCGCCTGGTCGATCGGCCTGACATTGACGGAAGACGGCGGCATCAACGACGTGCGCTGGGATGGCCCCGCGTTCAAGGCCGGCATCGGTTCGGGCGGCACCGTGGTGGCGGTCGACGGCCACGCCTACAAGCCCGAGGTGTTGAAGGATGCAATCGCCGCGGCGAAGGATGGCAAGGCGCCGATCGAACTGCTGATCAAGTACCTCGGTGAGTACAAAACCGTGCCGGTGGGATACCACGGCGGCCTGCAGTATCCGCATCTGGTGCGGATCAAGGGCACGCCGGACTACCTGTCGCAGATCATCGAGGCCAGGTAGGCGCCAGCCGGTATGCAGTGCCTGCTCCGGAATGCTCCTGTCCGGCGCGCGTTCCTACGGGTGAACCAGGTCCGTTTGCCGCAAGCTTCGACCGAGCAGCGCACGGGCGGCGCGTGCTTCGTCGGGTGACAGCGCTTCCGGCAGCGACACTTCACCGGCAATGCGCGTGGCGATGGGCAGGCCGTCGCGGTACACGATGCGCGAGGCGGCAAGTGCCGGGACCTTCGCGCCCGCCAGCACGCCGCCGGCAAGGTTCAGGGGGTCGGCGCCGCTGACGCACACGAGGGTGCCGTCGTGTGCACGCTTGCGTACACGGCGCAGCGCCTCGACCGCTTCCGGAAGCGCGAACTGCTCGCCCGCGATGCCCTCCACGAAGCGCCCGCCGCGGATCTCGCCGCGCGCTTCCAGCCGTTGGTACACACGGCGCAATTCGCGCCATGGCGGCAACCACCCGGCCTCGCGTTCCAGCAGTTTCCAGAACACCACGCCCCAGCGACGCAGCAACACGCGCGCGAGGTGTTCGGTCGCCTCGCTTTCAGCCCCCCGCCCTCCGGGAGAGGGGTTGGGGTGAGGGTCCGGATCTGGAGCGCCATCGCGGGAGACCGAGCCCTCATCGTAACTTCGGTCACCCTCTCCTGGAGGGCGGGGGAAAAGTCCGGAACGCCGGACCAGGCTCCAGCGTCCCGCGTCCTCGATGCCGGTCAGCATGTGCCGGCGCAGGCGGCGGTGGCGCGTCGCATTGCGTTTTGCGGCCGGCAGCAGCAGGGCGCGCAGGCCGGCGAAGCTGTCCGCGCCGACCAGGCCGGCGCCGACCAGTTCGCCCAGCGCGTCTTCCAGTTCGACCTTGAGCAGACGCGTGGCATCGGCGATTTCGCCGAAAAACGAAGCGCCATGCTGTGCGAGGAATTCCACGACGGCGTGCGCGCGCGAGGACAGCGCCGGGGGTTCGGCGGACGCCTGTGCACCGAGCGCATTCCATGCAGGCAACTGCTTGCGCGGCAACAGCACGATCGGCGATGCGCGCACCGGACCCGGGTGCGCGCCACTGGCTGCACGTAACCGGACCCATGCGATCCGCCCGGCGCCGCACAGCGCGTCCAGCCAGGCGATGTCGTAGCCCGCCATGCGCGTGGGCAATATTTGCGATTCCCAAGCGCCGGCGGGCGCCTCGAATCCTTCCAGCTGCGCCAGCAACGCGGCGAGCGAATCGGGCCCGCGCAGGCGGGTGTCCGCTGCAACGTGTTGCCAGTCGATCAGGAAACGCATGAAGTCGCGTGCCGCGACCGGCTCGATCTCGCGGCGCAGGCGTTGCAGGGTGCGGCGGTGGATGCGCGCGAGCAGGTGCCGGTCGCACCACTGTTCATCAGCCGCGCCCGGCAAGAAGCGGCCGCGCATCGCGGTGCCTTCGCGTTCCAGCGTGGCCAGTGCGATCGCGACATCACCGTCACCGACGTCGAACGTGTGCGCCAACCCGCTGGCGCGGATCGGCCCCGTGCAGGCGAGCCGTGCACGCAGGATCTCGATCAGCGCGTCTTCGCGCGTCCATGTCTTCGAGGCAAATTCCGATGGCGCTTCGATGACGGGTTGCAACGCCGCGTCGGGATGGATCGCATCCCACATCGGCAGCGATTCGGCCGCGATCCA
>DASURP010000112.1:0-6111 GCA_036279975.1 Rhodanobacteraceae bacterium
ACCTTGTCGGTGCGCTCCCAGGTGAAGCCACCGTCGTCGGCCGGGCGACCGAAGTGGCCGTAAGCGGCGGTGCGCTTGTAGATCGGGCGGCGCAGGTCGAGGTCGCGCAGGATCGCGGCCGGACGCAGGTCGAAGACCTCGAGCACGGCGGCCTGGATCTTCTCGTCCGGGACGACGCCGGTGCCGAACGTGGTGACCGAGATCGACGTCGGCTCGGCGACGCCGATCGCGTACGACACCTGCACTTCGCACTTGTCGGCGATGCCGGCGGCAACGAGGTTCTTGGCGACGTAGCGCGCGGCGTACGCGGCCGAGCGGTCCACTTTCGACGGATCCTTGCCCGAGAACGCACCGCCACCGTGGCGGGCCATGCCGCCGTAGCTGTCGACGATGATCTTGCGGCCGGTCAGGCCGCAGTCGCCCACCGGGCCGCCGATCACGAACTTGCCGGTCGGGTTGATGTGGAACTTGGTGCCCTTGTGCAGCCACTTGGCGGGCAGCACCGGCTTGACGATCTCCTCCATCACGCCTTCGATCAGGTCCTTGTGCTTGACCGAGGGATCGTGCTGCGTCGACAGCACCACGGCGTCGATGGCGACCGCCTTGCCGTTCTCGTAGCGCAGCGTGACCTGGCTCTTCGCGTCCGGGCGCAGCCACGGCAGCGGCGAGTTCTTCTTCTTGCGCACCTTGGCCTGGCGCTCGACCAGGCGATGCGAGTAGTAGATCGCCGCCGGCATGAAGTCCTTGGTCTCGCTGGTGGCGTAGCCGAACATCAGGCCCTGGTCGCCGGCGCCCTGTTCCTCGGGCTTCTTGCGGTCGACGCCCTGGTTGATGTCGGGCGACTGCTTGCCGATCAGGTTCAGCACGCCACAGGTCGCGCCATCGAAGCCGACCGTGGAGGAGTCGTAACCGATGTCGAGGATCACCTTGCGCGCCAGCGACTCGATGTCCACCCAAGCGTCGGTGGTGACCTCGCCCGAGACGATCGCGACGCCGGTCTTGACCATGGTTTCGCACGCCACGTGCGCGCGCTTGTCCTGCGCCAGGATCGCGTCCAGCACGGCGTCGGAAATCTGGTCGGCGACCTTGTCCGGGTGGCCTTCGGACACCGATTCGGAGGTGAACAGGTAACGGCTCATCGGCGGATATATCCCTTGATGCGGATGAAAGGATGAATCAGCCCGCCATGATACAGGCGGCTGCGCGAAAATGCAGCGACAAGCCTAGCGCGGTTCAGCCGCGATTGCCCGAGTCGCGTCGGGCCGGCGTCGCCGGCAGCGGGTGCGTCATTCGTCCTTGCCGAAATACTTGTTGAATCGGCCTTTCCAGTCCGGCGCGTTGATGCGCTGGAGCAACGAGGTGTTGATCGGCTCGCGCAGCGGGCTGCCGGTGGGCAGGGCGAAGGCGTAGTCCTGGCGCTCCAGCGTGATGGGCAGCACCCGCAGCCGGCCGCGGTAGTCTTGGTGGATTTTCCATTTCAGCAGCGGTGCGTCGTAGACCACGGCATCGACCGTGCCGGCGTCGAGGTCGCGAAGTGCCGCGTCGAGCGAGCCGGCGTGCAGGTAGGCATCGAGGTTGCGTTTGAGCCAGGCGCCGCTGGTCGAGTCGGCCACGCTGGCGACCCGTACCTTGTCGAGGTCGCTGGCGCTGGTGATCTGGCTGTGCAGCTTGCCCACCGTCAGCGCGCTGGTGATCGAGGCGGTGAAGAACGATACCACCACCAGCGCCACCAGCATCCATAGCAGGCCGAGGATGCGGCCGGGCACGCTGCGCGGTGCGGTATCGCCGTAACCGACCGTGGTCATCGTCACCATGGCCCACCAGAAGCCGGAGAACATGCCTTGCGCGCGGCTGCCGCCGAACTGGTCCGGGTTGCCCCGGTGCTCCAGCGCCCAGACCAGCGTGCCGACGACGAGCAGCAGCAACACCAGCAGGCCGATCACCTTCAGGAAGGCCGGCGAGCCGAGCGCCTGGACCACCGCCAGCCAACCCGAGCCGCCCTGGTTGCGCACCGCCACCCCGAGGCCCGAGCAGGTGATGGTGTGCGAGAAGTCCATGTCCTGCTCGCGCGCCGAGGTTGCGGTGATGGCGCCCAGGCCGACGTCCACCTGACCCGTCTTGACGGCATCCAGCAGCCCCGCGAGGTCATACGGGCGATAGCTGTATTTCCAACCGTGATCGCTGGCGGCTTCCTGCCACAGTTCGATGGCAAGGCCCCGGTAGTGGCCGTCGTCGTCGATCACGAACGGTGGCGCGACCTTGACGCCCACGATGAGCGTTTTCGCCGGGGGCGGCGCGCTGGCGGCCGGGGTCGGCGCCTGCTGCGCCAGCGCGGGGCACAGCCAGGCCAACAGGCACACTGCGACCAACGTCGACAGCAATCGGTTCATGCGGGCTCCTCGTGCAAACGTGCTGCCACCATAACGGTGCCGGCGCGGATGCGCGGGACCCGGATCCCCCGTGGCGTACGCGTTTGGGATGGGGTGCCGACGTCGTGCCCTGCGCCGAGTCAGGCGGGACTCACGCCGCGGCGGCGAAGCCGGTCGGGACGCCCACGGCCAGTGCGTCGAAGTATTCGCGGGTCAGGTGCATCTGCTCGTGCGCACTCTCGGCACGATTGGCCACCGCGCGGAACGCGGCGTTCTCGGGGCGGTCCTTCGCGTACCAGCCGAGGTGCTTGCGGGCAATTCGCACGCCGGCGTGTTCTCCGTAGAACGCGTACAGGTCATCGAGATGCCCGAGCAGGATGTCGCGGATTTCGGCAAGGCCGGGTTCGGGCAGCCGCGCGCCGGTGGCGAGGAAATGCGCGATCTCGCGGAACAACCACGGCCGGCCCTGCGCGGCGCGGCCGACCATCACCGCGTCCGCGTTCGTGTACTCCAGAACTTTGCACGCCTGCCCGGGTGAATCGACGTCGCCATTGGCGAATACCGGGATCGACACGCTGGCCTTCACCGCCGCGATGGTGTCGTATTCGGCAAAGCCTTCGTATTTCTGCGAACGGGTGCGGCCATGCACCGCCAGTGCGGCAATGCCGGAATCCTCGGCGATGCGCGCAATCGAGAGTGCATTGCGATGCTCCGGCACCTGCCCGGTCCGGATCTTCAGCGTCACCGGTACCTCGACGGCTTCGACCACGGCTTTGCAGATGCGTGCCACCAGCGGCTCGTCGGCCAGCAGCGCCGAGCCCGCCCAGGCATTGCAAACCTTCTTGGCCGGACAGCCCATGTTGATGTCGATGATCCGGGCGCCGTGCGCGACGTTGTGGCGCGCCGCCTCGGCCAGCATCGCCGGATCGGAGCCGGCGATCTGCACCGCGACCGGATCCGGTTCACCGGCATGGTCCATGCGGTGCAGCGATTTGCGGGTCCGCCACAGGCGCGGGTCGGACGTGGTCATTTCCGACACGGCCAGCCCCGCGCCCAGCCGCTTGCACAGCCGGCGAAACGGTTTGTCGGTGACGCCGGCCATCGGGGCCAGCGCCACGGGCGGGTCGATGCTGATGCTGCCGATGCGCATCCGGTGGATTTTAGCGGACGCGCGCCGCGGCCGGCGGGAGCTCAGCGGGCAGGCGACACGGCTGTCCCGGCGGCGCGCGAGCGCACCGGGATACCCGATTCGCGCCCGCGCAAGTGGCCGGTCAGTCCCATGCCGACCCGCATGCCGTAGCCGATGCGTTCGGCATAGCCGACCAGGAGCGCGGCCGATTCCGCGTCCAGCACCTCGCCGGCGGTCTCGCGCCACAACGTGAGCCAACGCTGGAAATGCTCCGCGCCGATCGGCAACGGTCGATGCTTCGCGAGCGGATTGCCGCGATAGTGGCCGCTGCGCAGCGCCACCGTGGCCCAGAACGAAGTCATCAGGACCTTGTGTGCATCCCAATCTTCGACCACCGCATTGAACACGGGGCCGAGCAGGGGATCGATGCGCACCTTGTCGTAGAAGCGCTCGACCTGCCCGGCCAGGCCGGCTTCGTCCAGCGTGGCGGGAATGGCGTTCGACATGCCGCCAGCGTCGCGCGCGGCGCCACGCCTGGCCATGACCTGCATCAATGACGCGCATCAATGCCTTGCGCGCCGCGTTGGTGCAAAGTGGCCGTGTCACCCGCGGAGGCCTCGCATGACCCACGTCGTCACCGACAACTGCATCAACTGCAAGTACACCGACTGCGTCGAGGTGTGCCCGGTCGACTGCTTCCATGAAGGCCCCAACTTCCTGGTGATCGATCCCGACGAGTGCATCGATTGCACCTTGTGCGTGGCCGAGTGCCCGGTGAACGCGATCTTCCCGGAGATGGACGTGCCCGCGGGGCAGGAGCAATACCTCGCGATCAACGCCGAACTGGCGAAACAGTGGCCGGTGATCGCCAGCAAGATTCCCGCGATGGAAGGCGCCGACCTGTGGGATGGCATCCCCGACAAGCTGCCCTTGCTCGATCGCGGCGATGGCAACAAGCCGGCATCGCCGGACGCCGAACCGCATCACGCCACGTAGACGCCGCGGCGATTTCCATGGGCTAGACTGGCTGGATGGTGGCCAGCGCCTGGCCGCGGCTTTGTTCCCAACCAGCAATCAAGGAGTCCCGCCATGTCCGGCACCAGGTTCAAGGGCAATCCCGTCCACGTCGACGGCCATTTTCCGGAGGTCGGCGACAAGGCGCCGCCGTTCAAGCTGATCGCCGGTGACCTGTCCGAGAAAACGCTGGCCGACTTCGTCGGCAAACGCAAGGTGCTGAACATTTTCCCGAGCGTGGATACCGGCGTGTGCGCGGCTTCGGTGCGCCATTTCAACCAGGATGCGGCGGGGCTGGAGAATGCCGTGGTGCTGTGCATCTCGGCCGACCTGCCGTTCGCGCAGGGCCGCTTCTGCGGCGCCGAGGGCATCAAGAATGTCACCATGTTGTCGATGATGCGCGGCCGCGAGTTCCTGAAGGACTACGGTGTCGCGATGACCGATGGCCCGCTGGCCGGCCTCGCCGCGCGCGCGGTGGTGGTGCTGGACGAGCACGACAAGGTGATCTACACCCAGATGGTGGACGAGGTCACCCGCGAGCCGGATTACGGCGCTGCGCTGAAGGCGCTGGGCTGATCGCCGTTACTTCCCCCATCCGCAGGAAGGGGGATCGAGGGGGATGGCTCTTGCGGGGTGTCGACGTCTCGCTGCATCCCCCGAAGCCGCCTTTCAGCGACTTCGACCCCCTGCCCGTGGGGGGGTGAATCAGCTTCGAAAGACCGTTCGGGTCATTTCGCGTTCGCGAACACCTCGGTCATGTCGAGCATGCGGTTCGAGAAACCCCACTCGTTGTCGTACCAGCCGAGCACCTTGACCAGGGTGCCGCCCATCACGCGGGTCTGGGTCGCGTCGTAGGTGCACGACGCCGGGTTGTGGTTGAAGTCCACCGACACCAGCGGCTTGGTGTTGACCGCCATCACGCCCTTCATCTTGCCGTTCGCCGCCTCGTTGATCGCGGCGTCGACCTCGTTCTTGCTGGTTTCGCGCCTGGCGACGAAGGTAAGGTCCACGCACGACACGTTGATGGTGGGAATGCGCATCGAGAAGCCGTCCAGGCGTCCATTAAGTTCCGGCAGCACCAGGCCCACCGCGACCGCGGCACCGGTCTTGGTCGGGATCTGGCTCATGGTCGCCGAACGGGCGCGGCGCAGGTCCTTGTGGTAGACGTCGGTCAGCACCTGGTCGTTGGTGTAGGCGTGGATCGTGGTCATCAGGCCGTGCACGATGCCGATCTTCTCGTGCAGCACCTTGGACAGCGGTGCCAGGCAGTTGGTGGTGCACGAGGCGTTGGAGATGACCTGGTGGCTGGACTTCAGCAGCTCGTGGTTGACGCCGTAGACGAACGTGCCGTCCACGTCATTGTCGCCCGGCGCCGAGATGATCACCTTCTTCGCACCGGCGGCGAGGTGCGCGCCCGCCTTCGCCTTGCTCGTGAACAGGCCCGTGCACTCGAGCACGATGTCGACGCCGAGGTCCTTCCACGGCAGCTTGGAGGGATCGCGTTCGGCACAGACCTTGATGCGGTCGCCGTTGACGACGAGATCGCCGCCCTCGACGCCGACGTCGCCCGGGAACTTGCCGTGCGCGGTGTCGTACTGG
>DASURP010000113.1:0-18892 GCA_036279975.1 Rhodanobacteraceae bacterium
CGGCCAAAACAAAACCGGCTGGTTCCGTGGTGCGCTTGGTCCAGCGTGCTGCCCCGGAACGAGATCGAACGCTGGGCTAAGCATGTAGCGCCGGGCGCGGAGCGCCTTCGGACGGGGGTTCGATTCCCCCCGCCTCCACCAACAAACAACGGGCCCCGCCCAAAGCGGGGCCTTTTGTTTGTTGACAGTGGAGCGATGGATCCGCACCCCCGCAGGGGGTTCACCAAAATCGCCGGGAGCGACTTTGAACGGCCGCGGGCCGGCCCCGAACGAAGTGAGGGGTGAGCGCCATGGATGGCGCGAATCATTCCCCCGCCTCCACCGCCCAACAAAAGGGCCCACTTCTTCCGGCGGGCCCTTTTCGTGTGTCGCCCACGCAAACCCGTTTCCCATGCCTTTGGTCATGGGCAAAATCTCCTTGCCTTGGGTAGGATGGCCGTTCCCTCCAACGAGCACGCCACGATGAAATCTTCGCTGACGCTGGCCTTTGCACTGACCGGCCTGCTGGCCGGTTGCACCGGCACGACCGACGCCAACAAGGAATCCGGGTCGACCACCACGCCGTCTCCAACCACGGCTGCCGGTTCGGCCAATCCGTTCTTCGCCGAAAGCCCGCTGCCGCTGCATTTCCCGCGGTTCGACAAGATCCAGGATTCGGATTACGCGCCCGCCTTCGACCGCGGCATGGCCGATCAGCTGCAGGAAGTCGAGGCGATCGCCGACAATCCCGACGCACCGACCTTCGACAACACCATCATCGCGCTGGAGAAGTCCGGGCGGATCCTGGATCGCGCCACCACTGTGTTCTTCAGCCTCTCCGGCGTCGAGAACAACGACACCAAGAAAGCCATCCAGTCCGAATACGCGCCCAGGCTGGCCGCGCACCGCGACGCCATCATGCTGGACCCGGAACTGTTCGCACGGGTGCAGAAGCTCTACGACCAGCGCCACGACCTCGGCCTCGACGCGCAGGGCGTGCGCCTGGTCGAGCGCTACCACGACGACTTCGTGCGCGCCGGCGCCAGGCTGTCGGATGCCGACAAGGTGCGGGTGAAGGAGATCAATGCCGGGCTGGCCAAGCTTGGTTCCGATTTCAGCCAGAACGTGCTGGCCGAGGTGAACGATTCGGCCGTGGTGGTGGACAGCAAGGACGAACTCGCCGGCCTCACCGACGCGCAGATCGAAGCCGCCGCAGCCGCGGCGAAGAAGCGCGGCCTCGACGGCAAGTACGTGATCGCGCTGGTCAATACCACCATCCAGCCGGTGATTGCACAGCTCGACAACCGCGACCTGCGCGAGCGGATTTTCAACGCGTCGACCAACCGCGGCAGCCGCGGCAACCAGTACGACAACACCGCGATTGTCTCGCAGATGATGAAGCTGCGCGCCGAGAAGGCAAAACTGATGGGCTATCCGAACTGGGCGGCCTACAGCCTCGCCGACCAGACCGCCAAGACGCCGGAAGCCGTCAACGCGATGCTCGGCAAGCTGGCGCCGCCGGCGGTCGCCAACGCGAAACGCGAAGCCGCCGACCTGCAGGCGATGATCGACAAGACCCGGAAAGCCAAGGGCGAACCGACCTTCAAGCTGGCCGCGTGGGACTGGTCGTACTACACCGAGAAGGTACGCGCCGCCAAATACGCGTTCGACGAAAGCCAGCTGAAGCCGTATTTCGAAATGAAGAACGTGCTGGAGAACGGCGTTTTCTACGCCGCAAACCAGGAGTACGGCATCAGCTTCAGGCAGCGCACCGACCTGCCGGTCTACAACCCGGACGTGCTGGTGTACGACGTCTTCAACGCCGACGGCAGCCAGCTCGCGATCTTCCTGCTCGATCCTTACGCGCGTCCGTCCAAGCGCGGCGGCGCATGGATGAATGCGTACGTGAGCCAGTCGGCACTCACCGGCAACCTGCCGGTGGTCGCCAACCATCTCAACATCACCAAGCCGGCCAGCGGCCCGACCTTGATGACCTGGGATGAAGTGACCACGATGTTCCACGAGTTCGGCCATGCGCTGCACGGCATGTTCTCGAACGTGAAGTATCCGTACTTCTCGGGTACCAGCGTGCCGCGTGATTTCGTGGAGTTCCCCTCGCAGGTGAACGAGATGTGGGCCGACTGGCCGAGCATCCTCGCCAACTATGCGAAGCACTTCGAGACCGGCGCGCCAATGCCGAAAGAATTGCTGGACAAGGTGCTGGCAACCTCGAAGTTCAACCAGGGCTTCGCCACCACCGAGTACCTGGGCGCCGCGATGCTCGACCAGAGCTGGCACCAGATCGGCGTCGACCAGGTGCCCGCAGCCGACGGCGTGATGGCGTTCGAAGCCGCCGCACTGAAGGCCAATGGCACCGACTTCGCGCCGGTTCCGCCGCGCTACCGCACGCCCTACTTCAGCCACATCATGGGCGGTTATTCGGCCGGCTACTACGCCTACATCTGGTCGGAAGTGCTGGACGCCAACACGGTCGAATGGTTCAAGCAGCATGGCGGCCTGACCCGCGCGAACGGCGACCGCTTCCGCCAGTTGCTGCTTTCGCAGGGCGGCAGCAAGGACGCGATGGAACTGTTCACCGACTTCGCCGGCCATGAACCCCGCATCGAACCACTGCTGGAGCGGCGCGGACTGGATGCGGCGGGAGGCTGAACGATCTCCAGTCGGGGATTCCCTGATTTTGCTCGTCATACCAGCGTAGGTCGGTATCCAGTTGGAAGGGAACCCCGGCCAGTGGCCGGGATGCAAAAACAGACTGGGCCCCGGCCTGCGCCGGGGCGACGTGAGGCCTTCGCCGGGACGACGATCTCTACGGCGGAATTCGAACCGTGCCTCCAACTTCCTGCACATCCGCCCACGTGGTCGTGGGGCTATAGTCGCTGTTTGCCACTGTGGGGATCGCCCAACATGCGCCACGCCCTCACGCTCGCCCTGGCACTGTCGTTCGCCGCCAGCAACGCCATCGCGGCGACGCTCCCATCATCCCAGGCTCCGGCGAACGACACGCCCTCTGCACAACTGCACGCGCTGTTCGCGAAGGCCTGGAAGGAAGCGCATCCCGAGCCGCCTGCCGGCAGCACCGACTACAAGTTGCTGTGGGGCGACCCCAGCCTTGCGCATGAGAAGACGCGTCTCGCGCAGGACAAGGCCAACCTTGCGGCGCTGCAAAAGATGGACAAATCCAAACTCGACCCGGCCGACCAGTTGAGCTGGCGCCTGTTCGAGTACCAATTGAACGACGCCATCGCGGGCGCGGCGTACCCCGACCAGGCGCAGACCCTGGTCACGCAACTCTGGGGACCGCAACTATCGACCGATGAACTCCGGGGCGCGCACTACGACAACGCGAAGGGCTACAGGGAACTGATCCACAAATTGAATGCGCTCGGGCCGTATCTCACGGCGTTCACCGGGCGCCTGCGACAAGCCATGGCCCAAGGCATCACCCAGCCGCGGGTGGTGATGCAGCGCGTGCCGGACGAAATCGCGGCGAACATCGCGAAAGACCCGACGCAAAGCCCGTTCTACGCCCCGTTCAAGGACCTGCCCGATTCGATCCCGGCCACGGAACAGGCGGAATTGCGCAAACAGGCGCAGGCTGCCATCACCGACGTGGTCAATCCCGCCTACGAACAATTCCTCGCGTTCTTCAAGGACGATTACCTGCCGCACGCGCGCACCGACATCGGCGTGTCCAGCCTGCCCGACGGCAAGGCCTACTACGCGTACCTGGTGCGCCACTACACCACCGCCGACCTGACGCCGGCGCAGGTCCACGCAATGGGGCTGGAACTGGTCACGCAAATCCACGGACAGATGAAAGCCCTGTTCAAGCAGATCGGATTCAAGGGCAGTTACAAGGACTTCCTGCACTATCTGCGCACGGATCCGAAGTTCTACTACACCGACCCCGACGACCTGCTGGAAGCCTACGAGGCGGCCACCAAGCGCGTCGATCCACACATGGTGGACATCCTCGGCACCTGGCTGCTGCCGCGCGTGCCCTACGGCGTGCACCCCATTCCCGCGGCGCTCGCACCCAACACCTACCCCGCCTATTCGGAACCGCCGGCCCGCGACGGCAGCCGCGCGGGCTACGTTGGCGTGAACCTCTACAAGCCCGAAAGCCGGCCGAAGTACGCGATCCAGGTGCTGATGTGCCACGAGGGACGCCCCGGCCACCAGTTGCAGATGCCGGTCGCGATGGAGCTGGACAACCTGCCGAAGTTCCGCCGCTTCGCCTACTACAACGCCTTCGGCGAGGGCTGGGCGTTGTACGCGGAAACCCTGTGCGACAAGCCGATGGGTCTCTACACCGATCCGTATTCGAAGTTCGGTTACCTCAACTACCAGATGTGGCGCGCGGCGCGGCTGGTGGTGGACACCGGCATCCACGAATATGGCTGGAGCCGCGCGCAGGCCGTGCAATACATGCAGGACAACACTGCGCTGGCCGACCAGAACATCGCGACCGAGGTCGATCGCTACATCGTGTGGCCGGGCCAGGCACTGTCGTACATGCTCGGCGAGCAAACCATCCTGTCGTTGCGCGCCGAGGCCGAGGAGAAGCTCGGCGACAAGTACTCGCTGAAGGATTTCGACAACGTGGTGCTGGGCCAGGGCAGCCTGCCGATGGCGATCCTGGGGGAAGTCGTGGACAAGTGGATCGCCAACACGCTGGCCGGCAAGCCCGCCGACCAATTGCCGTTCGCCTGCAGGCCGCGCAGCGTGGCAGCGTGTCCGGTGGAGGCCGCCGCACACTGACGGCTGCGAGCGAAAACCATCTTCCTCGATCCCCCTTCCTGCGGAAGGAGGAGGAAAGACACAGCTTCCGCCCCCTTCCAAAGGAAGGGGGTCGCCGCTGCGCGGTGCGCAGCGGCGGGGAGATGCGCGTTCCAACCGGAACATCTACGCACTGCTAAGCTCGTGGCGGGCAAACGGACCGGGGAGATCCGTGATGCGGATTCGGGCGATGCTTGCGTGCGTGGCCGTGGCGATGGCCGTGCCGGCGGTCCACGATGCGCACGCGGAAACGCACGTAAAGGTGCTGGGCACCTGGCCCGCCGGTGACACCGTCAGGCTCGCCGACAACCAGAACTTCTACGTGCACCTGGCCTACACCAGCGACCAGCCGGTGCGCATCTGGACGCGCCCGTATTTCAACGGCAAACAGGCGAACGCCGGCAGCAACCCATCGCGCGTCTATCCCGCAGGCAGTGGCGAGGCGCTGGGCTGGTTCTTTCTGTCCGGTCCCGGAACGGCCGTGGACGAAATCCGGATCAGGGCGGGCGATGGCTCGCCCCGGAATACCTCCGTCGTCCTGACGTATCCGGTGTGGGTGGAAACGGGGGGCGGGCCCGCGGCCCCCGCAGCCAAGCCCGCATGGGTCGACCGCCTGCGCGCTGCCGACCAGGCCGCGCAGGCTGCCGATTACCGGAAAACGGTGAATACCCCGCCCAGCGTCGGCGAGGTATGGTTCTTTGGCGGCTTCATGTCGGCCATGCTCGCGCTGGGGCTGGTCGGCCTGTTCGGCCCCGCGTGGGGCCTGTGGCGCTGGCGCGGGGTGTGGCGATACCTCGCCGCGGTGCCGGCCGTGGTCATGGGTTTCATGGTACTGCGCATCCTCGTCGGCACCGCCATCGACCCGACCTCGCACAACCTGTGGCCGTTCGAAATCATCATGTGGGGCGGCCTCAGT
This sequence comes from Rhodanobacteraceae bacterium, assembly GCA_036279975.1. Taxonomy (GTDB): domain Bacteria; phylum Pseudomonadota; class Gammaproteobacteria; order Xanthomonadales; family Rhodanobacteraceae; genus 66-474. Next base: position 5,696 of record DASURP010000113.1, read on the forward strand.
TGCCTGTGGATGCTGGTCATGGGCCTGGCGCACAAATTCTCGGGCGCTGGTTGCGCCTGATACGCGCCGCAGCCGGTCAGGGCGGCGGCTGCGGCTCCTGCTCGATCAGGTCGCGCAACGCGGCCTGCATGCGCGCGTGCACCCGCACCAGCGAACCCCACAGGAACCACACCGTGAATGCGCCGATCGCGAGCAACGCCACCAGCACCCCACGCGGCGGCAGGATGCTGCTGCCCAGCGCGGCCACCAGCAACGCCATGCCGGCCAGCGTTGCCAGCGGCACCAGTTTCCCCAGCACCCGGCGCAATCCCGCCGTGCGCACGCCGTGCACCTGCTCGCTGATCCCGATCTCGGCCAGCAGCATCCCGAGCGCATCGGCCTTGCGGTAGACCGCGATGAGCATCGGCAACGACACGAACAGCGCGATCGCCCAGATCAGCGAACGCCGCGCCACCGCCGACAACGGCAGCTGCGGCCACCAACGCGGCAGCATCGCGCTGACGAACGCGCCCATGCCGAACACCGCGCACACCAGCACCAGGTTCACCGCGATGTGCCACAACAGCCGGCGCAGCATCTTCGCCAGCACCGCGTTGTCGCTGGCCGGCGCGGTGCCGTTGACCCACTCGTGGTAGCCCTGCGCCAGTGCGCGCGCCGGGGCGGGCGTCGCGCGCCCCAGCAGCCCCAGGATCGCGGGCTCGATGCGCAGCAACAAGGGCGAGGCCAGCATGCAGACCACCGCCGCGGTGACCGTCAGCGGGTACAGGAATTTCCCTACCGCGCCCGCCGCGATGCCAAGTGACGCGATCACGAACGAGAACTCGCCGATTTGCGCCATCGTCAGGCCCGTGCGCAGCGAGTTGCGTGCGTCGCGGCCCGCGCATACGAACGCGCCGACGCCGCAAGCCAGTGTCTTGCCCACGATCACCGCCAGCGCCAGGCCCAGCGCCGGCCACAGCCACGGCAGCATTTCCGCAGGGTCCAGCAGCAGCCCGATCGCCACGAAGAAAATCGCCGCGAACATGTCGCGCACCGGCCGGACCAGTCGCACGATGCGATCCGAACTGCGCGCCGCGGCCACCACCACGCCGGCCAGGAATGCGCCCAGCGCCACGCTGAAGCCCTCCCACACCGCCAGCAGGCAGGCCCCGAAGCAGATCCCCAGTGCTGTCACCAGCAGCGGCTCGTCGCGGCCACGTTTGGCCAACCAATCCAGCAGGCGCGGCAGCAACAGCAGGCCCAGCACCAGGGCGACGGAAATGAACAGCAGCATCCGCCACAACACGTTGAACGCGATGTCCGTGGTGTCCGCGCTGCCGGCCGCGACCGCACTCAGCACCGTGATCAGCACCACGGTCAGTATTTCCTCGGACACCAGCATGCCGATCATGCCGGCAACGAACGTCTGGCCGCGCCAACCGCGGTCGGCGACGGTGCGCAGCGCGATCATGGTCGAGGAAAAACAGATCACGCCGCCCAGGAACAACGCCTCGCGCGCTGTCAAACCAGCCAGCCGCCCGATCTCGATGCCGACCCACAGCATGAACGCGACTTCCACCAGCGCCGCCAGCATCACCCCCAGCCCGAGCGTACGCAGCTTGCGCAGGTTGGAATCGAGCCCCAGCGTGAACATCAGCAGCACCACGCCGAGGTTGGCGATCGACTGCATGGTCTGCTGGTCGGTCAGGAACCGCCACGGCATGTGCGGGCCGATCAGCACGCCGGCGAGGATGTAGCCCAGCAGCACCGGCAACCGCATCCGCGGAAACACCACCACCACCACGCCCGCAGCCAGCATCACGCAAGCCAGGTCGCGGATGAATTCGATCTCGTGCAATGCCTGCTCCCGTGGCCGTGAAACACCTTGTCCGATGCAAAAATGCTTGACGCTGAAAACGTCCGCTCCTATCCTTCCGCGTTCCCAGCGTGGGGCCATAGCTCAGTTGGGAGAGCGCTACAATGGCATTGTAGAGGTCGTCGGTTCGATCCCGTCTGGCTCCACCAAATCCCCGCGCTGTCCCCATCGTCTAGAGGCCTAGGACACCACCCTTTCACGGTGGCGACCGGGGTTCGAATCCCCGTGGGGACGCCATGGCTGTTGCCATGGCATGTCGCAATGCAAGTAAAATGCACAGCCCGGTGAAACGCAACACGCCGGACGCGAATCAGAATGCGGAGCGGTAGTTCAGCTGGTGGTGCCGCGAACGCTTGCGAACGTCCAGTGGACGTTCGCGCGAAGCGGAACCGGTGAGCCATGGATGGCGAACGGCAGGGCCACCATGGATGGTTCGACAATTCGAGTTCACAAGTGCGGAGCGGTAGTTCAGCTGGTGGTGCCGCGAGCGCTTGCGAACGTCCAGTGGACGTTCGCGCGAAGCGGAACCGGTGAGCCATGGATGGCGAACGGCAGGGCCACCATGGATGGTTCGACAATTCGAGTTCACAAGTGCGGAGCGGTAGTTCAGCTGGTTAGAATGCTGGCCTGTCACGCCGGAGGTCGCGGGTTCGAGTCCCGTCCGCTCCGCCAGTTCTGGAATCCGGATTCGATACGACAAGCCCGCCTCGCGCGGGCTTTTTCGCAACCGCCATGGGCAATGCCGCGGGTATCCGCACGACGGCAACGCCGTCGGCGCGCCGGGATCACGCAACCACCAAGTTGTTGCGATCCCCAAGACGATGCAGCGGGATGATCCATCCGCGCATGAAGTTCTCACTCGAACCTTCCTCGCTCCACAAGGCGCTCCGCGCAATGCAGCGGCGGCACCCGCTCAGGCCACGCCGCGACTCGCGGCTGCGGATCAAGGCGACCGCCGACGGGGTGACGCTCGAAACCAATCTCACCAGCGCATTCCTGCCGGCACAGGTGGCCGTGGCAGGGGGCTGCGAGGTCAGCCGCGAATCGATCACGCGCGTACTCGGCACCTTCGTGCGCGGCAAACCGCTCACGTTCGAGGCGCACGATGGCCGGTTGCGTATTGGCCACTGGAACATCGAGACCAGCGCGCAGTTCGAATCGCGCGAGAACCTGCATCGTTCCAACGACAGCCGGGGGGAAACATGTTGAGTGGACGCTTCACCCAAGCCGTGGACTACGCCCGCGAGGCGCACGCCTCGCAGACCCGCAAGGGCACGATCCCCTACCTGGCGCACCTGCTGGGCGTCGCCAGCCTGGTGCTGGACTACGGCGGCGACGAGGACCAGGCCATCGCGGCGTTGCCGCACGATACCGTCGAGGACCAGGGCGCCCACCACGAAACATTGATCCGCCGCCAGTTCGGCGACCGCATCGCGGACCTCGTGCTGGCCTGCACCGACGGCACGCTGGAGGGCAAGGCGGAGGCAACGACGCCGGAAGCCAGACACGCCGGCTGGCTGCAGCGCAAGCAACGCTACCTCGCACATCTTGCCGAAATCCAAAACGACGCGCTGCTGGTCAGCGGCAGCGACAAACTGCACAACGCGCGCGCGATCGTTGCGGGCTTGCGCGATCCGGCCATCGGCCCCGCGGTGTTCGAACGCTTCACCGGCCGGCGCGACGGTACGTTGTGGTACTACCGCGAAATCGCCTGCCTGTTCGCGACGCGGCATGCACCGATGGCCGTGGCGCTGGACGATGCCGTTGCCGCGATGGAGGCGCAGGCGAGGGCTTCAAACGGCTACGCAATCCGGCGAAACACGAGCCAATGACCCCAACGAATGACCCTGCTCCGCCAGGTATTCCAGCCAGCGGTTGAGGAACGCATTCATGCGCAGGCGGTGTTGCAGCACGTTGCGCGCGGGCGCGAACGGCCCCAGCACCTGCCACAGGTCGCGGCCGGGCTGGCAATGCAGTGCCTCGGTCATGTGCGCGTCGAGGTAGCAACGCAGTTGCGCGGAGGGCGCGGGGTCGCCGGTGCTGGCATCGAGCACCTCATAAGTCAGGCCGAGTTCGAGGGTGTACGGGTGGCGCTCCTGCACCGACAGCCGCACGTCAAGGCCGTCGCCAATACAGGATAGATATTCACCGATCGCCAGGCGATGCGGCGCGAACAGCCGCGCGAGGCGCTGGTGGTTTTCGGCGTACAGGCCCATCAGCCAGCCGAAGCGATCGGGCAGCAAGGTCGCCGCGAACGAACGCGTGCGGGCAACGGATGGACGGTGGCTCAACAACGATTCCATGGCCCGATCTTAACGCAGGAATCGCGTTTGACACGTCTTGCATTTTTCGTGCAAAACGCGCAACGTAGCGGTCTCGGCGCCGCAGGCGCCGAAGCCGTTTTTGATCCGGCACAACGATGGTCGCGCGGGCGCGCTCCTGCAGAAACGCCAACCTCGCATCCTGCGCAGGGGCCGGCCTGCCGGCGACCGGACGCGTCTTACAGTGTTTGTGCGTGGAAGGTATCGCAGGCGTTGACGTCGCCGGACTGGAAGCCGGTCTTGAACCAGCGCACGCGTTCGGCCGAGGTGCCGTGGGTGAAGGAGTCCGGAACCACGGTGCCCTGCGCTTCGCGCTGCAGGGTGTCGTCGCCGATCTGGCTGGCCGCGTTCAAGGCGCTCTCGATGTCGCCCGCCTGCAACCATTGCAGTTGCTGCTGCGAGCGGTTGGCCCACACGCCGGCGAAGCAGTCGGCCTGCAATTCCAGCCGCACCGACAAGCCGTCGGCGCCCTTCATCGGCTCCCCCTGCTGCGCCAACTGCTGTTCCATGTCCATGATGCCGAGCTGGTCCTGCACGTGGTGGCCGACTTCGTGCGCGATCACGTAGGCGCGCGCGAAGTCGCTGTTGGAATGGAAGCGCGCCGCCAGTTCCTGGAAGAAGTCGAGGTCCAGGTACACGCGCTTGTCGCCCGGGCAGTAGAACGGGCCGACCGCAGCGGACGCACCACCGCAGGAGGTGCCGACCTGGCCATGGAACAGCACCAGCTTGGGATCGGCGTACTGCTTGCCGGCCTGCCGGAAATACGCCGTCCACACGTCCTCGGTGCTGCCGAGGATCTTGCTCACGAATTGCACTTGCGGGTCGCTCATGTCGGCCTGCGCGGTCTGCGCCGGGGTGTTGCCGGCGGTCATGCCGCCGCCACCCGTCAGCAGGCCGAAGATAAGCCCGCGCGTCGACGGGAAGATCATCGCGATGATGATCGCGATGATGGTGCCGCCGAGGCCGAGGTGGATGCGGCCGAAGCCGACACGGCCACCACCGCCGCCGCTCGCCTGTTCGACGTTGTCGCTGGAACGGCCCTTCCTCCAGAGCATCGCGCTTCTCCTTTCCCCGTCGGCGCCCGGGTGTCGTGTAGCGGGAACTTTGCGGCAACTTCCGGCAGTGCGCAAGTGGATCCTCCGGGCCGTTCAGGGTTGCGCCGGTGTGCCGGGGCAGTGATCATCGGGAGGTTGCCTTCTGCGCGTCAATGGCTGGCGCGTTTCATCCACTCAGCGGGCGTCGCTGCTTGCGCCCGCGCAGCGAGGAGCCCGCCATGTCCGCAACCACCCACCAGGCCACCGCGAGTGACGATCGCCGGCTGAAACGCCACGTCGGGATGATCGGCCTGTTGTTCACCGCGGTCGGTTCGATCATCGGCTCGGGCTGGTTGTTCGGCGCGATGTACGCCGCGCAACAGGCCGGGCCGGCCTCGATCCTGTCCTGGATCTTCGGCGCGATCATGATCGGCTTCATCGGGCTGACCTACTCGGAACTGGGCACGATGTTCCCGGTCTCGGGCGGCGTGGTGCGTTTCCCGCATTTCGCGTTCGGCTCGTTCGCCAGCTACACCACCGGCTGGATCACCTGGCTGGCGGCGGCCTCCACCGCGCCGATCGAAGTGCTGGCCGCGCTGCAATACGGATCCAACTACGTGCCGTGGCTGCAGCACCTGCAGGACGGCGTGGCGGTGTTGACCACGCCGGGCTATTTCGTGGCGGCGGCCCTGATGTTCCTGTTCAGCGTGGTCAACGTGGTCGGCATCCGCTGGTTCGCCAGGCTCAACAACGCACTGGTTTGGTGGAAGCTGGCGATCATCTGCATCGTGATCGTCGCGTTCCTGTCGGCCGATTTCAAGATGGATCACTTCGCGCACCCCGTCCACGGCGGGTTCCTTGCGCTCGGCTGGCACGGCGTGTTCGCCTCGATCGCGACCGCCGGCATCGTGTTTTCCTACCTCGGTTTCCGCCAGGGCGTGGAACTCGCGGGCGAAACCGACAATCCGCAACGCAACGTCCCGATCGCGGTGATCGGCTCGCTGGTGATTTGCGGGATCATCTACGTGCTGCTGCAGATCGCGTTCATCGGCGCGCTGCCGACCTCGGCGCTGGCGAGCGGCTGGCAAAACATCGGAACGACCTTCTCGGGCGGCATCGAGGGACGCGCGCTGGCATTCGGGCCGCTGGCCACGCTGGCGATGACGCTGGGCATGACCTGGCTGGCGCTGCTGCTCTACATCGATGCGTTCGTGTCGCCCGCGGACACCGGCCTGATCTACACCACGGTGACCGCGCGCCTCTCCTACGCGATGGGCCGCAACGGCAACGCGCCCGCGGTGCTGGCCAAGGTCAGCGAACGCGGCGTGCCCTGGGTCAGCGTGATCCTGGCGTTCGTCGTGGGCCTGATCTTCTTCCTGCCGTTCCCGGGCTGGCAAAAACTGGTGGGTTTCGTCACCTCGGCCACCGTGCTGTCCTTCGGTTCGGGCCCGTTGACGATGATGGCGCTGCGCAGCGAGCTTCCGGAGCAGCGCCGCCCGTTCCGCCTCGCCGGCGGCTGGGTCATTCCGTACCTCGCCTTCCTGTCGTCCAACCTGATCGTGTTCTGGTCCGGCTGGGACGTGGTCTGGAAGCTGATGCTGGCGGTCGTGCTGGGGCTGGTGCTGCTGGTGATCCACGAGGGCGGCTGGGGCAAGCATACCCCGAGGCTGGATTTCCGTTCCGGATTCTGGGTGTTGCCGTGGCTGGGCGGACTCGCCCTGATCAGCTGGCTGGGGCGTTACCCCGAACTGGACAAGCACGCCGGCAACCTCGGCTTGCTCGGGATGGTCTCGGGCCTGGCCGTGATCGCGATCTTCTCGGCGCTGGTGATGTGGCTTGCGCACGCCTTCCGGTTGCGTGGCCAGCGTGTCGTCGACCACGTCAACGAATCGTGGGCCGCCGCCGACGGTGGCACGCCGGTGTAGGGGCCTCGTCGCGCCCTGCGCTGCCGATCCGCTACCTTGGTGATTTTACTCGTCATACCGGCGTAGGCCGGTACCCGGCACGGAGGGAAACCGCGGCCTGCCGCGGCGGGATGCAAGGTCAGACTGGGCCCCGGCCTGCGCCGGGGCGGCGCCCCCTGGTGCGTCGATCAGGGGTTCTCCTGCGCGGTTGTGGGAAAATCGCCGGTTGCGGCCGCGCATTTCGCGTGGCCGCCCGCCTTTGCGTCACGCCACCCCATGCCCTCCAACGCCCGCGCCCACTGGCAATTGCACTTCTGCGTGCTGCTGTGGGGCTTCACCGCCATCCTCGGCAAGCTGATCACCCTCACCGCGCTGCAACTGGTGTGGTGGCGCATGCTGCTGGTGACCATGGCGCTGTTGCTGTTGCCGAAAGTCTGGCGCGAACTGCGCGCGATGCCGCCGCGCCGCATCGCGGCCTATGCGGGCATCGGCGTGCTGGTCGCGCTGCACTGGTTGACCTTCTATTCGTCGGTGAAGCTTGCCAACGCCTCGGTCGCGGCGACCTGCATCGCGCTGGCGCCGGTATTCCTGTCCGGGATCGAACCGGCGGTGGTCGGGCGCAGGTTCGATCCTCGCGAACTGCTGCTGGGCGTGGCGGTGGTGCCGGGCGTGGCGCTGGTCGTGGGCGGCGTGCCCGCGGACATGCGCCTGGGTGTTGCGGTCGGCGTGCTGTCGGCGGCACTGTGCGCGACCTTCGGCGCGTTCAACAAGCGCATGGCCGGTCACGACGGCGCGCTGACCGTCACCGGCATCGAACTCGGCGCCGGCACCCTGTTCCTGACCCTGGTCACGCTGTCCTGGCACGCCGAGGGAACCTTCGCCGTGCCCGGCCTTCGCGACGGCGCGCTGCTGCTGGTGCTGGCGATCGTCTGCACCCTGCTGCCCTTCGCGTTGGCATTGGCGGTGCTGCGCAAGCTGACGGCCTATACCGTGCAACTCGCGACCAACCTCGAGCCGGTGTACGCGATCGTGCTGGCGGTGATCCTGCTCGGCGAGCAGCGCCAACTCGATGCCTGGTTCTACGCCGGCGTCGCGATCATTCTCGGCGCGGTGTTCGTGCACCCGTTGCTGGTGCGCCGGCCCACGGGAAAGCCGCCCGAAGCCGTCCTGGGTACCGCGGAGACGAAGGCGATAGAGTAGGCGGATGACCGCCACTCCGCCCCGTACCGCATCCGATGCAGACAGCACAGGATTCCGTGATCTCGGGGTGCTGCGCGTGGGCGCGGACGGCCGCGCGCGATTGACCGACAAGGTCATTGCCGAAGCTCCGGTGGCACTGGTCTACAACGGAGTGTCGTTCGCGGTGATGATGGCGACGCCGTGCGACCTGCCGGATTTCGGGCTGGGGTTCGCGCTGGCGGAGGGCATCGTCGAGGATCCCGGCGAGTTCGAACTGCTGGATGTACTGAAGGCAAAGCGCGGCGTCACCCTGCAGGGCCTGATTCCACCGCAACGCTTCGAAGCCTTGCAGCAACGCCGGCGCAGCCTTGCGGGACGCAGCGGCTGCGGACTGTGCGGGGTCGAGGCGCTGGAGGACGCCGTGCGGCCCCTGCCGCGCGTCACCCGCGATACGCGCATGGACCGCGACATGATCGTCGGCGGCATGCGCACGCTCGCGCAATCGCAGGCATTGAACGCGCTGACCGGTGGCGCCCACGCCGCGGCTTTCGTCGCCGCGGGGCAACCTGCAACCGTCCGCGAGGACGTGGGCCGCCACAATGCGCTGGACAAACTCATTGGCGCACTGGCCGTGTCCGCGGGTCGGCGCGATGCCTTGCTCGCACGCACGGCAACCGGATTCACCGCCATCACCTCGCGTGCGTCATGGGAAATGGTGCACAAGGCCGCGCATGCGGGGATACCCGTGATCGCGGCGATCTCGGCTCCGACCTCGCTGGCCATCGAGGCGGCCGATTCCGCCGGCATCACGCTGATCGCATTCGCACGCGACGAGGCGATGAACATCTACACCCACGCCGCGCGGATCACCTGACCGAACGCGGCGCGGGCCGCCACGGATGGTTCAGGAACGTTCGGCCTTCTTGGCGTGTTTCTCCGCGCGCTTTTCCTTCAGCGATTTCTGCGGCTTCTTCTTGCCTTCCTTCTTTTTCTCGACGCCTTTCATGTCGTGCTCCCATTGGCAGTGGACCACGTATGCAAAGATGCGCCACTCCGCGGAACTTCGCAAGGGGGGCGGCGCAGTGGTACAGGTTCCAGTCCGGATTGGCTAGACTCGAACCGCGCCGCCACCGAGGGCCATCTCTGGTGGTTCGGCGACCACAGCCCTGGGGAGCATGCTGCGTGAAGATACCCGACGTTCCCATCGCCGACGCGCTGGCCGATGCACGCAGTGCGCGCATCAAGGTCGGGATCGGCGGCTGGAACTTTGCGCCGTGGCGCGACAACTTTTATCCGAAGGGGTTGCCGCAGCGGCGTGAACTGGAATACGCCAGCCGGCACCTGGCCGCAATCGAGATCAACAGTACCTTTTACCGCGCGCAGACACCCGGGATTTATGCAAAATGGCGCGACACAACCCCGCCGGGCTTCGTTTTCTCGCTGAAGGCGCCACGCCAGGTCGCCGAACACCGCAGGCTGGCGTCCGCCGGTGCGGTGATGCGTGCGTTTGTTTTCGGAGGGCTGGCGGAATTCGGCGATCGTCTCGGCCCCCTCGTCTGGCAGTTCCCGCCTACGCGCGAATTCGAACGCGACGATTTCGCGGCGTTCCTGGACCTGCTGCCGCGCGAGCTGAATGGGCAGCCTTTGCGGCACGTGCTGGAAGTGCGGCACGCAAGCTTTTTGAGCCCTGAATACCTCGCGCTCGCGCGCGCCCACGGCACGCCCAGCGTGTTCACCGATTCGGAGCAATATCCATCCTTTGCCGATCTCACCGGGGATTTCGCGTATGCACGCCTGATGCGCAGCCGCGTGCAGCACCCCGATGGCTACCCCGCCCCCGAGCTCGATGCGTGGGCCGGGCGCGCGCGCAGCTGGGCGCAAGGCAGCGAGCCCACCGACCTGCCACGAATCGCGCCCGCGGGCCGAACACCGTCATCGCCGCGCGACGTATTCATCCTTTTCATCAGCAGCGCGAAGGAACGCAACCCCGCTGCCGCGATGGCGTTGCAGGGACGGATCGCATGAAACCATTCGTGTTCGGGCTGCTCGCCATGGCGTCGCTGCTGGGCAGCGCCGGGGCGGCGCCGGCGCAGCCGGCCATGCCGCAAACGGCCGGATCCGCTCCCGCAGCGACGGCGCCGGTCGTGCCGGCCGCCAACGCTGCGGTGGCGGCGCTTGCACAAAGCATCGACGCCTTCATCGCGCAGCCGCAATTCGCGCGCGCAGACTGGGGCATCGCGGTGCGCTCGCTGGACACCGGCAAGGTGCTGTACAGCCACAATGCCGACCGGCTGTTCGTGCCCGCGTCGAATGCCAAACTGTTCACCGCCGCGCTGGCGCTGGCAACGCTGGGTTCCAACACGCGCATCGCCACCACCCTGTACGCCACCTCGACGCGCGTGGGCAGCAAAGGCGTGTTGCGCGGCGATTTGATCCTGTACGGTCGCGGCGATCCCTCGTTGGGTCTGAAGGACTTCTCGCCCGACTGGGCCGACCGCCTGGCGACGGCGCTGGCGCAACGTGGCGTCAAGCGGGTCGAGGGCGACTTGATCGCCGATGCGACGTACTTCTCGGGCACGCCGGTTGGCGGCGGCTGGGAAGCCAACGACCTGCAGACCTGGTACGGTGCGGCGCCGTCGGCGCTGGACGTCCAGGGCAACCTCATCCGGGTCGAGGTAACCCGCGAGGCGCGCCGCTGCTGCTCGGTCGCCGTGACGCCGGATGCAGCGGAAGTCCGCGTCATCAACCAGACGCAGGACACCAGCGGCGTCCCGTTCGGCCTGTACCGCCCCGTCGGTTCATCCACCCTGTACGTCGTCGGGCAGCCCGCCACGATCACCGGGAAACACGTCTACGTATTGTCGATGCCCGATCCCGCGCGTACCGCCGGCAACCTGCTGCGCGACGCACTGGCCCGTCAGGGCATCGCGCTGGCGGGCCGCGTGGTGGTGCTGCGTTGGCCGGATGCCAATCCACGGTTGACCGCGCCCGGCACGCGGATCATCGCCAGGATCGATTCGCCGACCATCGCCGAACTCGTGGACCATACCCTGAAGGATTCCGACAACCTGTTCGCGCAGTCCCTGTTGCTGCAGGCCGGCGTGGCCGCTGCACAACGCAACGATTGCGATGCTCCGCGCAAACCCGACACCAGCTCCGGGTGGGCGGTGTGTGCGCTGCGCAACCTGCTGGCCCAGGCCGGCATCCCGCCAAGCGCCGTGCTGCTGGTGGAAGGCAGCGGCCTGGCGCGACGCGACCTGGTCAGCCCCAATGCCTGCGTGCAGTGGCTGGCGTGGGCCGTGACCCAGCCATGGGGCCCGGATTTGCGCAATGCCTTGCCGGTGGCAGGCATCGACGGCACGCTCGAATACCGCTTCCGCGAGGGCGACGCCACGGGCAACCTGCAAGCCAAGACCGGCACGCTCAGCCACGATTACACGCTGACCGGCTTCGTTACCGGTGCGGCAGGCGAACATCTGGTATTTTCACTGATGCTCAATCGCTACCCGCGCAAGGAAGTCGCGCGTGAATACCCGCAGGGTCCCTCGCCCCGGCAGGCCCTGGACACCATCGCCAAAATGCTGACACAGTACGCAGGCCGATGATGCGTCGATCCTGGCGAACCCTGCTGCCGCTGGCAATCCTGGCCGTGCTGGTCGGTTACCTGTACGTGCACCGGAACCGCCCGGTCGCAACGCCGCAGACCCCGCCCCCGATCGTGTCAAACCACGGGCAGGCGCAAACGGCCACACGCGGATCCCTGCCCGCATTCCTGCCTCCGGAAGCCGCCCGCACGCTGGCGCTGATCGCCAACGGCGGGCCATTCCCGTACCGGCAGGACGGCGGGGTCTTCGGCAACTACGAACACCTGCTGCCCGCCGAACCGCGCGGGTACTACCACGAATACACCGTGGCAACGCCCGGTGCGCGCAACCGCGGCGCCAGGCGGATCATCACCGGCGGCGATCCACCGGTGGTCTATTACTACACCGACGACCACTACCGCAGCTTCCGCAAGTTCACGGCGCCGCGATGACCGCCACCATCGATTTCGCCAGCGCGCGCCAGAACGGCACCTGGCTGGTCGGCGCAACCGACCTCGATGTGCTGGACGCCGCCGCCCACGCGCAAGGCCACCTGGTGCGCCGCATCAGCCTCGCCGGCTGCCGTGGCAAGGCCGACCTGCTGCAGAGCATTGCCGCCGCGCTGGAGTTCCCGGCAACGTTCGGCGCCAACTGGGATGCGCTGGCCGACTGCCTCGGTGATCTTGCATGGCTACCACGCGCCGGCGGCTACACGTGGCTGTTCGACCATGCCGAAGACTTGCGCGATGCCTCGGAGCACGACTTCGATACCTTGTGCGACGTCCTCGACGACGCCTGCAAGCGATGGAAGGATCGCGGCACACCCTGCTTCGCCTTCCTCGCGTTGCCGGATGATGCCTTTCCCGATCACGCTGCGAAAAGAACCTAGCTCGTATCCGTCGGCGGCTTGCGAGCCGCAGCGGACCTTCGCACAGAAGTATCGGTGAAGCGCCGCCAATATTGATCGCCGGCAGGCCGGCCCCTGCAAAAGCGTCGGACGGCGAGCCTTGGTAGGAGCGCGCCTGCGCGCGACCGGTCCGTCCAGCGCCCGCACGGTGATCGTCGACTGACTGCTCTTGGCCGGATTCTGTCGCGCACCCTGAATGCTTGGCGGCGGGTCAGCCGAGATAACAGGGTCCCGTTTCGCGCACCTCCATCGTCGCCCACTCGGCGGCTGGACACAGCGCGGCGAGTTCGACGGCTTCCTCGCGCGTGGCGCAATCGACCAGGAAGAATCCGCCGATCATTTCGCGGGCCTCGGCGAACGGCCCGTCGCGCAGGTTGCGTTTGCCGCCGCGGATTTGCAAGCGTTGGCCGTCA
>DASURP010000114.1:0-4572 GCA_036279975.1 Rhodanobacteraceae bacterium
GCGCGACAGGCGTTTCGCGTACTCGGCGAAGCCTTCGGCAACCCAACCCGGCATGCGCTCGCCGACCGCGATCAGCCGTGCGCGCATGGCGTGTCACTCAACGGTCGTTGGCAGCTTCGGTCTCGGGCGCCTGGTCACCCACGCTCCACAGGCGTTCCAGCCCGTAAAACTCGCGGATGCGCGGCAACATAACGTGCACGATGATGTCGCCGAGATCGACCAGCACCCATTCGGCCTCGTCCTGGCCTTCCACGCCCAGCGGCAGCATGCCCGCGCGCTTGGCGAACTTGACGACTTCGTCGGCGATGGACTTGACGTGGCGCGAGGAGGTGCCGGAGGCGATGATCAGCAGGTCGGCGATGGATGTGCGCCCGCGCACGTCGATTTCGCGGATGTCGCGCGCCTTTAGTTCATCGAGGGCGGCGAGCACGCGCCGGCGCAGGGTCGCAGTGGTGGGTGGACGGGAGACGGGGGTGGCAGCGGAGCGCGACTTGGTCTGGCTGGTCAAGTTGTGGAAGGCCTCGGCCTCTGATGGCGCGCATCGATGCGCGGCCCCAGTATGCACCACCCGGATTCGAGCGCAAGTGGGACAGCGAGACCAGGGACCGGGGGAAAACAGGGCTGTTTCGTCGATGCGCATTTTGCGCATGCTGGGGCCCGGCCCTGCGCAAACACCCAGCTTCATTCCGGGTCCCGAGTCCCGGGTCCCGAGTCCCGGATCTTCCGATACGGCCGCAACAATTCCGGGTCGGCAAGCAACGCATCCGGCACCAGCCAGCGTGGTTCGCGGCCCTCCGCCAACAGGGCGCGGATGCGGGTGGCGGAAATGCCGAGCGCGGACACCACCATGTCCAGCACCCGTCCGCCCGGCGCTTCGCGCAGCGCGGCAAGGTCCGTGGCCTTGCGCGAGGCAACCTCGTCCGCCAGTGCTTCCGGCATCGCCGGAATCTGCGCGGGCCGCGTCAGCACGCACATGTGCGCAAGCCCGAACAGTTCGCGCCAGCGGTGCCATTCCGACAGCCCGGCGAACGCGTCGGCGCCGATCAGCAGCACCAGCGGGCGGCGATCGCCGACTTCGCCACGCAGCGAGGCCAGGGTGTCATAGGTATACGACGGTCCATCGCGCTCGAGTTCGCGCAGGTCCAGTTGCAGGCACTGTTGCCCCGCCAAGGCCGCGCGCAGCATCGCCGCGCGTTCGGGCGCGCTGGCAACCGGTTGCGGGCGGTGCGGCGGGATCTTCGCGGGCACGATGTGCACCTCGGCGTCCAGCGCCTCGGAGGCTTCCCACGCCGCGCGCAGGTGCCCGATGTGGATGGGGTCGAAGGTGCCGCCGAAGATGGCGAGGGGCTGCATGGATGTCACGCTGCCAGCAACACGTTCGCGCTGCGCGGTTGCGCGATCGCGACCAGCAGGCGTTCCATTTCGCGCCACGGATCGCCCATCGCTTTGCCCTCCGCATCCAGGGTGCGGCCCTTGGCCATGCGGTCGATGCGCGCGCACTCGACCAGGCAGCGCCGCCAATGGGCGTTGCCGCGGCTGGCGCGCTTCAGGGCACCGGAAAACACCGCGGGCCGGTCCCCCCACATGCCATGCTCGTTGCGCACGGCGGCCGCGAAATCGGGCGCCGAAGCCAGCCGCAGCGCGAGATCGAGCTGGTTGAGCAGCCAGCCGAGCATCGGGATCACGTCCTCGCCTTCCGCGCGCAGGCCATTCAATATTTTCAATGCCCGCGGCGCATCGCCGCCGAAAGCCGCATCGGTCAGCTTGAACACGTCATATACCGCGTTGTCGGCGCCCAGCGCCTCGAGATCCTCCGTGCCGACCTTGCCACCCTCGCGCTGCGCCGCGAGCTTGTCGATTTCCTGTGCGATCGCGAGCAGGTTGCCCTCTGCGCGCGAGGCCAGCAACGCGACCGCGGCTTCGCTGGGGGCGAATCCCCTGCCGCGCATCCGCGCGCGAATCCAGTCGGGAAGCTGGTCCACGCGCGGCGCCCGCAACCATGCGTACACGCCCGCGCGTTCGACCGCCTTCACCCACGCGCCTTCGTGTTTCTTGCTCCATTGCTGGGCGCTGACCAGCAACACTGTGTCCGGCGCCGGCGCCTTGCACCATTCGGTGATCGCGGCGGACCCGTCGCGATCGGGCTTGCCGGTCGGCAGGCGTACTTCGATCAGGCGTTGCGAGGCGAACAGGGACAGGTTTGCGCCGCTGCGGGCCAACCGGTCCCAGTCGAAGTGCGGCTCGACGTCCAGCACCTCGCGTTCGGTGTAGCCGAGTTCGCGCGCGCGGGCACGCAACGCGTCGCCGGCTTCCTGCAATTGCAGCGGCTCGTCGCCCGCGAGCAGGTACACCGGCGCCAGCCCGCCTTCCGCCAGCGCCTTCAGGAATCCATCGAGCCCGCCGGCCACGCTCAGCCTGCGCTGGCGGCGGGCGCCGGGGCGGCCGGCGTGCCCTTGCGGGCCTGCGCTTCCAGGCGCCGCATCACCGCATCGGTCATCTCGCGCACCAGGCTGCGCTCGATCGCCTCGGTCTCGCTGGAGATCGCGGAAAACTGGGTCTGGTCGATCGCGAATTCGTGGGACAGTTCCAGCGACTGGGTCGGGATCAGCGTGTTGCCGTTTGCATCGGTCAGGGTGAACTGCACCCGGAAACCCACCGTGTACTCGCCGACGCGCTGGAACCCTCCGGTGGTCAGCAGCCGCGAGGAAAACTCCGCTACCGGGACCGACAAGGTGGCGACGCCCTTGCTGGATTCATCCAGCACCTGCACCTTGCTGGCGCGCAGCGCCGCGGCCAGCGAGCGCGGAAATTCGCCGCCGCCGTTCACGTGCAGGTAGACCTGTTGCTGCATGGCCTCGGGCAAGGCCGCGCTGCGGCGCAGGTGGAAGCCGCAGCCGGCGAGCATGACGAATCCCGTGACGCACAACAACGTTTGCAGCCATCGCTTGCTCATGGGCGTTCCGGTGTGTGCGGGTGCGGGAATGGCGTAAGCATGAAATGATGCCGTCATCCCGGCGCAAGCCGGGATCCATTTCCATGCATCGAAAGCAGCAGAAGGATCAAAATGGATTCCGGGTTCCGCATCCGATGAGGCCGGATGCGGAACCCGGAACGGCGACGGGGTCGGTGCAGTCGTCCCGGTGTCGCGAAAGGATAACAGCGCCAACGCGCATGCCGGGGCGCGTTCATCCAACCACGATATTCACGATCTTCCCGGGCACCACGATCACCTTGCGTACGGTCTTGCCGCCGAGCGCCGCGACCACGTTGGGCAGAGCGCGTGCAGCGGCCTCGAGTTCGGCGCGTGGCGCATCGATCGTGGCTTCCAGGGTACCCCGCAGCTTGCCATTGACCTGCACCGCCAGCGTCACGCTGTCGCGCACCAGCGCGGCCGGGTCGGCTTGCGGCCAGGGCACGTCCTCGACCAGGGTCTCGGCGTGGCCCAGCACCTGCCAAAGCGCGTGACTGGTGTGCGGGGTGAACGGATCCAGCAGCAACACCATGGCTTCCAGCGCCTCGTGGCGCAGCGCGCGTCCGGCCCCACTCGTGTCGTCGAACCTGGACACCGCATTCAACAATTCCATCAGCGCCGCGATCGCGGTGTTGAAGTTGCGGCGACGGCCGATGTCGTCGCCGACCTTGGCGATGGTTTCGTGCAGCTGGCGGCGGAAGCCCTTTTGTGCCGCGTTCAACGACGCGGGGTCGGTTTGCGGATGGTCCGGCTGCGCCGCGTGCGTCACCACCTCGCGCCAAAACCGGCGCAGGAAACGCGCCATGCCCTCGACGCCCGCCTCGTTCCACTCCAGCGACAACTCCGGCGGCGAGGCGAACATCGAAAACAGCCGCACCGTGTCGGCACCGTACTTATCGATCATCACCTGCGGATCGACGCCGTTGTTCTTCGACTTCGACATCTTCTCCGAAGCGCCGATCGACACCGGTTTGCCGTCGGCTTTCAGCATCGCGCCAACGACCCGGCCCTTCTCGTCGCGCCGGATGTCCACGTCGGCGGGATTGATCCATTCCTTCTCGCCACCCGCGCCCTCGCGGTAGAACGTTTCCGCCACCACCATGCCCTGGCACAGCAGGTTGGTCGCCGGTTCGTCGCTGCGGACCATCCCAGCGTCGCGCAGCAGCTTGTGGTAGAAGCGGAAATACAAGAGGTGCAGGATCGCGTGCTCGATGCCGCCGATGTACTGGTCGACCGGCGCCCAGTAATTTACGCGGCCATCGACCATCGCCCGGGCGTTGTCGGGCGAGGCGTAGCGCAGGAAGTACCAGGACGATTCGACGAACGTGTCCATCGTGTCGGTTTCGCGCTTCGCCGGCTTGCCGCACGTCGGGCAGCTGCAGGCGTAGAACTCGGGCCTCCTCGCCAGCGGCGAGCCGCGGCCGGTGATCTCGACGTCCTCCGGCAGCACCACCGGAAGCTGCTCGTCCGGCACCGGCACCACGCCGCACCGCTCGCAGTGGATCACCGGGATGGGGGTGCCCCAGTACCGCTGCCGGCTGATGCCCCAGTCCTTGATCCGGTAAGTTACCGCGGCTTTCCCAAATCCTTCCCGGGCGGCT
>DASURP010000115.1:0-5815 GCA_036279975.1 Rhodanobacteraceae bacterium
ATGCAGCTCTACCTCGACCTCCTCCGTGACGTGCTGGACAACGGCGCCGTCAAGGGCGACCGCACTGGTACCGGCACCCGTTCGGTGTTCGGGCGCCAGATCCGGATGGATCTCGCCGCCGGCTTCCCGTTGCTGACCACCAAGAAGCTGCACCTGAAATCCATCGTGCACGAGTTGCTGTGGTTCCTGCGTGGCGACACCAACATCGCCTACCTGAAGGAACATGGGGTCAGCATCTGGGATGAGTGGGCCGACGCGAACGGCGACCTCGGGCCGGTCTATGGCCGGCAATGGCGCGCCTGGTCTACGCCGGACGGGAGCACCATCGACCAGATCGCGCGGGTGCTCGAGCAAATCCGGCACAAGCCCGAGTCGCGCCGCATGATCGTCAGCGCCTGGAACGTCGGCGAACTGGACCGGATGGCACTGATGCCGTGCCACGCACTGTTCCAGTTCTACGTCGCCAACGGCAAGCTGTCGTGCCAGCTCTACCAGCGTTCGGCCGACATCTTCCTCGGCGTGCCGTTCAACATCGCAAGCTACGCGTTGCTGACGTGCATGGTGGCGCAGGTATGCGGGCTGGAACGCGGCGATTACGTGCACACCTTCGGCGACCTGCACCTATATTCCAACCACGTCGAACAGGCGCACGAGCAACTGACCCGCACGCCGCGAGCGTTGCCGAAGCTGGTGCTGAATCCCGACGTGAAGTCCTTGTTCGATTTCCGTTTCGAGGATATCCATGTCGTCGATTATGATCCGTGGCCTGCGATCAAGGCCCCGGTGGCGGTATGAATCGTTGCCGTGATTGTCCAGAAGCGGTCTGGAGAGGAAGGAGTTTGCATCCCTCTCCCTTCGGGAGAGGGGCTGGGGTGAGGGTACGGCTGTCGCACGTGATTTTCTGCTTGAGGCAAACTTGGCGCCCGGCGTTGTTGTCGAACCCTCACCCGGCGCTACGCGCCGCCCTCTCCCGAAGGGAGAGGGGAAACGCATTGCACGCGTGATCACCCTGATCGCAGCCCTCGACCGCAACCGCGCCATTGGCCGGGCTGGCGCGATGCCGTGGCATCTTTCCGATGACCTGAAGCGCTTCAAGGCGCTTACCCTCGGCAGACCGGTACTGATGGGCCGCAAGACCGCGCTGGCGATCGGTCGCCCGCTGCCGGGGCGGCCGAACCTGGTGCTGACACGCGGGGTGGACGCGCCGTTCGACGGCCAGGTCGTGGTGCATTCACTGGGCGAGGCGATCGACCGCGCCGACGGCCAGGAGCTGTGCGTGATCGGCGGCGGCGAGGTGTACGCGCTGGCGCTGCCGCGCGCGACGCGGATGCATCTCACGGAAATCGATACCGCAACGCCCGGCGCCGATACCTTCTTCCCGGAATACGATCCACGCGAGTGGCGTGAGGTCGCGCGCGAGCATCATCCGATTGACGCGAGGCATCCGCTCGCGTTCGATTTCGTGGAGTATGAGCGCATTGGGGAGGTCGCAGTTGGAACCCCTCTCCCTGTGGGAGAGGGGCAGGGGTGAGGGTCCGGGCCTTGTACTTGGGCTGCGCGGGTTCCGTACCCTCATCCGGCCCTTCGGGCCACCTTCTCCCGACGGGAGAAGGGAACAGCATGGGTGGTTGCTCCGCCGGAATATGACCAAGTATCAACCCATCGAAGTCGCCGCCGGCATCCTCTCCGACGACCAGGGCCGCATCCTGTTGATGCAACGCCTGCCGGGCAAGCATCTCGCCGGCTTGTGGGAATTCCCGGGCGGCAAGCTCGAACCCGGTGAAACGGTCGGGCAGGCCCTGGTCCGCGAACTCGCGGAAGAACTGGGCGTCGAGGTGTTGGCGTCCGAACCGTTGATTTCGGTGCCATGGCAATACCCGGAAAAGACCGTGCGCCTGCACGCATTGCGCGTCACCAATTGGCGTGGCACGCCGCGGGCGCGCGAGGGCCATCCGCTGCGCTGGGCGGCCGTCCCGGACATGCACATTGCGACCATGCCGCCCGCCGATGCGCCGATCGTGACGGCGCTGCGGCTGCCCCCGTACTACGCCATCAAACCGGGGTCAGAGTCACTTTTTGGCCCCGGTGGTACGTCCACGACGACAAAGTCAAAAAGCGACCCTTGCCCCGGTTTGGGGCAACTGCGGATGCCGGGTGCCAGCCGGGAAAGCGTCCGCGACGTTGCCCGGCAGTGGCTGAAAGCCGACATGGCATTGCGGGAGTGGTTGTTGGTAAACGGCGACATCGACCTCGCGCGCGAACTCGGGGTGGGCGTGCATCTCAAGGCGGCGCAGCTGCGCGAACTGCGCGAACGGCCGTTGCCGAGAACGTCCTGGGTGGGCGCGTCGTGCCACGATGCGGAAGAGCTGGAACTGGCCGCAGCCATCGACGCGGACTTCGCCACCTTGTCACCGGTGCAGGTGACCGCCTCGCACCCGGATGCGGGCCCGCTCGGCTGGGAGCGTTTCGCGCGGCTGGTTGCCGACGCGCGCCTGCCGGTCTATGCGCTGGGCGGGGTGGGGCCGGCCGATCTCGAACGCGCACGCGCCGCGGGCGCGCAGGGCGTCGCGGGCATCCGCGCGTTTCGCGGTCGTCGGTAAGCACACGCGTGGATTGCGACGCATGCCGTTGTAGGAGCGCGCCTGCGCGCGAAGAGCGGCCATCCCTGGCCGGGAGCTCCATGGTCGCCAGCAGGCTGGCCCCTACGAAGAGTGGGCCGCGGCCAACGCAAGGTACTGCTCGTGCAGCGCCGCCACTTGCGCATCCAGTGTCGACTCGTCACCGTCGTTGAGGATCACGTCATCGGCGATCGCGCGCCGCTGCGCGCGGGTAGACTGCGCCGCCAGCACCTGACCGGCATGCCCGCGGGTGGCGCCGTCGCGCCGCATCAGGCGCTCGACCTGCAATGCCTCCGGTGCATCCACCAGCAGCACCCGGTCCACCCAGTCGTATTCCGCGCGGTTTTCCACCAGCAGCGGGATCGCGAGGATGCAATACGGCCCGCGGTCCATGCCGACCCGTTTGCGCAGCCACGCACGGACCGGCGGATGGATGATCGCTTCCAGCTTCCTGCGCGCGGCGGGATCGGCAAACACCCGCTCGCGCATCGCGCGCCGGTCCAGGCTGCCGTCCGCGCCCAGGACCTCGGCGCCGAACACGAATTCGATCTCCGCGAGCGCGGGCTGGCGCGGCGCCACCACTTCGCGGGCGGCGACGTCGGCGTCGTATACGTTGACACCCAGCGCCTCGAATCGGCGCGCCACCGCGTTCTTGCCGGCGGCAACCCCGCCGGTCAGGGCAACGACATAGTGTCGACTCGAAACGGGTTCCGAAACGGGGTCAGAGTCACTTTTCAATCGGGCTGGCCCGGTCATGCATTTTGCTCGAAAAGTGACTCTGACCCCGGTTTTGCCGGTTTGGGGGCAGCACCAGCTTGCAATTGTCGCGCTCGATGCGCGCGGTGTCGAAATCGATGTGCCGGGTCTGCGCCACCCAGCGCGTGTGGTAGTGCCAGCGCGGGCTGAACAGACTCCAGCTTTCGTCGTGGCCGGGGAAGGCGACGCCTGCCATGTCGATCAGCGATTCGAAGGTGTCGGCGGCAAGGGTGCGCCCGTCGGCATTCTCGCGCAAGCTGGCGACGCGCCCCGGGAAATCCCGCTGGTACGCATCCGAATACCAGAACAGCGCCGGGATCTGGTATTCGGGCACGGTGCCGACGCCGTGGCCTTCCTTGTCGCAGGTTGGCGTCGGGATCAGCTCGCCGTGGTCGGATTCGAACCACAGCGCCGTGACCGCGCCGCTTGCCTTGAGCACGCCGATCACCTCGGCCAGCACGTGGTCGGTGTACAGGACGGAATTGTCGTAGCTGTTGCGCACCCGCTGGATGCGCGAGCCGTCGCCGGGCGGCGACAGCTGGGTCGGCTGCCAGTGATCGAACGCCTGCGGGTAACGGTAGTCGTACTTCACGTGGCTGCCCATCATGTGCAGCACGATGAAAAGGTCGCGCCCGGAGGCGCGCAGCGCGTCCTCGAGCGGCCGCACCAGGTCCCCGTCGTAACTGCCCGGCGCGGTCCACGAAGCGCGGTTCAACCATTCGACGTGGTCGGCCTCGTAGGCGTACATCGACACCGGCGAGTCGAATTCGCCGATCGCCTGCTGGTTGGAAATCCAGTAGGTTTCGTAGCCGGCCTCGGCCATCGCGCGCAGCACCGATGCCTCGTGCCAGGGCGCGTCCCAGGCCATGCCGGGCTTGCGCCGGGTCAGGATCATGGGGATCGCCGCGATCGATTCCGGCCAGGTGGTGATGAAACGCGGCAGCGGAACCAGGTTCTGCAGCCCGGACAACTCCGGGTTGGTCGGACGGTCGTAGCCGAACAACTGCCAGTCCGCGCGCCGGCTGCTCTCGCCGATCACCAGGACATAGACCTGCCGCTGTCGCAGCGGCGGCCCGACCCGGCGCGCGTGGAAACGGAACGCCTTGAACCTCGCGGCCTCGGCGCGCATGCGGTTCCACTCGTTGCGATACTCGGCGATGCGCGGGACCAGGCCGAACGGAAAGCCGTCCTCGATGGCGCCGCCGTACGCATGCAGCGGCGTCGAGGCGGACTCCGACACGCTGGCGATCCGGTGTCGCGCGTTGGCGAATCCGACGCCAAGCGGCACCAGCATCGCCAGCACGCCGGCGCCCAGCGCACCCGCGCGCAGGATGCCGCGCCAGCGCAGCCCCGCCCGGAAACTCCAGCATGCCGCCAGCAATGCCAGCGCCAGCCCGGCCAGCAGCGCCAGTGCGAGCGGCGCCAGCAAGCCGCCGAAGTATTCGCGCAGCTCCAGCGGATTGGTGGCGACGATGGTCGCGATGATCTGCGCCGAAGTCGGGTGGTGGTACTGCGCGACGTAAAACGTCTCCAGTGGCGCCAGCAGTGCGAACGGCGCCAGCAGCAGGCAGGCCAGCCACGGCCAGCGCCCCAGCAACGCGAACAGGATTGCCAGCAGCGCCAGCGGCAGCACCAGCGCCGCGATCCACACGCTGCCGGTCGAATCGTGCGTCAGCCACACCAGGTTCGGCAGCATCAGCAGCGCGCCCAACAGCGCGATCGCGGCCAGCGCAAGAAAACCGGGGTCAGAGTGCCTTTTCAGACCCAAGTGACTCATCTGTCTCATCTTGCGCGAAAAGGCACTCCGACCCCGGTTTTATCAACGAAGGCCGGTGACGTGCAGGTACGCCGCGAGGATCGGGTCGCCCGCCACCAGCCAAATCCACATCGCGATCGCGAGGAATGGCCCGAACGCGAATGGTACGCTGCGGTCCTGCCCGCGTACGGCCAGCATGACCCCGCCGATGAGCGCGCCCGACAACGCCGCGATGATGATCACCGGCAGCAACGCGGTCCAGCCCAGCCACGCGCCCGCCGCCGCGAACAGCTTGAAGTCGCCGTAGCCCATGCCTTCCTTGCCAGTCAGCAGCCGGAATGCGTGATAGACGCTCCACAGGCTCAGGTAGCCGGCAATCGCACCGATGATGCTCGACCGCGGGTCGACCGGCAGGCCGATCGCCGGAATCGTGGTGGCGAGGCTGAGCAGCAGCCCGATCCAGACGAGCGGCAGCGTCATGTTATCCGGCAGCAGCTGATGATCGATGTCGATGCCGGTCAGCGCGATCAGCATCCAGGTGAGCAGCAGCGCCGCAGCCGTGTACCAGACGAAGCCGAACTTCCACGCCACCACCGCCGACAGGATCGCCGTGCCGAGCTCGACTACGGGATAGCGCGCGGAAATCTTCGCCCCGCACTTCGCGCACTTGCCCTTGAGCAGCAGG